>CAZLFB010000053.1:0-3636 GCA_964558695.1 uncultured Orrella sp.
CTGCGTGTAAAACAGCGGCTGTGTCTTGTATTTGGGTCTATGCGCTGCCACATACGCTGCTAACTCCCCCCGCATACGCTCATTAAACCAAATACGTCTGCTCTTATCGCCCTTTGTCTGCTCTGCTGATAATACTGCTTCGCTGCGTATCTGTCCATCCGCATCCATAACATCACAGTATCGTAGTGCTGCTACCTCACCTACACGCAGCATAGACCAGTGCGTGAGCAAAACCATCGTCCTGTTGCGCCTATAGTGTCTGCGTGTTTTCAGATAGTCTAATACCCGCTGTAGTTGCTGCGTATCTAACGTTGCTGCTTGTGCCATTGTGTAGCCCTCCTCGGTGTTGACGCCGACTGAAAATTGACCAGTTTTTGAAGGTTGTGCCGACTCAAAATTGACCAGGGTGTTCAATCGACCTGCTTACTTTTTAAGCAGGAGTTTGGAGGTGATCACCATGGACATGTTGGGCAAGGTCAGGCGCATGCATTTGCGCGACAAATTATCGATTAGCGAGATAGCCAAGCGAACGGGCTTATCGCGAAACACGGTCAAGAAGTGGCTGCGAGCGCCAGGCGACGAGGAGCCGAAGTACGAGAGAAAGCCCGAGGATAGAAAGCTCACGCCGTATGAGCCGTTTCTGAAGGCGGCTCTGAAGGCCGATGGCTTACGGCATAAAGACAGCAGGCGCACGGCGCGTGCCTTGTTTCACCAGATTAAGGCCCAAGGCTACCAGGGTGGCTACACCCGGGTGACGGACTTTATTCGTGCCTATCGTCAGGACTCGGGTGGTGCCAAGGCGTTTGTGCCACTGACATTTGATAATGGTGAGGCGGTTCAGTTTGACTGGGGCGAGGAAGGGATGTTGGTGGGCGGGGTGTTTCACAAAGTGCAGGTTGCGCACACCAAGCTGTGTGCGAGCCGCGCCTTCTGGCTGGTCGCTTATCCGAGCCAGAGTCACGAAATGCTGTTTGATGCCCATACCCGATCGTTTGCGGCGTTTGGCGGGGTGCCCAAGCGCGGCATCTACGACAACATGAAGACAGCGGTCGACAAGGTTGAGACTGGTAAGAAGCGCAAGGTCAACAAGCGCTTTAAGGCCATGTGCAGCCATTACTTGTTTGATGCCGAGTTCTGTAACCGGGCGGCTGGCTGGGAGAAAGGCATTGTTGAGAAGAACGTGCAAGACAGCCGCCGGCGTATTTGGTTAGAGGCACGCGAGCACCGGTTTGGCTCGTTTGTGGAGATGAATGACTGGTTGGCCAAGCGCTGCCTGGCCAACTGGCAGGAACTCAAGCACCCTGACTATACCGAGCTGACCATTGCTGAGGCGCTGGAGATTGAGCGTGAGCATTTGATGCCGATGCCAGAGCCCTTTGATGGCTACGTGGAGAAGACGTCGAGGGTGAGCAGCACGTGTTTGGTCACTGTGGCCAGAAACCGTTACTCGGTGCCTTGCGAATGGGCGGGCAAGCTCGTGAGCACACGCCTTTACCCCACGCAAGTCGTGGTGGTTGGCGGTGACGAGATTGTGGCTCGGCACGATCGTCTGGCCAATCGAGGGCAGACGGCATATGACTGGCAGCATTACATTGACCTCATCGACCGCAAGCCCGGGGCACTGCGCAATGGCGCCCCGTTTCTGGATATGCCCGATGTCTTGCAACGATTACGCATCGCTTTGATGAGACAAACCGATGGTGATCGCACCATGGCCGATGTACTGACCTGTGTGCCACAGGCGGGACTAGATGCGGTGCTGGTGGCAGTTTCCTTGGCGCTTGAGGACGTGACGCCTAGCGGACAGGTGAGTGTTGAGCACGTCAAGAACATACTGGCCAGGCTCAACAGTCCGCCAATCCCCGATCCGGTGGCCACAGCGCTTACGCTCAAAGAAGCCCCGGTGGCGGACACGGCACGCTATGACCGACTGCGCCCGTCTCAAGACCAGCGTCAGGAGGTGCATCATGCGTCCTGATATCCGAGACAGCTTAAAGTCGCTGCGCTTAAACGGCATGGTCATGGCCTGGGAGGAACTGACAGAGAATGGCGAATCCAGCCGTATCGAGAACTCCAAATGGCTGCTGGAGCACCTGATCGAGGCCGAAGATACCAACCGGGCCATGCGCTCGATCGCCCACCAGATGAAGTCCGCCAAGTTTCCGTTGCACCGAGACCTGGCGGGGTTTGACTTCGCTGCTTGCCCTGTTGACCAGGCCTTGATCTCGAGGCTTGCTGATCTGTCATTTACCGAGCACGCACAGAATGTCGTGTTCATTGGCGGCCCGGGGACCGGCAAGACGCACCTGGCCACGGCCCTGGGTATCTCGGGCATCACGCGACATGGCAAGAAGGTGAGGTTCTGCTCGACCGTTGATCTGGTCAATGCGCTGGAGACCGAGAAGCTTCTTAACAAGACAGGGCGTATCGCCCAGAGTCTGGCCAGGCTAGATCTGCTCATCCTGGACGAACTGGGGTATTTGCCCTTTAGCCAAGCGGGCGGCGCCTTGCTGTTTCACTTGCTCTCAAAGCTGTATGAGCACACCAGCGTCATGATCACCACCAACTTGGGGTTTGCAGAATGGTCAAAGGTGTTTGGCGATGCCAAGATGACCACCGCCTTGCTGGATCGATTGGCCCATCACTGCCACATCTTAGAGACCGGCAACGAGTCCTACCGTTTCCGTCACAGCAACCTTGACGCCAAAGGCAAGATCAAGGCACGTGAGCAAAGCAAAAAGCCAAACCAAACCGAAACCAACCCAACCATCGAGGAGGAAGAGCCGTTCTAAAGAGAGGGATCGGAACACCGCTTCGGGCTACGCCCTTGCGGTGTTCCGATTAAGAAAAAGGACAACGACAACCGCTAAACCGGTATAGTTATCCACAGCCGATGCAATTTACGTCGGCAAAAGCCCCTGGTCAAAATTCAATCGGCACAGGTGGTCAGTTTTAAATCGGCGCCAACACACAAACGACTGTGGGTGGTGACTTTGAAATTTACTTTACGTTCGTTGGAAAATTGCAAAATTACTTTACGGATAACAAAATTAGTCCTGAGTTCGATATAACCCTATACAACTCGTACGGAGAAGATAGCGAAACGGTGGACGAAGTTGATGACGAAGGTTATCCGTTCGGCTCCGTAAGTTGTGGTCTACAAGCTCACAATACAAATCAAAGTGTTGAGTTTATAAAAAACTTTTGTGATGGTTTTGAAAAACAAATTTTAATGCACTACTTGTCTGTCAAATAAGTTCCACAGCCCTACGCTTCATAGCATCGTTAACATCAATGTAGACTTGTGTAGTTGAGATGTTGCGATGCCCAGCTAAACTTTGTAGCACACGCACACTTACACCTTTTTCAGCCAGGTTAGTGATAAAGGTACGGCGGGGACTGTGACTGCTGGCACCTTCAATGCCACATTGCCTAAACAAATAGTGGAAGTACTGGCATAAGGTATTAGCAGTAAAACCGTTACCGCCCTTCTTCTGTGTGTAAAACAGCTTGTCTGTTAATAGCAAGAATGCTTTGAACGAAAGTTCAATACTATGTAATGCGAGAAAGTATGTTGGTGTGTAGGATGCTTTTACGTGCTCTCGCATATCAACAGTTGCTTCGTCAACAATTTTT
>CAZLFB010000054.1:0-20796 GCA_964558695.1 uncultured Orrella sp.
ACCAGCCTTGATTTGCAATACAACCCGTACGACAGTACCTGGGACAGAGCGCAGATCGTTGCGCGATTCAATCCCAAGCGAGCGGCAGCCATTTCGGCATCGTATCGTTATCAGCGTAATCCGACCGGCATTTATCAACCACAAGGCCAAGACCAGGTGAGTTTGTCATATCAATGGCCACTAACGTCGAAACTTTATTCGGTTGGGCGGGTCGATTATTCTTTATTGAACAAGCCGGAGCTACAGGTCTATCCCAGAGTCACTCAGGCCATTGCAGGATTCGAATACCGCGGAGATTGTTGTTGGGCGGCACGGGTGATCTACCAGCGCTACGCGATTGACCCGACTCAGGTTAACAACGCGATATTTTTTCAGCTAGAGCTCGCGGGTCTCGGGGCGCTTGGACAAGACCCACTCGGATTATTGGGTAGAAGCATTCCGGATTATCAGAACGTCACGCCGGCGGTGGCGCCGGTGGGCAAGTTTGAAAGGTATGAGTGATGATTAAGCAAAAGACGCGTATCTGGCTTGTTGGTTTGCTCGCGGCGTTTGCCGTGACAAGCGTGGCGGCCCAAGGCCTGCGTGGTGGGCAGGCGGCGCAAACCACGCAAGCTGAGCTGCCCGTTGATGGGATCGCTGCAGTGGTCAATAAACAAGTGATTACTGTGGTGCAGGTTCAAGAGCGTGCCCAGGAAATGGCTGGTGAAATGCGTGCGCAGCGTCTGCCTGTGCCAGCCCAAGATGATCTGCTGAAGGCGGCATTGGATGAACTGATTACCCAGATGGTCGTGGCGCAAGAGGCTGAAGGCATGGGCTTGCGAGTCACGGCACAGGACTTGGAGCGCGCTGTTCAGACAGTGGCGCAACGAAATGGATTGACAGTGGCTCAGTTACGTCAACAGGTCAGCCGAGTGGGCTTGAGTTGGGACGACTACGAAGCAACCTTGGAGCGCCAAATCCTGTTTGATATCGTGCGCCAACGCATGGCCGAAAGCATGGTCAGGGTTAGCGATGCCGACGTTGATGTCTACATCAGAGAGCGCGAAGCGCGCAAGGCAAGTGGTCTTGAGCCACCGCCACCGCCGCCTCCACCACCACCCAAGCCCCAGCCAGCTCAGCCACTGGTGCTGCAAATTGCCCAGATCTTCGTAAGCGTGCCTGAGTCTGCGAGCGAGGCTCAGGTGGCTGAACTGCGCAAGAAAATAGACAGCGTGCGAGCGCGCCTGCGCAAAGGAGAGAAGTTCGCTGTGCTAGCGGTTGAAGTCTCCGAGGGTCCGGAAGCATCCCGAGGTGGTGACTTGGGTGTTCGTCCCGCCAGTGGATGGCCAACATTGTTTCTTAATGTAGCTCGAAACCTGCAGCCAGGCCAGATCTCGGGTGTGATTCGCAGCCCGGCAGGCTTCCATATTCTCCAAGTCACGGGACGCGCTGGCGGTCAACCCGCAGCACCGCCACCCCCACCGCCCGAAGCTCGGCCAAAAGATTTGTCTGGGCCGATGATGGTCGACCAGACCAAGGCGAGCCACATTCTGATTAAAACCTCGACTGTCATGAGCGATGATCAAGCCAAGCAGCGGCTTTTGAATGCGCGCAGCCGGATTGTTCAGGGTAATGAGAGTTTTGCAGACGTGGCTCGGGCCGTCTCTGAAGATGCGTCGGCCCCATTGGGCGGTGATCTGGGCTGGATCAATCCAGGTGAGACAGTGCCGGAGTTTGAACGTGCCATGAACAGCTTGCAGCCCGGGCAGGTCAGCGAGCCCGTGCAGTCACCCTTTGGCTGGCATTTGATTTTGGTGCAAGAACGCCGCACGCAAGACATGGCCGAGCAATATCGTCGTAACGTTGCGCGTCAGGAGGTTTTTGAGCGTCGTGCGCGCAGCCAATTTGATGCCTGGTTGCAACAAATGCGAAACATGGCTTTTATCGACAACCGAATGTTTAAGCAAAGCGAGCAGTGACTAAACACCAAGCCCGGCAGCGTTTTGGCCAGAACTTTCTGAAGGATGCGGCGGTCATTGAGCAGATCGTCAGAGCCATTGATCCGCAACCCCAGGACAACATGGTGGAGATCGGGCCAGGTCTGTCGGCCTTGACCGAGCCTTTGCTTGCGCGATTGAATCACCTGAAAGCCATTGAGATTGACCGTGATCTTGCAGCAAAGCTGCGCTCAAACCATGCGTCGCAGAGGTTGACGGTTATTCAAGCCGATGCGCTTGAAGTCGATTTTCGGCAGTTTGGCGAGGATTTGCGCTTGGTCGGCAACCTACCGTACAACATTTCCACCCCACTGCTGTTTGCCTGTCTAGAGGCTGCTGATTTTGTGCGCGATCAACACTTCATGCTGCAAAAAGAGGTGGTCGATCGAATGGTGGCTAGCGTAGACGATTCGGACTACAGCAGGTTGTCGGTGATGCTGCAGTACCGCTACAAGATGGATAAGCTTTTTGATGTGCCGCCCACGGCATTTGATCCAGCACCGAAGGTGGTGTCAGCCGTGGTGCGCATGATTCCATTGGCGCACGATCGTGTCCGGGCACGGGACGAACAGATGTTCGCATCCCTGGTGCAACGTGCGTTTGCGCAAAGGCGCAAGATGCTCAGGCGTGCACTGGCTGACTGGAATGCCCTGATTCCGTGGGATGACATTGGCGTGGCGCCAACCGCTCGAGCTGAACAAGTCGATGTTGCTAGTTTTATTCGAATCAGCGACTCGCTTAGCGAGCGTTTGCCGCTCGTATCCAAAGACGCATGATGTCAGCGCTACGTGCTTCCAATAAGTTCGCGGCGTCTTGCATGGCGCGCTCAAGTTCGATGGGTCCGTTGGCCAGGCTAAAGGCGGCAGTCAGACCGGCATCGTAAAGCGCTTGGTAGCCTTCGCCCAAGCTGCCCGCTAATGCGATGACTGGCACACGATGTGCTTGAGCGATACGCATGACCCCCCAGGGCGTTTTGCCCTGTAATGTTTGAGCATCCATGCGACCCTCGCCCGTGAACACGAGGTCGGCATTGCTGATCGCCTCTTCAAGATTGGCTAATTCAGCGACCACCTCAACACCAGGTCGTGTACTGGCACCCATCCATGCCATGGCTGCGAAGCCCACGCCACCCGCTGCTCCCGCACCAGGCTGATTTTGGTGGTCCGTGCCGATTGATTGGGCCGTCATGCGGGCGAATTGCGCCAAAGCACCGTCAAGTTTTTCGACCATGTCCGGGGTGGCACCCTTTTGTGGCCCAAAAATCGCGGACGCGCCATTGGGCCCGCATAGCGGATTGCGCACATCGGTCGCGACAGTCACCTCGACTTGTTTGAGTCGAGCATCGAGCTTGCTGGCGTCAATCTTTGCCAGTCTAGACAAAGCGTAACCACCCGGTGGCAGCGGCTTGCCTGTTTCGTCCATAAAAAGCATGCCGAGTGCACGCAACATGCCAGCGCCACCGTCGTTGGTGGCCGAGCCACCTGCAGTGAGTACAATTCGCCGGGCACCTGCATCGAGTGCTGCCGCAAGCAGCAAGCCAACCCCATGGGTATCTGCGTTCAGCGGGTCACGATCAGCGGGGGCAATGTGCTCGAGTCCGGCCGCGCTGGCCATTTCGATCACCCCCGTCTTGTCCGGCAGCCATCCCCAGTGGGCCAAGCGCGGTCTGCCAAGCGCATCGGTGACAGTCAGCTCTTTGCGCTGCCCACCGGTCACCGCCAGCACCGCGTCCAATGTGCCTTCGCCACCATCGGCCATCGGCACACAGATCGTTTGTGCATGGGGCAGTACAGCCTTGATGCCGGCCGCAATGGCTTGCGCCACACCATGAGCGGCAAGGCTTTCCTTGAAGGAATCGGGTGCAATGACTATTTTCACAATCGGCGTATGGGTTAACCAAAGAATGCGTAGCATGCCAGAATTGCGGCCGTGATGCCTGCAAAATCTGCCACCAGTGCACAACCGACCGCATGTCGGGCACGCTGTATGCCAACCGCACCAAAATAAACCGCCAGCACGTAGAAGGTGGTCTCAGTACTGCCTTGGACGGTTGCTGCCAGTAGCCCGGCAAAGCTGTCAACCCCATGAAACTGCATGGTCTCCAGCATCATGGCGCGTGCGCCACTGCCAGAGAAAGGTTTCATCAACGCCGTGGGTAGACCATCGATAAAGCGGGTGTCACCGCCTACAAGTTCGACGAGTAAACGCACGCCATCGAGCAGGAAATCCAGCGCGCCAGAGCCGCGCAACACCCCGATCGCACACAGCATGGCCACCAGATAGGGCAGCAAGTCTTTGGCGATGTCAAACCCTTGCTTGGCGCCATCGATAAAGGCCTCATAGACAGGAACCTTGCGCCAAGCACCGACCGTGAGAAAGAGCGCAATGACCCCTAAAAGCGCTAGGTTACCCGTCAGGCTTGAGACCTGCGTCAGCGCTGCGGCCGTCAGTGACGCTGCACCAGCCATGATGCTTGAGATCAGCAAGGCGGTTGCGCCTAGCCACAGCAACACCACGGGGTCATGAAGCTTTAAGCGTTGCATGAAACTGACCGCCAGCAGGCCAGCCAAGGTAGACGCGCCAGTGGCTAAAAGTATGGGTAAAAACACCAACGTTGGGTCGTCTGCGCCTTGCTGCAGGCGGTACATAAAAATGGTCACCGGCAAAATCGTTAACGCAGATGTGTTGAGCACCAGAAATAAAATCTGTGCATTGGTTGCCACCGATGGGTTCGGGTTCAGTGTTTGCAACTCACGCATGGCGCGCAGCCCCACAGGCGTGGCAGCGTTGTCCAGCCCAAGGCCGTTGGCGGCAAAGTTCATGGTAATGAGCCCAAGCGCGGGGTGGCCGCGCGGCACCTCTGGCATCAGTCTGGCAAACAGCGGCGAGAGCCACCGACCAAGCGTTTGCACCATGCCGGCTAACTCGGCGATTCGCAACAAGCCCAACCAGAGCGTGAGCGTACCAAACAGTACGATCATGACGTTGACTGAGAGCTTGGCCATCTCAAAGAGGCTGGCGACCATCCGACCAAACACCTCGGCGTCACCGAGCCACAGCCACTGAATCATCGCGGTGGCGATGCCGCCCAGGAAAAAAAGTAGCCAGAGAGTATTTAGCATGGCTCTGGCGTCTCAGTGCTGATTCAAGCGGCTTTGTGTTCGATGAATTCGATTTTGTAGCCGTCAGGATCTTCGACAAAGGCGATCACCGAACCGCCGTGCTTCATCGGACCTGCTTCTCGAGTAACTTTGCCACCTTTTTGGCGGACCATCTCACAGGCAGCGACCGCGTCGTCCACGGACACCGCAATATGACCATAGGCGTTGCCAAGGTCATATTTCTCAGTGTCCCAGTTGTGGGTCAGCTCAAGCACGGTGCCTTTGTCTTCATCTTCGTAGCCTACAAATGCCAGCGTGAACCGACCGGAGGGATAGTCTTTCTGGCGCAACAGACGCATGCCGAGTACGTGCGTGTAGAAGTCTAACGAGCGATCGAGATTGCCCACGCGCAGCATGGTGTGAAGAATTCGCATTGCAGTCCTCCGTTGTTTACTCTGAGTGCTAATCATAGCGCCGGGGTGTCACCTGGGGACAGTCCCTTTAATGCTCGATAGGCCGCTATGTAATTTGGGCAAATTGATTTGACTTCATCCCAGAAGGCTGGGCTGTGGTTCATCTGTCTGAGGTGAGCCAATTCGTGTGCAATCACGTAGTCAATGATGTCCAAATCGAAGTGGATCAGTCGCCAGTTCAGGCTCACTTTGCCGTCTGCGGTGCACGAACCCCAGCGCCCGGTCGCCGATGATAGTCGCCAGTGACTTGGTCGCAAACCCGTGTTTGTCTCAAAAACCTCAAGTCGCTTACCAAAGCACTCTTTGGCCTGACGCTGCAGCCAGCCATGCGCAAGGTCACGTACTTGCTCGGTGTCACTGTCTGGGGGTAGCGGCATCCAGAGGCAGTCACCGCTTTGTGGGGATTGCGGGTCGCCATCAAACCAGAGTTTGCCCCGATGTGCTGGGTTGTCTGGGGTGTTGCATTGCAATTGAACGCTGCAACCCAGGTAGGTCATCGTTCCACCAGAGCGCCAGTTCGACGCTGCCCGCTGTAGACGCTGCTGACGAGCCTGCTGGGCATGCAGTTTTTTCAATATCCAGTCAAATTTTTCGATGACAGCCTGATCGATCTGCTGCAGTGAGACCCAACTTGGTGCAGTGACTTTCAGACCTTCTTCAGAAATCGTCAAGCCAATTGACCGTCTGCGTGAGCGCTGCAATGTGAAGCCCAAGCGAACGTCCCGATGTTGCAGCACGCGTTCATGACGCCCAATGCCGGGTCTGGAACGCTGTTCCGGTAAGGGAGTCGGATCGAGGTTGAATGCGAGCTGCATGAAAAGAATCGTAGCGCGCTGGCATTCAAATTGACATCATTGTCTTGCCACTGGCATGGATTTCATCTCGGTTTCGATCCATGAATAGACTTTGCTGTTTAACTCCTCGGGTGTTAGCCCATCGGGATGAATCAGTTCGCCAATGCGCACCGTGATGACACCCGGTTTTTTGACAAAGGAGTTACGCGGCCAACAATCGCCGGCATTAAGCGCGATGGGTACGATTGGCGTATTGGTTCGCACCGCCAGCAATGCACCACCCATTTTGAATCGGCCCATCTTGCCAGGGGCGATTCGGGTACCTTCGGGGAACAGCAGTGGCCAACGCCCCTCATCAATGCGCTTTTGTCCGATCTGGACGACTTGCTCAAAAGCTTCTTTTCCTTTGGAACGATCAATCGGAATCATCCGCAAAAGCGCCAAACCCCATCCAAAAAACGGTATCTTATGCAGCTCGCGCTTATAAACAAAACAGACTTCGCGCGGTAGATGGCTCACTAAAAATAGTGTTTCCCAGGCTGATTGGTGCTTCGAAAGCACGATGGCCGGGCCGTCTGGCAGGTTGTGAGCGCCTTGCACTTGCCATTTCAGGCCACAGATGGTTTTAGCGCCCCAAACCGCCAGTCGCGGCCAGCCAGTCGTGATGCGGTAGCGCCAATGTAAAGGCAAGGGCGCAGCCAGTAATGTCACAAAGGCGTACGGAATGACGGTGACAATCAAAAATGTGTAATAGGCGCTGGCCCTGATGGCATTCATGAATTTAAGTCCTCGGCCAGCAATTGATTTGCCACATCGGCTAGATCTTTGGCAAAGCGTGTGCTGGTTGGCAAATCAGGTGATTGCCGGGTTTTTAGGCCATTACCCGTTTGTACCAGCCATGGCGTGCAAGCGGCGGCAGCGCTGGCTTGGAGGTCACGCAAAGAGTCACCAACCGCAGGTACTCCGGCTAGGCTGACATCAAATCGTCGGGCGATTTCGTGAAACATGCCGGGCGCTGGCTTGCGACAGTTACAGTCGTCATCTGGTCCATGTGGACAGATAAAAAACGCATCGATGGCTCCGCCCAATGGCAATAACAATTCCCGACACTTCAGGTGCATGGCGTTTAACGTATCGGCATCGAAATACCCACGCGCTAAGCCAGACTGGTTGGAGGCAACCACGATTTTCCAGCCCGCGCGATGCAAACGCGCAATGGCCTCAAGGCTGCCTGGCAATGGCTGCCACTCGTCGGGATGCTTCACATACTCGTCACTGTCGACGTTAATCACACCGTCGCGGTCCAGGATGATCAGTTTCACGGGGCAAGCCTGGATATGTCAGCAACTTGATTCATGAGTCGGTGCAATCGTGCGAGCAATGCCAGTCGATTGACGCGAACGGCGGGATCGTCTGACATCACCATCACTTGGTCAAAGAAACGATCGACCGGTGCTCGCAATTGGGCCATGGCGGTTAACGCCTGCTCGTACTGAGCGCCTTGCATGCTGGCTTCGATCACGGGTGCCAGCGTTTCGAGTTGCTTGGCCAGGTCAATTTCAGCGGCCTCGGTCAAGGCGCTAGCGTTCAGCGATATTGACAGATCTTCGGCTTTTTTCAGCAAATTGCCAATTCGCTTGTTGGCAGCAGCCAGACTGGGCGCAGCCTCAGACCCTTTGAACGATTGAGCTGCCGCGATGCGGGCGCTCACTTCATGTAAGGCAACGTCTAGCGCAAACACGGCTTCAACAGCTTCACGGTCTGCTAGGGCAATCCATTGGTTGCGATAACGTTCGCGCACAAAGGCGGTGACTTCAGCGACCGTGTCTTTGGCAAGGGCTAAGTTTTGGTCAAACGTGCTGAACGCTTTGGTCAGTAGCGCCTCAAGCGTGAGTTCATGATTGCCTTGCAGGCGCAGGTAGCCGCCATCGCGCAATTGTTCAAACGCGCTGATCATGCCTAGCGCTGCGCGTCGCAGACCAAATGGATCGCGCTCGCCAGTTGGCGCCAGGCCAATCCCCCAAATTCCGATCAGGGTCTCGGCGCGGTCGGCCAAAAACAGAATTACCCCGGGCAGATCCATCGTGGTGACAGCGGACGGCCAGCGAATTCGGTATTGGTTGGCAATCGCCAGACATACTGACTGCGGTTCACCATCGGCCTGCGCGTAATACCCACCCATGAGCCCCTGCAATTCCGGGAACTCACCGACCATTTGGGTAGTGAGGTCTGCCTTGGCCAACAAGGCAGCGCGGTCAACTAAATCGCTATCCGCACCAAGCGTTTGGGCCAACCACTTGGCAATTTGCCTGACTCGCTCGATGCGTTGGCGTTGTGTGCCAAGTTTGTTGTGATAAACAATACTCTCTAGGTTTGGCAGACGATCGATGAGCTTTTCTTTTTTATCGGTCAGAAAAAAGAACTCTGCATCTGCAAGGCGTGGACGCACCACGCGCTCGTTGCCACCGATGATTGCGTCTGGGTTAGCGATCGGCATGTTGCTGACGATCAAAAACCGATGGGTGAGCTTTCCGGTGGCCGCGTCAAACAGTGGGAAATACTTCTGGTTCAGCCTCATCGTCAAAATAAGGCACTCTGCGGGCACGGCTAGAAACCGTTCTTCAAATTGACCCAGATAAACAGCGGGTGCCTCGACCAGGGCTGTTACCTCGTCAAGTAGTGCCTCGACCGCCGGATCGTCGCCAAGCGTGGCGCCCAAGGCAGTTGCTTGCGCTCGAAGCTGCGCGTCGATGAACGATCGCCTGCCTTCAAAGCTCGCAGTGACATACCCTTGGTTAGCGAGCTGCGTTTCGTAGGAGTCGGCCGATTGGATGTCGATGGGGACGTTACTCAAAAAGCGATGTCCCAGGGTGCTGCGTCCTGAGGTTAGACCAAGCACGCTGCCTGCCAGCACCTTGTCACCGTGGAGGATCACCAAGCGGTGGGCCGGTCGCACAAAGCTCACGCTAGTGGTGCCATCGGCGAGTTGATAGCGCATCATTTTCGGGATCGGCAGTTTTCCGAGCGCAGCCTCAATGATGCCTTGAATCACTTCGCTTAAATGCGCGCCGCTGGCCAAACCTTCAGCGACCAGATAAGCCTGTTTGCCATCGTCAATTTGAGTGAGATCAGCAGCACCTAGGTGCTCAAGACCTTTGGCAGCGAGTTTTTTGATCAGGGCGGCAGTTGGCTGGCCTTGATCATCTAGCCCAACCTTGGCTGGCATGAGCTTTTCAGAAAAGGCTTGGTCTGGGGCTTGGTCGAGCACCTCGGTGATGTGCACAGCCAAACGTCGTGGCGTTGCAAATGGTGTCACCACACTGTTGGCAGACAAAAGAGCTTTATCAGCTAGGCCCGCTTTAATACCGTCGGCAAAGGCTTGACCTAGACGCTGTAAGGCCTTGGGTGGAAGTTCTTCAGTGAAAAGCTCAACGAGCAGGGGGGCGTGACTCATGCGGCTTTAGCCTCTTTATTGTTAAGGCTATTGTTTAACATCGGGAAGCCAAGCGCTTGGCGCGAGTCGAAATAGGCTTGTGCCACGGCACGTGACAGGTTTCGGATGCGGCCGATGTAGGCCGCGCGTTCCGTCACGCTAATGGCGCCACGTGCATCGAGCAGGTTAAAGGTGTGTGCAGCTTTCAGGGTTGCTTCGTAGGCTGGCAATGCCAAAGGAACCTCCATCAGGCTTTTGGCTTGTGCCTCGTAGTCATTAAAGTGCTGAAACAACACGGTGGCATTGGCGTGTTCGAAGTTGTAGGTGGATTGCTCCACTTCGTTCTGGTGAAACACATCACGGTAGGTTAAGCGATAGCCATCCCGATCTGTCCAGAGCAGGTCATAGACACTCTCGACACCCTGCAAATACATGGCCAGACGCTCTAGTCCGTAGGTGATTTCGCCCGTGGTTGGATTGCAGTCAAGGCCACCGACTTGCTGGAAATAGGTGAACTGCGTGACCTCCATGCCATTGAGCCAAACTTCCCAGCCCAGGCCCCAGGCGCCCAAGGTGGGGTTTTCCCAATCGTCTTCGACAAAGCGGATGTCATGTGCGGTGGGGTCGATGCCGATCGCCTCAAGTGATCCAATATAAAGGTCTAGAATGTCCGGTGGCGCAGGTTTGAGCACCACTTGGTATTGGTAATAGTGCTGCAGGCGATTGGGATTCTCGCCGTAGCGCCCATCCTTGGGGCGCCGAGACGGCTGAACGTAGGCAGCGCGCCAAGGTTCGGGCCCGATTGCCCGTAAAAATGTTGCTGTGTGTGAAGTGCCTGCACCGACTTCCATGTCGTAGGGCTGCAAGAGGGCACAGCCTTGCTGGTCCCAATATTCCTGCAGCCGCAGGATGATTTGCTGAAAAGTTAGCATGAGAGAGGCTTGGATCCGGTCGTATTTGGGCGCAAGACAAGACTTGCACCAAAAAATCGCTTAATCGGGCATTTTAGCGCGACCGGGATGACCGATACACGCTCGGTGCCAGGATCGCCTATGATTTGGGACAAAGTTTTAAGAACATCGAATCAGATTGCTTATGAAAAATGCGACTGAGGGACAAACATGTCTGCAAACGAACTGGTATTGACTCAAGAACACAACGGCATTTTGGTGGTCACCATTAATCGCCCCGAGTCGCGTAACGCCATTAACTACGACACCGCGGTGCAGCTTGCGCATGCCTTTGAACGGCTTGACGCGGATCCGAGCTTGCGCATCGGTATTTTGACGGGTGCTGGCAAAGGCTTTAGTGCTGGCATGGACTTAAAGGACTTCGCTAAATCCCGAATTCGCCCCCGGGTTGGCAACCGCGGCTTTGCCGGACTTAATGAGGCGCCGCCAGCCAAGCCACTGATTGCTGCTGTTGAGGGTTTTGCCTTGGCGGGGGGCTTTGAGATGGTGCTGGCCTGTGACATGGTGGTCGCGGCCAGGGATGCGAAGTTTGGCTTACCTGAAGTCAAACGGGGATTGGTGCCCGGCTCAGGTGGTCTATTACGTTTGCCACGACGCTTGCCTCATCCGGTCGCCATGGAAATGATACTCACGGGCGATGCCTTTGATGCTGAACGAGCCTATCAGTTTGGTCTGGTCAATGAGCTAACCGAGCCAGGTCAAGCGCTTGCGGCAGCGCAGGCGCTGGCCCAACGTATCAGCGAGAATGGGCCACTGGCCGTGCAGGCCGCCAAGAAAATTATCAATGCGTCGCTCGATTGGCCGCAGCACGAAATGTTTGCTAAGCAAGCCCCGTTGCTAAATCCGATACTTGAGTCTGAAGACGCTCGAGAGGGAGCACTGGCGTTTGCAGAAAAGCGCAAACCAGTATGGCAGGGTAAGTAGAGCGTTTGCCGCGACTTTAGAGTTGCCCGTAGAAAATGTGTTTTTGAATATTTTATTAATCGAGGACAGTAAATCATGACCGTCATCAAGGAAGAAGACCTGATTGAATCGATCGCTGATGCCGTGCAGTTCATCAGCTACTACCACCCGGCCGATTACATTGCCCATCTGGCGCGTGCTTATGAGCGCGAGCAAAGCCCCGCGGCCAAAGACGCCATGGCGCAGATTTTGACGAACTCCAAGCTTTGTGCCGAAGGGCGTCGGCCAATCTGTCAGGACACAGGCATTGTGAATGTGTTTTTGAAGGTTGGCATGGACGTGCGTTTTGATACCAAGCAAAGCTTGCAGGAGTTGTGCGACGAAGGGGTTCGTCGCGGCTATCTGAATCCGGACAATCCGCTGCGTGCATCAGTTCTTGACGATCCATTGTTTGCGCGCAAGAACACCCGCGACAACACCCCCTGTATCTTGTCAGTGGAGCTTGTGCCGGGCAACACAGTGGATGTGCAAGTGGCAGCCAAAGGTGGTGGCTCAGAGAATAAGTCGAAGTTCGTGATGCTAAACCCGAGTGATTCGCTGGTGGACTGGGTGCTTAAAACCGTACCCACCATGGGCGCTGGTTGGTGCCCACCAGGCATGCTGGGTATTGGCGTGGGCGGCACTGCGGAGAAAGCCATGTTGATGGCCAAACAGTCTTTGATGGAAGACCTCGACATGCATGAGCTGCTTGAGCGTGGTCCAAGCAACAAACTCGAAGAGCTTCGCATTGAGCTCTATGAAAAGGTGAATGCACTGGGCATTGGCGCTCAGGGTTTGGGCGGCTTGACCACGGTGCTTGATGTCAAAATCAAAACCTTTCCTACCCATGCGGCTTCCAAGCCAGTGGCCATGATTCCGAATTGTGCGGCCACCCGCCATGCGCACTTCGTGCTCGATGGGTCTGGGCCAGCGCATTTAAAGCGCCCCTCGCTGTCGGATTGGCCGGACGTCAAATGGGCGCCCGACTACAAGGCTTCAAAGCAGGTCGACCTGAATAAGCTCACCAAAGAAGAGGTCGCTAGCTGGCAGCCTGGCCAGACCCTTTTGTTGTCTGGCAAGATGCTCACCGGGCGAGATGCGGCGCATAAACGTATCCAGGACATGTTGGCCAAAGGCGAGCCTTTGCCAGTTGATTTCACCAACCGAGTGATTTATTACGTTGGTCCGGTGGATCCAGTTCGTGACGAGGTGGTTGGTCCAGCCGGTCCGACCACATCAACCCGCATGGACAAGTTCACCGACATGATGCTCTCGCAAACGGGCTTGATCGCCATGGTGGGCAAGGCCGAGCGCGGTCCAGTTGCCATTAACTCGATCCTTGAGCACCAGTCGGCCTACCTCATGGCCGTGGGTGGCGCAGCCTATTTGGTTTCCAAAGCCATCCGTGGCGCAAAAGTCCTGGCCTTCGAAGACCTTGGCATGGAAGCGATTTACGAGTTCGATGTGGTTGACATGCCAGTGACAGTGGCAGTCGATGCGCGGGGCACCTCGGTGCACCAGACGGGTCCTAAGGAGTGGTCAGCGCGCATTGCTGGCATCCCGGTTGTGCCAGCCTGAGTTGAATCAAAGTAAGACAGCACTAAACGCACATTGGCCAGCAGCGATGCTGGCCAATGTGCGTTTAGACGGGTTGGTGCCAAGCCCACATATTGTTGTATCCCAATCCCCTCAGATCATCCGTCTTGTTTGATGCCAAACTCGCGCAAAATTTCTGCTGTGTGCTCGCCAAGCATCGGGGCGTGGCGTTTGTAATGAACCGGTGTTTCTGAGTAACGAATCGGGCTAGCCGTGGTCGGTGAACTGCCTGCCACAGGGTGCGGTATGTTCTGCCAGAGTCCGCGGGCTTTGACCTGGGGGTGATCAAACACCTGGTCGATTGTTTGAATAGGGCCACATGGGACGCCCACGGCTTCAAGCGCTGCGATCCAATCGTCACGGGTGCGTGTCAGCATGATAGCCTCAATTACGGGGATCAGTGTTTGGCGGTTGATAATACGACCGCTGTTGGTTGCAAACCGATCGTCGGTTCCCCATTCCGTGTGACCAGCCACTTGGCTAAACGCCCGAAACTGGGAGTCGTTGCCGATGGCCAGGATCATGAATCCGTCTGCGGTTTTAAACACTTGATACGGCACCACGTTCTGATGTGCATTGCCAGCGCGCTTGGGAGTCTGGCCAGAGGTCATGTAATTCAGGTTCTGGTTTGACAGCATCGCAACGTGGCAGTCCATCAGGGCAAGGTCAATGTGTTGCCCCAAGCCACTGTGATCGCGTTCACGCAGGGCACCCAAAATGGCGATCACACCGTACAGCCCTGTGAATACGTCGGTAACCGCCACGCCTGCTTTCTGTGGGCCACCACCAGGTAAGTCATCGCGCTCGCCCGTGATGCTCATCAAGCCCCCCATGCCCTGGATCATAAAGTCGTAGCCTGGACGGGTCGCAAATGGCCCGGTTTGACCAAAACCAGTGATTGAGCAATAGATCAGACTGGGTATCTCGGTTTTAAGGCTGTCGTAATCCAGCCCATACTGTTTTAGACCGCCTACCTTAAAGTTCTCCAGCAGCACATCGCATTGACTCGCTATTTTGCGCACGATGGCAGCGCCTTCGGGCGTAGCAAGATCAACGGCAATCGATCGTTTGTTACGGTTTGTGCTGATGTAGTAGGCCGACTCTGTCGTGTCGGCGCCTTCAGTGTCTTTCAGATAAGGCGGGCCCCAGGCTCGGGTGTCGTCACCCGAGCCTGGTCTTTCAACTTTAATGACGTCAGCCCCTAGATCAGCCAATGTCTGTGCGCAAAAGGGTCCCGCTAGCACGCGGGACAAATCCAGCACACGCACGCCATCAAGCGGTGCGCGTCTTGAGTTGCTCATGGTGTCATTTCCTGAAGTTTGTTCTTTGCCCAAGCGCTAAGCTTAAATCGGATCCCAGTCGATCGCATCAGGCGAACGTTCTAGCGCCATGAAATGATGTCGCATGGCAGGTGCGGCGATCTCAGCAATGGACTCTGGCGTCCAGCCTTCGCTCATGTGCACTGAACGGATTGGCCTTGGCTGGCTAAACAGCATGATTTCGTTGGCGCGCACCGCAAAGATTTGGCCATTGACGTCGTGGGCTTGGTCACTGGCCAAAAATACGGCCATCGGCGCGATTTTGCCGGCCTCCATCTTCTGTAGCCTGACCACACGGGCTTTTTCTTCTTCTGTGTTGGCTGGAATTGAGCTGGTCATACGGCTCCAGGCAAATGGTGCAATGCAGTTTGAGCGCACGTTGTAGCGGTGCATGTCGAGTGCGATCGATTTGGACAATGCGGCAATGCCAAGCTTTGCTGCTGAGTAGTTGGCTTGGCCAAAGTTGCCAATCAAGCCCGAGGTGGAGGTCATGTGGACAAATGCCCCGGACTCTTGCTCACGAAAATAGTTTGCCGCAGCACGACTGACGTAGAAGGTGCCGTTTAAGTGCACATTGATCACTTGGCTCCATTCTTCATCGCTCATTTTGTGAAATACCCGGTCGCGCAGGTTGCCGGCATTGTTCACCACAATGTCAATGCGCCCAAAGTGCTGCACCGCAGTCTCGATGATGTTGTGGGCGCTGGCACGCTCAGCCACGCTGTCGGTGTTTGCGACGGCTGCGCCGCCTGCCGCCTTAATCTCTTGGGCGACGGTTTGCGCTGGGCCTTCGGTCTTGCCCTCGCCAGTTAGTGCGGCACCGATGTCATTGACCACCACTTTCGCGCCTGCAAGACCCATGGCCAGTGCAATTTCGCGTCCAATTCCGCCACCAGCACCGGTCACCACGGCCACTTTTCCGGCCAACATTGAGCTCATCTTATTCTCCTCGTGCGATATTGGCGCTTGATGCGCCCATGTTTTTAATGCCCCTATCCTAGCTGTTCGGCGAACTGCTTGTCACTTAAATTGGCAGGCGCAAGCGTGCGCAGCGCCGAGGGTGGCAGCACTCGTGTGTTCTTTATGGTTAGCGAATTCCCTGTTTCGAAATCGGATAGCCCACTTTGTTCGCCAGCTTGGTACATTCCACATAAAGGAGGCCTAAACCATGGACCTGAGCTGGAATGAGCATGAGGTCGCGTTTCGCGAACAAGTGCGTGAATTCACCGAAAAAAACCTGCCTGCTGATATCTGTGACAAGCAGATGCATCATCGCCGTCTGGCCAAGGACGACTATGTCCGCTGGCACCGTATTCTTGCCAAGCAGGGTTGGGGTGCGCCGAGCTGGCCCGAGGAATATGGCGGCACAGGCTGGGATGCGGTTCAACGACTTTTGTTTGAAATAGAAACCTTCAAGGCCGGTGCGCCTCGTTTGTTGTCATTCGGTCTGACCATGATTGGTCCGGTATTGATCAAATTTGGCAATCAGCAGCAAAAGGATCACTACCTGCCGCGGATCATCAACATGGACGATTGGTGGTGCCAGGGCTATTCTGAGCCCGGCTCGGGCTCAGACTTGGCCTCACTCAAAACCCGCGCAGAGCGGGTCGGCCAGAAGTACATCATCAATGGCCAGAAAACCTGGACCACGCTGGGTCATCACGCTGACTGGATGTTTTGTCTTTGTCGCACGGACCCCAGTGTCAAAGCCCAACGTGGTATTTCGATGATCTTGATTGACATGCGCCAGCCTGGCGTGACAGTTAGACCCATCAAAACACTGGATGGTGGTGCTGAAGTCAATGAGGTCTGGCTTGAGAATGTAGAAGCACCCCTTGAGAATTTGGTCGGTCAGGAGAACGAAGGCTGGACATATGCCAAGTACCTGTTGGGTCATGAGCGCACCGGCATTGCCGGTATCGGCCACTGTCATCGTGAGCTGAATATCCTCAAGCGCATGGTCAATGAGGCCATGGCCAATGGTAATTCGCTCAGTCTAGACAGCAGGGTAATGGATCAGGTCAATCAGATTGAGGTGCAAGTTTTGGCGCTCGAGATGCTGCTTTTGCGGGTTGCGGCTGACAGCACGGCTGGCCCTGGTCCCCAAGCCTCCATTCTTAAGATCCGGGGCTCTGAGTTACAGCAAGAGCTTGCGCGTTTGCAGATGCAGGTCGCAGGCGCTGACGCCTGGCCCTATGACCCGCAGTGGATGCGCCAGGAGCACGAGTATCACGGACCAGGCGGTGAGTTTGACATGGGCGCAGCAGCCAGTTACTTCGACAGTCGAAAGACCACCATTTATGGTGGCACCAACGAGATTCAGAAGGGCATCATCGTCAAGCACATCATTGGCGTGTAGCCCCCAGCCGCCGAACCACAGAACGGGAACGAACATGGATTTTGCCTTTTCAGAAGAACAGCGGATGCTGACCGACAGTTTGCAGCGTGTCATGGCCGAGCAATGGGGCTATGACCAACGGCGAGCGCGTTTTACCCAAGGAGAGCTTGATCGCCTGGCTTGGCGTCAGCTTGCTGAGCTCGGTGTGGCTGGCCTGATGGTGCCCCAAGCATTGGGTGGCTTTGGTGAATCGCCTGCCACGATGCTCGTGGTGCATCAGATGCTTGGTCGGGGTATTGTGAGCGAACCGGTGATTCCCAGTGCCGTCATGGCGGTGACGATGCTCGCTGAGTGTGTCGACCAGGAACTAGCCAGCCAGTGGCTAGCCAAACACGCTGAGGGTGAGGCGGTGTTGGCTGTTGCGTGGCAGGAAGAGGGCGAGCGTTTTTCTACTGAACCGCTAACCACCGAGTTGCGCGTGCATGCAGACGGTTTGGTACTCAAAGGGCGCAAACGCTACGTCTGGCATGGGGCCGGGTCAGATGCCATGATCGTGACGGCCAGGCTCGATGGCGAAGTGGCCCTGGTTCTGGTGCCGAGCAATGCGCCTGGCGTTTGCATGCAGGATTTTCCGACCTTTGATTTGTCGCGTTGTGCAAACGTGGTTTTTGATGACGTCAAGCTGGAGTCGACGGCCATATTGGCCAAGGGCTTGGCGGCGCAGGCAATCTTTGCGAAAGGGTTTGATTACGGCGTCACCGCGCTCTGTGCTCATGCATGCGGTGCGATGCAGTATGTGATCGATGTGACCACGAATTTTCTAAAGACCCGCCAGCAGTTTGGTCAGCCACTGATTAATTTTCAAGTGTTGCAGCACCGTCTAGCCGATATGCTGATTGCGCAGGAAATGGCGCTCTCGTCGACGTATGTGGCTGCCGCGGCACTGGCGGAATCTTCGAGTGAATTGCGCTCAAAGCGGGTCTCGATGGTCAAGACCGAGGTGGTGAATGCAGCGCGCCAAGTTGGCGAACAGGCTGTTCAGTTGCACGGGGGCATGGGTGTTACCGACGAGTTGGAAGTAGGCGACTACTTTAAGCGCCTGGTTTATGTTGGTAGTTTGCTCGGTGATAACAATTTTCACCTGGCTCGCGCGCAGTCGTTTGTCACTGTTTGAAGTTCATGCCGGAGATGTCATGACGCAAGTCGATTTAAACGCCTGGATCGGGCGCACGATCAATATGGAAGACGCGATGGATGTGGGCCATGCGGCCCGCATTGCAGCCACGCTCGGCGGGGCAGCCCCTGATCGTGGTCAGCCACTATCACCCCTTTGGCACTGGTGTTACTTCTTGGAAGGTGCGGCGATGGGCGAGCTTGGTAGGGATGGTCACCCCGCACGCGGTGGCTTTTTGCCGCCAGCAGACAACCGCAACCGCATGTGGGCAGGCAGCCGCGTAACGTTTGAGGGTGATTTGCTGGTTGGCGTGCCAGCGCAAAAGACTTCATCGGTCAAGGATATCGTCGAAAAAACAGGCAAGACGGGGTCACTGCTTTTTGTGACTGTCACACACGAGGTGAGGCAGGATGGTCAGCGTGTCATCCATGAAGAGCAAGACATCGTTTATCGGGTGCCCTCACCACCGAAGCTGCAAGGCACTGAGCCAGCACCTGAGTCTGAATGGCGCATGACGGTTGAACCAACGTCAGTTTGGTTGTTTCGCTACTCTGCGCTGACCTTCAATGGTCACCGGATTCACTACGATTTTCCCTATGTCACCGAGCAAGAGGGCTATCCTGGCCTGGTGGTGCATGGCCCCTTGATTGCAACGAGCATGGTCAATTCGTTTTGCAAAGCCCATCCGGGCGCACGTGTCAAACACCTGGCCTATCGGGGCTTGCGCCCATTGATTTGCCCCAAGCCCTTTGTGGCTGCCGGTGCGATGGTTGAAGATGGCTTGGCCCGGGTCTGGGCTGAGCAAGATGGCACGCTTGCCCACCAGGGCGAGATCAGGTTTGAATGATGGTAGACACCAAACCACGGCCACTGGATGGCATCACGGTGGTGAGCCTTGAGCACGCCATTGCGGCGCCCTTTTGCACGCGGCAACTTGCCGACATGGGTGCGAGGGTGATTAAAGTGGAACGGCCCAAGGTGGGTGATTTTGCCCGTGGCTA
Organism: uncultured Orrella sp.; assembly: GCA_964558695.1. Lineage (GTDB taxonomy): Bacteria > Pseudomonadota > Gammaproteobacteria > Burkholderiales > Burkholderiaceae_B > Algicoccus. The sequence continues at coordinate 19,119 of CAZLFB010000054.1, forward strand.
TGATGAACGAGTGCGAGGGATGGCTTCGCACTTCGTCTGGACCAATCGATCCAAAGAGAGTCTGACGCTCGATGTCAAACATCCTCAGGCGCGCAAGGCCTTGCATGAGCTACTGGCGCATGCAGATGTGCTGGTGCAGAACTTGGCGCCGGGCGCGGCCGCGCGCATGGGGTTGGATTTTGAGACGCTTCATGCGTTCAATGACCAGCTCATTGTTTGCGACATATCGGGCTACGGTGATGGCGGCCCCTATGAAACCAAGAAAGCCTATGATCTGCTGATCCAAAGCGAGAGTGGTTTTGTGTCGGTCACTGGTTCGCCAGGTGCACCAGCCAAAGCGGGTTGCTCGATTGCTGATATTGCCGCTGGCATGTATGCCTACAGCGGCATCCTAAACGCGTTGTTATTGCGTGGTCGTACCGGCAAAGGCAGTCGGGTGGATGTGTCCATGCTGGAGAGCATGGTCGAGTGGATGGGGTTTCCCATGTATTACGCGTTTGAAGGCGCCCGTGCGCCACAGCCCACTGGCGCTGCGCACGCGACCATCTTTCCCTATGGGCCATTTGCGGTTGGTGACGGCAACACGGTGATGCTTGGCCTACAGAACGAACGTGAATGGGCTGTGTTTTGTGACAAGGTGCTGCAGGATGCTGCTCTGGCAAGCGACCCGGCCTTTATCTCAAACACCAAGCGAGTCGAGAATCGTGAGCGGCTGCGAGACTTGATTGTGCAAGCGTTTGCAGGGCTGACGATTGAAGCAGTGATTCAACGGCTAGAAGAGGCGCAAATTGCCAATGCCCGTGTGAATGACATGAAAGATGTATGGGCTCACCCGCAGCTGGCAGCCCGTGCTCGGTGGAGCGAAGTGGCTAGCCCCGTTGGTCAGTTGCCTGTCTTGTTGCCGCCCGCGACCAATAGCGCTTTTGATGCCCGCATGGATGCGATACCGGCGCTCGGTGAGCATACCGATGCCATTTTGTCTGAGTTGGGGTTCTCGCCGCAGGCGATTGCCCAGATGCGTTCAGAAGAGGCGATCTAAAGGTGAGATCTAAATTCGTGTGCAGGCTTGGTCACTGCAAGCGGCTAGCCATCGGTCAAGCGATTCGCCTTGCAGGGTCGTCTCCGGGCCTGCCAATTGAAGCAATGGCATGATCACGAAAGCGCGCAGATGCATACGTGGATGTGGCACGGTCAACGTTGGTGTGTTGAACACCAGCTTGTCATACAAAAGCAGATCGAGATCCAGTGTACGCGGCGCATTGCGAAAGTGACGCTCACGACCAAAGTTGGTTTCGATGGTGCGCAAGACGTCCAAGAGCGGCAGTGGCGCCAGCGTGGTAGTGACTTTTGCCACGGCGTTGATGTAGGCAGGTCCCGGCGCATCGACTGGGTCTGACCGAAAAAAAGATGACGACTCAACATCCAAAATGCCCGCCGTCTCCTTAAGTGCTTTGAGGGCTTGCGTCAAGTTCGATTTCGGGTCACCTAGGTTCGCGCCTAGGCCGATATAGGCGGTCGCTGTACTCATGGCTCAGGGTTGGCATTGCTGGAGGTAGGGCTGGACCTGTCGCTGTTCGTTGCAGCATCAGAGCTGCGATTCGTGGGTTTGCGCCGTCTACGCCGCCGCCCTTTGTCTGAGGTTCCTTTGGGCTCGACTGCAAGCTCTTGCAGCATCAGC
>CAZLFB010000055.1:0-63177 GCA_964558695.1 uncultured Orrella sp.
ATGCCGGTTTGATGAATCGCCATCAGACGAACCACCTCCAGCACGGCAATCGTGGCCAGTGCAAAGAACGGGCCTCTGAGCCTAAATGCCGGATAGCTAATGATGACAGCCACAACCACGGAGATAAGCCCGCCTAGCATCATGCCGATCCAGGGCGAAATCTCGAAGTTGATCATCAGCAGCATCGCAGTGTAGGCACCGATACCGTAGAACACCGCGTGGCCGAGTGACAGTTGTCCCGCAAATCCCCCGACAATATTCCAGGCGGTGGACAACGCTGCAAACAAGCACAACAGCACAAAAATGTGAAAAACAAACTGCGAGCCCGAAATCGCGGGCACCACCAGCAACATCGCCAGCAGGATCACAGCCACGTAAAAACGAGGATGAGTCAGATTCATGGTGTGCTCCCCTTATTCCGAACCGCGACCCAGGCCTAATAAGCCTGTGGGACGAAGGATCAAAATGCCCAGAAAGATCAGGAAGTACACAACCTCCTTTAAGTCAGGTGCGATGTAGTAGCCAGACAGGCTGTCAACCAGGCCGATGATCATCGACCCTAAAAACGCGCCAGCCAAGCTACCCAAGCCACCAAGCACCACGATCACAAATGCAGTGAGCACAAAAAACGTACCGACGGTTGGAAACACGGGGTACTGCGGCAGCAGCAAACCAGAAGCCAAGCCTAGGCAGGCAGACCCCAAACCGAATGTGATGATGTATATCCACTCGACATTGACACCCATCAACTGTGCGGCGTAGCGATTCTGAGCGGTCGCCCGGATGGCACGCCCCAAATACGTGCGCTTTAAAAACAAATTAAATCCGACAATGAGGGCAATCGATACCAAGAAAGTAATCACGGGACCTGAAACCAACGACACAGAACCGAGGCGCAGACGTTCAGATGTGAAGTCATCCAAGCGAATGGAGAACACATCCGCACCAAACACCAAGAGCGCGAGGTTCAAAAGCGCAGTCGAAACACCCACCGTCGCAAATATCTGAATATGGGGATCGGCGTTAAGCAAAGGTTGAATCACAAAGCGCTGCATCAAGGCACCAATCACAAACAACAGAATGATGGCTGGCACCGTGGCCACATAGGGATGCAGTCCCAAATGATCCGTCAACAGGTAGACCGCATACAGGGCCACCATCAAAAACTCACCGTGCGCGAAGTTCACGACCCGCACAATCCCAAAAATCAATGTCAGGCCAATGCTGATGATCGCAAGCGTGCCACCAAGCAATAGTCCATTCATGACTAGCTGTAAAAAAATGTCCATGATGATCCGAAGCTAACCGCGCTAGAGGATGATGGGGCCAACCGATCAGGCTGGCCCCGGCGTGCAAAATGCCGGTTACTTACCGACCTGTCCAACGACCGGACTAGCCACGGCAGCCTCTTGCGGATAGACCGTTGTCAGCTTGCCATCTAGCCACTGCATGACCGACGGAACGCCACGGGTGTTCTGCCCGTTGTCATCGAACTTCGCGCCCCATCCGGTTGGATAGGTACCAAGCGGCTTATCAAGTTTCAAGACAGCTTCGCGGATTTTGGCGGGTTCCATCGAACCAGCATTCTGGATCGCCTCAAAGAACAGCAAGGCACCTGCGTAGTTGGCCAAGCTGTGACCAGAGCGTGGCGGCGTACCATACTTTTTCTCATAGGCTTGCACAAAAGCACCAAGGCCAGGTGCGCCCGCTTCGTTGGTCAGGTACTGGGTGAAGTCAATATCAAACACGCCGTGCATGTTGTCAGCACCAACCGCATTCACTGTGTCCTGCATCGAGTAGCCACCGCCCGCACCGATAATCGCTTTAGGCTTGAAGTCAGCTTCCTTCATCTGGCGAAAGAACAACACCGTGTCATTCTGATATGCAGTCTGCAGCACCACATCCACGTTAGCGCCTTTCAAACGCAGTAAAAGCGAAGAAAGGTCAACCGCCTTGGCTGAATACGGCAGCACCTCAACCACATTCAAGCCAGCCCCCTTGGCAAGTTCAACCTGATACTTGGCCACTGTTGTGCCATACAAAGCGTCCTCGTGAACAATCGCAATACGCAGGTCTTGTGGCTTTACACCGAGCCCCGGCGCAATGATTTCTTCAATCACATCCAGCGTCCGATCAGCAAAGCTCTTTGAGGTAGGGTTTGAGCGAAACACGCTCTGAAAGCCACGCTCGGTGATGGGATCCGAGATTGCGCCAAGCTCGAAGTAAGGCACACCGGCGAGTTCGCTCACCTGGGTAGCAGCAAATGAGATCGACGAAGCGTAACTACCAAAAATCGCCTTCACATTCTCAACCGACACCAGACGGCGAGCCGTACCGACCGCTTGGTTAGCATCGACCGCATCGCCCTTGACGACCTGAATCTGCTGGCCAAGCAAACCGCCTTCCGCATTACGACGCTCAACCGCAAGCTCGAAACCACGGAAGCTTTCATCGCCCAACAGTGCTAGGCCACCACTAAACGGATACAACGCACCTAGCCGCAGGTCAGCCGCTTGCGCAGTGCCAACCACGCCAGCGGCTGCTAGCGTCAAGATCCCCAGAGTTTTTGTAAATTTCATGACGTCTCCATGTCGTTGTTTGTGAGGATTCACCAAGAAACACCAAAGAAGGTGATCCGGTGGTCTTACCAGTATAAGCAGTAGTAAGACCACCAATCATTGGTGAATACCCTTTGACTAAGACGTCATTCTTTCGGGTACTAAAACTAAACCGCCAACCGCTCTAAGCCGCCCATATAAGGCCGCAACACCTCAGGCACCAACACTGAACCATCAGCCTGCTGGTAGTTCTCCAGTACGGCAACCAGCGCTCTGCCAACGGCAAGGCCTGAACCGTTCAAGGTGTGTACATACTCAGGTTTGCCGCTTGCGGGCCTAAACCGAGCCTGCATACGTCGAGCTTGAAATGCCTCACAGTTGGACACTGAAGAGATCTCGCGCCAGGTGTTTTGTGCGGGGATCCACACTTCAAGGTCATAGGTTTTGGTAGCGCCGAAGCCCATATCTCCCGTGCAAAGTTGCATCACGCGGTAAGGCAGGCCCAAAGCCTGCAAAACGGCTTCGGCATGACTCACCATGTCCTCGAGTGCCTCATATGAGCGCTGCGGATGAACCACCTGAACCATCTCGACCTTGTCGAACTGATGCTGGCGAATCAAGCCACGCACATCGCGACCACCACTGCCTGCCTCAGAACGAAAGCATGGCGTGTGAGCCGTCAGCTTAATGGGCAAATCGGCTTCAGCCACGATGGTGTCTCGCACCACACTGGTCAACGTGATTTCAGAGGTGGAAATTAGGAACTGTTCTTGCGCACCCTCTTCGAGCTGACCACCCCGTGTGACCCAGAACATGTCTTCACGAAATTTGGGCAATTGGCCGGTACCCATGAGTGTGGATGCGTTGACAATGTAGGGGGTATAGCACTCGGTGTAACCATGTTGGCTCGTTTGCAAATCCAGCATGAACTGGGCAAGTGCGCGATGCAAGCGCGCCATCTGACCCCGCATGAAACTAAAGCGCGAGCCAGAAAGCTTAGCGCCCACCTCAAAATCAAGGCCTAGCGGTTCGCCAATGTCAACATGATCCTTGGGCTCAAACGGCAACGCACCCGGATTGCCGTTGGCATCCGCCTTGGGTACCCAACGACGCACTTCCACGTTGTCATCACTGTCCTTGCCAATGGGAACCGACTCATGCGGCAGATTTGGCGTTGCCAACAGCACGGCATTTAGTTCAAGCTGGATTTGCTCAAGCGACTCTTCAAGTGCCTTTAGCTGCGCAGGAATGGCTTGTGACTGCGCCATGACTGCCGTGGCATCCTCGCCTTTGGACTTTAGTGCGCCGATCTGCTTGGCCAATGCATTGCGCTGCGCCTGCAAAGCTTCCGTCTCGGTTTGCACCGTTTTGCGACGCGCTTCGAGCTCGTTAAAAGCCCGCGCGTCAAAGGTCACGCCGCGCGTGGCTAAGCCAGCGACCACGGCGTCGAGATTTTTTCTAAACAATACAGGATCAAGCATAGCGGCTACAAAGCGATTAGTCTAAAAACAGCATTGTAGCCGCGAGGTGGAAAACTCAGTCAGGCAAAAGAACCCGACGCAACACCAGACTGACGAGCCAGAGAAAACCAGCACCAACGGCCCAAAGCAACACAAACCAAGTCAGACGCTGCCAGGCAGACTTAGGCTCAGGATGCTCGCCTAAGCGTGGCTTCTCAGACATCGTAACTGTGACTATTGGCGCTGACTTTACCCCTAAAAACCCAATATGCATAAGCACTATAGGCCAGAATGGTGGGAATGAGCACAACACTGCCCACGAGCAAAAAATGTAAGGACTTATCCGGCGCAGCGGCTTCCCAAAGCGTGACTGAGGGTGGCACGAAGTACGGGAACACACTCATAGCCAGGCCAATATAAGACACCACAAAGAGGCCCACAGCTGCGAGGTAAGGCTTGCCTGCGCTATCTTTTTTCAGCCCATCGAGCAGAGTCCACGCACAATACAGCACCAAAAATGGCACGATCATCACGTAAATCCTATCAGGCCAAATCAGCCAGCGCTCGAGAAAATACTCGTGCAAGCTTGCTGTCCATACACTGACCGCCACCATGCTCACCAACACCAACAATAGCAATCGGGGCGCGTAGCGCTTGGCTTTCTGATAAACCTCGCCATCAGTCTTCATAACCAACCAGGTCGCACCCAAAAGCGCATACCCAATCACCACAGCAACACCCGTGAAAATGGAAAATGGTGACAACCAATCAAAAGCACCGCCGGCGTATGAGCGGCCATCAACTGCAATACCTTCGAGGATACCGCCCAAGATCATACCTTGAGCAAACGCAGCCACTGTCGAACCACCAGCAAAGGCCACATCCCAAAAGGTCGGCTTACCGCGTTCTTTGAAGCGGAACTCAAACGCAACACCACGAAAAACCAGTGCCAGCAACATCAAAAAGATCGGGATATAAAGAGCCGGCATGATGATTGCGTAAGCAAGCGGGAATACCGCAAACAAACCACCTCCAGCAAGCACCAACCAAGTCTCGTTGCCATCCCAGACTGGCGCAACCGAATGCATCATGATGTCTCGATTGGCCTCACCTGCAATAAACGGAAACAAAATACCAACGCCAAGATCCAACCCGTCGAGCACGACATAGGCCATCAAGGCAAACAAAATCAACAAGGCCCAAATCAGCGCAAAATCAATCATGATGGCTCCTTAACTTGAGCTGATGGCTTACGCGAAAACGATGGTGGCACAAACCCAGATGCTATCGACGGCAATGCCGGGCTCATGGCGGGCTCAGCACTGACTGGCGGTTGACGCATTTGCCGTAAGATGTACACCAGTCCAGAGAAGAACATCGTGAAATAAACCAGCACAAACGCAACCATGCTGGTAGCAACCATCCCGGTCGAAATGGGCGAGACTGAATCAACCGTACGCAACAAACCGTAGACGGTGTATGGCTGACGCCCAACCTCGGTCACAATCCAGCCAGAAACCACGGCAACGAAACCAGCCGGGGACATGACCAATGCTGCCTTGAGCAGCAATGGTGTGTCGTAGAGCTTCCCTTTACGACGCAAAATCAAACTCCAAATACCGACGGCTAGCATCAGAAACCCAATACCCACCATCACGCGAAATGCATAAAACGGGGGAGCCATGGGTGGCCAATCAGCACGCGGGAACTCGTCCAAGCCTTTGAGCCCCCCCGTCAAATCATGGCGCAGAATGAGGCTACCCAAATATGGGATTTCGACCTTGTAATCCATACGAGCTTCTTCTTGGTTTGGAATACCGAATAGAATTAGGCCAGCGGGCTTTTCTGATTCGAAATGCCCTTCCATGGCGGCGATTTTCATCGGTTGGTGTTCAAGCGTGTTCAACCCCTGCGAGTCGCCAGCGAAAATCTGGATTGGCGTGACGATCGCGGCCATCCACATCGCCATGGAGAACATTTTTTTAACTGCTTCGACACTCATGTTGCTTGCAGCCTTGCCTGCACGCAGTTTCAACAGGTGGTAAGCACCTACGCCAGCAACCACAAACGCGGTCGTCAAATAGGCGGCTAACACCATGTGGGCGAACCGGTGTGGAAATGATGGGTTAAATATGATCTTCAACCAATCCACGGGAATAAACTGCCCAACTTCATTGATCGCATGTCCGTCCGGTGTTTGCATCCAACTGTTGATCGAAAGAATCCAGAAGGTAGAGGCAAAAGTACCTAAAGCCACCATGCCTGTCGCAAACAAGTGCAAGCGCTCACCCACTTTTTGACGGCCAAACAACATTACCCCCAAAAAGCCAGCCTCCAAAAAGAAAGCAGAAAGGACCTCGTAGCCCATAATGGGTCCGAGGATCGGCCCGACTTTGTCCGCAAATACGCTCCAGTTGGTACCAAACTGGTACGTCATCACCAAGCCAGAGACCACGCCCATGCCAAACGACAGCGCGAAGATCTTTTTCCAGTAGTTAAACAAGTCGAGGTAGACCGGCTTGCGTGTGAAGTGGTGCATACCATTCAACACAAACAGATAACTGGCCAGACCGATCGTGAAGGCTGGGAATATGATGTGCAGCGCAACAGTGAAAGCAAACTGCAACCTAGACAGATTGACGGCGTCAAACCATTCCATAGTGATCCCTGAGTAAAAATCTGAACAACGTGATTAGACCATGGTGTTTGTGACAAAACTAACACTTAGTTACAAAAAACCACGATTAAGAGAAAAATACACTTAAAAATCAGCTAGCTATCAATTGAATCATCAGACTGCGCGGCCTGATTGATCTGCCGTAACTGCAACAGTTTCTGACCGATACTGAGCTCAAGCCCTCGATCGACCGGCTGATACCAGCCAGGCGCAGCCAAGTCATCAGGCAAGTATCGCTGGCCAGCGGCGTAGGCACCGGGCTCATCATGGGCGTATCGATAGCCCTGCGCGTGGCCAATGTCCTTAGCCAGTTTGGTCGGCGCATTGCGCAAGTGATTAGGCACCTCTCGGGAACGATCTTGCGCCACGAAGGCCCGAGCCTGGTTGTAGGCCTTGTAGCCAGCGTTGCTTTTGGCAGCCACAGACAAATAGATCACTGCCTGCCCTAACGCCAACTCGCCCTCGGGCGAGCCAAGCCGGTCATACGCATCAGCAGCATCGTGGGCAATCTGAATGGCACGTGGGTCTGCTAAGCCAATGTCTTCCCAAGCCATGCGGATGATACGTCTGCTCAAGTAACGGGCATCGGCGCCGCCGTCAAGCATGCGCGCCAGCCAATAGAGTGCTGCATCGGGGTCTGAACCACGAACCGACTTGTGTAGCGCCGAGATCTGGTCATAAAAGTTGTCCCCGCCCTTGTCAAAAGCGCGTCTGGACTGACTCAATACACCCGCGATGTGCTGCGCATCCAAGGTTTCAGCGCTCGAGCCAAATGACTGTAAAACAATCTCAATCTGGTTCAATAGCCGTCTTGCATCCCCATCGGCTTGGGCGATCAACCACTCCAGCGCAGCATCAGTCAATTCAACTGGTGGCGTCTGACGGCCAAGCGCACGCATAGCCAGCGCTTTGAGATCCTGCGCTTCAATGGCTTTGAGCACATGAACCTGCGCGCGCGAGAGCAAGGCTCGGTTGACCTCAAAGCCCGGGTTCTCTGTGGTTGCACCAACAAACACCACGAGGCCTGACTCAACAAAGGGCAAAAGCGCGTCTTGTTGCGACTTGTTAAAACGATGAATCTCATCGACAAACAACAACGTTTGGCGATCCGTACGGTCTAGGGTCTGCTGCGCCTGATCCATCGCAGCGCGAATGTCTTTCACCCCAGCGAACACGGCCGAAATCGCGATAAATTCGCAGTCGAACAAATCCGCCATCAGGCGAGCCAAGGTTGTTTTTCCTACGCCCGGCGGACCCCACAGGATCATGGAGTGCGGCTCACCCGCTTCAAACGCCGCTCTTAGCGGTCTACCTGGGCCAATTAGGTGTTGCTGACCGACCACCTCGTCTAAGGATCGCGGCCGCATCTGCTCGGCCAGTGGCGCCTTGGGCTCGCGGCTAAAAAGATCAGCCATAACCACGCTACTGCACCCGAATAATATCGGTACCAGCCGGCGGCTCGATCACAAACTCACTTGCGCCAAACTCGGACTGCGCGCGCAACGTCAGCAGGTCAACCCGGGTGGTTTGCCCAAAGCCATCGACTAATAACAACCGAGCAGGTCTGCCTAGCTGCATACCAATATCAACTTGGGTCAAACCGGCATCTGGTCGTTTGGGCACCGCGCGCAACCATTGCATGCCGACATCATCAGGTAAAGACGAAACATCAAAGGCCTGTTGCAATCCACCATCACCGAACAGAATCGCCGCAGGCGAGCTACCAATGGACTGATCCAATGCTCGCACCGTTAACTGCTGCAAGTCTGGATCGTGCTGATACAAGGTCACGCCATCACTTGCCACCTGCTGCGGATAAGGTGTCTCAATATCCCAGCGGAACTTACCCGGCCTGGCGAATGCAAAAACGCCCGACTGGGCACGACCAGTTTGGCCATCGGGACCGACCGTGAATTGCTTAAATGTCCCGCGCGCGGCTGGCACCGTTTGAACAAACTGCTCAAACTGCTCGACCGCTGGGTTAGCCCAAGCAGCCGGTGCGGCAAGCAGTGGCGCGATAACCAATGCCACGGCCCACATCACAAGACCCATTGCCCGACACTCCAACCACGTGAAAGGGGTGAGGGGATCAGTCTTCATCAGAGGGCCCAGCCGGCGCCAGAATTTCACGATTGCCATTGGACTGCATACTTGAAACCACACCGGCCTGCTCCATTTGCTCAAGCAGACGCGCTGCCCGGTTGTAGCCGATTCGCAAGTGTCTCTGAACCAGTGAGATTGAGGCTCGCTTATTCTTCAGAACGATGGCCACCGCCTGATCGTACAGGGGATCGGCCTCGGCATCGGTAAAGCCAGTGACACTACCCACGCCGTCACCGGTTTCACCGGCAACGCCACCCTCAAGCAGCCCTTCAATGTAGTTGGGCTCGCCCTGGTCCTTAAGGGACTGAACCACCCTATGCACCTCTTCGTCCGAGACAAAAGCGCCATGCACCCGCATGGGTAGTCCCGTGCCTGGCGGCATGTAAAGCATGTCGCCCTGCCCCAACAGCGTTTCGGCCCCCATTTGATCAAGAATGGTACGCGAATCGATCTTCGATGAAACCTGAAACGCGATGCGGGTTGGAATGTTGGCTTTAATTAAGCCGGTGATAACGTCAACGCTTGGGCGCTGCGTTGCCAGAATTAGATGAATACCAGCCGCTCGCGCCTTTTGTGCCAGACGTGCGATGAGTTCTTCGATCTTTTTGCCGACCACCATCATCAAATCAGCCAGCTCATCAATCACCACCACGATAGCAGGAAGCTCACTTAAAGGCTCTGGCGCATCTGGTGTCAGAGAAAACGGATTTGGAATGACTTCGTCTCGCTTTTTGGCTTCCCTGATTTTGTTGTTAAAGCCACTTAAGTTGCGCACACCCATCTTGCTCATAAGCTTGTAGCGCTTCTCCATCTCCGCCACACACCAATTCAGCGCATTGGAAGCCTGGCGCATGTCGGTAACCACCGGAGCTAGCAAGTGCGGAATTCCCTCGTAGACACTCATCTCGAGCATCTTGGGATCAATGAGGATCAGCCGTGTATGCGTGGCGTCAGCCTTGTACAGCAGCGACAGGATCATCGCATTGATCCCGACGGACTTGCCAGAACCGGTGGTGCCGGCAACCAACAAGTGCGGCATTTTGGCCAGATCAGCCACGATCGGATTGCCCGCGATGTCTTTGCCAAGCGCCATCGTCAAGATTGACGGACTGGCGTGATAGGTCTGCGAGCCAAGGATCTCAGAGAGCTTGACCATCTGGCGTTTGGGGTTGGGCAACTCAAGGCCCATCAAGTTCTTGCCCGGAATCGTCTCAACCACGCGAATGCTCACCAGGCTCAACGCTCGAGCCAAGTCCTTGGCCAGGTTCACGATCTGGCTGCCTTTGACCCCGGTAGCAGGCTCGATTTCGTAACGGGTAATCACCGGACCAGCTTGGGCGGCGACAACAGTGACTTGCACACCAAAGTCAGAGAGCTTTTTCTCGATCAGGCGCGAGGTGAACTCAATGGTCTCGGGCGACACCGTCTCAATCATCTCGGGCGGTGCATCGAGCAGGCTAACCTCAGGCAAAGCACCCGAGGCTGGCTCTGAAAACAAAGACTGTTGTTTCTCTTTTTGCACGCGCTCGGACTTGGGCACAGTGGCCACCGCAGGCTCGATGCGCACCGGTTGCTCGTGGGTGATCTGGTCGTGGCGTTTGTCAACGTGTTCGTGACGCTCAGCCAGAGCCACCTCGCCAACTCGCCGGTCCTGCCGGGCCTGATAGGCGTTGTAGATTGCCATCACACCGTTCTCAAGCCACGTACCCACACGCTCACAGACCGTCATCCAGGAAAACCCAAAGAATAGGCTCAGGCCCGCCACCAACATCACAATCAGAATCAGTGTGCTGCCGGTAAACCCCACCAACATACTCAAAAACGACGACCAAGCGTATCCGATCACGCCACCGGCACCACTGATCATCGCAGTTTTGCTGGGCAAATCCAGCCCCAGGGAGGCCAAGCGTAGCGACTCCAGACCAACCGAGCCAGCCAGAACCAAGACAAATCCAATGCCCTGCTCCCAACGCACTCTATCCAGTGTCTGCCCGCCATCTTCCCGAAAGTGATTAACTAGACGGCGATAACCTGCATAGACACGATGTAGTAGCAACACCACCAGCCACCAAGCTGAAAACCCCAGCAAGTAATACAGAACATCAGCCGTGTATGCGCCCAGAACCCCACCACGATTAGCAAGCACAGGCTGGCTAGCGGAATGCGACCAGCCCGGGTCTGCCGGACTCCAGGTGGCCAAGACCAGGGCTAACCAGGCTGCAAGCAATGCAAACAAAACCCAGCGCGCTTCTCGAAGAAAGGACAACACACGAAGTTGCAATGGGGACGGTCCGTTTCGGACGTTGCGCGAGCTGCGGGCATTACGCCCAACACGCGCCGGGGCGGCAGTGGCTTTTGACATGTGGGCAATTATAATTTGCTTAACACTTAATGAATTATTATTATGTATAATTCTTAATTGTATATACTCTGGCCCTATACTACGGAATATTCACACTTCTAAACGGTTGAATCATGTCAGACACGAAACACGCCAAAGTCCTGATCCTAGGTTCCGGTCCTGCCGGCTACACCGCTGCAGTCTACGCCGCACGCGCAAATTTGAATCCCGTGCTGATTACCGGCATGGCACAAGGCGGACAACTGATGACGACCACGGAGGTCGATAACTGGCCAGCAGACGCCCAAGGCGTGCAAGGCCCTGACCTCATGCAACGCTTTCAGGCGCACGCCGAGCGTTTCAAGACCGAGATGATCTTTGACCAAATTGACAAAGTCGATTTCTCCAAGCGTCCCTTTACCCTGTTTGGTGATGGCGGCAAGACCTACACCTGCGATGCACTGATCATTGCCACCGGGGCCTCGGCCAAATACCTGGGCTTACCTTCTGAAGAAGCCTTCATGGGTCGCGGCGTATCGGGTTGCGCCACTTGCGATGGCTTTTTCTACCGCGACCAAGACGTCGTTGTCGTTGGCGGGGGCAACACCGCCGTAGAAGAGGCGCTATACCTCTCCAACATCTGCAAAACCGTTACCGTGGTGCATCGTCGCGACAAGTTTCGCGCTGAACCCATCATGATTGACAAACTGATGGAAAAAGCCAAGAACGGGAACGTCAAGCTTGCGCTATATCGCGAACTCGACGAGGTACTTGGCGATACCAGTGGCGTGACCGGCGTGCGTCTGCGCAGCACAGACGGACAAGCACCAATGGACGTTGCCGTCACTGGCGTTTTTATCGCCATTGGCCACAGTCCCAACACCGGCATCTTTGAAGGCCAAATCGAGATGGAAAATGGCTACATCGTCACGCGCAGCGGCTTAAAAGGTTTGGCCACGATGACCTCGGTGCCTGGCGTGTTTGCTGCTGGCGATGTTCAGGATCATGTCTATCGCCAAGCCATCACCAGCGCTGGCACGGGCTGCATGGCTGCGCTTGATGCACAGCGCTGGCTGGAAAATGAATCGGCGTGACAAACCAACAGGTACGCTCAGTCAAGCAGACGCCGAACTGCTAGCCCAAGCCTATCGGCAAGTCATTGTGCTTAAAGGTCACGAACGCGTGACCCACGAGCCTGACCGGGCACCTGTACGTGCATCACAACAAATGCAAGCGCGCCGTGCTCGAGCAACCGCCGAGCCAACACAGAATGCCAAGCTATCAGATGGGGATCCGTCCACGCTCGATGACGTACCGCAATCCTACCGTGCTCCAGGCGTGTCAGGCGAAGCCCTCAGGCGACTAAAACGAGAGGCCAGTCGGGTTAGAGAGTGTCTGGACCTCCATGGTCTAAGCCGGGATCAGGCACGCTTGGCCTTACAACACTTTGTGCGCGTGGCAAGTGGCCGTGGCGTTACCCATGTGAGGATCATCCATGGACAAGGCTACGGCTCACAGGGTGGCACATCGGTCTTACGGTATCTGGCGCGCCACTGGCTCGCCCAGATGCCGGAAGTACTGGGCTTTGTGACACCGCCACCCGCTCAAGGTGGTAAAGGGGCTGTGCTCGCCCTACTACGCTCTTCGCAGACTCGCCACGAAGTCTTGCGCTGATCTGTCGGGCTTGGGTGTGGCCAACGACACCAGCACCATGACTACCATCGCAGCAGGCGCACCAAACACCCCAGCAGCGCTCGGTTGTATCCCCCACCAAAGCTCAACGGGCTGCGCTCTGGAAATACCAAACACCAACTCGCGCAGCCACGGTTGCGTGGACACCATGTAATACCCAGTCACTGCAAGGCCAGTCAACATCCCAAGCGAAGCACCCCACTTATTGGTGCGGCCCCAAAAAATCCCCAGTACCAGCGCCGGAAAGAACGAGGCCGCTGCAAACGAAAACGCTGCAGTAACCATAAAAATAATGTCACCGGGCGTGCGAGTGGCCACCCAAGCAGCACTAAATGCCACAAACAACAAGTAAACCTTGGACATGATGACCTGACGATGGCTTTTCATGCCAGGCGACATGACCCGAAAGCTCATGTCGTGCGACAAAGCGTTGGACAATGTCAATAGAAGGCCGTCGGCCGTTGAAAGCGCCGCAGCCATGGCGCCCGCCGCGATCAGGCCAGACATCACATAAGGCAACCCACCGATTTCCGGACCGGCCAACACCACCATGTCGGATGCCAAGTGCAACTCAGCCAACTGCACAATGCCATCACCGTTGATGTCCCGCAGGTCAACGAGCGATCGGTCTAGGGCGGACCAAACGCTAATCCATTCGGGCAGATCAGCAAATGACATGCCTACCACTTGTTGATAGATTTCATTCTTCACCAAAACCGCCAAGGCAGGCGCCATCAGGTAGAGGGCCAAGATAAAAAACAAGGACCAGAACACAGAGCGGCGCGCTGCGCTAACCGAAGGGGTAGTCAGTGATCGCATCAAAATATGCGGCAAGCCCGCTGTACCAAGCATCAGACAAAACAGCAATGCCAGAAAGTTGGTGTGTGTGTCCGACCACTCAGAAACCTGACCCGCGACCGACGATGATAGAAATGGTTCTGGCATCTGCGCGCGCACCCGATACTCGTCGCGCTCAGTCGCCCAACGCTCACGAGCCTCGTCTTCGGAAGCCGGATACTTGGCCAACTCTCGCTCAAACTGCCTAACTTGCACCATGGAGGCGTCCGACTCTCGCGCCCGCAACAACTTGGTGCGTAAAGCTTCCTTTTCTGTTTGCCAGGACAAGGGCAAAGCATCGATGTGAATTTGCTTTAACTCACTTTGCTTTTGCCAATACTGGCGCAAAGCAATCTCGGCTGGATCACTGGCAATTTGTGCCTCGCGCTCAGCAACTTGCGCAAGCACTTGGCCAGCACCCACTTGGGGCACGATTTTGTCGGTCTGGTTCATCGACAACCAGATCACCGGCAAAAGATAGGCGGTCACCAAAATGATGTATTGCCCGACTTGCGTCCAAGTAACTGCTCGCATGCCCCCTAAGAAGGAGCAAACCAACATACTGCCCAAGGCAATAAACACGCCAAGCTCAAACGAAAGGCCGGTCAAACGCGTCGTGATGAGCCCAACCCCATATATCTGAGCCACCAGATAACTGAAGGAACACGCCAATGTACAAATCACGGCCACTAGCCTAGCAGCATGCCCACCATAACGGGTACCCAAAAAATCCGGAATGGTGTAGCAACCAAAACGACGCAAATAGGGCGCAATCAAAAGCGCCAGCAGCACATAGCCGCCCGTCCAGCCGAGGATAAACGCCAGGCCGTTAAATCCTGCCAGATACAAGGTACCGGCCACACCCAGAAAGGATGCCACTGACATCCAGTCAGCCGCCGTGGCCATGCCGTTAAAAACTGCAGGCACGCGCCGGCCCGCGACGTAATACTCAATCGGGTCCGATGTTCTGCAAAAAATCCCAATCGCCGCATACATGACCACGGTGGAAAACAAAAAGATATAGCCAATCCACTCGCGTGCAATACCAAATACTTCCAGTGCAGCCAGCGCGCCAATGAGCAAAGTGAATCCCAAGGCGTAGAAAGCGTATCGTTTGCCAAGCGTAATCTGCCAGGCACGCTGACTGATTGGCACGTCCTCGCTCATGGCTCACGCTCACTGTGGCTTTGGTCACGCTCAATCCGGTCCATTGCCAGGCTGTAGAAAGCGATAATGATGAGATACACAATCGGCACGCCAAATGCAGCCAAGGCAAATACGATGGGCCAGCCCAATAACGAACCGGTCAATCCCAGCTGCGCCACTAGCAATGGCAGCATGGTGACTAAGAGCCACAACAGCAAACACCCACCAACCAGCTGCAGGCTTAATGGCCAATATCGAGATTTGCCGCGGTCTTGGGTGTTTTGCGCCATGCCGTCCTCGGATAACAAAACGGCCGACACACTGTGCCGGCCGTGATGCTTTTTTTGGTTTTGGATAGTGCTATTTGGTCTTACGAACCGATGCTACCAGTTCCACCTTGCAGGAATTGTCTCCCCACCTGCATGCATCGTATTCTGCACTAAGACCGAGCGGCGCACATCCGGGAATGCCCTAACTTAGCGCACCGCTTTCTGGTTCACTCCATATTATCGATCATGACCTGCCCAAAACCGGAGCATGACACCTGAGTCGCACCTTCCAGCAGTCGAGCAAAGTCATAGGTCACTTTCTTGGACAGAATCGATTTCTCCATGCTGCTGATGATGAGGTCAGCAGCCTCAAACCAACCCATGTGACGCAACATCATCTCCGCAGAGAGGATTTCCGACCCTGGGTTGACATAATCCTTACCGGCATACTTGGGCGCCGTGCCGTGTGTCGCCTCGAACATGGCCACTGAATCAGACAGGTTTGCCCCGGGTGCAATGCCAATGCCACCGACCTGTGCAGCCAGTGCGTCAGAAACGTAGTCACCATTGAGGTTCAAGGTAGCGATCACATCGTACTCAGCCGGGCGCAGCAGGATCTGCTGCAAAAACGCATCGGCAATGCTGTCTTTCACAATAATCTCGCGACCCGTCTTGGGGTTCTTGAACTTGCACCATGGTCCGCCGTCGATCAACTCGGCGCCGAACTCTTTTTGAGCGAGCTCGTAAGCCCAGTCACGGAAGCCACCTTCGGTGAACTTCATGATGTTGCCCTTGTGGACAATCGTCACCGAACTGCGGTCATTGTCAATCGCGTATTGAATAGCCTTGCGCACCAAGCGCACCGTGCCCTCACGAGACACAGGCTTCACACCAATACCGGAGGTGTTGGGGAAACGGATTTTTTTCACACCGAGCTTGGTCTGCAGAAAGTCGATCAGCGCCTTGGCTTGCTCTGACTCAGCGGCGAACTCAATGCCAGCGTAGATGTCTTCGGAGTTTTCGCGGAAGATCACCATGTTGGTCTTCTCCGGCTCACGCAAGGGCGACGGAACGCCTTTGAAGTAACGCACTGGACGAAGGCAGACATACAAGTCAAGCTGTTGGCGCAAAGCTACGTTCAAAGAGCGGATACCACCCCCAACCGGTGTGGTCAGCGGGCCTTTGATGGAAACAACATAATCCTTTACGGCCTCCAAAGTCTCTTCCGGCAACCAAACGTCCGGGCCGTAAACTTGGGTTGATTTCTCGCCTGCATACACTTCCATCCAGTGGATCTTGCGCTTGCCGCCATACGCCTTGGCAACAGAAGCATCAACCACCTTGAGCATGACTGGGGTGATATCCATACCCGTGCCGTCACCCTCGATGTAGGGAATAATTGGCTCATCAGGAACATTCAGTGAATAATCCGCATTGACTGTAATTTTTTGGCCGGCGCTCGGCACTTTGATATGCTGGTATGACATGAACACTCCGCGAAATCGGGGTTAGAGAAACCCCTAGTTTAACTCGCATCCAGACCGTTGAAATAGCCATGTTTAATCCCAGCCGCGACCAAGTTCGAACCTTTTTGATAGAGGCCTGGCAAAAAAGGCGGGCAAATGGCGTTCTCACCCCGCTAGAAACCATGGCCGCTGACCTCATCGAACTACACCCCGAATATTTCGATGACCTGCAAGATCCTGAAGCCCTGGAAAAGGATTATTCAGTCGAGCAAGGCCGCACCAACCCATTCCTTCATCTGTCCATGCACTTGGCGATTGCAGAACAGATTTCGGTCGACCACCCCCCAGGCATTCGGGCAGCACACGCCAAGCTCGCAGCCAAATATGGCGAACATGACGCCGTACATGAGATGATGGAATGCCTCGGACAAGTGATCTGGGACGCGCAGCGCCTAGGGCAACCGCTGAACAACGAAAGTTACGTTGAGCTCATTGAGCGTCGCGCAACAAAAACCGGCCACTAGGGCCGGCTTGTTGACACAGACCAGATCAGGTGCTGATCCGGCGCTGTCGCCTCTGGACTCACTTCTTGGTCGATAGCGGCGAAGGCAACGATGCCAGCCATGCCGACACGTTCTGGATATCCTGCTTTGTTAACTGCGAGGCGAACGCTGCCATGATGGCATTGTTGCGCACGTTGGCCGATGCGGGCAGGCCGCGCGCGCCACGTTGATAGGAAATCAGGGCATGCTCAAGGTAGTTGGCGTGCTGACCAGCCAAGGTCGGGTAGCTGGGGTCAACGCCTGAGACAGCATCAGCCCCGTGACAAGAGGCACAGTTCAAACGCTCCCAAACGGCCTGGCCTTCCTGCAGATTGGCGGCCTGTGAGGCTGTCGCAAACACGCCGCTGGCCAATACTAAAACGCTAGTCGCAATCAGTTTCATGTTTCTTTCCCGTATCACTTCAAGTTTGCGTAGTAAGCCGCTAGGTCCGCCATGTCCTGCTCGGACAGACTTGAGGAAATCGCATCCATGGTCGGATGAGTGCGCTCACCGTTGGCATACGCACGCAGAGCGACAATGATGTACTGTTCTTTTTGACCAGAGATCATGGGCACCGCGTAGACCTCAGGAAAGCTGGCTTTGTAACCCGGGATACCGTGGCAACCAATGCACATCGAGTTTTTCTGACGACCGGCTTCGATGTCGCCCTTGACAGGCTCGGCAGCTATGGCTGCGCTAGACAGGCCAATGGCCAAGACACAGGTAGCCCCAACAGTTGACCGACGAACAACACGGGATACGGCTTGAAGTGACAGATTCATGTGTTCACTCTTTGGTTTATGAAACGAATCAACTCGGGAATGACGGATCAGACCCCTGAAAATTTTACGGATTGTACGATAATTGTTGATCTAGATACAGGCAGCACAACCACCTTTGTTGTAGGAAAACCCTCAATGACTTCATCAGCCAGCACAGCAAACGACCATTCTCGGTTTGACGGCACCGACAAATACGTGGCCACCGAAGACCTGAAACTTGCCGTCAATGCAGCACTGACATTGCAACGCCCCTTGCTAATTAAGGGTGAACCTGGCACCGGTAAAACCATGCTCGCCGAAGAGGTGGCGCACGCCCTAGGCAGGCCATTATTGCAGTGGCACATCAAGTCGACCACCAAAGCACATCAGGGTTTATACGAGTACGACGCTGTTTCGCGCCTGCGTGACTCACAGCTTGGTGATGAGAAAGTCAAGGATATCGCCAACTACATTGTCAAAGGGGTGCTCTGGCAGGCATTCATATCGGAAGGCCCAACCGTCTTGCTGATCGACGAGATCGACAAGGCTGACATTGAGTTTCCGAATGACTTGCTGCGTGAGCTAGATCAGATGGCATTTCATGTCTATGAGACCCACGAAACGATCCAGGCCAAACACCGGCCGTTGGTTATCATTACCTCGAACAATGAAAAAGACCTGCCGGATGCGTTTTTACGGCGTTGTTTTTTCCATTACATCCGTTTCCCGGACCGCGATACGCTCAAATCCATCGTGGCAGTGCACTTCCCTAAGCTTCACGCCAACGTGCTTCGCGCTGCACTAGACGCCTTTTTTGCCTTGCGCGAGGCCCCAGGACTCAAGAAAAAACCTTCCACCTCCGAATTCCTAGATTGGCTCAGACTACTAATCGCCCAAGAGATCAGCGCCGAACAAATCGAGGCCCATAACGCCACCTCTGTGCCAATTTTGGCTGGCGCTTTGCTTAAAAACGAGCAAGACGTGCAGTTGCTAGAACGCTTGGCGGCCGTGACGCGCAACACGACACGCCGACAACCATGAGCACCTTGACTGCCCGACTGCTGCCCTGTGTGCTGGAACTTGGCAACGTTCAGCTCGAACCGTTGACCATGGCACACGCCGAGGCCCTGGAGGCCGCTGCTGCTTGCGGCGAGCTCTGGCGCTTACGCGTGACCTCGGTACCTGAACCAGGTGCGTCCGAGCGTTATATCCAGACGGCTTTAGAAGGACAAGCCGCCGGCCATATGCTGCCGTTTGCGGTGCGCGACCTGCAATCAGGCCAAGTGGTTGGCAGTACCCGGTATCACGACATCCTCACCAACGTGGCCAGATTGGAAATTGGCTATACGTGGTATGCCAAACGCTATCACCGCACACACTTGAACACCACCTGCAAGTTAATGCTACTGACCCACGCCTTTGAGAAACTCGGTGCGCAAACCGTGGGTTGGCGCACCGACAATTTCAATTGGGCTTCGCAGCGCGCCATCGAGCGTCTAGGTGCCAAGCGCGATGGCGTGATTCGTGGTCATGCGCTACGTCGTGACGGCACGGTACGCGACACGGTGATGTATAGCGTAACCCTTGGCGAATGGCCAGAAATCAAGGCACACCTCATTCATATGCTGGATCGCCATGCTGGCTGATTTTTTCTATCACCTGCGCTCGCACAATCTCAAAGTCAGCGTCAAAGAGTATCTGACGCTGTTAGAAGCTCTGAGCGAGCCGATCATGGTGCCTAGCCTGGAAGACTTCTATTACCTGGCCAGAACCACGCTCATCAAAGACGAGTCCTTGTTTGACCGCTTTGACCGAGCCTTTGGTAGTTATTACCGCAACCTGCAGGCCAAACTACCAGGCAAAGAGATCCCGCTGGACTGGTTGGTCAAAGAGTTTGAGCGACGCCTGACCGCCGAACAAAAGGCTGAACTCGAAAAGCATGGCTGGGACAAGCTGCTGGAGATGTTTCAGGAACGCTTAAACGAACAGAACGAGCGGCACGCTGGTGGTAACCGCTGGATAGGCACAGGCGGTACATCCCCATTTGGCAATGGCGGCTATCACCCAGAGGGCATCCGTGTCGGCGGCAAGTCGGCCGGCAACCGCACCGCAGTCAAAGTCTGGGATGAAAGACAGTTTCGCGATTACGATGACCAGATCGAACTCGGCATACGCAACTTCAAGGTGGCTTTGCGTCGGCTGCGCCGCTTTGCCCGGGAAGGCGCTGCACTTGAGCTTGACTTGGATGACACCATCCGCAGCACCGCTCGCAACGCCGGACATCTAGACATCAAACTCATTGCCGAGCGCCACAACAACGTCAAAGTACTAATGCTGCTCGATGTGGGCGGCAGCATGGATGACCACATCGGCCGTGTGGAGGAGCTGTTTTCAGCGGCGCGCAGCGAATTTAGAAACCTTGAGGTCTACTATTTTCACAACTGCCCCTACGAGCATCTGTGGCAATCAAACCGACGCCGACAAATGGAGCGCTTTGATACCTGGGACATCCTGCGCAAGTTCAACGCCGATTGGCGACTGATTTTTGTGGGTGATGCATCCATGAGCCCCTACGAGATTCTGCAGCCTGGCGGCTCGGTAGAACACTACAACAAAGAGGCCGGCGCCCAATGGCTGCAACGCATGGTCAGCACTTGGCCCAAGGCGATCTGGTTAAATCCAGAGCCACAAGCCTCGTGGCCCTATCGACAGTCGATTGCGCTGATCCGAAACATCATGCAAGACCGCATGTTTCCGGTCACAGTGGCCGGACTCGAACAAGCCATGCGACTGCTATCTAAATAGCCTACTATCGAAGTAACCTTGCTAGCAACCGCACCTTTTTAAAAAACCACACGCAAACGCCAATTGCGCCAGATCACGGCTACAGCTATCGTTTCAATTCACACTCGCACCATGGTTGTCCGGAACCTTCCGGGCTGCTGGCTATCCAACAGGACACTACACTTTTTGCCCTGAACCCATCTAGGTTAAATATGACACGCCTTAAATCGATTTCTCACTGGCTTGTGACACTCACTTTGACGGTGCTTTTTTTGCCGGCTCAGGCACTGACCCTGCCGCCTGGCGTGCAAAAAGTCACCGAAGTTGAAGGGATTTCCGAATACCGGATCGACAGCAACGGCTTTCGATTTTTGTTGGCACCTGACAGCGCCAAGCCATCGGTCACGGTAAACATGACTTACTTGGTGGGTTCACGCCACGAGAATTACGGTCAGACCGGCATGGCGCACCTGCTCGAACACATGATATTTAAGGGCACGCCCACGACCCGCAATGCGCTAGCTGAGTTTTCAAAGCGCGGACTGCGTGCCAATGGCACAACGTCCGAGGACCGCACCAATTATTTTGCTACCTTCGCAGCCAACACAGAGACCCTTGATTGGTATATCCGTTGGCAGGCCGATGCAATGATCAACTCCATCATCGCGCGCGAAGACCTTGATTCAGAGATGACCGTGGTCAGAAATGAAATGGAGCGTGGCGAGAACAGTCCGTTTCGCATGCTCTATCAAAAAACCCACGCCAGTGCCTTTGAATGGCACAACTACGGCAAGAGCGTCATCGGCGCCCGCTCTGACGTCGAGGGTGTGGATATCGAGCAGCTCCGAGACTTTTATCGCCTGTACTACCAGCCTGACAATGCCGTGCTGATGGTCGCTGGCAAGTTCGATGAACAGCAAGCCATCGACACCATCGCTGATGCCTTTGGATCTATTGCCAAACCCACCCGCGCACTGCCACGCGAATACACCGTGGAGCCCGTACAAGATGGTGAGCGCCGCATCACGTTGCGCCGCTCAGGTGGCACGCCGCTGGCAGCCGCGGTTTATCGAATTCCCTCAGCTGGCGACCCAGACTATCCGGCCCTGGAGCTGGCCACGATGATGGTCAGTGACGTACCATCTGGTCGTTTATACAAAGCACTGGTGCCTACTGAGCTTGCCAGCGATGTGTTTGGCTTCGCGCGCGACATGTATGGCCCAGGCACGGTGATGTTTGGTGCGCAATTAAAGCCTGGCATGGACCCAAACAAAGCGCTCGCAACCATGACCGAGACCCTGGAAGCAATGAGCGCCAGCCCATTTACCGAGGAAGAGCTGAGCCGGGCTCGTAGCCAATGGATCAATAGCTGGGACGAGCTCTACAGCAATGTGCAACGGATTGGTGTAGCAGTATCTGAGCCGATTGCCCACGGTGACTGGCGCCTGATGTTTAAGCAGCGCGACCGCATTAAAGAAGTCACACTAGAAGATGTGCAACGTGTTGTTGATCAATATTTTGTGGCGGCTAACCGCACCGAGGGTCTCTACATCCCGACCGACAGCCCCGTTCGCGCACCAAACAAAGAGCGTTTCGATATCGAACCATTACTTGAAGGCTATGTGGGCGACATTCAAGCCGAGATGGTTGAAGCATTCGATGCAACACCCGCCAACATCGACAAGCTGACAGACCGGCGCTTGCTCAACCTACCAAGTGGTCCAGTCAAGATGGCGCTTTTAAACAAGCCCACTCGCGGTCAACGTGTGCAAGCCAATATCTTGTTGCGCTTTGGTGACCTGGAGAGCTTGAAAGGCAAGTCGACCGTGGCTAGCGTGACCGCAGGCATGCTCGATTACGGCACCGAGGCCATGACACGCCAGCAGATCCGTGATCGACTTGAAGATCTCAATGCCGAAATGAACATTGGTGGCAGTGACACGGATGTGTCCGTCAATATCTCCACCACCGGTGCCAACTTGCCGGCTGTCATCGATTTAGCCCTGCATGTGATCAAACACGCCAATTTCCCAGAAAAGGATCTGAACGAGTACATCACCCAGAGCATTACCAGCATTAAGGCATCGATGGCCGAGCCAGGCGCCTTGGCCTCACGCGCGCTGGCGCGTTATGAGAGTCCCTGGCCCAAGGATGATGTGCGCTACGTGCCCACTTTTGAGGAGGCAATTTCGGACTTTGAAGCAATCAAGCGCAGCGATCTCGTGGCGTTTCACAACGCCTTTTACGGCGGTGGCAACATCACCGTCGCGGTGGTCGGTGCCTTTGAACCAGACACGGTGATCGATACCGTCACCAAGTCACTCAAAAACTGGCGCAGAGCACCGAAGTTTGAGCGCATTCCCTACCCCTTCCTAGAGCTCAAACCCACGCTCATTCGCGTCGACACGCCGGACAAGGCCAATGCGGTCTACCTGTCACGAATCTCCCTACCCTTGCAAGACACCGACCCCGATTACCCAGCATTGGTCATGGGTAACTATCTGCTCGGTGCTGCATCTAGCTCGCGCCTGTGGATGCGCATTCGCGAAACCGATGGACTCTCATACGACGTAAGAAGCATGCTGTCCGCTTCCGCGTTTGAACCGAGTGCAGATTGGACTTTTTCCGGTATCTTCGCCCCCCAGAGCTGGGAAAAGTTTGATTCAGCGCTGCAAGAGGAAATCAACCGAGTGCTGACCGAGGGCTTTACCGATGCGGAAGTGGCTGAGGGCGCACAGTCGCTTGTCACCTTGCGCGAACTGAACCGCGCCCAGGACGGCGTGCTGGCCAGAGGCTGGATCAACTTTCTGGATGAGAACCGCACATTTGCCTGGTCAGCCGAGTTTGATGAAAAACTCAAAGCGCTGAACGCTGAGACCGTCAATGCGGCGATACGCAAATACCTCAAACCAGAAAACTTGGTGCAGGCACTCGCCGGTGACTTTAAAGCCACACCCAAGCAAGGCAACTGATCGCACCGGACAAATTGAACCTGACTGATTGAACCTGACTGATGCGAACATAAGGCCCAAGCCAAGTGCTTGGGCCTTATGTTTTAGAAGTACCATTTATGGCACCAAAGACAGTTTGGCTAACCCCGACCGTGAGGTTATCAGGGTTAAAACCCAAGGCAGAGCGACGGACCATGACGAATACCCCTGCGACCCACAAAACTACCCATACCCCCATTCATGCAACCACCAGCCTGAATCGCACCGGTCAAGGTCGGCACTTTCTGCAAATCCCGGGCCCCAGTAATGTACCTGACCGGGTGCTTCGCGCAATCGACCACCCAACCATCGATCACCGTGGGCCAGAGTTTCAGCAACTAGGGCTCAAGATTCTGCAAGCTATCAAGCCCATTTTTGGCACGACAAATCACGTCATCATCTACCCGGGCTCAGGCACGGGTGCTTGGGAAGCCGCGATGGTCAACACACTCTCGCCAGGCGACACCATCCTGATGGCAGAAACTGGCCAATTCGCTACCCAGTGGAAAAACCTCGCACAAAAGCTTCAACTCAAACCTGAATTCATCCCCGGCGATTGGCGAACCGGTGTCAACCCAGATGACATTCAAACTCGTCTGACCAAAGACACTGACCACACCATCAAAGCAGTGTGTGTGGTTCACAACGAGACATCCACGGGTGTGACATCTAACATTGCGGCGGTCAGGGCCGCCATCGATGCCGCCAAACACCCGGCGCTATTGATGGTCGACACGATTTCCGGTCTAGGCAGCATCGAGTACCAACACGATCAATGGGGTGTTGATGTCACCATTGCGGGCTCGCAAAAGGGCTTAATGCTGCCGCCAGGCTTGGGCTTTAATGCGTTGAGCAACAAGGCCGTTGAGGCCAGTAAAAGCGCCACCATGCCAAATGCCTACTGGCGCTGGGATGAAATCATCGCCGCCAATCAACAGGGGTTCTGGCCGACCACACCTGCCACCAACTTGCTCTACGGCTTGGCCGAGGCGCTCGACATGCTGTATGAAGAGGGTCTGGATAAAGTGTTTGCGCGCCACCAGCGTCACGCTCAGGCCACCCGCCTCGCGGTGCGTGCCTGGGGGCTCGAGGTTTTATGTGCCAACCCTGAACAATACAGCCCTGTTCTGACCGCAGTGGTCATGCCCAAAAAAGCTGACGGCAGTTACCACAACGCCGACGACTTCAGAAAACTCGTGCTACGCAAATACAACATGTCGCTGGGCACGGGCCTGAATAAACTGCAGGGCTGGGTATTTCGCATCGGCCACCTTGGCCACTTCAACGATCTGATGCTGCTAGGCACACTGGCAGGCGTAGAAATGGGGCTCGCCAGTGCCGGCATACCCCATCATCGCGGCGGTGTGCAAGCTGCGATCGACTTCCTGGCACCGGCTTAGGAGAAAAACTCCTTGACCCGATCAGTCCAAGATTTGGTCTGAGGCGTATGGCGGTGGCCGGCTTCGCCGAGCGATTTCTCAAACTGGCGCAACAAATCCTTTTGCTCGTCAGTGAGTTTGATCGGGGTCTCAATCAACACATGACAATATAGATCGCCTGGGTAGCCTGCACGTACCCCTTTGATACCCTTGCCGCGCAGCCGGAAAGTCTTTCCAGACTGTGTGCCATCTGGAATCGTGATCTCTGCCTTACCGCTCAGCGTAGGCACCTGAATATCGCCACCCAAAGCCGCCGTGGTAAACGGAATCGTCAGTTCGCAATGCAGATCGTCACCATCGCGCTGAAAAATCGGGTGGGGCTTGATATGAATTTCCACAAACAGGTCGCCAGGTGGGCCACCATTGACACCTGGCTCGCCGTTGCCGGCTGATCGAATCCGCATGCCATCGTCAATGCCGGCTGGGATCTTGACTTGCAAGGTCTTGTTCTTGCGCGTGCGACCAACGCCATCACACGCTTTACAGGGGTCGGTGATTTCCTGGCCATTGCCGTGACACGTCGGGCAAGTTTGCTGCACACTAAAGAAACCTTGCTGCATTCGAACCGCGCCCGCGCCGCCACAAGTTCGACATGTGGTCGGCGATGTGCCCGGTTTGGCACCAGAGCCCTTACACGTTTCACACGTCTCCCAACTTGGCACGCGAATCTCAGTTTCAAAGCCGTTGGCTGCCTGCTCAAGCGTGACGTCCATGGCGTACTTCAGGTCCGCGCCTCGGTAAACTTGGGGCCCACCGCCGCCGCCTCTGCGTGCACCACCAAATATTTCACCAAAAATATCACCAAATGCATCTGAAAACGCTGCACCACCGGCACCACCACCCATGCCAGCAGCGTTCGGGTCCACACCCGCGTGCCCGAACCGGTCGTAGGCGGCACGCTTTTCTGGATCGGTGAGAATTTCGTATGCCTCTTTGGCAGCCTTGAACTTATCTTCGGCCTCTTTGCTATCCGGGTTCCGATCAGGGTGCCACTTCATCGCGAGCTTGCGATAGGCTTTTTTGATATCGTCATCCGAGGCGTTCTTGGCAACGCCTAGCACCTCATAAAAATCTTTTTTTGCCATGATTGTGCTTCAAGGGTTATTCGTGACCGCGCCCGGCAACCCATTTTGTTGAGTTGTCGGGCGCCAGGCCTTGGGCCTACAGGTTAGTGCCAGCGGTTCTTAGCAAACCGGAAATCAATCGCGTTTGACTTCTTTGAAGTCCGCATCCACGACATCCTCATCGGTCGACTTGGCGCCAGCATCCTGCGCTTGCCCGGCCGCAGCCTGAGCCTGCATGTCAGCGTACATCTTCTCGCCCAGCTTTTGCGAGGCCTTGGACAGGGTTTCAACCTTGCCATCGAGCTCGGCCTTGTCAGCGTTCTGTTTCAGTGCCTCTTCAAGCTCGGCAACAGCTTTCTCGATCGCCTCTTTCTCGCTGGCATCGATTTTGTCGCCATGCTCGGCCAGTGACTTGCGGGTGGCATGGACCAAGGCATCAGCCGCGTTACGAGTCTGGGCAAGTTCAGCCATGCGATGGTCTTCGGCCGCATTGGCCTCAGCGTCCTTGACCATGCGCTCGATCTCTTGCTCAGTCAAACCCGAGTTGGCTTTGATCGTGATCTTGTTTTCCTTGCCAGTGCCTTTGTCCTTGGCAGACACATGCACGATACCGTTGGCGTCAATGTCGAATGTCACCTCAATCTGGGGCATGCCACGTGGTGCTGGCGGAATACCCTCGAGATTGAACTCGCCCAGCATCTTATTGCCAGATGCAATCTCACGCTCACCCTGGAACACCTTAATCGTCACTGCTGGCTGGTTGTCGTCTGCCGTTGAGAAGGTCTGCGAGAACCGGGTCGGGATCGTGGTGTTCTTTGAGATCATCTTGGTCATCACCCCACCGAGCGTCTCAATGCCAAGCGACAAGGGGGTGACATCAAGCAGCAACACATCCTTGCGATCGCCTGACAGCACCGAGCCCTGAATCGCAGCACCAGCGGCCACCGCCTCATCGGGGTTGACGTCCTTGCGCGGCTCGCGACCAAAGAACTCTTTTACCTTTTCTTGGACCTTGGGCATGCGGGTCATGCCACCCACCAAAATCACATCATCAATATCACTGACCTTAACGCCAGCATCCTTGATGGCGGTGCGGCAAGGCTCAATCGTGCGTTCGATCAGGTCTTCAACAAGCGACTCCAGTTTGGCACGCGTGATCTTCAGGTTCAAATGCTTGGGACCAGAGGCATCAGCCGTGATGTACGGCAAATTAAACTCGGTCTGCTGGCTAGAGGAAAGCTCAATCTTGGCTTTCTCAGCGGCCTCTTTTAGGCGCTGCAATGCCAGCACATCTTTGGACAGATCAACACCCTGCTCTTTCTTGAACTCGCCAATCACGTAGTCAATGATGCGCTGATCAAAGTCCTCACCTCCCAGGAAAGTGTCCCCGTTGGTCGAGAGCACTTCGAACTGCTTCTCGCCATCGACATCGGCGATTTCGATGATCGAAATATCAAACGTACCACCACCGAGGTCATATACCGCGATTTTGCGATCGCCACGCTCAGACTTGTCCATGCCAAATGCCAAGGCAGCTGCGGTGGGCTCGTTGATAATGCGCTTGACTTCCAGACCGGCGATCCGACCAGCATCTTTGGTGGCTTGGCGCTGGCTGTCGTTAAAGTAAGCCGGTACCGTGATGACTGCTTCAGTCACCGGTTCACCCAGGTAGTCCTCGGCGGTTTTTTTCATTTTGCGCAGAATGTCAGCCGACACCTGTGCGGGCGCCAGCGGCTTGCCCTGGGCCTCAACCCACGCATCGCCGTTGTCCGCCTGCACGATCTTGTAAGGCATCAGATCAACGTCTTTCTTGACAGCGTCTTCACTGAACTTGCGGCCAATCAGGCGCTTGACAGCGTAGAGGGTGTTCTTGGGATTGGTAACAGCTTGACGTTTGGCTGGTGCGCCAACGAGCGTCTCGCCATCTTCCATGTATGCCACGATCGAAGGCGTGGTGCGAGTGCCCTCTGCGTTTTCAATGATTTTGGCCTTGCCACCCTCAACCACAGCCACACAGCTGTTGGTGGTACCAAGGTCAATGCCAATAATTTTGCTCATGATGTTTTACCTTTGTTTAGTCAGTCTGGTGTCGAACGGGTTCGACATTAAATTTGTTGTTTTGAATATGGGGCTATCTGATCCGTTTTCAAGGGCAAAGCAGCTTCATCGTGAAACCACCTCACACGACCAAAAAACTTTTAGCTCGCCACGGTTACCAGCGCTGGCCGCAGAACTCGGTCAGCGATCAAATAACCCTTTTGCAGCACCGCAACCACCGTATTGGCGTCCTGCTCGGCAGGCACGGTTGCGATCGCCTGATGCAAGTGTGGATCAAACTTTTCCCCAGCCGCTGGGGAGATTTCGGTCAAGTGATTACGCTCAAAAGCGCCAGCTAGTTGCTTCAACGTGGTTTCGATACCGGCACGCATGTCGTCAGCGCTCTGATCGGCTTGGGATAATGCTGCTTCTAAACTATCCTTAACCGGCACCAGTCCTTCAGCAAAAGACTCAATCCCAAACTTGCGTGCCTTGACCACCTCTTCTTGCGCGCGGCGACGAACGTTTTCCATCTCGGCCTGAGCGCGAAGCATGCTGTCATAGTGCTCTTGCGCGCGGGTTTGCGCTTGAGCCAAGGCCGCTTGCAGCTCGGCGATCGAACCAACCGGCGAGGACTGATCCTGCTCAGCCTGACTTGCCTCTTTACCCTGTTGTTGGCCATGAGCCTCTGGCTCACGACCAGGCTGATCTTTCTCAGGGTGTTGCTCGTGGGGTTTTTCAGTCATTCTTAATGCTCCAGCATGGTTTAAGCCGATGACTGAATAGATGGGGACGCCCAGAACAAATTCAAGTCACTTAAAAACAATCCCCGTGAAAACGCACGAGCCACCGTCTAGCTCAACCCTCACGCCCAGTCGGCCAGCCCGAGATCTCGCGCTCGACCATGTCTGTCAAGGCATCAATCCAGGGCGCATCGTCATTTAAGCAAGCGATGTAATCAAAGCGCTGACCGCCAGCATTCATGAACGTCTCACGCACCTCGATGCTAATTTCTTCGAGCGTCTCCAGACAATCGGCCACAAACCCGGGACAAACCACGTCCACTTTGGTGACACCAGACTTGGCCAATTGCTCCATGGTGGGCTCAGTGTATGGCTGCAACCAAGCGGCAGGCCCAAATCGGCTTTGGAAAGTGACCAAGTACTCGTCATCTGACAAGCCCAAACGCGCGGCCAGCGCAGCCGCCGTCTCATAGCTGTCGCGGCAATACGGATCGCCAAGTTTGGTGCAGCGCTGTGGCAAACCGTGAAAGCTCATCACGAGTTTTTGAGGTTTGCCATGCTCGGCCCAATGGGCACCGATCTTGTCAGCCAGTGGATTGATATAGAGTGGGTCCACGTGAAAGCGCTTGACGAACCGCATTGCAGGTTGGTCACGCATATGCGATGCGACCCTGGCCACCTCATCGATCACGGTGGCGGTGGTGCTTGAAGAGTACTGTGGATACAGGGGCAGTGTTAGTATGTGCTCACAGCCCGCGTCACGAAGCTGCAACATGGCGTGGCGAATACTCGGTTTGCCATAACGCATACCCACCGCTACTTCAACGTCCATGCCACGCGCTTTCAGTCTCTCTCTGACGCCAGCGGCTTGGCGCTCGGTATACACCAGCAATGGCGACCCCCCATCCATCCAGATGCCCTCATAGCGATGCACCAGCTTTTTTGGGCGTGCCAGCAAAATCGGGCCATTCAAAATTGGCCACCAAGCCAACTTCGGGATTTCGATTACCCGCGGGTCAGATAAAAACTCGCGCAAATAGCGGCGAATCGCCGGTGCGGTAGGCTCATCCGGGGTGCCGAGATTAACCAACATGACCCCGACTTTACCCACCTTAAATGGGGCGGGCCAAACTTTCAGTCGGGTTGGGGCTGGCTCAGGCCAGTAACGCCCACGTGGTTCAGGTGATTCAGCTGCAGACAAAATAACCTCTCAAATGGGTGAATGCTCAATTTTAAAAGTACAGGCTATCGAGATCATGAACGCTCGCCACTGGTGTGACTGAGCGCATTGGACAATAACCGAGATGTGATGTCGACAATCGGAATCACACGCTCGTAGGCCATGCGGGTTGGCCCAATCACACCGAGCGTGCCAACGACCTTGCCGTTAACGCCATAGGGTGCTGCGACCACCGACAAGTCCTCCATCGGCACGAGCGAAGAATCGCCGCCAATGTAGATTTGTACACCCTGCGCCCGACTCGACGCGTCAAGCAACTGTAAAAGGTCAGTTTTTTTCTCAAAAAGGGAGAACGTTCGGCGCAACCGCTCCATATCAGATGCCAGTTCGGTGATGCCAAGCAACCGCGTCTCGCCTGATATCACCACCGTTTCGGCTTCATCAGGAGACTGTGCGCCAGCATCAACGGCCGCTTGCATGAGTGAAGACATATCCTCGCGCAGTCGCTCAAGCTCTCTGGCCAGCGATTGCCGAACCTCAGAAAATGGCTTGCCAGCAAAATGCTGGTTAAAAAAGTTGCCCGCCTCGATCAACTCAGTGCTTGAGTACTCACGCGCCATGAAAAGAATGCGATTCTGCACATCACCTTCCGGCGTGACGATGATCAACAACACGCGATTGTCGGACAGCTTGATGAATTCCACGTGCTCAAATACCTGGCTGCGCTTGGGCGTAAGCACCACACCGGCAAACTGCGTCATGCTAGAGAGCAGCGAGGCAGCTGCTGTCACTGCCCGATTCGGGTCAGCCGTGGGTAAAAGGCTTTTAATTTGCTCGGCTGGCAAAAGCTCAAACGGCTTGGTCGCCAGAATGCTGTCAACAAACAGTCGATAGCCTTTGGGCGTGGGTACGCGACCCGCCGAGGTATGCGGGCTATGAATCAGGCCGGCATCTTCTAGGTCAGCCATGACATT
This sequence comes from uncultured Orrella sp., assembly GCA_964558695.1. Classification (GTDB taxonomy): domain Bacteria; phylum Pseudomonadota; class Gammaproteobacteria; order Burkholderiales; family Burkholderiaceae_B; genus Algicoccus. The sequence goes on from CAZLFB010000055.1 coordinate 31,065, forward strand.
ACGAATGGTGGCTGGCGACAAGTCAAAAATTTTTGACAGGGTGCGCGATCCCACCGGCTGACCGTCGGCGATGTACCGTTCGATTAGCGCTTTAAGCAGAGACTGGGCACGATCATCCATGTTGCACTCGATTAAACCGGTTTCAAACCTATAATCCGTTCAAAGGTTAACTCACAAGTCGTTGTTTGCATGCATTTTGCCACCATCGCGCTCATTGGTCGCTATCAGGACTCGCAGCTTGCCGAGCATTTGCGCTCGCTGGCAAATCTGCTGACCTCTGCTGGGCGACGGGTACTGATTGAGGCAGAAACAGCCAAGCACACCAGACTCGTCGATTTTCCAGTGGCCACGTATACCGAGATCGGCCAAACAGCTGATTTGGCCATTGTGGTTGGCGGTGATGGCACCATGCTAGGCGCCGCGCGTCACTTAGCACCGTGGGCCGTGCCACTGGCGGGGATCAACCACGGGCGACTGGGGTTTATTACCGACATAGCCCTACAAGACGCTTATGCCGCACTGGCAAACTTATTACAGGGCCGGTTCGAGAGCGAGGAAAGACTCTTGCTGGCTGGCGAGATCATGCGCGATGGACAATCGCTCTATAGCGACACGGCCTTAAACGACGTCGTGGTCAACCGTGCCGGGCGTGGTAGCATGATTGAGTTGCGCATTGACATCGATGGCACCTACATGTACACGCTACGCGCAGACGGTCTGATCATCGCCAGCCCCACTGGCTCAACGGCTTATGCACTATCTGCCTCTGGTCCAATTCTGTATCCTGGCATGCAAGCCATGGTCATCGTGCCGATCTCGCCGCAAACGCTCTCCAACCGGCCAATCGTGCTGCCGGATACGGCAACACTTAGCCTGACGGTGATCGCCACCGGACGTGCCGAACACTGTGTCAGTGTGCACTTTGACATGCAGACCTGGTCAAACGTGCAGCCTGGCGATCGAATCATCGTCAAGCGCGCACCCAAAACGATTCGTTTTATTCATCCAAGCGGCTACAGCTTTTTCTCGACCTTGCGTAAAAAGCTGGACTGGAACCGCTTGCCAGCTACCGACCACAACGCGGAGTGAATCGATGCTGCGTGAGCTGAACGTTCGCGACTTCGTGATCGTCAAAGCAGCCTGTTTGCGTTTGGGCGAGGGCTTTCATGTACTGACTGGCGAAACTGGCGCGGGTAAATCCATTTTGATCGATGCGCTCTCACTGGTGCTCGGGGCGCGCGCCTCGGCAGACGTGGTACGACCTGGCGCTGAGCGGGCCGACATTCATGCCCTAATCGAGCCGACTGCCGCCATCCGCCAATGGCTCAAAGCCAACGACCTCGATCAAGGTGAGGAAGACTTGATCCTGCGTCGAGTGATCGACAATCAGGGGAAAAGTCGTGGCTACGTTAACGGCATACCCGTCACCGTGGCACAACTGCGCGAAATCGGTGAGCAGGCCGTCGACATACACGGCCAGCATGCTCATCAGAGCTTGATGCGCGCTGATGCCCAGCGAGACTTGCTCGATGAGCACCTGAAACTATCTGAGCTACGACTATCTACATCATCGGCTTGGCAGGCTTGGCACGCTGCCCAGCAAAAGCTTGAACAAGCCTCGCTGGGTGCCGCCCAACTGGCGCAACAGATCGAGACGCTGACCTGGCAGGCTCAAGAGCTTGGTGAGCTTGCACCAAAACCAGGCGAATGGTCTCAGGTGGCCGAGGAACACACCAGACTCTCAAACGGGCAAGCTTTAATTGATGCCAGTGCCAGCGCACTGACTGCCATTGATGACGATGAAACTGGCGCACAGCGTGCCATTGCACGCGCAATTGACCAAGTGCGTCAGGCCACGCGACATGACCCACAGTTAGCCGATATCCTGCAATCACTGGAATCTGCCGACATCGCCCTGTCCCAAGCCCGATCTGACCTAAGCCACTACGTTGATGACCTGGATCTAGACCCACATCGCTTGGCTGAGTTAGACCAACGCATGCAAGCGCTTTTTGGTGCGGCACGCAAGTATCACTGCGAGCCTGAGCAGTTGCTCGATGTTTTTGAGCAGACAAGCCAGAAGCTGGCATCACTGTGTGCTGACCAGGACTTGGACAGCCTGCGCGCGCAGGAAAGCACGGCACAATCCGCTTACGAACGCGCGGCAAGTGCCTTGAGCCAGGCACGCATCAAAGGAGCCAAAGGACTTGCCAAAACCGTCACACAAAAAATGCAGTCCCTTGGCATGCCGGGCGGACAGTTTGTCATTACCATCGAGCCGGGCACAGCAAGCGCCAACGGCTCAGACCGCATTACCTTCATGGTGTCTGGTCATGAGGGTGTGGCGCCTGGCCCCCTGAACAAAATCGCCTCTGGCGGCGAACTTTCGCGCATTTCACTGGCATTGTCAGTCGTGGCAAGCCAAGCCACCCACACACCCACCCTGGTATTTGACGAAGTTGATAGTGGTGTCAGTGGCGCTGTCGCCGAGATGGTGGGTCGTTTACTGAAAGAACTCGGTATGAACCATCAGGTACTTTGCGTCACACACTTGCCACAGGTGGCGGCTTGCGCGCAACACCACTTCAAAGTGTCCAAACAGAAACACAAGTCAGATGGCGTGAGCTCTTCAATTGAGACGCTTGACCAAGAGGGTCGCATTCAGGCGATTGCTGAGTTACTTGGTGGCGTAGACATCACGCAAACGACCCGCTCACATGCCAAAGAGTTACTCGAAGCGTCGCGCTGACGCCAAATCCTTGGGCAACAGACTTACGCCTTGCCTGGGTCCTTCTGACAGTCACGGCACATGCCATAGAGCACCATGGCGTGGGTTTCTAGCTTAAAGCTGTGCTTTTCAGCAATTTTGTGCTGACGGTCTTCGACTTCTTCGTCCCAGAACTCTTCGACCTTGCCACAGTAGGTGCAGACAAGGTGATCGTGATGTTCACCATCGTTGAGCTCAAATATGGCCTTGCCACCATCAAACTGACTACGCATCAAAATGCCAGCCTGCTCAAACTGGGTGAGCACCCGGTAGACTGTGGCCAGGCCGATCTCAACTTTCTCTTCCAGCAAAAAGCGATAAACATCCTCAGCACTCAGATGGCGCACCGAAGAACGCCGAAAAATATCAAGAATCTTTAGCCGTGGGAACGTTGCCTTTAAGCCGGCGGATTTGAGGTCATGCTGGTCAGTTTCAATTTCCACAAGTGCTCCAATTCAATGCGATCGATCGACCTTTGCCCTATGATAGCGTTTTAGTCGATACACTAGCAAAGAGGTTTGACGTGGCCGCATCCCGTTTCAGTTACCGGGCAACTCTCCTAGCGAGCGTAATTGTCATCGCTGTGTTCACCACGGGTTGCAGCTCCAACCGCTGGGGATTCCCTTATAAAGTCGGTGTTCAGCAAGGCAATTGGATAACCACGGAGCAAGTAGGGTTGCTTACCGAGGGCATGACCAGAGAACAAGTCAGGTTTGCGCTGGGCTCACCCACCATCACCAGCGTTCTACACGGTGACCGTTGGGATTACCCCTATTTTTACAAAGCGCCAAACGGCCTGATTGAAGAGCGTAACTTCAGCGTGTTCTTTCGCAACGGCTTGCTGGTGAAATGGTCGGGCGACGAGCAACCCACCGTGCAACCGTTCCAGATTGCCGATGAGACGGTTCAGCGCAGCAAAGATGAGGATGCCGAACTCAAGCTGGAACGCGAACGTTATGGCCTCCCTGATGGGCAACTCGAGATAGCGCCTAGCATTGATTTCTCAACCATTATCGACGCCGAGCCATCAACAGACCCAGGCGCCTTGCCAGATGAGCCCGATTCAGTACCAGAAGAATTAATGTAGCCAGAGAACACACTCATGAAACTAGCCATTGCCGGTGCTTCAGGAAAAATGGGGCGCATGTTAATCGAGACAGTCCTCGGCCAACCAGACATGTCACTGGCCGTGGCGCTTGATCACAAAAGCAGTCCTGCTATCGGGCAGGACGCGGGTGCAACACTTGGTATCAACACAGGTATTGCCATCACCAGCGACCTCGACGCGCTTGGCCTAGCTGACTGCCTGATTGACTTTACCCGCCCGGAGGGCACCCTGGAGCACCTTCAGGCTTGTACCAAGCATGGCGTGAAAATGGTCATTGGCACCACTGGATTTGATGCAGCCGGCAAAGTAGTCATTGAAGCAGCTGCCAATAGAATCGGCGTGGTATTTGCACCGAACATGAGCGTGGGTGTGAATGCCACCTTGAAGCTACTCGAAGTCGCAGCCAAGATTCTCAATAGCGGCTATGACGTGGAGATATTTGAGGCGCATCACCGTCACAAGGTCGATGCCCCTTCGGGCACTGCGCTAAAAATGGGCGAAGTGATCGCCCAGACCTGGGGCGAATCGCTCGAGGACATTGCCACTTGGGCCCGTCATGGACACACTGGCGCGCGCGAAGACGGCAAGATCGGGTTTTCTGTTGTGCGTGGTGGTGACATCGTGGGTGACCATACGGCGTTTTTCTGCGGCAGCGGTGAGCGCATTGAAATCACTCATCGCTCCACTAGTCGGGCCACCTACGCTGAGGGCAGCATTCGTGCGGCTCGCTTTTTAGGTAGCCAGCACGCTGGACTCTTTGACATGCAGGATGTGCTCGGGTTGGCCTGAACGCTGACAAGCTTCGCCAGTGAAAGCAGCGAGCTCACCAACGAGAGCTCACCAACGAGATGGCTCCATCTCCAGCATCACACCGAATTGCGCGTGAACAGCTGACACGATGGCGTTGGCTAAAACCATCACATCCTCAGCGCTTGCGCCACCGTCGTTCACGAGCACCAGTGCCTGGCGGTCATGCACCACCATGGGTCCCATGCGCATGCCCTTAAAGCCACATTGATCAATCATCCAGCCAGCGGCAAGCTTGACTTGGCCATCCGGTTGATCGTATGACACCAGGGCGGGAAACTGGAGAGTCAATTCGCGCGCCTTGGCTAAACTGACCACTGGGTTCTTAAAAAAACTACCCACGTTGGGCTTGACTGCCGGGTCCGGCAGCTTTGCCTGCCGGACCGACACGACCATATCAAAGACATCACGCGGCGTAACCTTGACGACGCCAGTCTGGTTTAAGGCACGCAAGTCCGGGTAGTCGAGCACTGGCCGCCAGGCGCGCGGTAGAGCAAACCGCACCGTCAGAACCAGCCAGTGCCTGCCCTCCTCACGCTTAAAAACACTATCGCGATAACCAAACTGGCACTGCGCAACCGACAGCCATCGCCTGGCACGGCACTCAAAATCCCATATCTCCACTGCATCCAGACGGTCCACCAATTCGACACCGTAGGCGCCGATGTTTTGCACGGGCGCAGCGCCTACGCTGCCGGGTATCAAAGCCAGATTTTCTAGGCCCGGCCAGCCACGAGCCAAAGAGGTCTGCACCCAGCCGTGCCAGTTCTCGCCGGCAGCCACATCAACCAACCAATGGGTATGGGTCTGCTCCACCAAATCAATGCCTTGGCTCTTCATGAGAACCACAGGCCGACTAAGCCTGGGCGGCAATATCACGTTGCTTGCACCACCTAGCACGGCAATCGATCCATGCTGGTCATACAGAGACTGAACATCAGCCAACTGATCGGGCTTGCGATACTCAAGCGCCAGGTCGGCTGCGCACGGCAAAGCCATGGTGTTGGGGATTTGCATGGGGCGCGCTTGAACAGTGCGATCGCTTGACATTAAAGTTTCATTTTTATGCTAATATTCTGCTCTTCGCATAGTACTTGATCTGCTGCTTGAGTTATTTTTCTGATCAGATTCAGTGTGTTGGCGAAAATTCTTGCGGGAATAGCTCAGTTGGTAGAGCGCAACCTTGCCAAGGTTGAGGTCGCGAGTTCGAGACTCGTTTCCCGCTCCAAATTCAAGGGGAAGCAACCGCTTCCCCTTATAGTTTGCGGCGCAATGGCAGAGTGGTTATGCAGCGGACTGCAAATCCGTGTACGTCGGTTCGATTCCGGCTTGCGCCTCCACCGCGAGGTGTGAAATCGTGATGAGGTTTGCCGCGACTGCATGGCTGTACAAGGTGGCACGATGAGCGACCACACGCGCAGCCAGTTGAGTACGCACACAACCGCGCCGGTTATCCGCACCATCACCCTCAAAATTTTCGCGAGCTTTGCGCTCGGTTACTTCCTGTCGTATGCACTGCGATCGGTCAATGCCACCATCGCCCCCATGCTGGAGGCTGATTTGAGCCTGGGGCCCGGTGCGCTAGGCTGGCTATCCTCGGCTTACTTCCTGTCTTTTGCGTCAGTGCAATGGTTTCTGGGTACTTGGCTTGATCGATTTGGCTCGCGACGAACGGAAGCCGCTTTACTCGGAACCGCCGCGCTTGGCTCAGTCATCATGGCCGCTAGCGACTCCCTCATTGGCCTGTCGATTGGCCGCATTCTGGTGGGCCTGGGTGTGGCGGCCTGTTTAATGGCTCCCTACTCTTACTACCGTCGAGTGTTTGCCCCAGAAAAACAAGCCCAGCTCGCGATGTGGATGCTGATTGCCGGCACGTCCGGCGCGCTGGCTGCCACGCAACCAGCACTGGTGCTAGCCGAATGGATGGGGTGGCGCGAAATATTCGTCGTCACCGCTGGCCTGTTGGTGATCTCGGCACTGGCGATTTTCATGTTTGTGCCCGACCACGACCTAGCAACCACCGCACACGCCCAGGCTAAAGGCCCAAACACCCAACCCACCACCCCGCTGTCATTGATGCAACTGCTGCGACACCCCATCATGGTGCGCATCATTCCCACCACCATTTTTTTCTCGGGCGGGTTTCTGGCATTGCAATCACTGTGGGTTGGTCCATGGATGACCACGGTGCTGGGTCTGACCATCGATGAGACAGGCCTGGCACTGCTCTACTTTAATGCGGCTTTACTTGCCGCCTACATGGCCATGAGCCTGATGAGCCCCAAGCTAGAATCCATGGGCATTGGCTTGGCAAGACAAACCACGATTGGTTTTTTCTGGTTCCTCGGCTGTATGGTGCTCATCCTGATCTGGCGAACACCCTCGGCCTGGTGGGCTTGGATTGCCATGGCGCCCGGCATCCCAGCGGTGATCTTGATTCAGACGCAGACTGCCCTCATGTTTCCCAAGGCCATCGCTGGCCGAGTGCTCACCACCTTTAACCTGGTCATGTTTGCAGGCGCTTTTGCCATTCAGTGGGGAGTGGGTCTGTTGGCGGACCTATTTGCCTGGATTGGCAGTGACTCAGCGCAAGCTCTTTGGTTGTCATTTTTAATTTTGCTGGGCCTGCAGCTTGTCAGTCTTTGGTGGTTTCTCTCTCGCGACAAACCCTTGTCGGCTGACACAGACTAGGCTCAAATGCGTTAAACCCAAGCATCCACTCAACAAACAGTTCTTGCGAACATGGATAAATCAGTCATCGCCGCCATTGAACGCTGGCCAGATGTGCCAGCGGTATATGGCTGGTTATCACTGACCGCACGCGGACAATGGCGCTTGCACCCAGATGGCCAAGCCATACAAGGCAATGCGGGACAGTCCATCACCAACCCACAGATCCTGGGGTTCATCAACCGCAACTACGGCCGTGATGATCAGGGGCGGTGGTTCTTTCAAAATGGACCACAACGCGTTTACGTTAGGCTGGATGCGGCGCCATGGATAGTCCTGGCCGATGATAGCCAGGGCACACTGAGCACGCATACCGGCTTGGCGGTTGAGTTAGTCAGTCACCTCTGGATCGACGATGCAGGCAGCCTTTATCTGCAAACTGAGCATGGTCCAGGACAGCTGATTGACCGTGACTTGCCCAGATTTGCACAAAGCTTTGCCAGCGAAGATGGGCAAGCGCTGGAAGACTGGTGGACTGATGGTGATGCCAGCCCCGATCGCAAACGGGGCGCCATGCGCAGCACGGCCTGGCTTGCCTGCCCACGCCCAGTGCCCATTGAGCACTTGAGTGCCAATCAGCGAATTGATACGCAACTCGGATTTGTCGCCAACCCTATGCCGTGAGCCCGCAGCCAATTGGCAACATGCAGACCGATTAGAATAAGCCCATGGACAAACCTGTCGAATTCTTCTTTCCGTCACCCAGGCTGAGTAACTACTGCAGCCAGTGCGGCACAGCAATCACCCGTCGCGTGCCGCCTGGTGACAATCGCGAGCGCGATCTTTGTGAGCACTGCGGCGCCGTGCACTATCAGAATCCGCGCGTGGTCGTTGGTACCCTACCGGTTTGGGATAACAAGGTGCTGCTTTGCCTGCGCGCCATTGAACCGCGCGCCAACACGTGGACGTTGCCCGCGGGTTTTATGGAACTCGCGGAAACCACGGGACAAGGCGCCTTGCGTGAAACACGGGAAGAAGCCGGTGTTGAGGTCGAGCTCGGGTCGCTCTACACCGTGATCGATGTCTCGCAAGTAGACCAGATCCACGTCTATTTTCTCGCTCATGCGGCCAATGGCGAGGTCAATCCAGGCCCAGAAAGTATCGACGCTCGATACTTCGCATTAGACGAGATCCCTTGGGAGAATTTGTCGTTTCGCTCGGTCTCGACCACGCTCAAACACTACATCAGTGACCTGGCACGCGGTCAGTTCGAGACTCGCTACTACAGCCTGCCGCCCTCTTACTAGCCAGAACCAGACAGAAGACAAGCCATGGCGCACCCTCTGACTTGGATTGACGCCGATGCGCCACTGCCGCCAGCAGAAAGCGCACTTTTAGACCCACCTGGCTTGGTTGCGGTCGGCACCGACTTGGGTGTGGTCAGGCTAACTGAGGCGTACCGCAAGGGCATCTTCCCCTGGTTCAGTGACGGCGATCCGGTTTTGTGGTGGAGCCCAGACCCCCGAATGGTGCTGCACACCAACGAGCTGCACGTCAGCAAATCCCTCGCTAAACAACTGCGGCAAATTGCCCGTGAGCAAGGTAACGGGCAATTTAATGTCGTGGTCACCACCGACCGCGCGTTTTCTGCAGTCATCGAGCATTGCGCCAATCGCGGCCAGGCTGACTCAGGCACCTGGATCACCGAACCGATGAAGCGGGCCTATCGGCAGTGGCACCAAGCAGGCGGTGTACACAGCATCGAGACCTGGATTGATGGTGAGCTAGCGGGCGGGCTCTACGGTGTTTGCCTGGGTCGAATGTTTTTTGGGGAGTCGATGTTCAGCCTTGCGGCCAACGCCTCCAAAATCGCGCTGGTCCACCTGGTTCGGTTTCTTGCTCGTCATGACGTCACGCTCATTGACTGTCAGATGCAAACCGAACACCTGGCATCACTGGGCGCACGCACCGTTAACCGCGCTGACTTTTTGACCCACGTACGCAACGCAGTCGAGCAGCCCGCCTTTGTATGGCCAAGCGGCTGGATTGATGCCAGTGGTCAATGTCACGCTGAATTTCCTACCGCCACTGAGCCTAAGCTCGCTGCAAACAGGCAAATCAGTTACGATCAAATACCATGAGTCAGATCCAAGAGCTACCGTTTACAGCGATTCAGTTCTACGCCACGGCCAGTTACCGCTGCAGCTACCTGCCTAACCAGCAAGCGCGCTCCCAGGTCGCTGCCCCTGGCCATTTGATTCATGCTGAAAACTATTCTGAGCTCGTGCAACAAGGGTTTCGTCGCAGCGGCCTGTTTACCTATCGGCCACACTGTGACCAATGCAAAGCCTGCATTGCATTGCGCGTAGACTGCCAAGCCTTTGCGGCAAACCGCAGTCAACGTCGGGCCTATAAAGCCCATCAGCACCTGCGCGCGCACATCATGCCGCTGGCTTGGTCACAAGAGCATTTCGAGCTCTACAGTCGATACCAGTTGGCACGCCACCCGGGTGGCGGCATGGACGAAGACAGCCGCACACAGTACAGCCAGTTTTTACTGGCCAGCCGGGTGAACTCTCGTTTAGTGGAGTTTCGTGGTGAACATGGCACCCTGCACATGGTGTCGATTATCGATATCCTGAACGATGGTTTGTCCTCGGTCTACACCTTTTACGACCCCGAAGCTCGCGGCAGTCTGGGCACCTACGGCATTATTTGGCAAATCCAGCAGAGTCGCCACATGGGACTGCCCTGGCTTTACCTAGGCTATTGGATTCAGCAAAGCCCCAAGATGAGCTATAAGTCCCACTTCAAGCCAGCGCAGTGCCTAATTGACGGACGCTGGCAGCCCTTGCCTGAACAAATAACATGAACACGCTGTTTCAAACCTACGGGCTCGCTAAAAAACTCCTGTTCTCGATGGATCCGGAAACCGCGCATGAAACCACCATGCGTGCGCTACAGAAAGCCTATGACTGCAAACTCACACGCGGTTTGGCTCACGACATGCCCAGCGCGCCAACGCAGTTCATGGGCCTGACCTTGAGAAACCCCGTAGGTCTGGCAGCCGGTCTGGACAAGGACGGCGCTCACATTGATGCACTGGGCAATCTCGGTTTTGGGTTTATCGAAGTGGGTACGGTTACCCCTCGCCCTCAACCCGGCAATCCAAAACCGCGTATGTTTCGCTTGCCACAGGCGCAGGCCTTGATCAACCGCATGGGGTTTAACAACCAAGGTCTTGACGCTTTTATCGAGAACGTCAAACGCAGCCAATACCGACAGTCGGGCGGCATTCTGGGATTGAATATCGGCAAGAATGCTGACACACCAATTGAGCGCGCAGTGGATGACTATTTAATTGGTCTGGCAGGCGTTTATCCGCACGCCGATTACGTAACGGTCAATATCTCCTCGCCCAACACCAAAAATCTGCGTGAGTTACAGTCTGGCGATGCACTTGACCAATTACTTGGCGCCATTGCGCACAAACGCCACGAACTGGCCCAACTGCATTCACGCCACGTCCCAATCGCCGTGAAAATCGCGCCTGACGTTGACAACGAGCAAATTGCTTTCATTACCGGTGCACTGACCAAGCACCAAATGGACGCCGTCATTGCGACCAACACCACGCTTGCGCGCGACAAGGTGCAGGGACTTGCGCATGCGCAGCAGGCCGGTGGCTTATCCGGCGCACCCGTTCATGAAATGTCGCTCGCCGTGATTGCCCAACTGCGCCAGCGCCTCGGCCCCACCTACCCCATCATAGGGGTAGGCGGCATCGTGTCTGGGCAACATGCCAAAGAAAAAATTGACGCGGGTGCAACCGTCGTGCAACTCTACACGGGGCTGATCTATCGGGGGCCGGCACTGATTGCCGATTGCGTCAAGGCAATTGCAAATGCTTCAATTGCAAACGCTTGAACGTCATTGTGCGAGCTGGGCTCACCCACTATCACGGAAGAAAATGAGAAACGACGCCTACCTGCTAGAACTGCTCTCAACTTTTCGACAAGTTCCAGACAACAAGAAAAGCGACTTCACCAATCGTTTCAACGCCCAAGCGCGTAACCCGGTTGTGATTTTTGGGTTGTCAGTCTTTCTAGGCTACTTCGGGATTGATCGATTCATGCTGGGACAGATCTTGCTGGGCATTTTGAAGTTGATCACGGGCGGTGGTTTCGGGATTTGGTATCTCGTCGATCTGTTCTTGGTCGCAGGCACAGCCCGCGAGAAAAATCTCGAGATTGCCCGCTCAATCGCAAACAACGGTTAGAAGAACGCCACGCAAGGCCTGTTTCGGGTCATACGTATTAATTAGCGTTTGAAAACAGTCGTTTGACCAGGCCCCAGACCGCTTATGACCGACTGAAAACAGAACCGCCACCGAGTTCAAGACTGGGTGGCGGTTTTGCTCGACCAGCGAACCGGTCGATCAAAGACGAACTGTATTAGGCGGCAGTACGGCGACGGGCAGCAGCCTTGGTAGCACCTTCGGCAGCATCCGTTGCAGCCTTGAATGCTGTGGCAGTCGCAGCATGCAGGTTTTTCTCAGCAACTTCAGCGGCTTGCTTAGCAGCCTTGGTCATGCTGTCATAAGCGGCAGTGGCTTGAGCCATTGACGACTTCAACATGGCGACGGTGGCTTCTGAGCCCGACGGCGCATTACGCGAGAACTGATCAACCATGTCAGCCAGGTTCTTCTGGCTTTCAGCCATCTTGCCTTCGGTCAACTTGGCCAGGTCAGCTTGCACGCCAGCAACGATGTCATAGACATGCTTGCCATAGGCGACTGCTTTCTCAGCGCTAGGCTGAACGAGCGAAGAGCTCATGGCCACGGCTTCCTGAGCATCCTTGACACCCATGGCTTCTTGAGTCTTCTGTGAGACTTCATCCATGGTGGCTTTCATGACTTTCAGGTTCAGGTCAACGAGCTTCTCGAAGCCGGTGAAGATGCTGCCTTGAACAGACATCATGGCGTTCAGAGCGGCTTTTTGGGATTCCATCATTTCTTTGGGCATTGTGTTCATTTGTACTCTCCTATCAGGGTCTATGTTGCGCTGCACAATTTGAATTTAACTCGTCAAATATGACGTGTCAATACTTTTTGCGATTTTTTTTGTGCGTCGCACAAAAGCAACGTCCAACTAAAACATTGTCGGTCAATCGCAAGAAAACGTCTCACACACTACGACCAGGCTCAAAGCCCAAGGCACCGGAAATCGTGCGGGCGGTTTCAACCAATTGGTGCACCCAGCTGTCTTGTAGGCGCTCCGCTGGCGCTGAGATTGACAGTCCAGCCACCAGGCGACCTGTGTCGTCGCGGATGCCTGCGGCAATGCAGCGTACCCCCATTTCCAGCTCTTCATTGTCACGGGCATAACCCAAGCGACGCACCAGCGCCAGCTCACGATCAAGCGCATCAAAATTGGTAATGCTGTTACGGGTGCTGCCAGCGAGGCCTGTACGGGTAACGTAGGACCTGACTTGCCGGGGATCGGCCACTGAAAGAAATAGCTTGCCTGTTGACGTCAGGTGTAGTGGCGCACGACCACCAATGGCACGAACGACCTGCATGCCCGAGCGCTCGCTCCAAGCTCTGTCGACATAAACAATTTCATCACCTTGCTGAATCGACAAGTTGACCGTCTGGCCGGTCAGCTTGTGCAAAGCCTGCATGGCATCCAAAGCAGCTTCGCGCACGTTTAGGCGCCCTCGCACCAAAGAACCGAGTTCAAGCAAACGCATTCCAAGCTGGTACACACCGTTGTCGACTCGGTCGACATAACGGGCGGTGACCAGATCATTCAGGATGCGGTGAGCCGTGGAAGGATGCAGTCCGGTGGTCGCGGCCAGGGCTTTCAAAGATACTGGCTCGCGCTCGCCGGCAAGTGCATCCAACAAACGCGTTGCACGCTCAATGACCTGTATGGTCATGCTACTGACGCTGGCAGTCTCGCTGGTTACGGGTTCGGCGGTTTTGGACATATCGGCGCACCTCACTTGTCCGACAGCACCGCATAATTGCGGCACTGCAACAAATCAGATGCCATATTATGAAATTTCGTTCCGCATTGCAAGCATTAAGCAGACACCTACATTAAGCAAACACCAGTGAGCAGACAACGCTCTTGCGCTACTCGATGCGCATTCCCTTGCGTGAAACGGTTGATTCAAGCTTGGCACCCAGTGCTTGCGCCTGCTCGCGCAGATAGGTCAACGCCGCAGACAGATCTTCACTTGGTCCTTTGACACCAAGTTCAATGTGAGGCGAGCGGCCATCTTCACCCACTGACGGCAGGCTAAAAGCACGCACCCTTGGCCAGTTCTCTTGCACAGCCACCAACGCCGGCGTGATGCGCGCCTCCGGCACGCCATAGGAAATGAAGGACAGCTCATCTTGCACAATCGGGTGATGAAACTGCGCGTAACGCGTGTCCAGGGTCTGCGCAATCATGGGCCAGGCCATCACGGGAAAGCCCGGCACGAAAGTGTGTCGACGAATATAAAACCCAGGAATGCGGTTATACGGGTTGGGGACAATATCGGCACCAGCCGGGTAGACGCCCATTTGCAAGCGTTGCTGGTTTTCTGGGGCGGACATGTCAGGTGTGCCTTGGCCTTTGGCGGCCATCTCGGCACAACGAAGCGTGATTTCACGCTCCGCTTCTGGGTGCAGCGCCATTGGTAATCCCAATGCGGCCGCCGCGGCCTGGCGGGGATGGTCGTCGGGCGTGGCGCCAATCCCGCCACAACACAACACCTCATCGCCACCATCAAAAGTTTGAACCAACGCCGCGGTGAGTATGGCTCGATCATCAGGTAACACGCGAACCCAGGAAAGCTGCAAACCGCGCTCAGCCAATAATTCAATGACCTTGGGGAAGTGTTTATCCTGCCGACGTCCAGAGAGTATCTCATCACCCACCACGACGAGGCCAAACCGCGGCGTGGGATTGTCTGCTTGCATCATGGTTGTACTATCCAATAAATACTGCTTGGGCTTAGATCACGCCTTAGCGCAGAAAAGACCAAACAAAAACCCTAAAAATTGCAAAGGTCCTGACTCCAACGCCTACACTTACGGCCACGATCACGACACCCCACGTCACGACATCTCAAGCGGGGATTGCTCCGGCAACCGACGCAACTGACGCAACTGACGCAGGGCCTCAAAACTGTAATGCGCATAGACCAAACCGGAGAATACCGGCAAAAACACCCAGGCTGGTGGGATCAGATTTAGCAGCGCACAACCCAAACCAAGCACCCAATAGCCCGCACTTCGTTCTCGCCACAAAACCCGTCGCTCTTCGGGGCTGGCATGATCGACCACCGTGTCAACCCGCATCATCCGGTTAAATGCGAACGTCCACCAAAACAGCGTCAATATCAATCCAAGCGGCGGGATCAGCCAAAGCGGTAAGGTAATCACCCAGCCAAATACAAATAAACCCGACACCCAAATCGCATTCCAAACACTGATGGCGGTGGCGTTTTTACCCTGTTCCTGAACATCCGGATAGTCACGCTTGCCCACATGGGCCAACACCAGCGGTAAAACCCACACGGCAGCAACGGCAAGACCCCCGATGCCGGCCAAGGGCAACAAAATAAATACCGCTGCAACAGGTATCAGCCAGGCTTGCAAAGCCAGAAAGGCGGCTGTACCAATCAATGGGTCAACCATACCGGGCACCGAAGATTCGGTAAGCTCTGCGCTCAGCCAATTCGTTAAAGGAGTCCAACCCAGCCAGAGCAAAACGATGGTCAGAACCATGATCACAATAAAGGGCATAAAAAGCGCAAAAATCATGCGCGGGTGCATCTGTGAACGCAAGGCCCGCCAAAACGCCTGGCTGACATCACGGCCAATCATGCCACTAGAGGAAGGTTTCGCGCGCGGATGTTGAAGTTGATTCATG
This sequence comes from uncultured Orrella sp., assembly GCA_964558695.1. Taxonomy (GTDB): domain Bacteria; phylum Pseudomonadota; class Gammaproteobacteria; order Burkholderiales; family Burkholderiaceae_B; genus Algicoccus. The sequence goes on from CAZLFB010000055.1 coordinate 46,345, forward strand.
ACCTTGGAAGTTAATTCGAATGCACATTAGCGTTGAACCCGCATATCATAGACAAGATGAGCCCAATAGACGTGAACATCACTCCGATAGACATCCATAAAACCCTGACTGACCAAGATGCCCGTTGCGACCGTTACCCTACCTGATACTCCAGCGCTACAAGCACGTCTGGCCGAACCGGCTGACTTGCTCGTGGCATGCTACTGCGCTGCATGGTGCGACACCTGCACGCTGTATCGCACACGATTTGAGGCGTTGGCAGCCAAGCACCCTGAACACGCTTTTGTATGGATTGACATCGAGGAGCATGCTGAGCTGCTAGGCGACGAGGATATTGAAAACTTTCCCACGCTGTTGCTCGAACGTCAGGGCCACGTGCTATTTTTTGGGACGATGCTGCCACACATTGAACAGCTTGATCGCTTAATCATGACCATGGCTGCCAATGATGCGGCCCAAGCAATCACCACAAAATTGCCCGATGTGCGCAAAGCGTTGGCCTAGTGACAGCGCTTGGCCGGCAAGGCTAATCGGTTAGTACTCGTTGCCCGAGGCTTGAGTACCAGCAGAACTTGCTGCCCCAGCTGCATCATCTTCGGTCCGCTTGGGTGCAGCACCGAGTAAAACACCAAGCCCCGCCTTGCGATCCGCAAGAGCAGGTTTTTGTGTTGCGGGTTTGACATCTGCCTCTGAAGACGGCTCATAGGGCTTTAAGAAGAACTCGTCGACTGGCGGCTTGGCAGGCTCATAGGTTCTGCCCCGGCCGCGGCTACGATCCGGTGACCGTTCACGCCCCCGTTTGTCTGCGCGCTCCGTCTCACCAGCTGTTGACCGGGAAGATGACTTGGGCACCGACAATACGCCGCGCTCGATCGGGCGCTTGATGAGTTTTTCAACTTCAATCAGTAACTTTTCTTGTGCGGGTGTGTAGAGCGAAATCGCATCGCCCGAGGCCCCCGCACGGCCGGTTCGGCCAATCCGATGCACGTAGTCTTCAGCACTATGGGGTAAGTCGTAGTTGATGACGCACGGCACACCGGCAACATCCAGTCCACGAGCAGCCACATCGGTTGCAACCAGCACCTCAAGCTCACCTGCCTTGAACGCGTCGAGCGCCTTCATGCGGTCAGCTTGTGATTTGTCACCATGGATTGATTCGGCTCTGACACCGTCGCGCTCAAGCTCTCGAGCTAGCCGCGATGTACCAATTTTTGTATTGGAAAACACAATCACCTGGTTCAGTCCCTTGGACTTGACCAAGTGCACCACCGCAGCGCGTTTATCGACCTCGGCCACCGGGTAGGCAATCTGCGACACGGTATCCGCCGTGGCGTTGCGCTTGGCTACCTCGAGCTCAACCGGGGATTTCTGATAAGTGCGCGCAAGCTTGCGAATCTCAGCACTAAAGGTGGCTGAGAACAACAGCGTCTGGCGCTGGTCGGGCAAGGCACGAATAATTCGATCCAGGTCCGGCAAAAACCCCATGTCAAGCATGCGGTCAGCCTCATCGAGCACGAGAATGCCAACTTGCGAGAGGTTGACAGTATTCTGCGACAGGTGGTCTAGCAAACGCCCGGGCGTTGCGATCAGCACTTCACAACCCTGACGCAATGCCTCCTTTTGCGGTCCAATATCGACCCCGCCAAACACCACGGCGCTACGCAAAGGGGTGTAGAGGCTATAGCGTTTCACGCTCTCATACACTTGATCAGCCAGTTCTCGCGTGGGCGTCAGAATCAGCGCCCTGACCGGATGGCGCGCCGGCGAAGCGCTCGCGTTGGCAAGTGGCATGAGCCGATGAAGAATTGGCAATGTAAAGGCGGCGGTCTTACCAGTACCAGTCTGGGCGGCGCCCATAACGTCGCGGCCAGCCATGACCTCAGGCAAAGCTTGCGCCTGAATCGGGGTGGGAACGGTGTATCCGGTTTGCTTGACCGCCTGCAGTATCTGGCTATGCAAGCCAATTGCATCGAACGTTGGCGGGGAAATTTCTTGGGCTTGCGGCGTTTGAGCCGCGCCCGTGGCCTGTGGGGTATCGCTTTCTGTCATAAGGTTCCGATCTAACTAGGCGTTCAGTGTACTGCAACTATCGGGAAAACCATGACAAATTCGAGGCAATGTGGCGTGTTCACCACCAACCAATCACTGCCCGTAGCACCCAAAAAGCCACCATACCACCGACAATCATGACCAACACATTGCGGGTTTTTTGAAACAACCAAATGGCCACCACTGCCGCAAACAAGCGCTGGTCAATCACGGTGGCCATGCTGTCAGGTGACGCCCATGGCAACAACACCGGCACAATGATGGCAGTCAGTGCCGCGGCTGGCGCAAAACGTAACGCTCGCCGTACTCCCTCACTGAGCGGCACTCGATGACCAAAGAGGTGATAGCTCGCCCGGGTCAGTAGCGTGCAGAGTGTTAGAAGTGCAATGGCAGCGTACAGATAGCCGTCGGTAGCAATGGTTTGTCCCAGCGATTGATCCACGAGCACTTTCTCCTTGACGATTGAACTTAGCGCTTTTTCTTGAAAGCTGACTCAGCCCAGATGCCAGCCACAATGCCGACCACCACCGCGGCCAATAGTCCAAGCCTGAGGGGCAGCGCCTGAGACACCCAGGCAGTCACGCCTGCCGCCAGCATGGACACTAGCATAGGCCGAGTGTTGGCCAACGGAATCGTAATGGCCATGAGCGCCAGCACCGCCGCAAAATCCAAGTTCCAAGTCGCTGGCACAAGGCTACCGAGCACGATACCGATCATCGAGGAGGTTTGCCAAGCAATCCAGCCCGGAACAATGGTGGCCAGGAAGAATGCCCGCTGCGCCTCAGTGCCTTTGACCTTCGCCTCTCCAAAGCGGGGCATAAAGATCACAAACGACATGTCCGTGGTGAAGTAGCCGTAAGCAAACCGCTTGTACCAGGGCAAGGACTGAAAGTAAGGCTGAAGCGCCGCACTAAAAATCAAAAACCGCAGGTTCACAATCAGGCCAGCCGCAAATATCAGCCACAATGGTGCGCCCGCGGCAATCAGCGGCAATGAAGTCAATTGCGCCGAGCCAGCGTAAACAAATACAGTCATGAGCGCAGCCGCGCTCTCGGTCAGCCCGGACTTAACCATCGCCACACCGGTCACGAGGCCCCAGGTAAACGTGGCGATGAGCGCTGGCCGAACGGCGGTTAAGCCCTCGCGCATGGCCGCACGACGTTCAGCTTCTATCGACAGATTGGGTTGAGCAGACACAACAACAAGCTTCCAGATTGGGCGTTTGCATCCAAGCCACACCCCATGCAAATGATATGTGCGAAATTGTAACGCCCGCCTTGATACAATTCATGTAAGTTAATTAACGAGAGACCCGCGATGTCTGAGCCAGCAACCAACTCTAGCGCGGACTTGACTGCACAGACTGTGACAGTCACCGCTGATGACCTCCCTTTGCACTGCCCCGGTGACAAGGCCCCTGTGTGGAGCATGCACCCGCGCGTGTTCCTGGACGTCACTAAAACCGGTCAAGTTAAGTGTCCCTACTGCGGCACCACCTACCTGCTTGCACCGGGCACGGTGCTCGTTGACCACGGCCACTAAGCATCCAATCCAGTCATGTTTGCCACACCCACTGAGGTCGAACAATCCTTTTACCAAGCACTGGCTCGAGGTGACATCGAGGGTCTCATGCAAGTCTGGGCCGGTGATGAGGAAATCGTCTGCGTGCATCCCGGTGGCTTACGCCTGATCGGCCACTTGGCTGTACGTGAGTCCTGGCAATCCATTTTGCAGCACGGTGGGCTACATATCCAGACATCCAAAGTGGTGGAGCTCGCCACCATGATGGGCGCGACCCACTCGGTGATCGAACAAATCCGCGCCATGGGTCCCAAAGGCACCGAGTACGCCTATTGCTATGCCACCAACGTGTTTCACAAAGGCCCATCGGGCTGGCGACTAGTCATGCATCACGCGAGCGCCGCGCCTGAACGTGCGGGTGCATTTGATTTGCATGATGCGCCGGGCACCTTGCATTAGAGTCTGATGACTGCCCAGATCGACTCTTCCCCCTGTCCATCACCACTTTGGCTACCTGGCAGTCACCTGCAGACGCTTTATGGTGCGCTCGCGGCCTCTGCCAATCGGTTACGGTTTGTCCGTGAGCGCGTCAGAACACCAGATGGCGACTTTCTGGATTTGGACTGGAGCGCGCCTGGCCTGGTGTTGCAGCCCAAAGACCGGACTGTCAATCGCCAGGGCCTACCGAAACGCAGTGCCGCCATGCGCTGGATTGAGCCCACCGACAGCGAGCTGATCCTGGGCCAGCGAGATACACCAGCACTTGTGCTGCTACACGGCCTTGAAGGCAACAGCAACAGTCGCTATGTGCAGTCAATCCTGCAGTACTTTCGGGCGCGTGGCTGGCTTGTAGCGCTAGCTCACTTCAGGGGCTGCTCTGGTGCGCCGAACCTACTGGCCCGATCCTACTTTTCCGGGGATATCGACGAAGTCGACTTTATTTTAAGAAGCGTCATCGAACGCGCCCCAAACGCTCGGTGGCACGTCGCGGGCGTATCACTCGGCGGCAATGCGCTGCTGAAGTACCTCGGTGAGCGAGCCGGGCATACAGCCAATGTTGAGGCGGCCGTCAGCATCTGCGCCCCCCTGGATCTGCTGGCTGCCGGTCAGCGCCTAAGCGAAGACTGGTGGTGTCGGCAACTCTATACCCGTTATTTCCTGCGCACCATGAAACCCAAGATCATGGAAAAAGCCGCACGCTTTCCGGGCGCGATCGACGTCACTCGCGTCTCGCGCGCAAAAACACTGAAAGACTTTGATGATGCTTACACTGCCCCGATGCACGGCTTTGCCAATGCATTGGACTATTGGCAGAAAGCCTCAAGCAAACCGTGGCTACCCTACATTGAAATGCCCACGCTGATCATCAACTCGCGCAATGACCCCTTTATCCCTGAACCGTCATTGCCAGGGCCGTCTGAGGCCAGCGCACACGTCACCCTGCATCAGCCGGCCGAGGGTGGACACATGGGATTTACCACGGGCACATTCCCTGGCAACCTCAACTGGCTGCCTTCAAGGCTGGCAAAGTTTTTTAATGCGCGACACTGACTGGCTAACGTGCTTGTTTCCTAGCTACTGAATTTTTCTAAGAGTGCTTTTTCTTGCTGGATGCGTGCTTGCAGGTTGCGAATTTCGGCATCGATGCGAGACTGTTCATGGAAATCCTGTGTCATCTCCCGCGCTTGCTGTAACTGCGCCATGGCCGACGGCAATGCACCGGTTAACACGTAATAGTCCGCCATTGCCTGACGAGCTTGCGCAGGCTGATTCGAATCAGCCAAATTTAAGGCCAGCAGCTGATACAAAACAGGCGACTCGGTGGGCCACTTTTTAATTTGCTGTTGCAAAAACTTCGCGGCTTCTATATGCCTGCCAAGCTTTTGCAGCGCACGCGCCTGAATTTCAGCGATCGCGCGGTTATTGGGCCAACGGGAAAATGCACTGCGGCTAATGGCAAGCGCACTGCTAGCGTCATCCTGCATCAAAGCCAAGGCGGCAGCTTGGCGCTCAATGTAGGGCGACTCTTTCACACCCTCACGCGCGTACGACAGGAACCGCTTGGCGTCTGGAAATTGACGACGCTGCGCAGCGATCTCTGACAGCGCCAGCCACGCCGCCGAACGCTGCGCGCCTTTCAAGCGACGGCCCTCATCTTGCAACTTATCGACAATACGCATGACATCATGACGCTCCACCGTTTGCAACACGAGCGCACGCGCACGCACGTACCAGAACGCATCAGAGCTCGGGTACTTGCTGTTGTTAAGCAACTGGGTGCGGTTTTGCATGTCGGTCATGCGGTCAATGCTCAGCGGGTGAGTGCTGAAATAGGCATTGCCGCTGGACGTGCCCATGTTGAACTGAGCGTTATTCATGAGCTTGGCAAACATTTCTTGCAAGCCGTTGGGATCGTAACCGGCCTTACTCAGCATGTGAAACCCAACCCGATCCGCTTCGCGTTCAGCATCGCGTGAATAGCCCAACTGCTGATCAATGGCGGCTGCCTGACCAAAGGCAGCAATGCCAGAGGCCACGTTGATGCCGCCAGCCAATCCAGCCAACAGCGCCGCTGCCACAGACGCCAACGCAATCATGTCGCTTTGCTTTTGCTGGGTCAGGCCACGCGCAATATGACGCTGCGTGACATGTGCAATTTCGTGGGCAACCACCCCGGCAACCTCGGACTCGGAGTCCGCCTGCACAATTAACCCTGTGTTCACGCCAATGTAGCCACCCGGCAAAGCAAAAGCGTTGAACTGCGGGTCAATAACTCCAAATACGTCCACGTGCGCGGCATTGCTGGCTGCATAGCGCGAGAGCCGCTTGCCCATGTCGTTCAGATACTGATTAATCTCGGCATCATGTACATACGTCGGGTCGCGCCGGCCTTGGGCAATGATCAGATCGCCAAGCGCGCGCTCAAGCGCAGGCGACAAATCCGAGCCACTGGCCGCGCCAATGCTGGGCAGACCCATGGGCTGCGCCAGAATGGGCGTTGAAACCAGCGCAGGGGTCAAGGTCGCCAAAACGACAGCGGCAAACTTACGCTTCACGGACGAGGGCATAGTTAACATGATTTGGTTATGATACTGGGCATTGATGATAGTTCCGGAAACAACCCATGCGCCCCGTCAGAAAAGCCGTTTTCCCCGTTGCAGGTCTTGGCACCCGATTTTTACCGGCCACCAAAGCCATGCCCAAAGAAATGCTACCCGTGGTTGACAAGCCCTTGATCCAATATGCGGTCGAAGAAGCCGTGGCGGCTGGCATTACCGAGCTGATTTTTGTGACGGGGCGAAGCAAACGCGCCATTGAGGACCATTTTGACTCAGCGCCTGAGCTTGAAATGGAGCTCGCCAGAAAAGACAAGCAGGCGATGCTGGCTGTGGTTAAAAACATTCTGCCAGAGCACGTCAGCTGCATCTACATTCGCCAAACGGCACCCTTGGGGCTTGGTCATGCGGTGCTCACAGCAGCACCCGCTGTGGGCGATGAACCCTTTGCCGTATTGCTGGCTGATGACCTGATTGACGCGGACAAACCCGTCTTGTCGCAACTGATTGACGCAGCGCTGACCCATCAGGGCAGCATCCTCGGCGTGCAGGAAGTCGCGCGCAAAGACACAGACAAGTACGGTATTGTCTCTAGCACCCGGGTCGATGACCGCACGGAACGGGTCAATGCCATCGTAGAGAAGCCTGCCCCCGATGTTGCGCCGTCAACCTTGGCTGTTGTGGGTCGCTATGTGCTCGATGCAGCCATTTTTGAACATCTGCGTCGTACACAGGCGGGCTCTGGCGGCGAGATTCAATTAACCGACGGCATTGCCTCGCTCATGGCAGAAAAGCCCGTGTTTGCGCATCGTTACGAAGGCACGCGCTACGATTGTGGCAGTAAGGCTGGTATGTTTTCTGCCACCGTGGCGTACGGCAAAAAGTACCATGGCTTAGAGCCTTAATTGGCTCTCTGATTTGCCTAATTCAAAACCTGGCTAAGCAGGCAACCCTCACCCAGGTGCTGGCGTTGGCGTGATTTTGGCCGGCGGTGGGCCCTTGCCCCAGCGACCCTTGGCAGATAAGCGCATCAGGTTGCGCAAAGCAATCAAAAGGCCCGCCACCTCTGTCATGGCAGCTGGAATCCACATGGTCAAACCACCAATGGCTTGGTCTGTAATGGCTGACATGGCAATGGCACGACCACATAGATCAAATAGGGGATAAAGATCACGCTCGGTAAAGGCAATGATCGCACCAGCAACCATTTGCGGGGCCATGGTGACAATCGGTGAGACCACACGACCACCAGGTGACATGGCCGCGGGCGGCGACGGGCGGCGGTCAAGAATCAGGTTCCAGTACATGAACCCACTGATGACGACTGACCAGTTCATAACGCGGTACAAACGCCAGTCCAGCATGGAGTAGAACTGCACTGACGGAATCAGCCAGACAATCACCAAAAACACAAACAACGCTGGCACAAAGATTGGATTGGTCAACACTGCAATAATCGCCCGCCCGGTCAGCGTTTCGTTAAAACGCCTAAGCTTGTGGCGCCAGGACAAGGGCAAGCCAGCCCGCATGACTGAACCCGGGTAGGCTGCCATTAAGATCAAAGGCCCTGCATGGTGAAGTACCAGATGCTGGATGCGGTGCATAAAAAACATGCGTTCGGCGTAGTAATCGAGCAAGGTATGCATCGACAGGTAAAGCAACACCACACCCGTCCAGAACAGGATCTTGCGCGACATGTTGACTTTGTGCACCCGCTGGCCACGCACAAACAACACAATGCCAACCGCAAAAGCGATCAACAATGACGGGGAAAACTCCCAGGGCACTAGCCAGGACAAGACATCCATCGTGCATGATTCCAATTCAGTTGCATAAATTGTAGTATGAGACGTCAAGCGCGCTCGAATTCCCATAATTTCCAATCCGAAGAGCAACAAAACATGTCACTCGTTGGTCCATTGCACGACATCACGGTCTATCAAGACCGACGCGAACGTTTGGCCATCTCTATGCGAGCCCAAGGCGGCGGCATCGCACTGATACCCACGGGCAGCCCACGCACGCGCAATGCAGACGCCACTTACCCGTTTCGCTTTGATAGCCAGTTCTACTATCTGAGCGGTTTTACTGAACCGAATGCGTGGCTGGCGATTGTGGCCCGTGCGGGTGAAACCACCCAAACCTGGCTGCTATGCCAACCCAAGAACCCTGAGTCTGAAACTTGGGACGGCAAACGCTGGGGCCCTGACGCAGCCCAAGAGGCGTTTGGTTTGGATGGTGCGGCCTCAGTCGATGAGATCGATCACTGGATCGCCGACCAGCTCTGTGGCCACGCCAAATTATTTGCGCCGCTGCATCGCAGCAGCTTCCCAGAACTGGCAAGCCAACTGCAGCGCTGGGTCAATGCCGCTCGCCAAAAAGCCAGGGGCATCAAGCAAGTGCCTACGCACTGGATTGACTTGACACCCACGATTAGCCATCAGCGCCTGATCAAAGACCCGCACGAACTTGCGGTCATGCGTGAGTCAGCCCGCATCGCTGCCATGGGCCACTGCGCAGCGATGCGGGCGATAAAACCGGGCATCACTGAGCGCGCACTGGAAGCTGAGCTTTTGGCGGTATTTTTACGCGAAGGCGCACAAGCCGCTGCGTATGAAACCATTGTGGCAACTGGCGCGAACGCCTGCACCTTGCATCACGCCGCGGGCGCGAGCAGAATTGCTGAGAAGGACCTTGTACTCATTGACGCGGGTTGCGAGCTCCATGGCTACGCCTCGGACATTACCCGCACATTTCCGGCTAGCGGACGATTCACGCCTGAACAAGCTACCCTGTACGACATTGTGCTGGCTGCCCAAGACGCGGCCACCGCCAACACGGCCCCCGGCCTGTCGTTTAACGCCGGCCATGACGCCGCCGTCAAGGTGCTGACCCAAGGTTTAATTGACGAGGGCATCATCGAAGGCAGCTTGCAGACCGCCATTGAACAGGGACTTTACCGACCCTACTACATGCACCGCACTGGCCATTGGCTGGGGTTAGACGTGCATGACGCGGGTCCCTACCGCCTGACTGAGGTTGACACCGGTGAGCCAGACTGGCGCCCGCTTGAGCCCGGCATGGTGCTGACCATCGAACCCGGGCTATACATTACCCCGGGCTCTGGTGCGCCCGAGCGTTTCTGGAACATTGGCATTCGCATTGAAGACGATGCGGTGGTGACTGAGTCAGGTTGTGAGCTCATTACCCGTGGGGTGCCGGTGGACCGCAAAGAGATCGAGGCGCTGGTGCGCTCAGGTCAGGGGGAAACCTAAACTTGGTCGGCTGTGAATGAAGTGTTCCTAAAACCCCATCTCGCGCACCACTGTCGTGAACATGCCTCGCAAGAACTCACCAAACAGCGAGCGCGGCCAGCCCAGTATCGCCACACTGCCACGGATATGGCCAGTCGAGACCATGCCGGGGTCACCGTGTACTTGAAGCCGCACTCGAAACACCGAACGCTCCGGTATCAGGCTTTGGCCGCTCTGGCGCACCAACACATCGCCCCCGGCCTGAGCCCCTAGTTCAGGGTCTAGCAATGTGCGGCTGGCATCCTCGTCGACCTCAACGACCTTCAGATTCATCGCAGGCAGCCCGGGCGCATCCGGCACAAACCGCGCCCAATTGCCCACCGACAGGCGTTCCAGATCTGACTCTTGCACATAGGTGTCAACCACCCAGGACGATGGGTCCGCAAAGGTGGCTAGCCGCTCGCCCTTGGGCACCCAGTCGCCAACATGGATGTCGGGCATCACATCCATGACCTGTCCGGCAAACGGTGCCACGGGGACCAGTCGCTGGCTTTGCGCCAACAGACCCGCCAGCTCCTTTTGTGCCGCGGTTAGCTGCTCGCGCAAGATCGCCTGCTCAGCCTTCGCACTGGCATCAAACCCCGCTGCGGCCGCATGTCGCGCCAGTATCTCAACCCGCGCTTGCAGCAAACCAATGCGGTGCTCAACGTCTGGCGAGCTCATTTGCATAATGACTGCCCCGGCTGCAAGCTGCGCGCCCATGACCGGTGGCAGCGTGACCACCTGCGCTGGCACGCCAGCAATCACCTCCATGCTGCGTGCCGGTTTAAGCACGCCTTGCGCATTGATCGTCACATCAAATGGCACCACCAGAAGCAGAAACAGGCCCCAGGCCACATACACAATCGGGCGACGCTTGCGAGGTGGCTTGTGAGCCCGGTTCTCATGAACCTCTCCGCCACCGACCTGATCGAGGAGTGATTCAGCACCTGGTTGCTTTAAGCGCTTGCGCCAAACCATAAGCTCCGCAACAATCGGTCTTGCCACGAAGTACCAGATCTCGACGACAAACAGCACAATGCCCAGTGCCTTAAAGAAGAATTGGTAAACCAGGATCGCAATCCCCAAGAACACCACGAACCGATAAATCCAGGTCACCCAGGCAAACAGCACCATGGCACGACGCTTGCGCGTATCAGCCTCCTCGGGCATCGGGTCGCCAAAGAGAAAAAGCTTTTCTCTTAGCCACCAGCGTGCCATCGCAAAGCTGCGTGCATGCAGGTTGGGCATGCCCGTCAGGTCGCACAAAATGAAATACCCATCAAATCGCATGAACGGGCTGGCGTTAATCAAGAGCGTGGCCGTTAGTGAGGTGGTCGCTAAAAAAAACGCCACGCCACGCACGGGCCCCTCTGGCAATACAGTCCACAGCAGGAGACACCAGGCGGCAATCACCATCTCCGTCATGATGCCAGCGCCAGCGATCTTCAGACGCTTGCGATGTGAATCCAGCTTCCAGGACTCCGTGACATCGGTATAGGCCATGGGGTACATCACTAAAAACGCAATGCCCATGGTGGGCACCCGGCACCCCATGCGCTTGGCCGTTAAGGCATGACCAAGTTCGTGGATAAATTTCACGGCAATCAAGGCCCCCGCATAGGCCAATAGTCCTTGGAGGCTGAAGGTATCGACGAGCGTGGCCGAGAAGGTGGGCCACTGGCGATGTACACCCCACAGGCCCAGTGCCAGAGCCAACAACGTGAGCATGGCGAAGGTCTTGCTAAAAAAGAAGGCAAGCCCTGGTGCCACACGGGTAAGCCACGCATCCGGGCGCAGGATAGGCACCCTAAAGAAAAGATAGCTGTGCACCAGGTGCTGTGACATGCTCCTGTGGCGCTGTGCCCGGCGCGCCGCCAGAAACTGAACGCCTTCGCTGTCGTGGCGCTCGGTCAGTTCGTTGTCAGCCAGAAACTGAAACACACCCTTGACTTCGTCTTCATCAACGTCCAGGACCGTGTCACAACTAATCGCTTGGGCCACTGCCATGCTACTGCCTAAGGACAAGCGCGCAAGCACCTCGAAGGCCAGCCAGTCGATTGAGAAGTACTGGTTGCGAGCTGGATCGTGCAAGGTCCAGGTCGGTGCCCCATGCACGTCCGAAGGCCCCCGGTGTAGCGTCAGATCCTCCCGCAGCTTGACCCTAGCTGCGTTTGCCTCCTGCGTCACCATAGGCGGCAACACCGCTGCCATGCTCAGATCCCCAGGAACTGGCGCAAGGCCACAATTGGTTTGCGCAACACCCAGTACGAGAAGGTCACATACTCGCCAGCCACCTTGGCCGTGCCACGCAGGCCAATGCGCGCGGCACGGCCTGGGTCGGTGATGCGTGCTCGCATACGATAGGCATAACTGCCATCGGGTCTAGCCACTGCCTCATGGCCAAGATAGCGCAACTCACCGCGTACAGGCGCAAATGGAGCGGTGTTTAAGTAAAGCGTCACCGGCGCATCGGGCTCAAGTTCAATGGCTTCATTCAGTGGCACCCAGACCTCGATCTCCATGTCGTCTTCTGCGGCCACCACCATCACTTTCTCGCCCGCCACCACCGGACGCCCGACCCACTCGAGTGGATCATCGAAGATCACCACGCCTTCGCGTGGTGACTGAATCTGGGCCTTTTGCAGCAACTTCTCCAGATACTCGGCTTCGAGCTGACGCTCCAGTGCCCGGCCTTCTTGCGGCGTGAGCATCGAGCGGCTTTTGGGGTCGGTTAGCGACTGCAAAGCACTTTGACGGTATTCAGCGGACGCAATTTGCATCTCCTGGCGTGCAAGTTGCAGCTTGCTCGTCAGTGCGGTTAGGTCTAGCTTAAAGAGCGCCTGGCCGGTCTGTACGCGATCATTGGGCGCCACAAAGAACTCCTCAACCACCCCTTCAATCGGTACCCGGATGACCGAGGGATCACGCGGCACGAGCTCCGCAGGCGCCAGAATCGTCAGGCGCACAGGAAAGAACAGAAATGCCAATAGCAGTGCACCGTAGATGACCTTCTTGGCGGGCGTTAAGTGACTCAGCCAACGCCAGCCGCGGGCAAACCGCTTGCGCACGGAAGGAGAGTACTGCAACTGCCAGGCCTGGGTCCAGACCTCGATCCACTCCGCCAACAAGGCTATCTCAGCTGGACTCCAGGACTCATCACGTGCCAATAGAAGTCCTGCCTTGGTGCTTTTGCCCGGACTGTCCGAGCCCATTTCAAATGGCAGCCACAACGCCCTAGGCGGCAACGATTCGCTCCACTGCGGCACATCGGCAGCATCGATCATGGCGGGCGCCACCACCGAGGGCTCAGTCTGTTGACAAAGTGCCATACAAACCCGGTCGGCCCAGAGCACAAATGGCGAGGTACGCTCAATATGAGAGACGCCTGACTGCGAGACCACACCCTCGCCCTCGATCCAAAGCAGTGCTACCTGATACGTGGCAAGACTGTAGGTTTCGTTGGTCAGAATAAAGCGCAGCGTGGCCTCGTCTTCAGCACGACGAGCTCGACGCGCCAACCCCATGAGCGCGTCAGCCGAACTCATGGCGGGCTCACCGTGATGGTGCCACTCATGCCAGGCGTTAGATCAGCAAACTCGCCATCGATTTGGGCCACCACCTTAAAAGTCTGGCTCACCGAATCAATACGCGCGGCCACTCTGGTGACCACTGCCGGATAGGTCTTGCCAGTCTCGTCGATCTCAATGGTGAAGGCATGCCCGGGCTTAAGCCATGGCGCCCACCTCGAGGGCGCAATAAATTCAAGCTCTAATCCACTGTCATCCAGAATTTCAAGCACTGGCTGGCCGACTTGAACGAATTGCTCAACACGCGCACGCTGCTCAGCGACTTTGCCGCTATAGGGTGCTGCAATTTGGCATTTGCTGACAATCGCAGACAGCTCATCGACCTGCGCTTGCGCCCGCGACGCCTCAGACAGCGCGTTCTGAGCTTCAACCCGGCTGATGTTACCAAGCTTTAATAACCGATCATTAGTCTGCGCATTGCGCTGCGCAATCTCAAGCTCAGCCTGCACGCGCGCTAACTGAGCCTTCTGTATAACGCAGTCAAACACCACAAGCGCGGCACCTGACTCAAACGCCTGACCTTCTTTGAAGGGCAGACTCTGCACCTTGGCGTTGATCTCAGCTGCCAGCGTGGTGTAGCGAACCGGCGTTAGCTGCGCCCGAATCGCCGGGCGCTGACCGTCAATTGTCTCGAGCGTCTGACTAACACTTGATGGTGGTTGTATCACGGGTGCAGGGGCCACCATTGCGGCCAACTTGTCTGTCACCTCACCGGTCACCCGACCTGCAGCATCCCTAACCGCGTCATCTACCCCAACAACCACATCGCTACCTACAGCCGCTGTCTGAGCCTGACTAGCGGAGTTGCTTAACCACTCCCACGGTCGCCACTCGATGGCGGCAAACGCCACCACGAGTAACAACGCCAACAGCCAACCTACAAACTTGTGCATCAACTTTCCCTTTTATCGCACGAGCGTGGTTTCATCTAAGGACATGCGAACGCGTTCAGGCTGCGCTCGCGTTTCTGGCTCTGTCTGTTCTAGGGCAGCTGGCTCCTGTTGGGCGCTAGTGGCCATGAGATCCACCGATGGTAACTGACCTTCATTCCACTGCTGATAGGTCTGGCGCACGATAGCGGACAGGTCGCGAAGGCTCATGTCATCAACACTGCCAATATCGGGCTCAAGGCCTGCAGTCGCCTGCAGACGGGAGCTTGCGGCATACAGTGCTGCCAATGCCTGGTATTTGCGCAGCTTGCTTAGAATGGCTGACGCATCGGCTGCCACGCGCTCGGCCTTGCTGGCGGTGCCCTCGCGCTCATTGCGTGCCGTGATGCCAGCAATGCGCGAGTCAACCTGGTCGATTTGTGCAGAACGGCGATACAGTTTGTAAGCGTTGTCGAGGTCGATTTTAGACAGATAGACCTGGCTCACCACCGCCATCTGCACAATCATGCGATTGTTCACAGCAAGTGCCTCGTTGGCATCGGCTTGAGCACGCACCTTGGGGGCAAGCAAAATGTTCCAAAGGTTAAAGCTAAATTGTGCGGCACCCTCAACCCAATTCTGGTTGATCCAGAACTGGTTGTCGGTCACCTGAGGGCCCACATTGAATGAAAGCCCCGGCAACAGCCGCAACATCGACTTGCGAGTCTCTACCATGGCGATACGCGCGTTATAGATACCCTCCTTCAGATCAGCATTGTGCGCCAGCGCCCTAACCTCAAACTCCTCAACCGGCGTTTCAGCATAGGAATCCGGTGGCAGCAACATGTCGGGATCTTCTAACAAATACTGCGAGTTCGGTGGCAGGTTGATGAGCTCGTTTAACTCCACCCGCGCGGTGGCGAGTTCTTGTTCAATCGTCTCGAGAATTTTGAGATTGTCGAGCACCGCCTTCTGGTAACGCAAAGTGTCAAGCGGGTTGCTCAAGCCCTCGTTGCGACCCTGTTGTATCTGGGACAGCGCCAAGGTGGCGGTCTTGATGGTGCGTTCGATGTCATCTTTGAGCTTCTGGGCGCTTGCCGCGCGCAGATACGCGATCTGAATGTCTTGCGCTAACAAGTGCATCACCCGGCGTCGTTTCTCGGATGCCACCAACACGCGATCTGCGTTCTGTTTGGCGGTGTAATAACTCACCCCGAAATCCAGCAGGTTCCAACTGAGCATCGCCCCACCCACCCAATAATCCTTGGATGAATTAACAAATGGCTCGGACAAGGACGGGTTACCCGAGTAGTAACCAACCGCTTCCGTCACAAAATAGTTATTACGATAGTTATAGCCCGCATTGGCCGTGATTTGCGGCAACATGTCATAACTCGATATCTCCGCTGCCCCGATGGCAATGGCTTGCTCCATGCGCCGTGCACGGTGCTCAAGGTTGTACTTTAAGCCCCGAGCCACCGCCTCATGTAAAGTCAGTTGGGGACCCACTGGCTCGACGTCTTTGAAGGCGGTCAGACGGTCTTGGGCAAGCAACGCGTCTTGCTCTGCTTTTGTGATGGGTTCGGGTGTAACTGAACACCCCGCCATCAGCAAACAGATTACAACTAGACCTCCTGCTTGTTTTGTCGTGCTTATGCTGACTTTTTTGGTTGTCACTTTTATATCCTTGCTGCTCACATTTGTTGCTGAATCATGTGCTGCAACTGCGCAGTCAACGAAGGCTTTCCAACAAAACTGAGGCTATCACCCCGTGGTTGAACCCTAAAAATAGTCTCGGCTTTGTCGCCGTTGGCATCGCGGGCTTCGATTTTGATTTCGACCGGCTCGGACAGACCTTCCGGAACAGTCGCCTCCAACCTGCCTGTTGCATTGTCAAATTGGATCCATGCAGGCAATGGAGAGCCGTCTCTTTGAGTTGCCTGCAGCCAAATCGCACCTTCACCGCCCATGAAAGTACCCTCAGGTAACTGGTACTGAACACGGCTCTCAATGTCTGGCAAGGCATCGGGAGGGATAAGTGTATTGCGCAGCGGCATTGAACTCGTGTCGACCAATGACGGATTCACTGTCGATGGTGTAAGCAGCGGTTCGCTTCTATTTTCATCTGCCCGTTTCGCCAAATCGATACCGGATGACTTAAAACGTGCCATGGTGGCATACTGCCCGATTGCCTCACGTCGTTCACCTGCTCCTTCGACCTCTTCCGCTTCCTCCAGAGGATTGGGAGCTTCATAAGTAACAAGAATTGGAGTTGGCTTGGGAATCGCGCTCGTCAGGACACTATCCTTGCCTACGATTGTGACTGTCACGACTCGATCGACATAACCACCGAACTCATCTGGCCCATCGGTGATCACCGGTGCATCATTGGTGCCCGTCACCGTGATCGTCACATTCTGTGTGTCCGTCGCCCCACTGGAGTCCGTCACCGTCA
>CAZLFB010000056.1:0-23382 GCA_964558695.1 uncultured Orrella sp.
CCTTTTTTACAGTGGCAAGATGAGATCAGGGCGGTGCGGCGTGATATTCACGCCCACCCCGAGCTCGCCTATCAAGAGCAAAGAACCTCCGATTTGGTGGCCAAACTCCTGACGGACTGGGGCATCCCGATTCACCGAGGCCTCGGTGGCACCGGTGTGGTGGGCACCATTGATGGCACCCGGGCGCATGACAAAGCCAACGCCATTGGGCTTAGAGCCGACATGGACGCTCTGCCCATGCAGGAGCTCAATACCTTTGATCACGCCAGCCAGCATCCGGGAACCATGCACGGCTGCGGTCACGATGGCCACACGGCCATGCTGCTAAACGCCGCGCGCTACCTGTCACAACACCGCGATTTCGCGGGCACGGTATACCTGATATTCCAGCCCGCTGAAGAAGGTGCTGGTGGCGCCAAGCGCATGATTGAAGATGGCCTATTTGAAAAATTCCCGATGCAAGCCGTGTTTGGCATGCATAACTGGCCTGGACTGGCGACTGGGACATTTGGTGTCACACCCGGCCCAATCATGGCATCAAGCAACGAATTTGTGATTGACATCGTCGGCAAGGGCGCCCACGGCGGCATGCCTCATTTGGGGAACGACCCTATCATGGCTGGGGTCAATGTCGCTCAGACGCTACAAACCATTGTGAGCCGCAACTGTCACCCGCTTGAGGCGGGTGTGGTTAGCGTCACCCAGTTTCACGCCGGCAGCGCCATGAATGTGATCCCCACGGACGCCAAACTGCTGGGCACGGTTCGTGCCTTTACCAATGAGACACTGGACCTGATTGAGCGGCGCATGGGCGAGATTGTCGAGCACACCTGCCGGGCAATGAATTGCGAGGGCAAACTGACTTTCAAGCGCAATTACCCGCCCACCATCAACAGCGAGCCTGAGACCGCGTTTTGCGTCGACGTCATGCGGGAAATCGTCGGGCCAGACAATGTCAACGCACGCGTGGTACCCACCATGGGCGCCGAGGACTTTGCCTACATGCTGGAGAAAGTGCCTGGGTGCTACCTGTGGATTGGTAACGGCATGGGTGACCATCGCGATGCCGGCCACGGCCTGGGCCCCTGCATGCTGCACAACGGCTCGTACGACTTTAACGACGAGTTGCTGCCGCTTGGCGGCACACTGTGGGCCAAGATCGTTGAACGCTGGTTCGAGCGACAGGCTTAAGAGCAGCATCAAGACACAACAGCAGCATCGGAAAATAACGGCATGGCGCAAGCAGAACACGACGAGCACGAAGACCGGGTGGCTCGTCGACTCGACCCGGAAGATGCGCAACTGGCGCTCACGCGCGTACAGGATCAGTTGCGCCGCCATGCCTTGGTCGAACACCTGGTGCACAAGCAAGAAGATGGTGATGAACGTGGCCCGTTGATCGAAAACCTCCTGCATCGTCAGCACGAAAACGAGTTGCGCTCGCTGGTGAACTCACTGCACCCGGCCGACATCGCCTTTATTTTGGAGTCATTGCCCAAAGAAGACCGCCAGATGATCTGGCAACTGGTGCGTGCAGAGTTCGATGCCGACGTGCTGCTGGAAGTGGCTGATTGGGTTAGGCAGTCACTGATCGAGACCATGGATCGGGCGGACCTGGTAGCCGCCACGGAAAACATGGATGCCGATGAGATTGCCGATCTCATCGCCAACCTGCCGCCCGATGTGGTGGCAGAGGTACAGAAAGGCCTCACACCCAAAGAGCGTGCACAACTGATCGAGGCCATGGGCTACCCTGAAGATAGCGTGGGCGGCATCATGGACTTTGAAATGGTCCGGGTGCGAGATGACGTCACGCTTGAAGTCGTGTTGCGATACCTGCGCCGCCAAGAAGAACTGCCTGACCACACGGACCAGATATTTGTGGTGGACCGCACCGACAAGCTATTGGGCACGTTGTCGCTCTCAGCACTGCTCGTCAGTGACCCAGAGGCCACCGTGCGCGATGTGATGAGCACGGACTACCTGACGCTAGACCCCATGGACGCGGACGCCGAAGCCGCCCAAGCGTTTGAGCGCTATGACCTCGTGTCTGCACCCGTGATTGATCGCCGTGGCAGACTCATCGGGCGAGTCACCATCGCCGATGTGGTGGACGTGATCCGTGAAGACTCTGACGAGCAGGCACTCTCACGTGCCGGGATGCAGGAAGAGGATATCTTTGCGCCCGTCATGCGCGGCATTCGCAACCGCGCGCCGTGGCTCTTTCTGAACCTGTGCACTGCTGGCATCGCGGCGTTTGTGGCGTCGCGCTTTGAAGACACGGTGAGCCACATTGTTGTGTTGGCGTTTCTGATGTCAATTGTCGCGGGCATTGGCGGCAATTCCGGCAACCAGACCATGACATTGATCATCCGGGCTTTGGCCGTTGGCCGAGTGACCTCGCAAAACGCTTGGCAATTGATCAAACGCGAGATGGCCGTGACATTGATGGTGGGCACCATGGGCAGCTTCGCCGCTGGCGGCTTCGCCTGGTGGATTTCAGAATCTGTGCCAGTCGCGCTGGTGATGATGGCGGCCATGATCTGCAACATGCTGGTGGGCGCCATGGTGGGTGTGCTCGTGCCCATGGTGCGCTCCCGTCTCGGCAAGGATCCCGCCATGGGATCCTCGGTGCTCTTGACGTTTGCAACCGATTCGCTGGGCTTTTTTATTTTCCTGGGCTTGGCGACGGTATTTTTGCTGTAAGCCCAATCTATGTCCGATCTAAGCCTGATCGAGGTGATCCGGTGTGCCTCGGGCAAGCCACGCCATCATCAGCGTATAGGTGACCGCTAACACCACCGGCCCCACGAAAATACCAATCAAGCCAAACGTCAGCAAACCACCGATTACGCCCAGCAGCACCAAAAGCAGCGGCAAGTCAGCACCACGCTTAATCAGCCAGGGACGTAAAAAGTTGTCCAGCATGATCACCACCGTGCTCGTGACCGCCAAAAAGACTGACCAGGCCATCGAGTCACCCTGCCAGAACATCCACACCACCGCTGGCACCATCACCAGTGAGGGTCCTACCTGGGCCACACAAAGCAACAACATCACGGCCCCCAGGAACCCGGCGTAGGGAATGCCAGCAATGGCCAACACCAAGGTGCCTAATAGACTTTGCACCAGCGCTGTCACAAACACACCCAAGGCCACACTGCGAATCGCCTGTCCTGTCAAAGTCACGGCGGCCCGCCCACCCGGTCCGCCCAGTCGCTCACCCAGACGTCGCAGCAGTTCGGCACCCTGTTCGCCTTGCATGTACATCACAGCAGAGAGTGCCGCCATCAGAAAGAAAGAAATCAACACGCCGCCCAAGCCACCCACGTGGGCCAACGCCCATTGACCTGCTCCGGCCAAATGTGGCCCGACGTATTGCTGAAACAATTCGCTCGTTCCGTGCGAAGCCAGGTCATTCCAGGTGGCCGCAACCCGATCGCCAATCACGGGCAAGCTCGAGACCCACTCGGGCGCACGTGGCACACCCTGCGCAATGATCTGCCGCACCCAGGCAGAGACCTCTGCACTATGCTCAATGACAGCGGTGATCGCCAGCCACAACGGCATGATGAGCAGCAACACAATGGCCAAAGTCATCACCAGCGTGGCCAGCACCCGGCTGCCGCCCAAGAGACGCTGCAAGCCGATGAGTATGGGCCAGGTTGCCACCACAATCATGGCAGCCCAAACACCGCCCGCCATGAACGGCACGAGCACCCAGCCAGACAGGAGAACCAAGCCAGCGACCACCGTGACTGACAGCACGTAACGCATGAAATCGATTTGCATAAGTTGTTTAATGGCTTTGTTTATTGACTTTATTTGAATATGAACATGGCTCGTCTACTAGAGCCCCATTTAAACATGCGGCAGATTCGGTAAAAGCGGTCATTTGTCATGCATTAGTCACACAATCTACATACCATTGATCCATCTTTGATCGGCCCGAGGGCCATGCCCGCCAACTTGGAAAATTTTAGCCATGTCAGATAAACCCACCCCCACCTACCACGAGCGACTCGAAGCAGACCGCATGGACGGCTTTGATGAAGAACTCGAAATGGAGCTCGATGACGATCGGCTCGACGAGCTTTTACTGGCCGTGCCGCCACAAGGTGAAGAATCCGAGCACGCCATCAACCGGCGGCTGTACTTTAAGGAACTGTTTCGTCTGCAAGGCGAGCTCGTTAAATTGCAAGACTGGGTCGCCCACAAAAAGCTCAAAGTCGTGGTCTTGTTCGAAGGCCGTGACGCCGCTGGCAAGGGCGGCTCGATCAAGCGCATCACCCAGCGCCTGAACCCCCGGGTTTGCCGCGTGGTCGCCTTGCCTGCGCCGAGCGAGCGAGAGAAAACCCAGTGGTACTTCCAGCGTTACGTCAGTCAGCTGCCAGCTGGTGGTGAAATGGTGCTGTTTGACCGCAGCTGGTACAACCGCGCCGGTGTTGAAACCGTGATGGGGTTTTGTACGGCAGACGAGCGCGAGGAGTTTTTTAGGACGGTACCTGAGTTTGAAAAAATGCTGGTTCGCGCTGGCATCATTCTGATCAAGTACTGGTTCTCGATCACTGACGAAGAGCAGCACGCCCGATTCACCATGCGCATCAAAGATCCGTTAAAGCAATGGAAACTTAGCCCCATGGACCTCGAATCGCGCCGCCGTTGGGAGGACTACACCCGCGCCAAGGAAGAAATGCTCGAGCGGACCCATATCCCAGAAGCACCCTGGTGGATCGTCGAAGGCAATGACAAAAAGCGTGCTCGCTTAAATTGCATTGCCCATCTGTTAACGCAAGTCCCCTATGAGGAAATCGACCACCCTGAAGTGGTATTGCCTGAAAGGGTGCACAACCCAGACTATCACCGCCACCCAGTACCGCGTGAAATGATCGTGCCAGACCGGTATTAGGATTGCCAACCAGGCCATTGAATCCATGCCTGAAGTAGCCACAGCCCGCGCAAACGCGGGCTGTGTTGTTTTAGTCATACGCCCATACCGGCAAGTTCAGCCCCTGAAAATTTCCCTGCGCGGGTGTAAAGTGGATGGATAAATCAGTTACATCCAACACAACCAGACATCAGCCTTCGGAGTTTTAAACCATGTCCACGGTGCGCACCATACCGACCTTGCCTGCCAATCACATGTACGTTCAAGGTCTGGACCAAACCCCAGCCAACCACGTCGCGCTGTCGCCGATTTCATTTATCGAGCGCGCTGCACTTGTCTTCCCGGAAAAGCTGGCCATCGTCCATGGTGAGTTGCGCCAGAACTGGTCTCAGACCTTTATGCGCTGCCGCCGCTTAGCGAGCGCCCTACAAAAAGCGGGCATCACCACGGGTGACACCGTGGCGGTGATGCTGCCCAACACCCCACCCATGGTCGAAGCGCACTTCGGCGTGCCCATGGCCGGTGCGGTCTTAAACAGTTTAAACACCCGGCTTGATGCAGCGAGCATCGCCTTTATGCTCAACCATGGCGAGGCCAAGCTCGTGATTGTCGATAGCGAGTTTGCAAAAGTCATGCGCGAAGCGCTCGAGATCTTAAAGAAAGACCATGGTCGCGAGCCCATGGTGTTTGAAGCGCAGGACGAGCCGTTTGTTGCGCCAGCTGGACTTAGCCCCACGTCTTATGAAGATTTGATTGCATCGGGTGACCCCGGGTTTGAGGTGGTGTTGCCAACCGATGAATGGCAATCCATTTGCCTGAACTACACCTCGGGCACCACCGGTGACCCCAAGGGTGTGGTCTACAGTCACCGCGGAGCAGCCACCAACGCCATTTCCAACATTCTGGAATGGGACATGGGGCGCCACCCGATTTATCTGTGGACCTTGCCGATGTTTCACTGCAATGGCTGGTGCTTCCCATGGACCGTGGCCGCGCGCGCGGGCGTCAACGTCTGCCTGCGCAAAGTGGAAGCACAGGCGATATTTGATCTGATTCGTGCCCATGGCGTGACCCACTACTGCGCAGCACCCATCGTGCATAGCTTGTTAATTAACGCACCTGATCAAATGAAAGCCGGCGTGCCATCGGGTGTCAAAGCCATGGTCGCGGGTGCTGCACCACCGGCGGCCATGATCGAAGGCATGGAAAAGCTTGGCTTTGAACTCACCCACGTCTATGGCCTGACCGAGGTCTATGGGCCTGCGGCGGTGTGCGTCAAGCACGATGAATGGGATAGCTTGGACATATCCGAGCGGGCACGACTGAATTCACGTCAAGGCGTGCGCTATCACTTGCAGGCGGATGTGCGCGTGCT
This sequence comes from uncultured Orrella sp., assembly GCA_964558695.1. GTDB lineage: Bacteria > Pseudomonadota > Gammaproteobacteria > Burkholderiales > Burkholderiaceae_B > Algicoccus. The sequence continues at coordinate 6,264 of CAZLFB010000056.1, forward strand.
CGATCCGCAAACCATGCAACCGGTGCCCTGGGACGGTGAGACCATGGGCGAGATCATGTTTCGCGGCAACATTGCGATGAAGGGTTACCTCAAGAACCCCAAAGCCACCGACGCCGCATTTGCAGGCGGCTGGTTTCACTCCGGTGACTTGGCTGTGCAATACCCAGATGGTTATGTGAAAATTAAAGATCGCAGCAAGGACATCATCATCTCAGGTGGCGAGAACATCTCCTCGATTGAAGTAGAGGACATCCTGTACCGGCATCCGGCCGTGCTGGCCGCCGCGGTGGTGGCCATGCCCGACCCCAAGTGGGGTGAGACGCCTTGCGCATTCATTGAACTCAAGCCCGACTCAAAAGTGACTGATCAAGACATCGTGAAGTTTTGTAAGGAACACCTGGCCCACTTCAAGGTGCCCAGAGCTGTGATATTTGGCGAAGTCCCCAAGACATCGACCGGCAAGATCCAGAAGTTTGAACTGCGCAAGCAGGCCGGTTCAGCCAAAGCCATCGACAGTTAAAACCACCAAATAGACTACCAAACCACCAGTATGAGGAGACGAGCATGAACGAGCTGCTGGTCAGACAAACCATCAAACCAGGATTGGTGCGACTGACGCTAAACCGCCCGGACGCATTTAACGCCCTGTCTGAATCGATGCTGGCTGCGCTAAAGACTGAACTCGATGCGCTTACCGAGGATGACGGTGTCAAGGTCGTCATCCTGGCTGGCGCTGGCAAGGCGTTTTGTGCAGGCCATGACTTAAAGGAAATGCGCGCCGCCCCTTCGCAGGACTACTATGAAGGGCTCTTTCAGCAATGCAGCGACGTGATGCTGGGCATTCAACGTCTGCCGCAAGTCATGATCGCGCAAATCGAAGGCGTGGCCACTGCGGCGGGTTGCCAGTTGGTTGCCATGTGTGACCTGGCCGTGGCAGCGGATACAGCGAAATTTGCCGTCTCGGGGGTGAACCTTGGCCTGTTCTGTTCAACACCGTCGGTCGCACTGTCACGCAACATTGGTCGCAAAGAAGCGATGTATATGCTGGTGACTGGTGAATTTATCAGTGCTCAACAGGCATGCGAGTGGGGGCTGGTCAACGAAGTGGTAGGCAAAGATACGGTGGCGCAAGCCACTGAAGCCCTGGCCGACAAAATCCTCAAAAAGCCAGCACCGGCGCTGCGCCTGGGCAAGCGGCTTTTTTATGAGCAGATTGAAACCAACATTGCGCGGGCCTATGCGTTAGCAGGCCAAACCATGGCGTGCAACATGATGGATGAGACCGCACTCGAAGGGGTGCAGGCATTTATCGACAAGCGTGCACCAAACTGGCCGCAGTGAACAGGCAGAAACCGATTGGCAAACGATTATGCGGCCTGCTGCATCGGTAAATCAGATGCTTTGTGCAGATGCGTTATGACTACAAAACTCTTTTGACTTCAAACCAGCCAGATGGCTGAACGAGGAACTGAATCATGGCTGTTCAATACCAAGCTCCCACTGACGACATGGCATTTGTCATTCGGCACATCGTTGACTCACAAAAAATCAGCCAATTGCCTGGCTTTGAAGAGTTTTCTGATGACGTCATCGATGCAGTGCTCGAAGAAGCCGGCAAGTTCAACTCGGGCGTGATCTCGCCGCTCAATACCGTCAGCGATGAGCACGGCGCCAAACTATCAGGCCATGAAGTCACCACCACGCCCGGCTTTAAAGAGGCATATCAGCAATACATCGAGGCCGGCTGGAACGGCTTGGCATGTAGCGTTGACCACGGCGGGCAAGGCTTGCCTGAACTCTTGGCCACCGCGACCAATGAGATGCTGCACAGCGCCAGCATGTCATTTGGCTTGTGCCCGATGCTGACGGCTGGTGCCATTCACGCCATCGATCATCATGGCAGCGAGGCACAAAAACAAACCTTCTTGCCCAAGCTCGTCTCTGGTGAGTGGGCAGGCACCATGAACCTGACTGAGCCGCAAGCAGGTTCCGATCTGGCAGCAGTGACCTCCAAAGCCGTGCCTCACGGCGATCATTACCTCGTCTCTGGCATCAAAATCTACATCACTTACGGCGAACACGACCTAACCGAGAACATCATCCATTTGGTGCTAGCTCGCCTGCCCGATGCGCCAGCCGGTGTGAAAGGGATTTCGCTTTTTATCGTGCCAAAGTTCCTGGTCAATGAAGACGGCTCGCTCGGTGCACGCAACGATGTGAAATGCATCTCGCTGGAACACAAGCTTGGCATCCACGGCAGTCCAACGGCCGTGATGAGCTACGGCGAAGATGGCGGCGCCATTGGGTACTTGGTTGGCAAGCCCAATGAGGGGCTTGCGTACATGTTTACCATGATGAACCATGCCCGCTTAAACGTCGGCCTACAGGGCGTGGCGATTGGTGAACGCGCTTTGCAGCAGGCCATTTGGTACGCCCACGACCGGGTGCAAGGCAAAACCTTGATCCCTGGTGACCAAGGCCCAGCGAGTGCACCGATTGCCTATCACCCAGATGTGCGACGCATGCTCGCGAGCATGCAATGTCGCGTGCAAGCGATGCGTGCCCTGGCCTATGAGGCTGCCGCCCACATGGACATCGCCGCTGCCAGCGACGACGTACAGACTGCCACTGCCGCGCAGACCCGGGTCGATGTGTTGATCCCGATCGTCAAAGGTTGGTGCACCGAACAATCGCAAGACATTGCTTCGCTGGGCATTCAGGTGCACGGTGGCATGGGCTATGTCGAAGAGACTGGTGCTGCACAGCACCTGCGCGATGCCCGCATTACCACTATCTACGAAGGCACCACGGCGATTCAGGCCAATGACTTTGTCGGCAGAAAAATTTTGCGTGACGATGGGGCAGCCGTGATGGCCCTGATCGACGAGGTAAACGGCACCGGCGCAAAGCTTGCGGGTTTGCCAGACCAAGCGCTAGCCCGACTTGGACAACAACTGCATCAGGGCGCGCAAGCCCTGCGGGATTGTGTCAACTGGGTGCTAGCGCACGGTAAGACCGATGCCGCCGCCCTGTACTTTGGTTCTGTGCCCATGCTGATGCTGGCAGGCGACGTCTTGGGCGGCTGGATGATGGCACGCGCGGCGCTCGCTGGCCTGAAACGAGAATTGGCCGATGATTCTTTTGCCGTAAAAAAACGCGAGGCTGCTTTGCTTTATGGCGATCTGGTCCTGATGCCCGGCTTGGGTCGCGCACATCAGGTGACAGCCGGAAAGTCTGCAATCAAGCATGCTTTAGCGATTTAGCCTAAAGGGCGTAGGGGAATGCCCGTAACTAAGGGAAAGTCCTCACATCGTCGACTACATATGTAACCTTCAAGTCAGGTATAACTCTGGGCTATGGAACACTCTACTGAACACGTCATCGAAACGCGCAACCTGACCAAGGAATTTCTTGGTTTTGTGGCCGTTAACGATGTGAACCTCAAAGTCAAGCGCCACACGATTCACGCCATCATTGGTCCCAATGGTGCCGGCAAAAGTACGTGCTTTAACTTAATCACCAAGTTTCTGACGCCAACCCGCGGCCAGATTCTGTTTAACGGCAATGACATTACCGGCCACTCCTCTTCCCAAATTGCGCGTGAGGGCATTGTGCGGTCGTTTCAGATCTCGGCCGTTTTTCCTCACATGACCGTGTTGGAAAACGTTCGTATCGGTTTGCAACGTCGCCTGGGCACCACGTTCCACTTCTGGAAGAGCGACAAATCGCTTGATATTTTGAATGACCGAGTCATTGACGCCCTGGAGCAAGTGGGCTTGGCAGAGTTTGCCGACGAGCAGGCAGTGAACCTGCCCTACGGTCGTAAACGCGCCCTGGAGATTGCCACCACGGTGGCCATGAACCCCGAGGTCATGCTGCTTGACGAGCCGACTCAGGGCATGGGTCACGAGGATGTTGAGCGCGTGACTGAGCTGATTCGTAAAGTGGCTGTCGGCCGTACAGTGATCATGGTCGAACACAACATGAAAGTGGTATCCAACATCGCCGATACGATCTCGGTGCTGCAGCGTGGTGAGTTGATCGCGGAAGGTAACTACCAGACCGTGTCCAGCAACCCGCAAGTGATGGAAGCCTACATGGGTTCTGCTGATACCGAACTGCAAGGCCACTGATGCGTCTGTTGCGCTTTTGAGCGCGTCACGGCGGACTTGTTTGAAACCAACACACTGACTGAACCCAATAGACTTATGGCTACAACACCTGTGCTCGAAATCAAGGACCTCAATGCCTGGTACGGCGAGTCCCATGTGCTGCATGGCATCAATCTCTCGGTCAATGCCGGTGAAGTGGTTTGCCTGCTGGGGCGCAATGGCGCGGGTCGCACGTCAACCTTGCGCGCCATCTTGGCTTTGACAGGCGCCAACAAAGGCTCCATCAAAATCAACGGCACAGAAGTCATTGGTAAGCCCACGCATGAGATCGCTGGGCTTGGCATTGGCTACTGCCCCGAAGAGCGCGGCATTTTTGCGAGCTTGACCTGCGAACAAAACCTGATGCTGCCACCCATGGTTGGCCCAAGCGCAGATGCCATGTCGATTGACGAGATTTACACCATGTTCCCCAACCTGAAGGAGCGCCGCAACAGTCCAGGCGGGCGCCTTTCTGGTGGTGAACAGCAAATGCTGGCCATTGCCCGCATTTTGCGCACCGGCGCACAGCTGCTGTTGCTTGACGAAATCACCGAGGGCTTGGCGCCGGTGATCGTGCAAAAGCTCGGTGATGTGGTGCGCACGCTCAAAGAAAAAGGATTCACCGTGGTTCTGGTGGAACAGAACTTCCGTTTTGCGTCCAAGCTTGCCGATCGAAACTACGTGATCGAGCACGGTGAAGTCGTGATGACGGTTGAGAAAGAAAAGCTCGAACAAAGCCAGAAAGAGCTTGAAACGCTTTTAGGGGTCTAAGCCCTGCATTTGCAGCACTACCAACTTCGTGTTTAGGAGACATCGCATGAAAAAAACCGTGATTTCCCAAGTCGTCGCAGGCGCTTTGCTCGCCGTCGGCGCAAATGCTTCGGCACAATTGAGCAATGACGCCATCAACATCGGCGTGCTGACTGACCTATCTGGCATCTACTCGGCCATTGAAGGCCCAGGCGCTGTCGTGGCTGCTGAAATGGCCGTGGCTGATTTCGGTGGTACCGTGCTGGGCAAAAAAATCAACATCACCTCGGCTGACACCCAGTCCAAGGCTGACCTCTCGAGCTCAAAGGCTCGTGAAATGTTCGAGCGTGACAACGTTGACATGATCGTGGGCAACGTATCGACTGCCTCCGCACTGGCTGCCATGGAAGTGGCTGACCAAATGAAGCGCATTGCGCTGGTCACGGGTGCCGCATCTTTGCCAATCACCAACGAACGTTGCAACCCTTACACCGTGCACTGGGTGTATGACACCTACGCCTTGGCTCACGGCACCGGCGATGCCGTGGTGGCCACCGGCAAAAAAACCTGGTTCTTCGTGACGGCTGACTACGCGTTTGGTCACACGCTCGAGCGTGACACCTCGCAAGTGGTTGTCGCAGCTGGCGGTAAGGTGCTGGGCAGCGTCAAGCACCCCATCAACACCACCGACTTCGCTTCATACCTGGCTCAGGCCCAATCGTCAGGCGCTGAAGTCATCGCCTTGGCCAACGCCGGTGGCGACACCATTGGCTCGATCAAACAGGCTGCCGAGCTTGGCATCATGGGTTCGAAGCAAACGGTTGTGCCACTGCTGATGTTCACCGCTGACATTCAGGCACTGGGCTTGCAAGAGACCCAAGGCATGAACTTCACCGTGGGTTGGTACTGGGACTACGACGAAGCTAACCGCAAGTTTGCCGAGCGCTTCATGAAGAACTTCAAAGGCACAGCCCCCACCTCGGTTCAGGCCGGCGTTTACTCTGCAACCCTGAACTACCTGAAGGCAGTACAGGCCGTTGGCACCGACGATTCTGACAAAGTCATGGCGTACCTGAAGTCCACACCGATTGATGATGGTTTGTTCAAGGGCGTTATCCGTCAGGATGGCAAGTTTGCGCACGACATGTACCTCTTGCAGGTCAAGACGCCTCAAGAGTCCAAGAACCGCAACGACATCGCGACCGTTGCTCGTGTGATCCCGGCGGATCAGGCCTCGTTGCCCTTGTCGCAATCCAAGTGCAAGCTGGTTACCGGCTCTTGATAGGAAAGTTGGGGAGATAGATCATGTTTGAGTTGCTTGGCGTATCACCGCAAGCATTTACTGCCCAGATGTTGATTGGGCTTATCAATGGCTCGTTTTACGCGCTGTTGAGCTTGGGACTGGCGGTGATCTTCGGGTTGCTCAACGTGATCAACTTCACGCATGGCGCCTTGTACATGTTGGGCGCCATGCTGTCCTGGATTGGACTGACCCAGCTTGGTAACTGGATTGGCATGCCTGAGCTCCAGGTGCCGTATCTGGTTGCCTTGGTGCTCGCACCGCTGATTGTGGGCGCATTTAGCATCCTGGTTGAAAAAACCATGCTCAAGCGCCTCTACCACCTCGATCACCTCTACGGGCTTTTGCTGACGTTTGGCATTGCCTTGGTGCTCGAGGGCCTGTTTCGTCACTGGTTTGGGGTGCTGGGCAACAGCTACCCCGTGCCAGACATGTTGCGTGGCGGACTTCGGGTCAATGACCTGTTCCTGCCATACTACCGCCTTTGGGTGGTGGGCTTAGCGCTGCTGGTCTGTTTTGCGACGTGGTACTTCATTGAGCGCACCAAGCTCGGTAGCTTGCTGCGCGCCGGCACCGAGAACCCACGGCTGCTTCAAGCACTCGGTGTAAACGTGCCTTTGATTATCACGCTGACCTACGGTGCAGGCTGTGCATTGGCCGCGTTTGCCGGCGTGCTTGCTGCGCCAATCTACCAAGTTACGGCGGTCATGGGATCGAATTTGATTATCGTGGTGTTCGCGGTGGTGGTCATCGGCGGCATGGGTTCCATTGCCGGTTCCATCCTCACTGGCCTGGGGCTGGGTGTGGTCGAAGGCCTCACAAAAGTGTTCTACCCGGAAGCCTCGTCCGTTTCGATCTTTGTGATCATGATTATTGTGCTGCTGCTTAAGCCCGCCGGGCTGTTTGGCAAAGTTCGCTAAAAAGGCCCTCGACCATGAACGCAACTACCACTACCCCTACTGCCACCGTTGGCGCATCAACATCCACCTCGACGTTCACGAAACTGTCGATCGTGATTTTTGTGCTGCTCGCTTTGCTGCCCTTCCAGAACTTTGTCTACGACTTGTTCATGATGAAGGTGTTCTGTTTCGCGATATTTGCAGCGTCGGTCAACCTGCTGCTGGGCTACGCCGGTCTGCTGTCATTTGGCCATGCGGCTTTCTTTGGCTCCGCCTCGTACGTCACCGCGCACGCCATGAAGGAATGGGGTGTTACCCCAGAGATTGGCTTATTCATCGGCGTGGTGTGCTCCACGGCGCTGGGCTACGTATTTGGCGCGCTGGCCATTCGTCGCCAGGGCATTTACTTTGCCATGATCACCCTGGCGCTGGCCCAAATCATTTACTTTATGGCCACCCAGGTGCCATTCACCAACGGTGAGGACGGTATTCAGGGTGTGCCGCGCGGCGAGTTTTTAGGCTTAATCGACTTGAGCCCGTCAACCAACATGTACTGGTTCTCACTGGGCGTATTTGCTCTAGCCTTTTTTCTGGTGCTTCGTGTGGTGCGATCACCGTTTGGTCAAGTGCTCAAATCCATCCGTGAAAACGAGCCACGCGCCATCTCGCTTGGCTACAACGTTGACCGCTACAAGCTCATGGCCTTCACCATCTCGGCTGGTTTGGCCGGCTTGGGCGGTGGCTTGAAAGCGCTGGTGCTGCAATTGGCGTCACTGACCGACGTGTTCTGGCAGATGTCGGGTGAGGCGGTACTGATGACCATCCTGGGTGGTATTGGTACGCTCTGGGGCCCGATTGCTGGTGCCGCGGTCATCATCAACTTGCAAAACTACCTGGCCAACCTCGGTGGCTGGAGCACGATTGCCACAGGAGCGATTTTTGTGGTCTGCGTGCTGGCTTTCCGCCGCGGCATCGTGGGTGAGATTGCACATCGGCTAAAGATTCAGTTATAGATTCATTGACTGTCTTGCACTTTAGAGTAAGAGAGGGGATGACTAGTAGTCATCCCCTCTTTTTTTCAGACTACACCAGCTCACTGCGTCAGGGATTTAAAGAAGTGAAAGACCTTTCTCATCTGCCTAGCCACTGCGCGGCCAGCATCCGGTATGTCCTGTGCGACATCGATGACACCGTGACCACGGAAGGACGCTTGACTGCCCAGGCCTACTCGGCCATGCAGGCCTTGCACGATGCGGGTATTCATGTCATTCCAATCACCGGCCGCCCCGCTGGCTGGTGCGACCATTTCGCCCGAATGTGGCCAGTCTCAGCTGTGGTTGGGGAGAATGGCGCTTTTTTCATGTGCTACGACCATGCGGCACAAAAGATGTGCCAACAGTTTTGGGCTGATGAGCAGACCCGCCATCTAAACCGCCAAAAGCTTGACGCGCTCGCCAAAACAATTTTGACCGAGGTCCCCGGATGCGCCTTGGCCAGCGATCAGCCCTATCGTGTGGCCGACCTCGCGATTGACTTCTGCGAAGACGTGGATCGACTGCCTGAGACTGCCATCGAAAAAATCGTGTCCTTATTTGAAGAAAACGGTGCCCGCGCCAAAGTCAGTTCCATTCACGTCAACGGCTGGTTCGGCCAATATGACAAGCTGACCATGACACGCTGTTTATTTGACGAGGTATTTGGTCAATCAGTGCAACAGTTACAGGACCAAATTCTCTTTATTGGCGACTCACCCAATGACGCACCCATGTTTGGTTTTTTTGAGAACTCGGTCGGTGTGGCCAATGTTCAAGACCAGCTACATCGCTTAGAAAATTTGCCTAAATATGCCTGCCAGGCTCGTGGTGGGGCGGGGTTTGCCGAGATGGCTGCCATATTGCTAAAACATCGAAGCCACATAAATAGATGAATCCATCGGTCACATAGGCAGTATTTCGCCTCACTGTCACGTTGACGTCATGCCACAGCACTAAAAAGTTTGGCAATGACAAATGTGACTGACATGACTGCTGTTGAATTCAAGCAAGTCAGCAAATCCTGGGGAAACACGTCCGCCTTGCACCCAACCGACCTCGCGCTTGGGGCTGGTGAGTTCTCGGTATTGTTGGGTCCTTCAGGGTGCGGCAAAACCACCACCTTGCGCCTGATTGCAGGGCTGGAAACCGCATCAACCGGCCGCATACGGATATTCGGTGATGACGTGACCGAGACCGAGCCGGCTGCGCGCGGTGTATCGATGGTGTTTCAAAACTACGCCTTGTTCCCACACTTATCGGTTCAAGAAAACGTTGCATTCGGCCTAAAAATCCGAAAAATCAGTCGAAGCGAAATCGAGACTCGCTTATCCCGTGTCCTGAGTCTGCTCGGCTTAGCGGCGCTACGTGATCGAAAGCCCTCGCAATTATCTGGTGGGCAGCAACAGCGCGTGGCACTCGCCCGCGCCTTGGTGGCTGATGCGAGGCTATGCCTGATGGATGAGCCGTTATCGAACCTAGACGCCAAGTTGCGCCAGTCCATGCGGGATGAGTTGCGTGCACTACAGCAAAAGCTTGAGTTGTCGCTCGTTTATGTAACCCACGACCAGACTGAAGCCATGAGCATGGCAGACCGCGTGGTACTGCTCAAAGACGGCAAAATTGAGCAAATCGCCTCGCCCACCGTGATTTACCAACAGCCGGCAAGCTTATTTGCGGCGCAATTCATCGGTAGCACCAAGATGAATGTGCTGCCCATCGAGGGCGGCTTGATTTCCGGTACTGACGTTGCCGTCACTGCTCCACCCGGTGCCAAGTCACTGGGCGTTCGTCCTGAAGATATCGGATTTGACGGCGCCATTCAGGCCACTGTCACCCACACAGAGTTCACCGGGGCCGACTTGCTCGTACACATGCAGGTTGGCTCCCACCCCATCACGGCCAGAGCCGATGGCAAAGCCGTGATCCAACCCCACGCGCAGATCAACCTGGGCTGGCAAGCTGCAAGCCAGCATTGGTTTGATGCCCAGGGACTGCGCATTGTTTAACCCTCGGAGATCCGCAATGAGAAAGCTCGTCAGCCTTGCATCCACGCTCGCGGCCAGTCTGTGTGTCAGCACAGCAGCGCTCGCGCAAACCGAAGTGCCCTTTTATTTCCCAGTCGCCGTTGGCGGACCCATCACCAAAATCATCGATGGCTATGCCGCCGATTTCAACAACGCGAACCCTGACCTGAAAGTTGTGCCCGTCTATGCCGGCAGCTACCAGGAAACCGTGGTCAAGGCACTCACCGCGCATAAAGCAGACAAGCCGCCTGCAGCAGCCATCTTGCTGTCAACCGATACGTTTACGCTGATCGATGAAGACGCCATCGTTCCGTTTGACAACTTCGTGAAGACTGACGATGAGCGCAAGTGGATGAAGGATTTCTTCCCAGCATTTTTGTTGAACGGTCAGGTGGACAATAAAACCTGGGGCATCCCCTTCCAACGCTCAACCGTTGTGATGTATTGGAATAAAGAGGCATTCAAAGAGGTTGGCCTTGACCCCAACGTCGCGCCTCAGGACTGGATGCAACTGATCTCCATGGGTCAAAAGCTCACCAAGCGTGACGCCAGTGGCAACGTGGAGCGCTGGGGCATCCAAGTGCCATCCAGTGGCTTCCCATACTGGTTGTTCCAGGGCTTTAGCACCCAGAATGACGCTATCTTGGCCAACCCTGAAGGCACCAAAGTGAATTTTGATGGCCTCAATGTCATTGAAGCATTGCAGTTCTGGGTCAACCTGTCACAAGAATACAAAATCCATCCCCCAGGGGTGGTGCAGTGGGGCACCACACCGCAGGATTTCATGCAGGGTAAGGCAGCCATGATCTGGACCACCACCGGTAATCTGACCAACATCCGCAAAAACGCACCGTTTGAGTTTGGTGTTGCCATGCTGCCAGAGAATATCCGTCGTGGTTCGCCAACGGGCGGTGGCAACTTTTTCATCTTCAAAAAAGCCCCTCAGGCTGAGCAAGTAGGTGCCTTCCGTTTTGCGAAGTGGCTAACGCAACCCGAGCGTGCTGCCCAGTGGAGCATTGACACGGGCTACGTGGCTGTATCACCTGCTGCTTATGACACCCCGGCATTGAAAGCCTATGCGGCTGAATTCCCGCCCGCCTTGGTGGCGCGTGACCAATTGCCGTTTGCCGTGGCTGAACTGTCAACGCACGACAATCAGCGTGTGACCAAGGCGCTCAATGATGCCCTGCAAGCAGCGCTGACGGTCGCCAAAACGCCTCAGCAAGCTTTGATGGACGCCCAGGCTGAAGCCAACCGTATCCTGCGCCCCTATCAGTAAGTGACTAACTGAAGCGGCCTGCCTCAGACGGGTGGGCCGCTTCAGTCCTCTGAAACCCAGCCCTGTGACATCGGACTCGATGCGTTGAACTCTCGACACATACAGGCATATCTGCTGTTGCTGCCCGCCTTTGTGTTTTTGGTGGGCTTTACCCATTACCCAGCCATTGCCACGATATTTGACAGCCTGATGTCGACGCCTCGGGCTGGCCGCGCACCGGTATTCGTGGGTTTGGAGAACTACCAGGTCATGATTGAAGATCCGGTGTTCTGGAAGTCTGTCACCAACAATCTCTGGTTTGCACTGGCCACCATTCCTTTGTCGATGGCCATTGCCATTTTTATGGCACTTTGGGTCAACGACAAAATCGCTGGTCGCTCGTTTTTACGGATGTCTTACTTTCTGCCAACCGTCTTGCCCATGATTGCGGTGGCCAATATCTGGATTTTTTTCTACACCCCTGACTACGGCCTCATTAACCAGGCGCTGCAACGCTTGGGCTTTCAAAGCCAGAACTTCTTGGGCGACCCAAGCCTGGCATTGATGTCTGTGACCATGGTGGCCATCTGGAAAGAGGCCGGGTTCTTTATGATTTTTTACCTGGCTGCGCTTCAGACCTTCAGCCCAAGCTACCGTGAGGCGGCCCAGATCGAAGGGGCATCCAAGTGGTACTTCTTCTGGAAGATCCAGTGGCCGCTACTGATGCCAACCACGGTTTTTGTGCTGGTCAATGCGCTGATCAATGCGTTCAGAATGGTTGACCACATATTTGTGATGACCAATGGTGGGCCAAACAACGCCTCATCGCTGCTGCTGTTTTACCTCTACGAGGTTGGATTCAAGTTCTGGGATCGGGGTTACGCCTCAGCGCTGACCATGGTGCTTCTAGCCATTCTGGCCATTGTCGGATTGCTGCAATTTTTCTGGCTAGACAAACGGACACACTACAGATGACAGCAAAGGCACACCGTGGCGCACAAGCTGGCAACCTGACCACCGCTAGCGGATTAAGCACCCTTGGTGCGTGGGTTCTCGCCATCGCCTGGATCTTGCCGCTGATCTATGCGCTTTGGGCCGCCTTTCATCCACCCGAGTACGCGACGACGTTTTCTTGGTCAGCGCCGGTCACGCTAGACAACTTTGTCGCTGCCTGGCATGCGGCACCCTTTCCGAGATATTTCCTAAACACCATCGTATTGGTGGCTGGGATCTTGGCGATTCAATTGTTTTTGTGCACCTTAGCTGCGTACGCATTTGCGCGCTATGAGTTTTTTGGTAGCAGTGTGCTGTTTTCTTTAATGCTCGTGCAGTTGATGGTGATGCCAGAGATTCTCATCGTGCGTAACTATCAAACGCTAAGTTCACTGGGTCTGGTCGACACTTTATTTGGCATTGGACTGCCGTACTTCGCTTCGGCATTTGCAATATTTCTGCTGAGACAAACCTTCAAAACCGTGCCAAAAGAGCTCGTGGAAGCCGCACAAATGGAAGGCGCATCTACCCTGCAAATCCTGCGCCATGTTTACATTCCCTTAGCCAAGCCCACTTACTTGGCCTTCTCTCTGGTTTCCGTGAGCTATCACTGGAACAACTTCCTGTGGCCGCTGGTGGTGAGCAACTCCGTTGAATCCCGGCCTTTGACCGTGGGTTTGCAGGTGTTCTCCTCGGCAGACCAAGGCATTGACTGGTCGATCATCACCGCTGCCACCTTATTGACATCTGCCCCCTTGCTGCTAGGATTTCTCATATTTCAGCGTCAGTTTGTGCAATCGTTTATGCGAGCTGGCATAAAGTGAATATCAAAACATGAAACTCATCACATGGAATACGCAGTGGTGCAAGGGACTGGATGGTGTGGTTAGCCCTGAGCGCATCGTTCAGGCCGCGCGCGCCTTGGGTGACTTTGACGTGCTGTGCCTGCAAGAGATCTCGCAGAACTACCCCAAGCTAACTGAAGACACCCCCCAAGACCAGCCAGCTGAGCTGGCCAGGCTGCTGCCAGGTTTTGAGGTGGTATTCGGTGCGGCGATTGACGAACAACCCCAAGGCCACAGAACCCGTCAGCGATTTGGCAATCTGATCGCTTCGCGCCTGCCGATCCTTCAAATCCAGCATGTCGCACTCCCCTCGCCAGTCGGGCCGGTTAACCCACACCCCTGGATGCCAAGGCAATGCACAGTTTGTACGGTGCTCGCCGAATGGGGCCCCGTGCGCGTCATGACGACACACCTCGAGTACTACAGCGAGATCCAGCGGCTGGCTCAGGCGCAAGCCTTACGAAACATTCACCAGGCCCTATGTGATCAAGCGCAGTATCAACCGCTGGTGGCGCCCGATGAGGTTGACACCCCTTACCAACCCAAGCCATATACGACCGATGTCGTTTTATGTGGTGATTTTAATTTTGAGCCTCAGAGCCAGCCCTACGAGGCACTCATCTCGTCAAATACGCCGCACCCGTTTCATGATGCCTGGCTGCTCAATAACCCCAAGCAATTACACCCACCAACTTTCAGGCTATACGATGACACCTATGGCCCTGATGCGGTGAGCTGTGACTTCTGTTTCTTAAGTGATTCAATTGCACCCAGACTTAAATCCATCTCGGTTGACACCGCCACGCAGGTGTCTGATCATCAGCCCGTGATGATTGAAGTGATGTGAACGCGCGATGACCAAACCCACAGACTGCCCCACAGACTGCCCCACAGACCGCCCCACTCAAGCCCGACGCAGCGACTTTGATTTCTTTGAGACCATCACGCTTCGCTATGCCGACAATGACGGCTACGGTCACGTGAACAATGCACACTACTACGCTTTCTTTGATACGGCAGTTGAGGGCTATCTACGCGCACGCGGTGTGCGTGATGTTTTAGCGGGCGAGATCTCTACGCCCGTGGTGGCGTCGAGCTGCCGTTACTTTCAAGAAGTGGCGTTTCCAGGCAGCATTGATGTGGGTGTGAAGGTAGATCATATCGGTCGCACCAGCATCAACTATAGGGTGGCGATATTCGTGAGTGATGATGAGCTAGCTCGAGCCCAGGGAACATTCACGACAGTAACAACCTCTAAACAAACAGGCCGCCCCGTGGCAGTCCCAACGGCATTTCGGCAAGCGCATGACCTGTAACCAGGCAATCGCCCAATTGATCCACTACCTTAAAACGCAAACCGTACATTGACCTGACCAGATACACCTCGGTACTGGCTGTTAAAGCTCGTCTGGTAACCGATACCCAGTTCGATACTGGTGTTTGCAGTGGCTTGCACGTTAACGGCGGCATCGATGGCCAGCCAGGTGCTCGGCGCTGCGCTCTGGAAGGTCGTGGGGTTTGTGCCCGCCACATTCAAAAACGTGGTTTCAGCATCTTTACCCGATAACGTAGACAACACGCTGGCTCTTGCCCAGAACTGGGTGCGCGGGCCCACGGCATCCACGTTGTCATATGACAGCTTTAGACCCAAGCGTCCAAGCACCGTGGTCTGGGTCGGCATCTCGATCAGCGAGTAAGCGTCTTGGCTGTTTTGCAGGTTCACCGTGGTGGTGTAGACCTGCGCTTGTGGTGTGATCGCCAGGTTGCTGGTGATCGGCAGGCGCCAGCCACCTTCCAATGAGCCACTAAAAGCCCAACCCGTGGTGTTAATGGAAGTGCCCAACGGGGAATTGGCATTCACACCGGTTAGCCGTGTTCCTAGAAGCAACAAATCAGCGTACGCCCCCTCGTGGCTAGCCACCGTGGCGTTTAAGCCCAGACTATAGGCATTCAGACTAACGCTACCCGTGTTCACACTACCAGTGGTGTTGTAGGCGCTGCCTGTGCTGCGGCCAATGGTAATAACCGGACCAGCCCGCCACTGCCCCCAAGCGGTATCACTGCGCACAATATCGGCGCCGAGCTGCAGACCCCAGTCATTGGCTTTGAGGCCCGGACCGCTGTTGACGTTGTCAGGCTCAAACTCATTGTGCTGGGCAATCAGCCGCGCCCAGGCAATCGGCTGCTTGTCCCACTGTCCGATCACATCGGGCGCACCGCGCCGATCATCGAGCGTGCCGTTGATGCTCCACAGGTACTGGCGGGCCAGCGATGGTAAGGAAGGGTAAAGCGCGACTTCTTCACGTTGGGCAGCCTGTGGCGTAATGATCACCTCGGGCTGCGGTTCGTCAATGTCTGCACGCAAGTACCAGCTTTCAGCAGAACTGCTGCCCCCTCGCTCCAGGGTGTACTCATAGGCACCAGCGGCAATTCGGGGTGCAGAAAAGGCGGTGGTTGTGCTGGTGGCACCCGCTGTCACACCCACCAACAAAATGCCATCGCCTACCGTGGGCTCACCCAGAACGCCCGTGGGGTCAGCCACTGTAATCGTGGTGGTGCCAGAGGCAGTATTCCCTGCGCCTTGAATCGCGAGCTGATCCGCCTCGATGGCCGCGGTGGTGCCACCGAGCGTGGAGGCAAAGGTCCCACCCTGGCCGACGTAGTTACCGATGACCGTTAGCGTGCTTCGAGCACTGTTTAAGCGTGGCTGTATTGTGCCGGCGTTGGTGACAGTGCCAGTCACTGTTCCTGTTCCGCCGAGCACACCACCAGACTGAACTTCAACACCCGAGGCCAAGCTGCCATACAGGGCAAGTGTGCCTTGTTGCACGATCGTGCCACCGCTGTAATCGTTCGCGCCATTTAAGGTCAGCGTGCCTGCACCCGTCTTGATCAACTGGCCCACACTGTTGTTTGAAACCGGTCCGTTCAACGTCAAATCAAACCCCTGGGTGTCGAACTGAACCGGACCACGCAGTTTAAACACGTTACTCAACGCCAAAGTTGCATCGGCCTGAACCACCGTATCGGCCGCCATGACCACTTCGCCGGTGCCCACCGCCGCATTGACATCTAGCGCCAACGTGCCCGCTTCGATTTCAGTACCACCGGTGTAAGCATTGTTGCCAGCGAGCTCTAAGGTGCCGGTACCGCGCTTGATCAGACGCCCTACACCCGTCACATCACCGTTTAAGAGAACGAGTTCTCCAGCCGTGTCAATAATCAGATCAGTACTCAGCGCCACTGCATTGGCTAGCGTCAGGTTGGCTTTGCCCGCTTGCAGCACAACATCACTACCGTTCGCTTCCAAAGCCCCTGTGCCGAGTGCTGCGTCTGCGCGAGCCACAATCGTACCCGCCTGCAGCTCAGTGCCACCGCTGTAGGTATTAGCACCAGTGAGCGTCAAGGCACCGGTGCCGGTCTTGATCAACTTGCCTGAGCCAGACACCACGCCAAAAGCAGTCACGGCATGTACACCGGTTGCCAGGGTGGCATCGCCAGACACACCGATCGCATTCGAGAGTGTCATCGCAGCATTGGCCTGCAAGGTTGTGCCTGACGCCAAGGCGATAGAGCCTGAACCTGCCGATGCACCAGAACCTAACGCCAGGGTACCCGCAGCGACTGAGGTGCCACCTGAGTAGGTATTAGCACCCGTCAGGGTTAAGACGCCACTGCCAGTTTTCACGAGCTGTCCCGAGCCAGACACCGCGCCTGACAACGTGGTGTCGAAGCTGCCCGTGGCCACGCGGCTGTTTGATGAGTTCAATGCAATGGCGTTGGCAATGTTCAGGCTCGCAGCGCCAGCCTCAAAAATCGCATCGCCAAGTGTGATCTGCCCCGTTCCAGCTGCCGTATTGTTTGA
>CAZLFB010000057.1:0-11627 GCA_964558695.1 uncultured Orrella sp.
CCAATGAGCTGCACGCTCCCGAAAAACAGAATCGCCACGAACAATGAGGCGTAGCCGGGCACGTCTGCGCCAAAGGTCAGCGTTCGAAACACCACATACACCCCAAACACCAGTGACAGCAGGGCACCGGCTATGCCAATATAGGTCCAAACCTTCAGGGGCGTGGTGCTAAAGCTGGTAATGCCATCAATGCCCAAGGTCCAGAGCCGCCACCAAGAAAACTTGGACTCCCCTGCCACTCGAGGTTCGCGGCCATATTCGATCACCATGGTTTTAAAGCCAACCCAGGCAAACAAGCCTTTCATGAATCGCTGCGTCTCTGGCAAAAGCGACAGGGCTTGCACCACCTCACGCGTCATCAATCGACAGTCACCGACATCAGCAGGGATTTTGACGGGGGACAGGTAGTTGTGTAGTTTGTAATAGGCTTTGGCAGTGACTCGCTTGGCAGCGCTGTCGTGGCGCCGATCGACGCGCTTGGCCAAAACCACGTCAACTGGGTTTTCTTCCCACGCACGGATCAGTCGCGCAATAAGGGCCAACGGATCCTGAAAATCAGCATCAATGGTAATGACAGCATCACCTTGGGCTTGATCAAGCCCGGCTGATAGTGCGGCCTCTTTGCCGAAGTTTCGGGTCAACTCGACCACCCGAAAACGATCATCCGCAGCAGCAACCGCAAGCAACTCGTCAAGCGTTGAATCCCGGCTACCGTCATCGACACAAACCACCTCGAAACGATAGTCCGGTAGCTTCTCAAACTCACTAACCAACGAGCGGTGGAAAAGATCCACATTGCCCGATTCATTAAAGAAGGGGCAAACAATACTGACAAGCAGACGCTTATCCACGCTGAATGCCTCCTGTGGTGTCCAAACGCGCTAAACCAAACAGGACGCACGATGGCACCCCATCAAAACAAAACCCACGCGATTTGCCGCTGATGGCTTCATGACTGTTCAAACTCAGATGGCAGCGTTCAACCCAGGGCATGACATTGTCTCCAAACAAAACACATTCGGCTCGCCGCGTCGGCACTTGAGCCCACATTACTTCAAGCCAATCAGAGCCGGCATCTGCCGTGCAGTCAGGCACCTTCAAAACAAGATGGCGCCCAGCCTTGCTAAGTACAAGGCCAATCAGTCTGTGATTTGGTCAGTAGACTGGTTTTTGAGTGACCCAGCTCAAACTTGACAGAAGTCAAATGTTGAAATTAGAGCTTGAGTGTATCAATTATGCGCCCACGGCCACCGGTAAGCGTTACTAGGCACCGATCTAGACCCAAGACTAACCGTATTCAAACTTGCAAAAAGTTAAGCTTAGTGTTTAACACGCTTTACCCAGCAAGCGCTGTGAGCCCTCAGCGCAACTATTTCATGGTTACGCGTTAATCGCAACACTCACGTAGATTGTCTCCACTTGTTTCAAATTTAACTTGGAAACTTACTCTGAAAGACCCTAAGCTATGGCATCGAATTGACCAATCGGGAGCGCATTCATGACGGACACAAACGCTGGCATCGGGACTACCCACGACGTACCGAGCCACCCACTGCCTTCCTACCTTAACCCCAACGAGCTTGGGCCCTGGGGGACTTACCTGCAACAGGTCGATCGGGTCACGCCTTATCTAGGCAGCCTATCGCGCTGGGTTGAGACATTGAAACGCCCCAAGCGCATTCTGGTGGTTGATGTACCGATATTTCTGGACAATGGCACGATTGATCACTTCGAAGGCTATCGGGTGCAACACAACACCAGCCGTGGCCCGGGCAAAGGCGGTGTTCGGTTTCACCAGGATGTCACCCTGTCGGAAGTCATGGCACTGGCTGCCTGGATGTCCATCAAAAACGCGGCGGTCAATGTGCCTTACGGTGGCGCCAAAGGCGGTATTCGGATTGACCCGCGCACACTCTCCATGGGTGAACTTGAACGAGTGACTCGCCGCTACACCAGTGAGATCGGCATCATCATTGGACCTAGCAAAGACATCCCGGCGCCAGACGTCAACACCAATGAAAAAATCATGGCCTGGATGATGGACACCTACTCCATGAACCAAGGCACGACATCGACTGGTGTGGTCACCGGCAAGCCGCTGGACCTTGGTGGATCACTGGGTCGACGTGAAGCCACCGGCCGTGGGGTGTTCACGGTGGGTGTACAAGCAGCCCAACGCATTGGCCTGCCAATCGAAGGGGCACGGGTTGCGGTGCAAGGCATGGGCAACGTCGGTGGCATAGCGGCCAAACTGTTTGCAGAGGCTGGCGCGCGCTTGGTCGCTGCCCAAGACCATGGCGGCACGATTTATCGCGAAGCAGGCCTAAACGTCCCTGCATTGCTTGAACACGTGGCTGTGCATGGCTCAGTGGCTGGATTCGAAGAGTGTGAAGCGATTGCCAACGATGCGTTCTGGGATGTGCCGTGCGATATCCTGATTCCGGCAGCACTCGAAGGCCAGATCACCCAAATCAATGCCCATCGCATTTCAGCGCGCATGATTATTGAAGGCGCCAATGGCCCCACCACGCCAGAAGCCGATGACATCCTCAATGACCGCGGGGTTCTGGTGGTGCCGGATGTGATTGCCAATGCCGGTGGCGTGACGGTCAGTTACTTTGAGTGGGTACAAGACTTTTCGAGCTTCTTCTGGACAGAGGAAGAAATTAATAAACGCCTGGTAGACATCATGAAAGGCGCGTTAGACGCCATCTGGCAAGTATCGGCAGAGCACAATGTCAGTTTGAGAACGGCCACCTTCATTGTGGCTTGCAAGCGCATTTTGCATGCCAGGGATTTGCGGGGCTTATATCCGTAATTCGGTGCGACCCCGCAGCTACAACGGTTCAACCCAATCAAAATAACCAGGTAAATTTAACGGTCGACGTTAGATTTACCGGGTTTTTAATGTTGGTCTCAATACTCTAGGAGCTACCACCGCAACAGTACCGGCCCCAGGGTTCGGCCAACTAAACCTGCCAGCACGATGCCTGCGGTATACCAAATCGCCACAAACGTCAGTGATGTCTCGGGGCAAGCGAATGAGTAACCAATTGCACCCACAGCACCGGCCATGAGACCCGCAGCAAATCCGGTCGTTTTAAGATCCGTGGGCGCCAATTGCCTAGCCCCATAAAGCAGCGCAGCCAACGCCGGCATCGATAAACCGAGCACAAACCAGGGGCAAACGAGCCAGGTATTACCAAATATGGCCTGCGCACGCAGTGGTTCAGGCGTGAGCATCAGGTAGACAAATCCCATGACAGCCATCACAAGCAAGGTCAGTAGCGGCCATCTTATTGCCTGCTGGGACGGCACCCCCGGTCGATACAGCCGCGACAGAAGCACAGCGAGCATGAAGACCAGCGCAACCCCATAAACAAACTTGACCCACACCACGGGCAACAAAAAGTCTCGTGCCGGCATGACACCGATCATGACCACGCTCAGGATAGCGCTCATCATCAAGCCCAAGCCCAACGGCCAAGCCAGTGACTTGGCCACCGCCTGCCTGTCAATTGGCTGAGCATTCGTGGCCAATAGGTGAATGAGATTGGATGTGTTCATCTGACGTTCACTTGGAGCGAATGAGTTCAGACAAACGCTTGATGCCGCGATGCACGTTGACCTTGATGGCAGATACTGACATGCCGGTTTTTTTAGCGGCTTCAGTGATCGTCATGCCTTTGAGCTTGGTCAATTCAATGGCTGTGCGTTGTGCCTCGGGCAATGACTGCAATAAGACGTTCAGATCATGCCCAGTACCGACTTCAGGCGCATGGGTCACCAGCAAGCTTTCGTGCGTATCATCAATGTCATCGTGCAGACCACCGGTGCGTGCATAACGGCGCCAAAAATCCACCAGCTTGTACTTGCCAATGGCCAGCACCCAGGCAGTCACCGCATAGTCAGGGTCATACGTTGAGCGTTTCAGGTGTATCGCCATCAAAGTCTCCTGCACCAGGTCTTCCACCTCTGCCGGCAAGGCCTCTAAGCGCCGCGTGAAATAACCGCGAAGACGTTGCGCTATCAGCCCAAGCGACTGCTCATAGGCTACGTCGTCACCAGCCAACGCCAATAGCCACAACGGCTTTAGCTTGCGCTCAAAGGCTTCAGCCCAATCAGAGGGTTGCATGGCGTTATTCGTCACCTGATGATAGAAAGTTACAGCGTTGGTAATTTTTTATCTGTGTGCACTGTAACCAATTTACGTCTTAGCACGAATAAGTCACACTTGCCCAACAGGACCGAAAAAATGTCCACCGCGTCTCATCAGTCTGTTGCACCACTGACATGTGTCGTGCTGGTTGCTTACCTGCTTATATACCCTAGCCATGCGCTGGCACTCGCCACAGCGCTGCCACTGACGGCCAACCAATGGCAGGAAGTCAGGCTAGCGGACGATATTCGTCCCAACACGTTTGTATTCGAGACGGTTCAAGATGAGCAGGTTTTGCGCATTGAGTCAGAGGCCAGCATGTCGATGATGGCCACATCGGTTGACGTTGACCTTTCGCAAACGCCTGTGCTGTGCTGGCGCTGGCGGGTCAATCGTG
Organism: uncultured Orrella sp.; assembly: GCA_964558695.1. GTDB lineage: Bacteria > Pseudomonadota > Gammaproteobacteria > Burkholderiales > Burkholderiaceae_B > Algicoccus. The sequence continues at coordinate 4,557 of CAZLFB010000057.1, forward strand.
TACTCGAGAAAGCCGACATGACTGAACGCTCTGGCGATGATTATGCCGCCAGACTTTATCTCAGCGTTGCCATACCAGAGGCTGATAAAAGCTTGGGTGTGCGCCTGCAGCTTGGCCTAGCGCGCTCAATTTGGGGCGATCAAGTCCCCGATGGCGCCATTAACTATGTCTGGGACAACCGCCAACCCGTTGAAACGGTCATGGACAACGCCTATACCGATCGTGTTGCCATGGTGGTGGTGCAATCGGGTTCAGATCAAGTGGGACAATGGGTGCAGCAAAGCCGCGACGTCGCCCAAGACATCAAGCAGCGCTTTAGGCCTTCGGCCAAAGCCGTGCAAATCGCGCTCGCGGCTGATACCGACAACACCGGTGAAATGGTGAGAGCCGAATTCGCCGGTATACGGTTTGCCCCGGACCATGCAAGTTGCCGGTAAATACCTGATTTTGTGGTTTACAAGCTGTTGCTGTAACCATTGTCGTGCCATGATCGAATGGTTTGGTACAGATATTGACAAAGGATATCCATGAAATCCACCCTGCCGTTGCTGCTAAAGACCAATTTCCCGGCGATTTCGCGCAGAGGACTGCAAACATTGCAGGTCAATCTTGGTTACCTTTGCAACCAGTCCTGTCAGCACTGTCATGTCAACGCCGGACCCAACCGCACCGAATTGATGGATCGCGACACCGTAGATCTTGTGCTTCAAACGCTAGACAAACACCCAGTGCAGCTATTGGACTTAACTGGTGGCGCGCCCGAGATGAACCCGCACTTTCGGACATTGGTCAGCGGCGCCCGAGCCCGAGGTGTTCAGGTGATGGATCGCTGCAATCTGACGATTTTGTCCGAACCTGACCATGAAGACCTGGCCGAGTTTCTGGCCAAGCAGCAAGTGCAAATCACAGCCTCCATGCCCTGTTATTCGCCAGCCAATGTCGATAAGCAACGGGGTCAAGGCGTGTTTGACCGCAGCATCGCTGGGTTACAGGTGCTCAACCACCTCGGCTACGGCATCGAAGGCTCGGGACTGGAACTAAACCTGGTTTACAACCCCTTGGGGCCGAACCTACCACCGCCACAAGCTGCACTCGAATCAGACTACAAGCGTGAACTGAAATCCCATTTTGGGATTGAGTTCACCCGTCTATTTACGATCACCAATATGCCGATCCAACGCTTTGGTGCTGTGCTGTTGAGCCAAGGGCAATTCGAGGGTTACATGCAGTTACTCAAAGACGCCTATCGACCAGAGAACCTTGACACCGTCATGTGCCGTTCGCTGCTCAGCGTTGACTATCAAGGCTACCTGTACGACTGTGACTTTAACCAGATGCTGCAACTGCCCGCCATTAGCACATCAGGGCCGCGCCCTCACCTGCGCGAACTGCTTGAACGCGATGAGTTCAACACCCGCATTCACATCGCTGACCACTGTTACGGTTGCACCGCAGGCCAGGGCAGCAGTTGCGGGGGCGCACTCGAGGAAACAGATTTAGCCATTACTGCGGGATCTGTCACTGCAGGATCCATCACTGCGAAATCCATCACTACCGAAGCCGTCATCGCGTTTCATCCAAACTAGGACACGCAATGAACATCACCAAGCCGTGGCTGCGCTGGTTACTGGTGCTGGCAGCACTGCTTGGTCTGCTATGGACCTATCAAGCCTATGACCTGGGCAGCTTATTAACGCTTGAGCACCTCAAAGCCAGCCGTGACCAGTTGCTTGCCACATACACCAAGCAGCCCGCACTGACACTGGGCGTCTACTTTGCAGTGTACGTGCTTGCCACCGCGGCATCGTTTCCCGGTGCGGTCATTCTGACGTTGGCCGCGGGGGCTTTATTTGGGTTTTGGTTGGGTTTGCTGGTAGTGTCGTTTGCTTCGAGCCTAGGCGCCCTGCTGGCATTCTTGGTGGCACGCTATCTGCTACACGACACCGTGCAATCAAAGTTTGGCAAGTCGCTGGCACCACTGAATGACGGCATCAAGCGAGATGGTGTTTTTTATTTGCTGACCCTGCGCTTAGTGCCTGTGTTTCCGTTTTGGTTGATCAATCTGCTCATGGGTTTAACCCCGATGGGCGCCGCTCGTTACTACACCATCAGTCAGATCGGCATGTTGCCGGGTACCGCTGTCTTTGTGCTGGCTGGCACGCAACTGGCGACCATCGAATCGGTCGGTGACGTACTCTCACCAGGCTTGCTCGTCAGTCTCTTGTTGCTCGGCCTATTCCCCATCATCGCCAAGTGGCTTGTGCATGTGATCAAGCGCAAGAAGGTCTATGCACGCTGGCCTCGACCCTCATCCTTTGATCGCAACCTCGTGGTCATTGGCGCGGGCGCAGGCGGTCTGGTCACTGCCTATATCGCTGCGGCCGTGAAAGCCAAAGTCACCCTGATCGAAGGCCACAAGATGGGCGGTGACTGCCTTAACTACGGCTGCGTGCCAAGCAAAGCCCTGATACGGTCAGCCAAACTGGCCAAGCAACTGAAGCAAGCCGAGCAACTGGGCTTAAAGAACGTAACGGGGGAGGTTGATTTCCCTGCCGTTATGCAGCGCGTGCATCAGGTCATCCAGAACATCGAGCCGCATGACTCGATTGAGCGCTACACCAAACTCGGCGTCGAGGTCTTGCAAGGTCACGCGGTCATAACCTCGCCTTGGCATGTGCAGATCACCCTGGCTGATGGCAGTCAACAGACATTGTCTACACGGAACATTGTGATTGCAGCCGGGGCAAGTCCATTTGTTCCAGCCATCCCGGGCCTGCATGAAACAGGCTTTTTGACCAGTGACACCATCTGGAACATGACCGAGTTGCCCAAACGCTTGGTGGTGCTCGGCGGCGGGCCCATCGGCTGTGAACTGGCTCAAAGTTTTGCCAGACTCGGTAGCGCCGTGACCCAAGTCGAGATGGCCCCGCACCTGATGAGCCGTGAAGATCCCGAGGTCAGTGCACTGGTGCAAAAATCACTGACCGAGGATGGCGTGACGGTGCTCGTTGGACACCAGGCCATTCGGGTTGAAACCCGCCAGGGCCACAAATCCCTGATCGTTCAAACCGGCGAACCGGGTCAGTCACCTGAACACGCCATTGAATTTGACCAAATTCTAGTGGCTGTTGGCCGCAGCCCACGGGTCACGGGCTATGGGCTGGAGCAACTCGGCATTGAGCTAACCCCCCGTCAAACCATACAAACCAATGCCTACTTACAAACGCTCTACCCCAATATCTTTGCCGTGGGCGACGTGGCCGGTCCCTTTCAGTTAACCCACGTGGCTGCCCATCAGGCCTGGTACGCTGCGGTCAATGCCTTGTTTGGGCAATTTCGATCTTTTAAAGCCGACTATTCGGTCATACCCTGGACCACCTTCACTGACCCAGAGGTTGCCCGGGTGGGTTTATCTGAAACCGAGGCCAAAGCCGCCGGCGTTGCCCACGAGGTCACCCGGTTTGAGCTTGCTGAGCTAGACCGTGCGATTGCCGATGGCAACACCACCGGCTTTGTGAAAGTATTGACTATGCCAGGCAAAGATAAAATTTTAGGCGTTACGATTGTTGGTCAACACGCGGGTGACTTGCTAGCCGAGTATGTGCTGGCGATGCGCCACGGACTGGGCTTAAACAAGATTCTTGGCACGATACACACCTACCCCACGCTGGCAGAGGCCAACAAGTATGCGGCTGGCCAATGGAAGCGTGACCATGCCCCGAAAACGGTGCTTGCCTGGCTAGAAAAACTGCACCGGTTTAACCGGGGCGGTGACAAAACACCTCCCCACAAAACATCCTCACACAAGCCATGACACCCGCGATTTCAATCATCATGCCAGCGCTCAACGAGACTGACTCGATTGAGCACACGCTCGTGTCCATTCGCGCACTGAATCTGGGGGCTGAAGTCATCGTCATCGATGGCGGCAGCACTGATAACACCCGAGAACTGGCCAAACCGCTGGCGCACCAATTGCTTCACACCGACCGCGGACGAGCGCGCCAAATGAATGCCGGTGCGCAAGCCGCATCGGGTGACTACTTGCTGTTTCTGCATGCCGACACCGAACTCACGCCGCAGGCTGCAACGCAGTTACAGCGCACACTCGAACACAAGCCTATCTGGGGTCGGTTTGATGTGCGCATCAGTGGCGATCACCACATGCTGGCCATCATTGCTTTTATGATGAACTGGCGCTCGAGACTCACTGGCATCGCCACAGGCGATCAGGCGATTTTCCTGAGGCGTGAAGTCTTTGAATCCATGGGCGGATTTGCTGACCAACCGCTGATGGAAGACATTGAACTCTCCCGAAAACTGCTCAAACGGTCACGGCCCGTTTGCCTCAAAGGTCCGGTCATCACATCCGGGCGCCGCTGGCAACAGCATGGTGTGTGGGCCACAATCGTTTTAATGTGGCGTTTGCGCTGGCGCTATTGGCGGGGTGCAAGTGCCGAGCAACTGGCCAGGGAATATCGCCGATGAAGTCCCCCGCACGACTTGCGCTGATCATCATGGCCAAAGCCCCAGAACCTGGTTTAGCTAAAACCCGCCTGATCCCCGCGCTCGGTATCAACGGTGCGGCACGCCTAGCCAAACAATTGCTGGATCACACCTTACAGACGGCTAGCCAGACAACCCTATTTGACCACCGTGAACTCTGTGTCACCCCAAGCCTGCGTCACCCAGCATTTAGCCAGGCTGAATCAGTGTTCAATCTCACCGACCAGAGTGACGGTGACCTTGGCGCGCGCATGCAGCGTGCGTTTGACCGTGTGCTCAGTCACGCGAGAGCCGCCATCATGATTGGCACCGACGCACCGGCGCTCACACCTGACCTGTTGGATCAAGCTGCGCAAGATCTTGAGCAACACGATGCCGTCTTTATCCCCGCACTCGATGGCGGTTACACCCTGATTGGCTTAAGACAAGTCATGCCTGAACTTTTTACCGGAGTACCTTGGAGCACCGCTGAGGTGATGCCGACTACCAGAGCCCGCCTTGCAGCGCGAGGGGCAAGCTGGCACGAGTATCCTCACATGGCTGATATCGACGAACCCCGTGATCTGATCCATGTGCCTGCCGGGTGGTCAACATGAAAACGCTTGTCCTGGTTGGTGCCGGTCACGCCCATGCGCTGGTCCTCAATGCCTGGCGCCATCGAGCAGTTGCTGGGGTGCAGCTCATACTCGTCGCACCCCTTACGCTGGCACCCTACTCGGGCATGATCCCGGGATGGTTGGCCGGGCAGTACCAGTTTGATGAAACCGTGGTGGATTTTGCGGGGCTGTGCGAACGCGCTGGTGCCAGCGTCATTCACGCCGAACTCACACGACTTAACCCAGACACCAACACGATCGAACTCTCCAATGGTCAAACGGTTTCATACGACTGGTTGTCCCTGAACGTGGGCTCAACCTTAGTACCGCCTGCAAGTCAAACGCCGATCCTTGCAATGAGGCCATTGTCCACGCTCAAAGCGCGTTTTCAAGCCTGGCTTGCCAATTGGCAAGCCAGCGCTGACTCATCACCGTTGCGCTTGACTGCGGTAGGCGGCGGTGCAGCGGGTGTCGAAAGTCTTTTGTGTATCAAGTATCGCCTTGCACAGCTGCGCCCAGACAAGCCAATACAAGCAAACCTCATTACCCGTGGCCCAACCATCTTGCCCGGATTTAGCCAAGCTGCTCGGCGTTTAGCAGTGCTAGCCCTGAATCAAGCCGATGTCGCCGTGCAGCTAGACACCGACTGGTCTGAGACGATTGCGCACAACAGCGATCTCATTGTCTGGGCCACAGGCGCACAAGCCCATGCCTGGCAGACCGACCCCATTCGACGAGGAAGCTTGCAAACGGACAGCGGCGGGTTTGTGGCGGTCGATGAGAATTTACGCTCTGTCTCGCACCAAAATGTGTTTGCTGTGGGGGACTGCGCCGCCTTGCCCAACCCCGTGCCCAAAGCTGGCGTCTATGCCATGCGAATGGGCGCCACCTTGACCACCAACTTGATGGCAGCAATTGAGCACAGAGCGCTTGTTCCTTTTACGCGCCAAGGCACCGCACTCGCGTTGCTAAATACGGCCAACCACAGCGCAATCGCCTCCTGGGGACCATTGGGCTGGCAAGGCAAATGGGTCATGCGCTGGAAGGACCGGATTGATCGGCGGTTTATTGAGCGTTTGACTTGCAGTACATTGAACAAGGAGTTTTGACATGCTGGCGATTGTGGGCGGAACGGGTCTATATGACCTACCAGGATTGACGATAAAAGACCGTGCAGGTTCACAGACCCCATTTGGTCAAGCTTCAGGCGATATCCTGATCGGTGAAATCGGGCGACATCGAGTTCTGTTTTTAGCTCGCCACGGCAGTGGCCATCGCCTCTTGCCACACGAAATCAATTACCGCGCCAATGTCTTTGCGCTCAAAGCCGCTGGCGCCACCATGCTCTTGGGGTTTTCTGCGGTGGGTAGTTTGCGCATGGAACTTGAGCCCGGTGACTTGGTCATGCCTGAGCAATACATCGACTGGACCAAAGCCGATCGGCTGCGCACGTTCTTCGGCCATGGGGTGGCTGCCCATATATCAACGGCCAAACCCGTGAGTGCAAATCTCGTGCAATCTGTCGTTGCCGCGGGTGATCGAATCCACCAACGTATCGCTCGCGGTGTGACCTATGTCTGCGTACCAGGACCACGCCTGGGCACACAAGCCGAAAGCGCCTGGCTCAGGCAAATGGGTGCGGATTTGGTGGGCATGACCAATGTGCCAGAAGTATTTCTAGCGCGCGAGGCACAAATGGCCTACGCCACGCTTGCGATGGTGACCGACTATGACTGCTGGCTTGAAGATGAGTCGCAACATGTCAGTGCACTTGGGATTTTTGAGCTCTACGGCAAGACCTTGGTCAAGGCACGCGCCGTGCTCGACAGCTTACTGGCTAGTGACTTGCCTGAGCCAGAACCCGGGATTCGCCGTGCACTGTCACATGCCGTCCTAACGCCGAACGAGGCGATCACACCCGAGCAAAAACAATGGCTCGATGTACTCAGGCGCTGATCGCTTGGGCATC
>CAZLFB010000058.1:0-4144 GCA_964558695.1 uncultured Orrella sp.
GAAACGCCTTGTGCCGAATCCCCATCAGCACGGGCAAGAATGGGGTTGCCGATGTTAATGCTTGCACGCAGAACACCGGTAGGCGCAAATGTCGTTGCAAGTGAAGTGGTTGGTGAAGTGGCAAGTGAAGTGGCAAGTGAAGTAGTAAGTGAAGTGGCAAGTGAGGGTGACATATCAGTTCGCTCCCGTAAGACTCATTGACGCTTGGCTTGACTCATGGCGGTGGCTGTACAACCTGCGCTTGCTGCCATGATGCAGGCGATCGCCAGAGCTTGGGCCAGGCTGAGCATTTCACCCAGAATCATAGCGCCAGCAATGGCGCCAAACATCGGTTCGACACTGACGGTCACACCGAAAGTTTTGCTGGGGAGGTGGCGCAATGCGCGCATCTCGAGGGTGTAGGGGATGGCTGAAGACAGCAACCCTACCATCAGTCCCGTGGCAAGCAGTGCCGGGTTGAGCAGCTCCACCCCCGCTTGTGCTACACCAAATGGTAGCGCAATGATGGCGGCCACCGTCATGCCCAGGCCAGTGGCTTGTCCGGGGTGTAAATAGCTCGCCCGCCGGCCAAGCACAATGTAGGCAGCCCAGCACCCGCCGGCGGCCAAGGCCAGTAGTACCCCGGTGGGGTCTAGCGGTTTGTCGTTACTTAAAATCGGTGTCAACAGGGCCAAGCCAATGACTGCCAGCCCCGCCCATACGAAATCGATGAGTCGTCTAGAACTGAAGATGGCCAGTGCCAATGGGCCGGTGAACTCAACCGCAATGGCCACCCCGACGGGCAGTGTTTCGAGCGCGGCATAAAACAGCAGGTTCATCATGGCGAGCATGACGCCATAGGGCAGGATACGTTTCCAGTCGGCAGTCGAGGTGACCCAGCGCCAGGGTCTAAACCAAATCAACAGGATGGCAGCACCCACGGTGATCCGGTATGCAGCCGTGCCCAATGGTCCGACAGAGCCGAAAAGGGTTTTTGCCAGCGATGCGCCAAAGCCAATCGAGAGCATGGCCACCATGACGGCGAGCACGGACAGTAGGATCTGGCGCTGGTTGGCATTGGTTTGCATGGTTTGCTGTGGCGCCCCCGGCGTGACTCGAACACGCAACCACCCGCTTAGAAGGCGGGTGCTCTATCCAGTTGAGCTACGGGGACAAAGAGACCGCATTTTAACCACCGATTGAAGTCCCCGCTGTGTTAGGCTTGATCCGTTGTAAAAACCTTGGTGTTCATGGCATGACTCAGTTGTTTGCGGTACATCCAACCAACCCCCAGCCGCGTGCCATGGGCCAGGCGGCTGAGTTGATCTCGCAAGGGGGCGTGCTGGCGATCCCGACTGATTCGGGCTACGCCTTGGTTGCTCATTTGGATGATAAAGATGCAGCCGATGCATTGCGACGTTATCGGGGGCTAGACGCCAGGCACCATTTAACTTTGTTGTGCCGTGACTTATCCGAGATTGGGCAGTTTGCCAAAGTCGACAACCAGCAATACCGGTTGTTGAAGTTGGCTACACCAGGCCCGTGGACGTTCATTCTGACGGCCTCCAGAGAAGTGCCCAAGCGGGTTTCGCACCCATCACGCAAAACCATTGGTATTCGCGTACCCAATCACCCCGTTACCAGCGCTCTGCTGGAGTTGGTCGGCGCGCCTGTATTGGCAACGACCTTGATTTTGCCTGGACAAGAGTCCCCCTTGGTAGATCCCGAAGACGTGCGTGAAGCATTTGACAAGCAGATCGCTGGCATTATCGATGCCGGGCGTTGCCCCTGGCAACCCACCACGATTGTGGACTTGTCGGGTTCAGCGCCTGAGGTGCTTCGTCTGGGTGCCGGTGATCCAGCCAGCATCGGTTTGTGAGGTAACACCATGTTCGGAATTGAAGACCTGATCCAGACCATTGTCCTATATGCCTTGCCCGTTGTTTTTGCGATCACGCTGCATGAGGCAGCGCATGGCTATGTGGCGAGAGTGTTTGGTGATCCCACGGCCACGCTCGCGGGCCGAGTAACACTGAACCCGGTCAAGCACATTGACCCGGTGGGTACGATTGCAGTGCCGCTTGGAATCTTGTTGATGTCCAAACTCTTTGGCGGACCGCCGCTGCTGTTCGGCTGGGCGAAACCCGTACCAGTTGACTTTGGGCGCCTTCAAAACCCCAAGCGCGACATGTGCTGGGTGGCACTGGCTGGACCGGCTGCTAATCTGTTTATGGCTATTTTGTGGGCCATATCGGTGCGTATGCTGCTTGAGGCTGGCGCTGGCAGGGAGAGTTTCTGGTTTCAGATGGCAGTCATCGGTATTCAGATCAACCTGGTGCTGATGGCTTTGAACTTGTTGCCGCTGTTGCCACTGGATGGCGGTCGAATTCTGTACAGCGTTTTGCCCAATCAGCTCGCATGGCAGTACGGGCGTCTAGAGCCATACGGCATGATGATTCTGATCGTGCTTTTGGTCACCGGTAGCCTATGGACTTTTCTCGAGCCCTTTATGGCACTGGGACGTTGGATTGTGCAGCTGTTTTTGTAGTTGTTGTGGTGACTTCTCAAGTGCCCTCTATCGCAGGCTTCCGTTACACTACGGACACAGAGAGGTACGTCAACAGCGTTGTGGGCGTGGCCTAAGTTAAACACGGTCTGGTATTGAACATGAACTCGTCGTCCCCCACCACACAGAACCCGCAATTCAGAGGCAGTATGGTTGCGTTGGTTACCCCGATGCATCCAGATGGCAGTCTCGATCTGGTTAGCTATCGAAACCTGATTGATTGGCATGTCAAGGAGGGAACCGATGCATTGGTCGTGGTGGGCACATCGGGCGAGTCACCCACGGTAGACATCGATGAGCATGCTGAGCTCATACAAGTTGCTGTCGAACATGCTGCGGGTCGGATCCCGGTCATTGCAGGCGTGGGCGCTAACTCCACGGCTGAGGCCATACATTTGGCTGGTCATGCCAAGCATGTCGGGGCGCACGCTGGTTTGTCGGTGGTGCCTTATTACAACAAGCCATCCCAAGAGGGTATGTATCGGCATTTCAAGGCGATACAGGAAGCGGTTGACCTGCCAACCATTCTTTACAACGTGCCTGGCCGTACCGTGGCTGACATGAGCCATGACACGGTGGTCAGGCTCGCTCACATTCCGGGCGTCATCGGCATTAAAGATGCCACGGGCGATATCGGTCGTGGTGGCTTGCTGATCCGCGATGTGCCCGAAGGGTTTCAGATATTTAGCGGTGACGATCCAACGGCTGCCGCACTGATTATGCTGGGTGGGCACGGCAATATCTCGGTGACAGCCAATGTGGCGCCAAGGGACATGCACGATCTCTGCGTTGCCGCAGCCAAGGGTGACCTGCAAACGGTTCGTCACCTGAATGCCAAGCTCGCACTCTTGAACAAGTTGCTCTTCGTCGAAGGCAACCCAGTTCCAGTCAAGTGGGCACTGGCACAGATGGGGCGTATGCCTGGCGGTATCCGGTTGCCGTTGTGTGAGCTGGGAGCAGCGCATCATGATGCGCTCAGAGCAGCACTTGTTGAGGCAGGTTTATTGTGATGACCTGGCAGGTAGGGATGAAAATGACGCCCATCGCAAAGTCCGTGGCAGTGGTTTTTGTGATGCTGAGCCTGTCTGCGTGCAGCATGATTAAAGAGACCTTGAGTGGCGACAATGCGATTGACTACCAGTCGGCCAAGCGGGTAGATCCTTTGAGTATTCCGCCTGATTTGACACAAGCGGCGGCAGACCCACGCTATCGCGCACCCGCAACTGGCTCGACCACGCTGACTGAGTTTCAGTCACTAAACCAAAACGCGGCTCCAAGCACCCAAAGTGCATTGGCTCAGGTTGCGGTGTTGCCAACTTATCCCGGCATTGAGGTCAAGCGTGATGGAAATTTACGCTGGCTGGTCATCAATGAGCCACCGGAGCAACTGTTTCCGAAGATTGAAGAGTTCTGGTACGAAAGTGGTTTTAACCTTGATGTGATTGATCCCAAAGCAGGCATCATGATCACAAACTGGGCGGAAAACCGGGCCAAGATTTCTGAGAGCTGGGTTCGTAATCTGCTCGGTTCAATCCTGGATACGGTCTGGGATAGTGGTGAGCGCGACAAGTTTCGCACGATCCTGGAGCGTGTTGACGG
>CAZLFB010000059.1:0-4305 GCA_964558695.1 uncultured Orrella sp.
TGGTGCCGGTGAAAGGAATCGAACCCTCGACCTTCGCATTACAAGTGCGCTGCTCTACCAACTGAGCTACACCGGCGTTTTTGATTGCGTTTCAAATGAAAGCGACCGTATTGTAAAAGATTCTTCGAACTTGGCTGAGCTGGTAGAAACTCGGCAAGTCGACTGGCTATTTCACGATCCTTAGACTTGGCCGTTGCGGCTTGTCGTCTGGCTCGGTTGGTGAGGTCACATCGCCCTCAACAGCCTTAGGCTGTTTCGCCGCTGGTTCCCTACTAGGGCTTGCTGCGACAACAGTCTCATCAGCCTCAAATCCCATTCCGGTTCCAGTCTCACGCGCATAGATGGCCGTTACCGCACCCACCGGAACCGAGATGTTCTCGGACTTGCCACCAAACCTCGCCTGGAACTCGATGTAGTCATTACCGATCACAAGACCACCCGTAGCCAGATGACTAACATTCAACGTAATCTGGCCATCGCGCACAAAGGCAGGTGGCACCCGGCACTGGTTGGTGACCTGCACCACCATGTGCGGGGTATGGCCATTGTCAGATGCCCACTCATGCAACGCACGCAAAAGGTAGGGCTTGGTTGAGCTTTCAGCCATCTATACCGTCCGTGCTTAACGACGCATGACTTTTTCTGAAGGCGTGAGCGCCTCGATATAAGCCGGGCGTGAGAAGATTCGCTCACCGTACTTCTGGATCGGCGCAGCAGTCTTAGGCAACTCGATACCGTAGTGATCAAGGCGCCAAAGCAAAGGTGCCATCGCCACATCCAACATGGTGAATTCTTCACCAAGCATGTACTTGTTCTTAATCAGCAGTGGTGCTAACTGCGACAAGCGATCACGGATTGCGGCCCGTGCTGCGTCAAGGCGCTTGGTATCGGCACGCGCGGTCCGGTCTTCCAACAGGGCCACATGCACGAACAATTCCTTCTCAAAGTTGAACAGGAACAAACGGGTGCGCGCGCGCATGACCGGATCAGCCGGCATCAACTGCGGATGCGGGAAGCGCTCATCGATGTATTCATTGATGATGTTCGATTCATACAAAATCAGGTCACGCTCAACCAAAATAGGCACCTGACCATAGGGATTCATAACGCTGATGTCTTCAGGTTTGTTGTACAGGTCTATATCCTGCACCTCGAAGTCCATGTCTTTTTCATAGAGAGCAAAGCGGCAGCGATGCGAAAACGGGCAAGTCGTGCCAGAGTAAAGGACCATCATCTTGAGGTACCGTCCTGAGTCAGTAAATTAAAAGCGAAAGCCAGCATCAGCCTTTTGGCGAGTGCTGGCCCGAGGTAGTGGATTTTACCGGACGTGTTTCCAGTATGTCGCGTTAAGGCGCCAGGCCACCACAAAAAACAGACCCAAGAAAATCAATACCCAAACGCCAATCTTCTTGCGCTCAAGCTGAACTGGCTCAGCCATCCAGGTCAAAAACGCAGCCAAATCACCCATGTCCTTGTCGTATTGCATGGCTCTCTTTTGGTCAAGCGCCTTGAAATTATGGGTTTCACCGCCTGAGCCGTTGTAATTATCCAATAGCTCAGCCTTGGCGGTCCAATACCCTTGGGAATCGTACTGCTTGGTGATCTGCTCCCAGACCTTCTTGCCATCCTTGTCAACCTGATGGACCAAGGTAGATGTTAACTCGCGCGGCCCTTGATTATCCCACATGACGTGAGGCATACCGGCATTCGGGAAAGCCAGGTTATTCCAGCCAGTTGCCTGCGTCGTGTCGCGATAGAACGTGCGCATATAGGTGTAGATGTAATCGCCACCTGGTGGCCCCGCATTGATCGACTTAGCACGGGCAATCACGGAGAGGTCAGGCGGTGCCGCACCGAACCAATTCGCGGCATCCTTCGGGTTCATGGCGATCGTCATCACGTCACCCACCTTCTCGCCCGTAAACAAAAGGCTTTCCTTGATCTGCTGATCCGTCAGGCCGATGTCCCGTAGCTTGTTGTAGCGCAACGACTTAGCGCTGTGACAATTCAAACAATGGTTTACAAAGATCTTGGCACCATTTTGTAATGCCGCTTGATCGTTAAGTTTAGCTGGTGCGGTATCCAACGGGTATGTGCCGCCGGCCGCCATGGCGGCCGAACAGGTCAACGACACAACGATTGCACCAAGCAGCTTATTCATCAATTTCATCACGTCTCTCTCTGGCTCAGTGGGCATGGAATACAACACGGTCAGGCACCGGTTTAAACGTGCCCATTCGACTCCAGACTGGCATCAAGAAGAAAAACGCCAGATAGATCACCGTACCAATCTGCGACATCAGGTTAAAAATGTCCGATGGCGCCTGAGTGCCCAGGTAGCCCAAGATCAGGAAGTTCACAAAGAAAATCCCGTAGATCCATTTGTGCCAACCCGGACGATAACGAATCGACCTCACTGGGCTGTAGTCCAACCAAGGCAGGAAGAATAGCAACACCACTGCACCACCCATGACCACAACGCCCCAGAATTTGGCATCGATCAAGCGCAGCGTGACGGCCACAGCGAGCAGGATAAGAGGCACGATCAGCTTGGAAGCACCCTTGCACTTGAAGAACATCACAAGTGCAGCAATCACCGAGCTACCAGCCAGAATCCAAGTAAATTCGTCCGTTGTTGCGCGCAACATTGAATAAAACGGCGTGAAATACCAGACCGGTGCAATATGAGGCGGTGTCTTCAACGGGTCAGCCGGCAAGAAGTTGTTGAACTCCAGGAAGTAGCCCCCCATCTCCGGCGCAAAAAACACAATCGCCATAAAAATGATCATGAACCCTGCCACACCCAAGATGTCATGCACTGTGTAGTAAGGGTGGAACGGAATCCCATCCAGCGGACGACCATATTTGTCTTTCTTTTCTTTGATATCAATCCCATCCGGATTGTTGGAGCCAACTTCGTGCAAGGCGATGATGTGTGCAACCACCAAGCCAAGCAAGACCAAAGGAACTGCAATCACGTGCAGAGAAAAGAAACGGTTTAGCGTGGCATCAGACACCACATAATCGCCACGAATCCAAACTGCCAACTCAGGCCCAACAAAAGGCACGGCGGCAAACAGGTTAACAATCACCTGTGCACCCCAGTAAGACATCTGACCCCATGGCAATAGATATCCCATGAAGGCCTCTGCCATCAGAGCCAGAAAGATACCGACACCAAAAATCCAGACCAACTCTCTGGGCTTTCTGTAGGAACCGTAAATCAGGGCGCGTGTCATGTGCAGGTAGACCACGACAAAGAACATCGATGCGCCCGTAGAGTGCATGTAGCGAATAAACCATCCGCCTGGGACCTCGCGCATGATGTACTCAACCGAATCAAATGCAAGCTGTGCATCCGGCTTGTAGTGCATCACCAAGAAAATACCAGTGACAATCTGCAACACCAGCACCAGCATCGCAAGCGAGCCAAAGAAGTACCAGAAGTTGAAGTTCTTGGGAGCATAGTACTCAGACAGATGCTCTTTTATCATCGACGTCAGCGGAAAGCGGTGATCAATCCACCCCAGCAGACCCGTTGTCTCGACGTTCTTCTCGCCAGCCATAAAACGGCTCCTTTCAGTCTTTCATTCCAATTTGAATCAAACAGCGTAACCCGACGAATTAGGCCGCGTTATCTTCATCAACCCCGATCACGATCCTTGAGTCACTGAGATACTGGTACGGAGGCACTTCCAAGTTATCTGGCGCGGGCTTGTTTTTGTAGACACGCCCGGCCATATCAAACCAGGATCCGTGACATGGACAAATGCTTCCGCCTTGCCAGTCATCAGGCAAGCTAGGTTGTGCGCCAGGCTCAAACCTCGGCGTAGGCGAACAACCCAAATGCGTGCAAATTGCAACACCAACCCAGAGGTCCGGCTTACGCGAGCGCCACTCGTTTTTAGCGTACGGCGGCGTGTAACCAGGGCGATCGGAATTCGGATCTGCAAGGTCACCATTCACCTTGGACAAGCCCTCAAGCATCTCGGGGGTGCGGTGAATCACCCACACAGGTTTGCCACGCCACTCGTACGTGCGCATCTGTCCCGGCGGAATCGAACTGACATCCACCTCCACGGGCGCGCCCGCAGCCCGGGCTTTTTCTGAGGGTGCAAAGCTGCCGACAAAGGGAACAGCAACAGCTGCGCCGGCAACGCCACCGGCGGCACAGGTTGCGCCGATCCAAAACCGGCGCTGTGGATCGCTAGGTAGTTCCAAAGGTGCGGAACCCTCAGCGTCTTGATTAACCGTTGAATCCTGACTCATCACTAATCCTTGGTTCTGATTTCCCAAAATCGAAAT
>CAZLFB010000060.1:0-22919 GCA_964558695.1 uncultured Orrella sp.
AGGCGCAACTTTCGGCAGATATGGTCTAGTTTGGCCTCTTGCGCTTGGGCTAAAGAAAATTCAGGCTCTCGATAGTAGGCGCAAGAATAAACGCGCCTCGGATCGAGCCACACCGCATAAAAATCATCAGACAAGTCGTAGTGAAACTCAATTTGCTTGGCATCGCGCTCCGGGGAATGACGCCAAACCGATACCAAGCGTTGGATCAAAGCTGTAAAAGCGCCCTGCCTGGCCGCCTCGACTGGATTACTGGGCATCAGCGCAGTGGCCGCTGCCATCAAATCCCGCATCGAGCTATTAAGGTCAACACGACCTTCAACATAATCTTCGCCGATTTTGCCTATATCACCAGATGCTAAATTTTTTAGAGCGCCATTTGTTCTAGCAACAAACTCAACTTGGGCATCTTTAGGACCGAGCCACTGGCCATCAGGCATTTGGAGCCTAAGGGCGACGGGCGTGGCTGCAAGCTTCTTTTCGACTAGGCTAGCCAGTGGATTCAAAACATTCCTCCTGCACAAATCGGACTTAACGGTGCAAAATGTATCGGATTTTTCGTTTTGAGGAAACTGACTGATGTAACTACGCCACCGAGATGATCGGCGTGGACCTTCAAACTTGCCAAAAACAAGAAAATCACGGTATCATCTTGGGTTTAGGACTGAACCGGCAGGCTCTTTGCCTGCGCTGAAGAATAAGGTGCGATCATGGCACGTGTATGCCAAGTAACTGGAAAAGGCCCGATGTCGGGCAACAACGTCTCCCACGCTAACAACAAGACCAAGCGTCGTTTTCTGCCGAACCTGCAGTACCGACGTTTCTGGGTCGAGAACGAGAACCGTTGGGTTCGCTTGCGTGTGAGTGCCAACGCGCTTCGCACCATCGATAAAGTCGGCATTGAAGCCGTTTTGGCTGATCTGCGCGCCCGCGGCGAAGCAGTCTAAGAACTGCTTAATCAAGATACGGAGATTACGACATGGCCAAAGGCATTCGCGAGAAAATAAAATTGGAATCGACCGCTGGTACGGGTCATTTCTACACCACGACCAAGAACAAACGCAGCACGCCCGACAAGATGATCATGAAGAAATTTGATCCCGTTGCGCGCAAGCACGTTGACTACAAAGAAACCAAGCTTAAGTAATATCAAGCTTAAGTAATATTGAGCTTACTGGTTGTTTTTGCTAGATCATTCGGTGTTTTTTAGATCGATCTAAAGTAATTTTGCACCTGAAGTAGCTTGGTGACATTAACCCCGCCCGATTGAACATGGCGGGGTTTTTTGTTTTGGAGGCGGTCAATGTATCCTTGCATGTCTGCCTCCTATAATGCCGATACCGTCTTATCTAGTCCACCCACCGACTACATCACAAAGAAAATTCATGCAGGAACGCTACCAACCCACTGAAGTACAGACTCAGGCACAACAGGCCTGGGACACTCAAAATGTTTATGCCGTCACTGAGCAGGCTGTGGACGCCAAGGGCAACCCCAAGCCTAAGTTTTATGCTTGTTCGATGTTGCCCTACCCCAGCGGCAAACTACACATGGGCCACGTGCGTAACTACACCATCAACGACATGATGACTCGGCAGCTACGCATGAAGGGCTTCAATGTGCTGATGCCGATGGGATGGGATGCCTTTGGCATGCCCGCTGAGAACGCAGCGATTAAGTCGAATGTGCCACCAGCGAAGTGGACCTATGACAACATCGCCTACATGAAAAAGCAGATGCAGTCGATGGGCCTAGCGATCGATTGGTCCAGAGAAATGTGCGCCTGCGATCCGACGTACTACAAATGGAATCAATGGCTATTTCTCAAAATGCTGGAAAAAGGCATTGCTTACCGCAAAACTCAAGTCGTGAATTGGGATCCAGTGGACCAGACAGTGTTGGCCAACGAGCAGGTGATCGATGGCAAAGGATGGCGCTCAGGCGCCCTCGTGGAGAAAAGAGAAATACCTGGGTATTACTTGCGTATTACGGACTACGCTGAGGAGCTTCTATCGTTTGTCAAAGACAAGCTTGACGGCTGGCCTGACCGAGTGCGTGCCATGCAAGAAAACTGGATCGGAAAAAGTGAAGGTGTCCAGTTCGCCTTTAGCCACGACATTCGAAATGAACAGGCTGATCTCATACAAGACGGTCAAATGCTTGTCTTCACCACAAGAGCTGACACCATCATGGGGGTCACGTTTTGTGCGGTCGCGCCAGAGCACCCATTGGCCACTCATGCCGCCCAATCGAAACCTGAGCTTGCCAGCTTCATCGAACGCTGCCAGCAAGGCGGGCAGACAGAAGCCGACATCGCGACCCGGGAAAAAGAAGGGATGGACACCGGCCTGAGCGTGAAGCACCCGCTGACAGGGCAAGCGGTACCGCTATGGGTCGGTAACTATGTCCTGATGAGCTACGGCAGTGGCGCTGTGATGGGTGTGCCAGCGCACGACGAGCGCGACTTTGCATTTGCGCTGAAATATCAGCTACCCATCAAACAAGTTGTGCAAGTCGGTACGCATCCGTTTGACGCGCAGCAATGGCATGAATGGTATGCCGACAAGCAGGCGGGCAAGCTCGTGAACTCGGGCGAGTTTGATGGTCTGACATCGACCCAAGCCATTGGCACGATTGCAGATCGTCTGCAGTCCATGGGCGCTGGCGAACGGCAAACCACTTGGCGACTGCGCGACTGGGGCATTTCGCGCCAGCGCTATTGGGGAACCCCGATACCCATCATCCATTGCGATGATTGTGGGCCCGTGCCAGTGCCCGAGAAAGACCTGCCAGTGATTCTGCCTGAAGACCTAATCCCGGATGGCTCGGGCAACCCACTGACCAAACACGAGCCATTCCTGTCGTGTCATTGCCCAAAGTGCCACAAGCCAGCCCGTCGTGAGACGGACACCATGGATACGTTCGTGGATTCGTCCTGGTACTTCATGCGCTACACCTCGCCTGGCAACGATCAAGCCATGGTCGATGCCCGCAATGATTACTGGATGCCGATGGACCAGTACATTGGCGGCATCGAGCATGCGGTGCTGCATCTACTGTATGCGCGGTTTTGGACGAAAGTCATGCGCGATTTGGGCTTGGTTAAGTTTGACGAACCATTCACACGCTTGCTGACCCAAGGCATGGTGCTAAACCACATCTACTTTGACAAGAATGAGCGTGGTGGCATTGAATATTTTTGGCCTGAGGAAGTCGAGAATATCTACGACGCCAAAGGTGCCATTACTGGGGCGCGCCTGAAGGCGACCGGCCGTCAAATTCAGTACGGCGGCGTGGGCACCATGTCAAAGTCAAAGAACAACGGCGTGGACCCACAGTCGTTGATTGACAACCAAGGTGCAGACACTGCACGCCTGTTCGTCATGTTTACCAGCCCACCGGAACAAACCCTCGAGTGGTCCGATTCGGGCGTGGATGGATCCTTGCGCTTTTTGCGTCGTCTTTGGTCAAGTGCCTATCAGCACCGCGAGCTAATACAGGCAGGCGTCACGCAATCTCCAGTCACCGACTGGTCAATGGCCAACGAGGCCGTCGCAAACTTGCGTCGTACCGTTCACGGTTTGCTCAAACAAGCCGACTACGACT
Organism: uncultured Orrella sp.; assembly: GCA_964558695.1. Lineage (GTDB taxonomy): Bacteria > Pseudomonadota > Gammaproteobacteria > Burkholderiales > Burkholderiaceae_B > Algicoccus. The sequence goes on from CAZLFB010000060.1 coordinate 3,604, forward strand.
ACGACCGCATCCAATACAACACGGTTGTATCTGCCTGCATGAAAATGCTCAACGCCATTGATGAAGCCAAACTCACCGGTGACAGCCCCATGGCTGCTCCCGTGCTTGCAGAGTCTTTCAGCATTTTGTTGCGTGTGCTCTACCCGGTGGTGCCACACATCACTTGGCAACTGTGGCGTGATCTTTCGTTTTTTAATGCCCATGGCGACTTGCTCGATGCCAGCTGGCCGGTGGTGGACGAGCAAGCACTCAAGGCCGATACGCTTGAGCTCGTGTTGCAAGTCAATGGCAAGGTCCGTGGTGCCCTGTCCGTGGCGGCTAGTGCTGACAAAGCGACCATTGAAGCACTCGCTGCCGCGCATGAAGCTGTACAAAAACACCTTGAGGGACGCCAGCCAAAACGGATTATCATCGTGGCAGGCAAACTCGTGAACGTGGTGGGCTAGCACCAAACAAGACAGGACAATCGACATGCGACCAACCTTTGAGCTTGCACTGACCCGTAACCATACACAGCAAGGCGGTTTTCGGATTGCGTGGATTTTGCTGCTGGCAGCCGTGATGCTGGCAGTCAGTGCATGCGGATTCAAGCTCCAAGGGTCAACACCCATGCCCTTTAATACCTTATTAATGAAGGTGCCTGATAACACAGCCTTTGGTGCAGACCTGCGACGTGCTTTGCGCGCTGCATCGCCCAACACACAATTAATCGAGAGTCCGACTGAGCCTTATGAAGCGGCGTTACAGCAGATTTCAGAGACGCGTACCGCACGCGAAGTGTCTTTGAATGCGCAGGGCCGGGTTGAGGAATACGAGTTGACCTTAACGTACACCTTTAATATCGTGGCTGCCAACGGCGAGATCATATTGCCCAACACCACACTGCGTGCGGTGCGCAACCTGCCATTTGATGATCGGGTCGTACAAGCCAAGGAAGGCGAAGAGGCCACGCTGTTCAAACAAATGCAAACTAGCTTGGTATCTCGAATTGTGCGACAGGTGAGCTCAGAAAACGTTGCCCAACGCTATGCCGATGTGCAATCCAACGGAAAATGACTGACCCAACGGCTGCCGCACTAGATCCAAAGCGGCCATTGCCGGCACTCATTGTCATCACCGGCAATGAGCCTTTGCTGGTGCTCGAAGCCGGCGATGCACTGCGAGAGAGGGCTCGCGCCGAAGGCTTTACCCAACAACATCGATTTGTCATGGATGCTCGCAGTGACTGGCAGCCAATTTTTGGTGCCGCATCGAACGGCTCGCTGTTTGGTGACCGACAAATGGTGGAGATTGCCTTGCCCAGCGGCAAGCCAGGTAAAACCGGTGCGAGTGCAATCGAAACTTTATCCTCGCAATGCGCTCAACAGTCAGCCAGTGATGTGCTGACCGTATTCAAATTGCCTGGGCTAGACCGAGCGACACGGGAGTCAAAGTGGGTCAAGGTTTTGTTTGGCGCCGGGCTCGTCATCGAGCTTCCCGACATCACCCGACACGCGCTTCCCGTCTGGATTGGTCAACGCATGGCCCGACAGCAGCAATCATTAAGTCGTGATTCACTGCAATGGCTCGCTGATCGAGTGGAGGGGAATTTGCTGGCGGCGCACCAAGAAATCCAGAAGCTAGGCCTGCTTTATCCCGAAGGCGAAATCACGCTCGAGCAATGTCAAGCTGCGGTGTTGAATGTTGCTCGCTATGACGTCTTTGCGCTGCGTGATGCCATGCTGGATGGCGATGCCAAGCGTATGTTGCGTGTACTCTGGGGGCTCAAAGCCGAGGGAGAAGCGCCACCGCTGGTGCTTTGGGCGATGGGCGAGGAAATCAGGACCATGGACCGAATCAACCAGGCTGTTGAACGTGGGCAGCCTTTAAGCGCTGCCATTAAGTCCAACCGCCTGTTTGGCGGGCGCGAGCAGCGTGCACGGGCAGCCTTGAGTCGAGTAAGCCCCACTCGCTGGCGACGGGCCGTTATACACGCCCACGATGTTGATCGGATTATTAAAGGCGTGCCAGTGGCCACGCGCTTAACCGACCCCTGGCACGAGCTTGCAAGGCTGGGCATGAGCATTGCTGCTAGCCGCTCAGGCTAAACTGTCGGATCCACTGCCAGCTTTATTAGCTTGGCAGCCCGATTGCAGGCCCAGACACCGCACCATCTTGTCATGACCGAACTAGCCCAAACCCTTAATCTCATCGGACAGCGTGCTAAGGCTGCCGCGCGCCAGATGGCGTGCATGAGTGATGCAGAAAAAACCAAAGCGCTGCTGGCCATTGCCCAACGCATCGATGAGTCACATGACACCCTGATCAAAGCCAACCAGGTCGATCTTGATGCTGCCGCCCAGCGAGGGCTAAGCAGTGCCATGGTTGATCGCTTGAGAATCAGTGACAAATCACTGGCCTCCATGACAAAGGGCTTACGTCAAATTGCCGCGATGCCAGATCCGGTGGGTAGCCTGAGCAACACCATCATTCGCCCCAATGGGATGCGGGTATCTCAAATGCGAGTGCCACTAGGCGTGATCGGCATTATTTACGAGTCTCGCCCTAACGTCACGGTGGATGCAGCTGCGCTTTGCCTGAAATCGGGTAATGCCTGCATTTTGCGCGGCGGCAGCGAAGCCTTTAACAGCAACATAGCGCTAGCAGCCATATTGCGCGAGGCACTGGCACAAACCGCATTACCCGCTGACGCAGTCCAGTTAATTGAAACCACTGACCGCGAGGCGGTTGGCCATCTGGTGAAGATGACCGAGTATGTCGATGTGATCGTGCCACGTGGCGGCAAAAGTCTGATTCGACGCTTGCAAGACGAGGCACGCGTGCCGCTGATTAAACACCTCGATGGCAACTGTCATGTTTACGTCGATGAGCACGCTGACTTGCAGCGAGCACTCGACATTGCCGTGAACGCTAAAACCTATCGGTATGGAATCTGTGGTGCCATGGAAACGCTGCTGGTCAACGAGCAAGTGGCAGCCGATTTCTTGCCACTGATTTCAAAAGCCTTAGAGGCACACGGGGTTGAACTGCGCGGCTGCGAGCGCTCACGTGCCATTTGCCCGAACATGACACCGGCAACCACTGAAGACTGGGCCGAGGAGTACCTCGCGGCAATCTTGGCTGTGCGTGTTGTGAGTTCAATCGATGAGGCCATTGACCACATCGCTGCCTGGGGTTCAGGACACACAGATGCAATCGTTACGCAGGATGTCGATGCCGCGAACCGGTTCGAACGCGAAGTGGACTCAAGCTCAGTCTATGTCAACCTGCCAACTTGCTTTGCAGATGGCTTTGAGTACGGCTTGGGCGCTGAAATCGGCATCTCGACCAACCGACTACACGCCCGGGGACCAGTTGGGCTTGAAGGACTGACCACACAGAAGTGGGTGCTGCGCGGCGAAGGCCAAACACGCGGTTGAGTCCCCGAAAGATTCAAACATGAGGAGCCAGTCGATGGCATTGCTGTGGGTTAAAACGTTTCATATCTTGTTCATGGCTTCCTGGTTTGCAGGACTTTTTTATCTGCCGCGCATTTACGTCAATCTGGCACAAGCAACTGACCCTGCCGTTAAAGAAACTCTGATTGGCATGAGCCATCGGCTCTATCGCTTTATGACCATACTTGCCTACCCTGCTGTCGGGTTCGGTTTGTGGCTATATCTCTACTATGGCATTGGCATGGGACCCGGCAACGGCTGGATGCACGTCAAGCTGTTTCTGGTCGGACTCATCATTATTTTCCACCTGGTGTGCCGCCACTACCTGAAGCTGTTTGAGCAAGGCCGTAACCCCCACTCCCACGTGTTTTACCGCTGGTTTAATGAAATCCCGGTGGTGCTCATGCTCGCCATCATCGCCATGGTTGTGCTCAAGCCCTTTTAAGCAGGTCTCATGCCAGACTCACCGACAAAAAAACTTTCCACGCTGACCATCAAGCCCCGAGCAAGCTCGGCGCAGGACAGCGACAAGCCGCGTAAATCCCAAAGCCTAAAAACGGGAGCACGGGCGCATCAGCGCACGCGCATGGAAACGGAGCAAAGACGCACCGAAGCGCCCACCAACGTCGCAAGCCCCCAAAAACCATCAACCCGCACAGAGCGACAAACCCCCGCCAGTGCGGACAAGCGCAGCAGCATGCGTGGAGACTCGCGCAGTGAAAAGCGAGGCGAATGGCAGCACGACGGGCGCGGTCATGACCGCAGCAGCGATCGCCGCCACGACCGCGCGCCTGCGCGCCGAGAGCCGAATGCACGTGAGCAAATCAACCCGGGCAGTCGAGCCACCGAGCAAGCCACCGAGCATCATCCCCTCTCACAGACCACCGCACCAGACGCAAGTGAAACCTTCCGGATGTTTGCATCGTGTCCACGTGGCCTTGAGCAAGCACTGTCTGATGAACTCTCCAAGATAGGATTAACCGGCGTACAGCCTGCACAAGCAGGTTGTCGTTTCCATGGAAACTGGTTTGATATGTGGCGCGCCAATCTGCATAGCCGTCTGGCCACACGCATACTGGTTCAACTAGCGCATGGCAGGGTTGCACGCGAAGACGATCTACGAGCACTCGCGCTGAGCGTGAACTGGGAGCGGTGGCTTGGCCCAGAAAAAACCTTGCGCGTCGACACATCAGCCATACGCAGCCCCATGCAAAGCCTGCAGTTTTGCAACTTGTTGGTTAAAGACAGCATTTGTGACCGCTTACGTGAGAAGGAAGGAGCGCGCCCATCGATTGATACCGTTCGTCCCGATGTGCGTGTGCACTCCTTTCTGGCACAAGACAGCGCAACGCTCTACCTCGATACATCAGGCGAATCACTGTTCAAGCGTGGCTGGCGTCTGGACAAAGCGCAAGCCCCCATCCGTGAAAATCTCGCCGCAGGCCTACTCGCCATCAGTGGCTGGCAAGCCAATCAGGCGCTGCTCGATCCGTTCTGCGGCAGTGGCACCATCCTGATCGAAGCGGCCTGGATGGCGTTAAACATTCCGCCCGGCATTAATCGACCCTTCGCGTTTGAGCGCCTACGAGCCCATGACCCAGAAACCTGGCAGGCGATGCGCAAAGAGGCAACTGAGTCGATTCAAACCGAACTGCCCGCGCCGATCGTGGGTTGTGATCTGTCGCAGGAGGCGCTGGATGCCGCAAAACTCAACGCGCAACGGGCCGGGCTGCAACCCAACACCATACAGTGGCTCAAATCAGACGCCAGGGCGCTGGCGCCACCGGCTCAAACCGGCATGATTGTCACCAACCCCCCTTATGGCGAACGCCTCGATATCGATGCCGAGTTAATGCCCGCGTGGGCCACGGAACTTAAACGCCACTACGCTGGTTGGCAGGTCAACGTCATCAGTGCCGACCAGACGTTACCTGGCGCACTTCGTCTTAAACCGAAACGTCGGGTGCCGCTCTTTAACGGCGCGCTCGATTGCCGTTTGTTCATGTTCGAGATGGTCAGTGCGGACTACGACCCAAAATCGAAGCGAGACACTGCAAAAAAACAACACACGGACGATAGTTAGATTTTTATGATCGAAAATAAATTCCCAATATCCTAGGGATTTCCCTATAATTAGGGTTATCCCTAGTTTCGATTGATGGAGCCCTAAATGAACCCGAAATTTACGCAAATCAGCCACATGACCGATGCGCTCGAGCGTGAATTGCTTGAGCAGGAACTTCGCTCGATGGCGCAACGCGCTGCTGCAGAGGCAATTGCACGGGGTGTTCGTCAGTTATTCGCCAAAGTTCGCAGCCTGATCGCTGGTAGACGCCCGGCTAGCAAGGCAGGCTTGCACTCCGCCTAAGTCTGAATCGCAGGGCCGTGCGTCAGCCCTGCAAAGTTCACGGCATTGTCGGATAATGCACGACATGTCACTAAATTCCGAAGTAACCACCCCGGATTTGCCTCAGACAGTCTTGCCGCCCGCCTCGCGGGGCAAGCGGTTCGTTTCAATGATGTACGAGGCCGCCTTACTATTTGGCGTTGTCTTTACAGCCGATTACTTGTTTGACGCCCTCACGCAAAGCAAGCATGCCCTGATGTTTCGGCCAGGCCGCCAGGTTTGGCTTTTTATCGTCATTGGTGGGTATTTTTTGTTGTGCTGGCGCCGTGGCGGTCAAACGTTGCCCATGCGAGCCTGGCACATCAAACTGGTCAGCGCTGATGGCTCGCGCCCTAGTCTTAAGCAATTGATCACCCGCTACTTTCTCATGTGGCCAGTGCCGCTGGCTGGCATGGCCTTGATTTACGCGCTGGTGCTGGTCACCGGTTGGCCTGCCATCTACACGTTTGCCGTCGTTGCCCCTTTTCTGATTTTTATCCCCACCTGGTTTATCCCTGAGGGCCAATTTCTACATGACAGACTGGCTGGCACCCAGATTGTGGACATCCCAGAGCATCTACGTCATGCTGCAAAGCACAAAAAAACCACCTAGCCACTTGCCAAGTCCGGTAGAGTCGGCGATGCTTTACGTTTTGTCACAAAACTAGAGCGGCCTCAGACCGATGGTGGAGTCATATTCCGAGCTTTACGAGACATTCCGCTGGCATGTGCCCAAGGGCTTTAACTTGGCCACGGCATGTTGCTTGCAATGGTCCGGCTTACCAAGCCACGAGCAACGCCCCGCCCTGATACGTCAAGACACGCTCGGCAACACGCAGCTCACAACGTTTGCTGAGTTGGGACGCGTGACGGCGCAGCTAGCCAATGGCTTGACTCGTTTGGGCGTCATACCGGGCGATCGTGTGGTGATCGTACTGAGTAACCCGAGCGACGTCCTTGCAGCATTGCTGGCATGCTGGGCCGTGCGCGCCGTCGCCGTGCCTTTGCCGCCATCGAGCAGCGCCGATGCGCTCTTACCAAAAATCAAGCAAGCACGCAGCCAAGTCGCTTTAATCGACGGCAGCACACAGTCTGAAGCGCTTCTGGCCATCTCTCGCTGCCCTCGAATCAAACACACGATCGGTATCAATGTCTATGATGGTCGTGTGATGAACTGGCGTGGCCTGATTGCCCGCCAGGCAACCACCTACACACCCGTGCAACCGCTACCGTCTGATCCGGCGATCATGGTCTGGCCAGAACACACTGCCCCTGACTTGGACCCGCAGTCAGCCATGGTGCTGTCACATCAGTCCCTGATCGGTCAACTACCCGGCTTTGTGATGGCGGCAAACTGGTTTCCGACCCATAGCAAGCAGCTGCTGACCACGCTAATGCCTTGGGATGAAGCAGGCCTACTGGCGGCCATCTTGCCCGCACTCTATTTCGGGCAAACAGTGCTACTGGCGCCACGACTGCCCACGCCAGCCAATCTGCCGAGTCAGATAACCCATGTGGTCACGACTGCGCCTGACCTGATCGCAGCACTGAAGTCCCACACGAGTGGACAGCCCACCGCAAACCCATTGTCGGGCCTCACATTGCTTGATCATTCACTGCACCCGGAGTGGCAAACTCGTGCGCAACAAACCTTTGGCGTTAAACCCAACTTGAGCACTTTTATCAGTGGTGCTGGTTTGTTAATTGCACAGAGTCTGGCGAAATGGCCTGAACCTCATCACAGTAGCGGACGTCTGGTACCCGGGCATCGCATCCGTCTGGCAGGAACTCAAGACCAAGCAACCGATGCCCGATCGACAAACGGTCAAATCGAAATCTCTCGCACAGATCTGGCGCAACAGACCGACCCGGCCCAGTTCAGTCAGGCTTGGCCAGTTAAAGACAGCCTTGACTTGAGCGCGCAGCTGCCAACGTGGTGGCGCACCAACCTCTGCGCCCAAGAACTCGAAGATGGCTGCTGGCGCGTGCTGGGGTACACCGATCAGTGGCAAACCATTGCCGGATGCTCAATAAGCCTATGGCAACTCGAGCAAGCAGTATTGCTTGAACCACAAGTGAAATGGACGCAGGTGGCTTTCGTTGCTGCTCGCAAACAGCAAATAGAGAAGACAGAGAAGACTGAAGTATGGGTTGTGGTGGACACTGGACCTACTCATGAGCGTCAGATGAAACCGTGGCGCTTGAACCTTCGTATGGATATCGCAAAGCGTATTCTTGATGTAGCGGGCTTGGCTGATGATCAGGTGAACATACGCATCGGTCTGGTGGATCACCACGCGATGTCGCCGGCCGATCAGATCAGCCGCTGCCCCTGGCAGACCCGCGCATACCAAGCGCTGATTGACTTCCTCTAGAGCAATCACCCTTTAAAAGCCAACTAAAAGACAGCCTGACCATGCCAATCTATCAGCTTGACCAACTTGTCCCGCACATTGACCCGACTGCCTGGGTGCATGAGTCTGCCGTGTTAATCGGTGATGTGCGCATTGGGCCAAATGCGAGTGTCTGGCCCAACGTCAGCATCCGTGGCGACAACACCCGAATTGACATTCGAGCCGGCTCCAACATTCAGGAAGGCTGCGTGCTGCACGTCGATCCTGATACGCCACTGACCGTTCATGAAAACGTCACCGTCGGGCATCAAGCCATGCTTCACGGCTGCACCATTTACAGCGGCTCACTGATCGGCATGCAGGCAATCGTCTTAAATCATGCGGTGATCGGCACAAATTGCCTGATCGGAGCCGGTGCGATCGTGCCCGAAGGCCGCGAGATTCCAGATGGCAGCCTCGTGATCGGGGTCGGTAAAGTCGTGCGTACGCTGACGGACGAGGAAATTGCCAACATGCATGCCAACAATCTGAACTACCAAGAGCGTGCTCAGTTCTATGCCAAATCATTGAAACGGATTGACTGATGAGCAAGTCGGACTGTTTGAACAAGTTTCTTTTGCAGGATCGCAGTGCGCGTGTCATTTCGGTGCAAATCGAGCAGGTGTGGCAAACGGCGCAGTTGCACCAATCGCAATCGCCAGCCGTGCGCAACCTGCTCGGCGAATTGGTTGCGGCCGCAACCCTGCTGACAGCCAATCTGAAGTTTGATGGGTCATTGTTACTGCAGTTACAAGGCAATGGCGCAGTCAAACTCATCGTGGTGGAGTGTCGCCAAGACATGAGTCTGCGCGCCACTGTCAAGCTGAACCACAGTCCAGAAGATGATCAAACTGGCTTGCAATCACTACTGAACGCCGATGGCCAAGGTCGGTTCTCTGTCATTTTGAATCCACCACGCGACAATCCAGGTCGTCAACCCTATCAGGGCATCGTGCCTTTAACCGGTGAATCGGTGTCTGAAGTCTTGCAAGACTACATGCGTCAGTCAGAGCAGCTTGAGACGCGCATCTGGCTAGCCAGCAGTTCAGAGCGGCTCGGTGGCCTATTGTTGCAGCGCATGCCCGCAACTGGCGGACAGTCGCAGACAAGCGCCGAGCAGCTCACGGACTCTTGGGAACACGCACAGGCACTGTGCGAGACCGTCACTGCGCAAGATTTAATCGGTCTGGACAGTGAGACCTTGCTGCATCGACTGTTCTGGCAAACCCCGGTTGTGGGTCTAGAGACTGCAACCATTACCTGGCACTGCGGCTGTGATCGCGAACGCGTCAGTGCCATGCTACGTAGCCTTGGAGCCAGTGAGGTTGATGAGATCATCGCTGAGCAAGGACAGGTGGAGGTGGTCTGTGAGTTTTGTGCAACCCCCTACCGGTTCGATGCGGTCGATGCGGCAGCCTTGTTCAAACCCATTAGCCAGCAAAGTCCTAACCACTTGCATTAGCCCGGATCAGTGACTGATCTCTAGCGTAGTTCTACGACTATCAATCCCGCATCAAATTCGGCATGATCTCATCCTCATGCAGAAACCCGTCACCGATCACTTTTCAAGGCGAGGCAGCGCCATGGTGCAATGTTGCCTGGCCGCACTGCCATTGCTGCTGCTTGGCTCCGTTGTGATCGAGGCCACGCAATGGCACGCCACCCGTCAACGCCTTGCACTGGCCGTGCAACGCACCACGCATGACGCCAGCCTGGATGGTGGCACGGGCGAGGCACTCAAAACACACCTTCAACGACATTTACCTCGTGATCTGCGCATGCCAATTCAGCTGTGCATCACAGACCCAGTCAGTGCGCTCATGAGTGACTTCTTAGATGCTCGGCTGAGCGCCAAACTCGGTAAGGCTGTGATCAGACACAACCACCTGGGCGCTCAACATGGCGACTCAATCGCCAAAGGGCGCCCACAGGGCATAGGCCCAAAAAGCAAACAAGACATTTTCCAGGCGAACCGATTAAACATTGAGGTCCGGGCAAACTATCGGCCAGCAAGCACTTGGGTCAGAAAGCTCATCGGCTCGGTCACCATTCATTTGCGACATCAAGCGATCATGCAAAGCCATCGTCAACGCACGTCAATGCCCTGCATCACTCTTAATTAGCTGGTGGCACAGTGTCTGCACCCTCACCTGGGGATGGCAAGATCTGAATAAAAACCTCTTGATCCTGCATCAGACCTAGCTCACGACGGGCTCTCTCCTCACTGGCCTGAGTACCCGAACGCAAATCCTCCACTTCAGCTTCCATTGCTTGATTGCGAGCGCGCAAACCGTCGTTGATCGCTTGTTGCTCGGCAACTTTTTGCTGCAAGTCCCAGACCGCCATCCATCCCCCCTGTCCGAACCACAGGGGGTATTGAATCAACACAAAAAACACCAGCAGCGTCAGAAAAATCAGCCGCATGGCGTTACCCTCTAGCGCAAGTTATAGAAAGCGTCTCGGCCAGGATAGCTGGCCACTTCCGCAAGCTCTTCCTCAATGCGCAGGAGCTGGTTGTATTTGGCCATTCGATCCGAACGTGACATTGAACCAGTCTTAATCTGCATGGCATTGGTCGCCACGGCGATATCGGCAATCGTTGAGTCCTCGGTTTCACCGGAGCGATGAGACACCACCGCGGTGTAGCCAGCACGCTTTGCCATCTCGATGGCAGCAAAGGTTTCAGTCAACGTACCGATCTGGTTGATTTTGATGAGAATGGAGTTGGCAATGTGTTGATCGATGCCCTGCTTCAGAATCTTGGTATTGGTCACAAAGAGGTCATCGCCCACGAGCTGTACCTTCTTGCCAAGCATCTCGGTCAAGACCTTCCAGCCTTCCCAGTCGTTTTCTGACATACCATCTTCAATCGAGATGATGGGGTACTTATCGCACCAAGTGGCCAGCAGATTGGCAAAATCAGTTGACGACAGCGTTAAGTTGCCTTCACCGGCCAAGTGATACTTTCCGTCACGGTAAAACTCAGAAGCGGCACAATCAAGCCCGAGCGCAATTTGGGTACCTGGCTCGTAACCTGCATTCTGAATCGCGCGCAGAATCAATTCAATGGCTGCTTCGTGATTGGCCACGCTCGGTGCAAAGCCACCCTCATCACCCACAGCCGTGGACATTCCCTGCTCATCAATTAACTTCTTTAGCGCATGAAACGTCTCTGCCCCCATGCGAATGGCTTCGCGAAACGAGCTTGCCCCAATCGGCAAGATCATAAATTCCTGCAAATCGAGCGAATTGTTCGCATGCGCACCGCCGTTGATCACATTCATCATCGGCACGGGCATGCTCATCGGACCACTGCCACCGAAATAGCGATAAAGCGACAAACCAGACTCTTCGGCAGCCGCCCGAGCAACGGCCATGCTGGCCGCCAAAATTGCATTAGCACCCAGTCGAGATTTGCTCTCAGTACCATCGAGCTCGATCATGGTGCGATCAATAAAGGTTTGCTCCTGGGCATCCAGACCCATGAGCGCTTCGGCAATTTCTGTATTCAGATTCTGTACGGCGTTCAGGACACCCTTGCCCAGAAAGCGGGACTTGTCACCATCACGCAACTCAATTGCCTCACGCGCGCCAGTTGATGCGCCCGATGGCACTGAGGCCCTGCCCATGGCACCAGACTCCAACAGCACATCACACTCCACCGTTGGATTACCGCGCGAATCCATAATTTCCCGGCCGATGATGTCTACAATTGCGCTCATGATGAATTCCCGTCTGAAATGGTTTCTAAATCGTCGAAATAAATAGTCTAAAAATCGGCTTCCAGGTATCCCGTTGCCTTTGTGACCCGGTCCAGCGCGACCAGTGTTTGCAACAACTGCTCCATCTTCGCTAGCGGCACGGCATTGGGTCCATCTGACAAGGCCTTGGCGGGATCCGGATGGCTTTCCATGAAAAGCCCAGCCACGCCCACCGCAACGGCCGCGCGCGCCAGCACCGGCACAAACTCACGTTGCCCACCAGAGCTCGTGCCCTGACCACCAGGCAACTGCACCGAGTGGGTCGCATCGAACACCACCGGACACCCGGTTTGGCGCATAATGGCTAGAGACCGCATATCAGACACCAGGTTGTGATACCCAAAAGAAGCACCACGTTCACACACCATGATTTGAGGCTCAAGCCCTGCTTCGGTCGCCGCAAGCTCAGCCTTGCGTACCACTTGAATCATGTCCTCGGGTGCTAGAAACTGGCCCTTTTTGATATTGACCGGTTTGCCACTGACCGCACAAGCCTGAATGAAATCAGTCTGGCGGCACAAGAAAGCCGGTGTTTGCAAGACATCTACCACTTCTGCCACGGGCCCGATTTGCTCAATATCGTGTACATCCGTTAGTACAGGCACCTGTAGTTTCTCGCGGATGTCAGCCAGAATTTGCAGCCCTTCTGCCATGCCCAAGCCTCGAAACGAGCTCGCAGAGCTCCGATTGGCCTTATCAAACGAGCTTTTATAGATGAACGGTATGCCAAGCTTGGTTGTAATTTCTTTTAAGGCGGTGGCTGTTTCCATGGCCATGTCGCGAGACTCGATCACACATGGTCCAGAGATCAGAAATATCGGCTGGTCAAGCCCAACCTCAAACCCCGCTAGCTTCATGAAACCTCCCGACGCTTAGCCTGGTGGGCCAATGCAGCCCGTATGAACCCAATAAAGAGCGGATGACCATCACGCGGTGTTGAAGTAAATTCCGGGTGGAACTGCACGCCCATAAACCACGGGTGGCTCGGTATTTCCATGATCTCAGGCAGATTCTCCGTGGGTGTTCTGGCACTGATGACCAGACCAGCCTGCTCTAGCTTGGGCACGTAGATATTATTGACCTCGTAGCGATGACGATGACGCTCATTCACTTCGTCACCGTAGATGCGGTGGGCGAGCGTCTGGGATTTCACCGGGCAGCGTTGAGCGCCTTTGCGCATGGTGCCGCCCAAATCCGAGGATTCGCTGCGAACTTCGACTTTGCCTTCCCGATCCAACCATTCCGTGATCAAGGCCACCACAGGATGCGGCGAGGCTGGATCAAATTCAGTGCTGTTGGCATCGATCAGGCCCGCGACATGTCTGGCAAACTCAACCACGGCAAGCTGCATGCCCAAACAAATACCCAAATATGGCACCTGATGCTCACGCGCATACTGAATCGCAACAATCTTTCCTTCCGTGCCGCGTTTACCGAACCCGCCAGGCACCAAAATCGCATCAAACTCGGCCAGTACTTGCGGGCCATGTGCCTCAATATCTTCTGAGTCGATATAAGTCACGCTCACCTTGGATCGGGTATGGATACCAGCGTGACTCAGGGCTTCCGTTAAAGACTTGTATGACTCGGTAAGGTCAACGTACTTGCCAACCATGGCGATCCGAACTTCATGCTCCGGATGGGCAATCGCATCAAGCAGGTCATCCCACATCGACAGATCGGCCTGCGGCGCATTTAACGCCAAGGCATCACAAATCAGGCTATCAAGTCCCTGCGCGTGCAACATGCCGGGGATCTCATAGATTGAGCTGGCATCCCAGACCGATATCACCGCGTCGAGTGGCACGTTCGAGAACATCGAAATCTTCGCGCGCTCATCATTCGGGATTGGACGATCAGCACGGCAAAGCAGCGCGTGGGGAATGATGCCAATTTCACGAAGCTTTTGAACGGAGTGCTGCGTGGGCTTAGTCTTTAATTCCCCTGCTGTCGCGATGTAAGGCACCAGGGTCAGGTGCACAAAGGCTGCTTGGTTACGCCCCAGACGAAGACTCATCTGGCGGGCTGCCTCCAAAAACGGCAAGGACTCGATGTCACCCACCGTGCCACCGATCTCAACGATGGCGACGTCAGTGGCACCTTCCCACGCCTGGCTTGCGCCACGGGCAATGAATTCTTGAATCTCGTTGGTGATGTGCGGGATCACTTGAACCGTTTTGCCCAGATAGTCACCACGGCGCTCCTTGCGCAGCACTGACTCGTAAATCTGGCCCGTCGTAAAGTTGTTGGCTTTACGCATCTTCGACGAAATGAATCGCTCATAATGCCCCAAGTCCAGGTCGGTCTCAGCACCATCTTCGGTCACAAAGACCTCGCCATGCTGAAACGGACTCATCGTGCCTGGGTCTACGTTGATGTAGGGATCCAGCTTTAACAAAGTGACTTGGAGGCCGCGGGACTCGAGAATGGCGGCTAGAGATGCGGCGGCTATCCCCTTACCCAGGGATGAAACCACGCCGCCAGTGACAAATACATACTTGGTCATATAAAGACGCGTCGGCTAAGGGACGCTAGCAGGAAATTTGGATTATAGCGGTAGCGGCTCGGTTCGATCCAGTAGCCATTGCAAAGACCGTCCAGAAAGTCGCGGCGCCAGTGTTTGCCTGACATGAAAGTGGTACTCATTGACCCATGCCCGCTCGGCTGTCGTTAGCAATGCACCATCAATGCAACGCAGGTCAATCGGACAAACTGTCAACGTCTCAAACTGTAAAAACGTGCCAAATTCATTCTCCGCATAGGGCTCGGCGCACACCAGGTTCTCGATACGAACACCCCATTGCCCCGGCCGATAAAGACCAGGTTCATTGGAGGTAACCATGCCTGGCCAAAGCGCCATGTTCGGATTCACGGGCGCTCGATATGACAGCACTTGCGGTCCTTCGTGCACATTCAAACCGTATCCAACACCGTGCCCAGTGCCATGACCATAATCCAGGCCATGTTGCCAAAGCTGCGCACGCGCAATGGCATCGATGAGCGGCGCGGCAATGCCTTGCGGAAACCTTAATTGCGACAAAGCAATCATGGCTTTGAGCACCCGCGTGCAATCGAGCACCTGTTGGGTCGACAGTTGGCCCACGGGTACCATGCGCGTGATGTCGGTGGTGCCACCGAGGTACTGACCACCCGAATCGATCAGCAAGAGCCCATCGCCCTGAATGCGCGCATGAGCCTCTTCGGTTGCCCGGTAATGCGGCATCGCACCGTTAGCATTGAATGCAGCAATGGTCGCAAAACTGGGTCCGATGAACTTGGGTGACTTCGCACGAGACGCACAGACCTGCTCATCGATCATCAGTTCGGTCAACGGCGTTTGCTCACGACGCTCAATCGCATCATCGAGCCAAGCAAAAAACTCACACAAGGCCGCACCATCCATGGCCATCACTTCGCGCCAATGAACCAATTCCACGGGACTCTTGCGAGATTTGGCGAGCGTGCTCGGATTGATCGTCTCCACGCGCTGTGCCGGACACGGCAGCACAAACGCACTCGCGGTGCGCGCTGGATCGATGAGCAAGGTGTCGCTGACATTTAGCCCGAGCATACGGGCCGAGAGCGCATCATAATCGGCAACCGAAACACCGTCGGTGACCAGCAAATCAATAATGTCTGAAGTGGCTTTGGCGCTGTCAATGTACAAAACAGCATCGCCCGCACTGATGAGCAAGTGCCCTAAAAACACGGGATTGAAAGGAACATCGCTGCCACGCAAGTTCAATATCCAGGCCACATCCTCCAGGGAACTCACCAGGTGATGTGTGGCACCCCGCTGTTTGATCTGCTCTCTGATCATACGCAGTTTGTCTGCACGGGTCAGACCAGCCAACTGATCTGGCCAAACCTTGATAGGCGCTGTCGGGAGATCAGGTCGTCCCTGCCAAGCCTGACCAGGCAAATCAAGGTCCAAATTGATCCTAACTCCAGGCGAAAGCGCAGCGGTAAGTTGGCCATGCGCCGACACTGAGAGAGTTCGCCCATCAACGGCCAAACATTGGCCATCGGCTAGTGACTCACCCAGCCAGTTGAGCGGGCCCGGATCCGTCACAATACCGATACGCTTCAGCTCAAATCCACTGCCAGCCAGCTCTCGCTCAGCCTGCACCCAATAGCGGCTATCAACCCACAGATGCGCCTCGGAGGCAGTCACCAACACGGTTCCCACTGAGCCAGTGAATCTCGTCAACCAACGCCGAATCTGCCAGTGTTCAGGCAAGTACTCAGACAGATGGGGGTCGGCCGATGGCATCAGGCAAGCATCGATACCATGCCTAGCCATCGCACCCCGTAGTGACGCTAGCCGCAATTGAGCAAGGCTCGAGTGGCCCATTGCCCCTTACGCCACTGCAGACACGTCAAGTTTGGCCAAGGTCTTGGATTTCACCTCATCGACCGTGACGCCAGGCGCCAACTCGATCAGTTTCAGACCATTTTGGGTGACTTCCATGACACCCAAGTCGGTGATGATAATGTCCACCACACCAACACCGGTCAACGGCAAATTGCACTCAGGCAACAACTTCATGTCCTCGGTACCGTCTTTTTTCTTGGCCACATGCTCCATGAGCACGACCACACGGCTCACGCCAGCCACCAAATCCATGGCACCGCCCATACCTTTAACCATCTTGCCTGGGATCATCCAGTTGGCCAAATCACCTTTTTCTGAAACCTGCATGGCACCCAGAATGGCCAGATTGATTTTGCCACCACGAATCATGGCAAAAGAGTCGGCAGAAGAAAAAATCGACGAACCAGGCAAAGTGGTCACTGTCTGCTTGCCTGCATTGATCATGTCCGGATCAACTTCATCTTCTGTCGGGAACGGCCCAATACCAAGCAGACCATTTTCTGACTGCAACCACACCTCCATGCCATCAGGCACGTAGTTAGCCACCAAGGTTGGCAAACCGATACCCAAGTTGACGTAAAAACCATCCTGCAATTCGCGCGCAGCGCGTGCAGCCATTTCATCACGAGTCCATGCCATGATGTCTACCTCCTTTATTTGGCGGCGCGCACAGTGCGCTGCTCAATGCGTTTTTCCGGGGCATCGTTGATCACGATACGATGCACGTATATACCTGGCAGATGGATCATGTCCGGGTCAAGCTCGCCGGTGTCGACCACGCGCTCGACCTCAGCAATCGTGATCTTGCCCGCCATGGCCACATTCGGGTTGAAGTTACGCGCTGTCTTGCGAAACACCAGATTACCGCTACGATCGGCAATGTATGCTTTGACCAAAGACACGTCTGGCACGAGCGAGCGCTCCATCACGTAAGTCTGGCCGTCAAATTCTTTGGTTTCCTTGCCTTCGGCGACGATCGTACCCACCCCGGTTTTGGTGTAGAAAGCCGGTATGCCCGCACCACCGGCACGCAGCTTTTCAGCCAAAGTCCCTTGAGGAGTGAATTCAAGCTCAAGTTCGCCAGCCAAGTACTGACGCTCAAACTCTTTGTTCTCGCCCACATAGGAGGCAATCATCTTTTTGACCTGACGGGTCTGTAGCAGCATGCCAAGACCAAAACCGTCAACGCCGGCGTTATTGCTGATACAAGTCAAATTTCCGACCTTGCTGTCGCGCAAGGCAGCAATCAGTGCCTCGGGAATACCGCAAAGACCGAAACCGCCCACGGCAATGGTTTGCCCGTCCTTGACCACACCGGCGAGTGCTTGAGCAGCACTGGCATAGACTTTTTCCATTCAAACGACTCCTTGCCCGGCCTGAGGGCATTTGATAGTGAAAATTGGCATTAATACCATAGAGTTTACTTGCGATTTAGACACAAAACAGACAGACCAGCCGATTACCCAGCCCCCGGACTAAAGCGGCCTGCAGACGGCGCCAAGTGCACCCAAAGCCTCGGCCGTCCAAGGGGTGGATCGATTATTCCGGGTATCCATGCTGACGAGCACCGTCTTGCCGCGTGCGTAGGGACCAGCGCCGATGTCCCCCACCACGTAAAGCTCGTTGATCTGCGTAAGGCTCGTGCGCCCGACATTTTCCACGATCAACTTAACTCTTACCGTGGCTGGATAGGTGATGGCACGCAAGAAGTCACACGAGCAATGCACCACGACGTTGCCCACATCCCCAGCAACCTTTAACCCGGCAGCTGCAAGCATTTGAACGCGGGCCTCTTCCATGAACCGAAAATAAACCGTGTTGTTCATGTGGCACAGCATGTCTGCATCAGCCCAGCGCATCGGCAGATCAACTTCAAACACGTCACCAGCAGACAATTGACGAGAACCAGCCATTGCTTTCTCCAACAGGCATGTTTACAAATCGGCCGAAGAGCTTCTTTGGCAGATTGCAAGACCACAACTACCCTGCAAAGCAAGGCGGTGCAATACAATCGATTCATTGTAGGGGCAATCACGAGGGCGCACTCATGTCAGAAAGAGAGTCAATGGAATACGACGTAGTGGTCGTTGGCGGCGGACCTGCTGGTCTTGCCACTGCCATACGGATCAAGCAACTGGCCCGTGAAAAGGGCCGGGAAATCTCGGTCTGTGTCCTGGAAAAAGGAAGTGAAATCGGTGCACACATCCTATCTGGCGCGGTGATGGATCCACAGGCACTGACCGAGCTGATTCCTGACTGGAAAGATCGCGGCGCGCCTCTAAATACGCCCGTGACAGAGGACAAGTTCCTGTTTCTGTCACCAACCGGTGCGAAGCAAACCCCGGAATGGCTCTTGCCGGAGTGCTTTAAGAACCATGGCAATTACATCATTAGCTTGGGACAAGTCGCTCGCTGGCTAGCCGAGCAGGCAGAAGCGCTTGAGGTTGAGATATTCCCAGGTTTTGCCGCAACCGAACTGCTTTATGGTGAACAGAACCAAGTTGTCGGTGTCGCCACAGGTGACATGGGTGTCGGCCGCGATGGCCAACCCACCGAGCAGTTCCAGCCCGGCATGGCACTATTGGCAAAATACACGGTCTTTGCCGAAGGCGCTCGCGGCCAACTCGGTCGTGAATTGATCGCCCATTACAAACTAGACCAAGGTCGTGATCCACAAAGCTATGGTATCGGCATCAAAGAGCTGTGGGAGATTGACCCAGCCAAATCAAGACCTGGGTTAGTCATTCATACGGCTGGCTGGCCGCTCGATGCAGACACGTACGGTGGATCTTTCCTCTACCACATGGAAAACAACCAAGTCGCCGTTGGTATGGTGGTGGGGCTTGACTATGCCAACCCCTGGCTATCACCATTTGAAGAGTTTCAGCGCTACAAAACACACCCTGCGATCAAACCCACTTTTGAGGGGGGTAAGCGAATTGCCTATGGCGCACGTGCGATTAC
>CAZLFB010000061.1:0-21915 GCA_964558695.1 uncultured Orrella sp.
CTTTCATTTAGAGATCTTTTACGAAAGAATAGGTTGCGCAAACCACTTCACAACGACTCAGCCCAGGAGAACTCTCATGAGCGCAGGCTCGCCAGACCACCCCAACCATCAAGCGCCTAGTATCCCGACTGCAAACCTCACCGGCGCACAAGGGGTGGCTCAAGTCATCGCCGCTCAACCCAATGCAGTGGTGTATGGCATGCCTGGTGGCTACACCGTTCAAATTTATGACGCCCTGCACTTTCTACGCGACCGTGTACAAACCAGACTGGTGCGTGAAGAGGCGTTCGCCACGGTCATGGCCGAAGCGCAAGCCAGGCTAACAGGCAGCCCCGCATTCGTCATTGGCCAAGGCGCCTGGGTATTGGGCAATGCTGGCATCGGCATCATGGAGGCGCACCTGGGCTCTTCGCCCATGGTGGTACTAGTTGATGCCACCGAAGGTGGTGCATTCTCACACCTTGGGCCTTATCAGGCTGGCGCGGGTGGTTATGGTGCTTATGATCTAGCCGCCGCTTTAAAAGCCATTACCAAACAAACCTTTGTCGCCTTGGACCCCACCCAGGCGATTCAAATGACGCAACTGGCCATCAAGCACGCTAGCACCGGCGAGCCGGGCCCGGTGGCCGTGGTGTTTCATGGCAAGTCTCTGTTTGAACGCGTGAACCCCTCGACTCAGCCACCCATGGGCGCGGTTGAAAAGCGCCTGCTGTTTGAATCCCCAGCGCCCTCGCCCCATGCCATTGCAGCCGCGGTTGATCAACTGACCAGCGCCCAATCGCCCGTGGTGGTCGCCGGCAACGGCGTGCGCTTATCCAAAGCCCAAGCCAGCCTGCTTGCCTTTGCAGAAAAACTCGGTATCCCCGTGGTGACCACACCGGCTGGCAAAGGCGCATTTCCGGAAGACCATCCACTGGCCTGCGGCCTCATGGGGGCATTTGGACACGAGGTGGCCAATCATGTGGTTGGTCAATCTGATCTGATCATCGCAGTAGGCACCAAGCTCGGGGCCTCAGATACGGCCAACCTGCATCCCAAACTGATTCGACCAGCCGCGCAGAAGTTGATTCAGATCGACACGGAAGCATTGAATATCGGTTGGACCTTGCCCGTTGAGGTTGGCATCGTGGCCGATGCCAAAGCTGGGCTTGCTGCACTACTAGAGGCCTGCCAGGGCATGTCCTTTTCTGGGCTTGATCGCGTCAGCCAAGCCCGCCAGACACACGGCTACTTTGATCGACCATTCAGCTCAAGCGCGGGCCACTTCAGTGGCCGTGATGCCGTGGCCATGCTGGCCGAGCACTTGCCAGATGGCTCGATTGCCACGTGTGATGCCGGTGAAAATCGCTTGTTCATGCTGCGAGACTTTCAATGCAAGGGCCGCACCAGCGTGTTGCAACCCAATGGCGGCGGTGGCATGGGCTATGCGGTGCCCGCGGCCATCTCGGCGGCGTTGAACACAGACACCCCACAGGCTGTGGCCGTGTGTGGTGACGGCGGCATCTCCATGACCTTGCATGCACTCATGACCGCCATAGAAAACCAGGCCAATGTGTTGATCGTGGTATTGGACAACAGCGTTCTGGGGTGGGTATACAACGGTCAACGGGGCCGGGTCATCGCCTCGGAACTCCAGCAGTTCGACTACGCGGCGATCGCGCGTGCCATGGGATGCCATGCCATCACCACCGATGATCCTGAAGTCTTTGAGCGAGAACTAAAAATCTCGATCGGCCGACCTGGCGTGACGGTGCTCGTGGCTAAAACCACACGCCAGGATCGCTATCAAGATGTGATGTCCTCGCTACATGCCACGGACATTTATGCCGTGCCCGAGCAACCTTAGAGGGATTGATACAGCGTTGGCCTCAGTGCTTGGCAATTGAACGGTGAATGCGTCGCACCACCTGCCACACTAACAAGACCGTGGGTACAATCGCCACACCAGCCACCAGATCAGGCGCAAACGGCAGCCAGCCTGCCGTTTCGCCAGCCTTGGCTAGATAATGGATCAAGCTGACCACATAATAGGAAATCGCTGCAATCGACAGGCCTTCAACCGTTTGCTGCAGCTTTAACTGCAAAGCTTGTCCGCGGGTGAGCTTTTCTAGTAACTGCTGGTTTTGCTGCTCAGTCATGATGTCGACACGGGTACGCAACAGGTCGCTCACCCGACTGATGCGCTCAGACAATGAGTCGAGTCGCTTAGCCGTGGCAGCCACGGTGGCCATGGCCGGGCCTAGCCTGCGCTCAATAAATTCACCAACGGTCTGTATGCCAGACACCGGTGACTCCCGTAGCTCCTTGATCCGCTGCAAGACGATGTCATGATAGGCCGCTGTGGCTGAGAAACGGTAATTGTGATCTGCATTGGCACGCTCAATCGTGGCCGCCAGTGAAGCCAGCTCATGCAATAGATCATGGTCCTGACTGTTGCGACTTTCAACCTCACGCGCAATCGTGGCAAGCTTGTCTTCGGCAGCAGACAGTTGAGCACCCAGGGCCTTGGCCACCGGTAAGCCCTGCAAGGCCATGAGCCGATAAATCTCCATCTCAATCAACCGGTTTGCCGAGCGGCCCACGCGCTCGGGCGGCGTTGCACTCTGGGTCAATAGCAACATGCGCTCAACGCCATCGGTCTGCACCCGAAAATCGGTCAAGGTAAGCGAATGCGACTTGTTGCCAAGCCAGGACGCCAAAATCGTCGATTGACCAAACCACACCTCCCCAAACAGCAATCCTTGGACGAGCAAATCATCTCTACCATCCAGTACAGTCACCTCGATGGCAGCCATCGTCTGCCCGGGCACATCCGCCAGCCAAGCAGCCAATTGATCGGACATCGTCTTGACCTGTGCCAGCCACATGGCAGGGCTAGGATCAGTGCCAGGAGGACTCAGCTCAATGGCTACCGATTGCACAATGGTGTAGCGTGTAAATTCCGTGTGGCGCTCCCACTTGGCCTCACCGGCCGCAAGCCGCACGCGCGCAAAGTTTCCAGACACGGATTCGCGCTCGAGCGCTGGATTAAGCTTGGCTAGATGAGCCAGCTCCGCTTCGATGGCAACCCCATCGTTTAACACCGCCAAACAAAACACCACCGCCGGGTGTGGCACGAGCCCCACCGGGCGTGCGTGCACCTCGTCGTGCAAACGACGGCGATCCGGGTACTCGCCCGGTAGCATGGAGACAACTTGGGTCGGCATGAGCGCAAGTTAACCCGATTTTGTGCAAATGCACAATCACTGTCAGACACCGACAATCACATTCTTGGCATTGACTGCATCGCGTGAACAACACATTGGTATGATGCAAGCCTATCCAATGAACCTTGAGGCACGCATGCAAGATGACAAATTTCCGCAACTGACCCCTTTGCAAAAGCAAGTTTTTGGGGAGGCGGTCAAGCATTCGGGCAAACTCATTGCCATCGGTATCTTGTTAATTGTCTGCGGCACCATTGGCCTGATCGCGGAAACGGCGTTCTCGTATGCGTCGATTTCGATCTTGGGGGCTGTGGCACTCGTGGGTGGTGTCTTCATGGCCATCCATGCGTTTCAGTCCAAGGGCTGGAAAACTTTTCTGATCCAGTCGCTATTTGCCGCGCTCTACATCGGTCTCGGTGTCTACATCTGGGTTGCCCCGCTCGAGGCGCTGCAGGGGCTAACCATCTGGCTAGCCGCCCTCTTTTTAGTGACTGGCGTGATGCGAGTGATTGCCGCGATTCAGAACAGATCAGGTGGCAGCATGCTCTGGCCCGCCGTGTCTGGCGTATTGACCATTATTCTGGGCGTGATGATTCTAAACAGCTGGCCTGAAGGCAGCACCTGGGTGCCAGGGCTGTTGTTGGCCATTGAGTTGTTGCTGCAGGGCTGGGCACTGGTTTTTATCGGTTTGGCGATTAAGCGCTCATCACAAAAGCAATAGCGCCACAACAGCAGTAACGCCACAAAAACAATCGTGCGGCCGGCCAGTCAGCACGATGTCACGCGCAATGGGGAACACATGAAAGCAGCCTGGTATTCACAAAACGGCAAAGCCAGTGAAGTTCTAACGGTTGGCGACTGGCCAACCCCGCAGCCGGGCCCAGGTGAGGTTCTGGTGCAGTTGCATGCATCGGGGGTGAACCCATCGGACGTGAAGTCACGCGCAGGCCGCCCACTGGCCTTTGATCGCATCATCCCGCACAGCGATGGCGCAGGCGTGATTACCTCGGTTGGTGCGGGTATTGACTCTGCGCGCGTGGGCGAGCGCGTTTGGATCTGGAATGGACAATGGCAGCGCCAAATGGGTACCTGCGCTGAATTCATCGCCTTGCCCGAGGCGCAAGCAGTACATTTGCCCGATCACGTGAGCTTTGAAGCGGGTGCCTGCCTGGGCATCCCGGCGCTGACTGCCTGGCAGGCGGTCGAGCATGCGGGTGACATTGAGGGCAAAACCGTTTTGGTGATTGGCAGCGCCAATGCCGTGGGTGCTTATTGTGTACAGATGGCCAAACGCAAAGGTGCTCGTGTGATTGGCACGGTTGGCAGTGACCAGAAGGCTGAACGATCCAAAGCGCTGGGCGCCGATCACACGGTCAACTACAAAGAACCGACCTGCGTTCAAGCGGTGGTTGGCTTGGTCGGTCAAGGTGGTGTCGATGTGGTGATCGACATGGATTTTTCCAACGTGGACCAGTTTGTCACGGGCGGGGCTTTAAAGCGCCACGGCACGATTGTCTGCTACGGCTCAAATGACATGAGCCGTGTCACTTTCGATTTCAAAGCCTGGCTGTACAACTCAGTGACACTCAAACTGTTTCTGGTCTATGACTTGACTGAAACTGAGCGCCAGCGAGCCCTAGAAGGCTTAAGTGAACTGCTGCGTCAGAATGCCCTGAGGCATGACATCGGCGTGAGGTTTGGCTTGGAAGACGTGGCTATCGCCCATCAGACCGTTGAGCAAGGCCAAGCACTTGGCAATGTGGTGATCGACCTAGTTACCAAGTGAGTCAATCACACGACGCTGGCGCTTGCGGTAACGCAACACCACCGCGAGCCGCCACAGCAAGGTCACTGCGAAGTAGCAAAGCACCGCGCCGACACTGGCAAATATGGCCAATCCAGTAAAAAGCGGTGCCGCGATATCGCCAATCCGTTCAAACCAGCCTGTGCTGGTCACACTGATCTGACTCATCTGCTCAGCCAGCATGGCTTCTGTCACTTGCGGACCATCATCGCCAAGCACGAGCTCGCCAAACTGGTATGCCAGAAAGTACACCGGCGCAAACGTGAAGGGATTGGTGACCAGGGTGCTGCCCACGGCCATGGGCAAGTTGGCACGTAAAAAAACTGCCATAACCGCCGCAAACGGGATCTGCGCCAAGGGAATCAACAGGCCCCAGAACACCCCGATCGCTAGCCCCAAGGCAATGCTGCGTCGGTTAATCTGCCAAAGACTAGGCTTGGTCAGCGATGGCCCAAGCCAGCGCAATAGCTTATGCTGCGCGACTTTATCCGAGGCTGGCAGGTACTTCTTAACCCGTTTGGCGACCATCGCTGCCCCTGGACATGGTTGAGCGCTACTTCAAGAGGTATTCAAAGGTGCTGACCACACGCAAACGCTTACCAATGGTCAAACCCGAACTGAATCCATCCGAGCCATCATCATCAAGAATCTGGATAGCACCCTGATTGGCCCGACGCAGGCCACCGAGCGTGGCGCCCGCGTCGGAGGCAAACTGCTCGGCCTGCTCGCGCGCATTGCTCACCGCTGCCTCTAACAACTGGGGCTTAACTTCATTAAAGCCCCGTAAAAAGTAGCGCGGCGCCCCCCCCATGGGTCCTTCTTGGGACAGAGGCACACCTTGGGTAATCAAGGGATCAACCGCATTGGACGCTCTGGCCACCAAGTCAACACGTGAGGATCGCACCAGCACAGAGCCTTCACCGGTATAACGCAGGGCCACATCCTGCTGGCCGTAATCGCGGGCCATCAGGTCGGTGATGCGCAATGGGCGCAACTCAATCTCCTGATCGGTAAAGCCTTGTCCCCGCAAAAAGGCAGCGACGGCCTCCCGGTCTGATGTCAGCTCCGCCCGCACGGTCTGATAATCCACACCAGCACGGCGAAACGACAAAGTCCAGATGGCAAAGTCGCTTTTAACGTCTTGCTCAGCCAAGCCCTTGATCGTGATGAAGCGTTCGGCCTGACGGAAACCTTCCAAACCCTGGCCCACAAACCAGCCGCCAACACCAACACCGGCGGCAATGAGGATCGCGGGCAGAATTTTTTGGCTGAAAGCAGACATATCACAATCTCCGGTTAATTACCAAGCTTACTGGTTTTCCAAGAAACTACGTAGCTTGTCCGCACGGCTTGGGTGACGCAGCTTGCGCAAAGCCTTGGCCTCGATTTGACGGATACGCTCGCGGGTTACATCAAACTGCTTGCCCACCTCTTCTAGCGTTTGGTCTGAGCTCATTTCCACCCCGAAACGCATGCGCAAGACTTTGGCCTCACGCGGCGTGAGCGAATCCAGCACTTCTTTGACCACATCACGCATCGAACCATGCAAGGCCGCCTCTGCTGGCAGGAGATTGTTCATGTCTTCGATGAAATCGCCCAAGTGTGAATCGTCATCATCACCAATCGGCGTTTCCATCGAAATCGGCTCTTTGGCGATTTTGAGGATCTTGCGGATTTTGTCCTCGGGCATGTCCATCTTGGCTGCCAAGGTCGCTGGATCGGGCTCAGCACCGGTCTCTTGCAAAATCTGGCGGCTAATGCGGTTCATCTTGTTGATGGTTTCGATCATGTGCACCGGAATCCGGATGGTGCGCGCCTGGTCGGCAATCGAACGCGTAATGGCCTGACGAATCCACCACGTGGCGTAGGTTGAGAACTTGTAGCCACGACGGTATTCAAACTTGTCGACCGCTTTCATCAAGCCGATATTGCCCTCCTGAATCAGATCCAGGAACTGCAAGCCACGATTGGTGTACTTCTTGGCAATCGAAATCACCAGACGCAGGTTGGCTTCGGTCATCTCACGCTTGGCCTTGCGGGCCTTGGCCTCACCGGTGGCCATGCGCTTGTTGACTTCTTTTAAGTCTTTCAGGGGCAAGACCACCCGATTTTGCAGGTCAATGAGCTTTTGTTGAAGCTCTTGAACAGCGGGAACGTGCCGCTCCAGTACGGTCGCGTAGGCGGGTGCGCCCTTGATCTCCTGCAACACCCACTCGAGGTTGGTTTCGTTACCGGGAAAGACTTTAATGAAATGCTGACGCGGCATACCAGCCCGATCCACGCAGGTGTAGAGCACCGCACGCTCAAGCTCACGCACTTCCTCGACTTGGTTGCGCAAGGTGTCGGCCAGACGCTCCACCATTTTGGCGGTAAAGCGAATGCCCATCATCTCGTTCAGAATGGCGTCTTGTGCCTTCATGTAACCATCAGAGCGATAGCCTTCTCTCTGATAGGCCGTGCGCATTTTTTCAAATTCGCGCTCAACGATCTCCAGCTTAGCCAGCGACTGCACACGCAAGTCTTCGAGCTGCTTGCTGCTCATGCCACCGGCTGGACCGTCTTCATCGGTTTCATCAGAAACGCCCGCACCGGCATATTCCTCGCCATCATCAGTGACCAGACCGTCGACAATTTCCTCAATTTGCGCTGCGCCATCCTTGACACGCTGCACGTGCGACAAGATCTCGTTGATCGTGGTCGGGCAAGAAGAAATGGCCATGACCATGTGCTTTAAGCCTTCCTCGATGCGCTTGGCGATCTCGATTTCGCCTTCTCGGGTCAGCAACTCAACCGTGCCCATCTCACGCATGTACATACGCACTGGGTCAGTGGTTCGCCCAAAATCCGAATCCACGGTGGTGAGTGCCGCATCGGCCTCATCATCCACGTCATCATCGCTAGCCGCCACCGGGGCGTTTTCGCTCATGAGCAGTGTTTCAGCGTCGGGCGCCTGATCGTACACCGCAATACCCATGTCACTGAACGTGCTGATGATGCCATCAATGGCCTCGGCATCCACGAGATCATCTGGTAGATGGTCGTTGATCTCGCCGTAGGTCAGATAACCACGGTCCTTACCCAACTTGATCAACTGCTTTAAGCGATTGCGACGGGCTTCGTATTCCTCAGGCGTCATCGGACCCTTGGAAATCAGGTCGCGCGCATCTGACTTGCCACGCTTGCCGCGCTTGACTGGCTTGATTTCCGGAATGACTTCGCCGTCCGTGGTGTCAACGTCATCATCAAAGCCATCATCCTGGTTGGCATTTTTTGAGGGACGTCCGGGACGACGGCCTGTTGGCACCTTGCCTTTGGCCTTAGGCTTGGCTGGCGCCAGATCATCGTCATCATCACTGCCGCCATCAGCCTCTGTGTTTTTGGCTCGTGCTTTACGCGTAACAGCCGTGTCTTTTTCTGCCTTGGCTGACTTGTCTGCTTTGGTTGCTGCTTTGGTTGCTGCGTTCGGTGCTGCTTTCGGTGCAACCTTGGGCGCAACTTTCGGCGTTGCTATGGTCGCTGCTTTGGTCGTGGTGACCGCTGCTTTTTTAGCAACGGGTTTTACTGCCGCTTTTGTAGCGACCTTAACCGCTGGTTTTGCGGCGGATTGACTGATGGGTTTGGCTGCGGATTTCGCGGCCTTTGTGTCTGTGGCTTTCGCCTTTGCTACCGACTTCATGGTGTCCTTCTTGGGTGATACTGACGCCTTCTTTGCCACTGCCTTGGGCTTGGAGGTCGTCACTGGCTGCTTGGTGGTGACCGGCTTGGTCGCTGCTTTAACGGCAGATTGATTGACAGTCTTAGAGACAGTCTTAGCAACTGCTTGAGGCGCGACCTTTTTAGCGGGCGCCTTCACTGCTTTCACTGTCTTTTCCGTCTTGACGGACTTACCGGTTGTGGCTTTACTGGCTGATGACTTAACAACGGCTGCCTTCTTGGCAACCGGTTTAACAGTGACCTTGCTCGACTTGGCAGCCGAAGCAGCCATTGTCTTGTTTTTGGTTTGCGTCTCAGTTTTTGTATTGGTCTGGCGGCGTGTCGTCATCATTGTCCCGTGGTTGGTTCAGGTGATACGTATCATTTCGCCACCATACCGCCGGCGGCGCAGGACCAGGACAAGCCTGACCCCTTGTTTGAGGTGACGCGATCGCTCACGACCAACACCAGCTCAACGCCAGGTTGTCGTCAGACACCGCAACACTTCGGGTATTGCCATCGTTGCTTGCTTGAGACGAATCACAGGCTTTTCGCCAACGAACCCCGAGCCAGTGTCCCTGAGCCGAAATTTTTATACGGCGGGTGGCACGACGGTTTTTAAGTGAAATCGTAAAGCAACCCGTGATTGTACCTGCAAGTTGGTATTTTCACTAAAAGCCATCCAATCGCATCAATTTGCCCCATGAACTCGCTTAATCAACACCTCGATTCATGCTCGTTAGACCAGCGATCCGCCTGGCAAGTTCCTGATAACGTGCCACGGCACCTGGATCACTTAATCCTAGTGCGATTAAGCCAGCCTGCTCACGCTTTAGGCTATCAAGCTCAATGCGAGTCAGCGCATCTTCCCACTCGGCTTTCGGCTCAGGTAAATCCATTTGTGCCATCAGCTCGCCTGACAGTCCGGTGAGCACATTACCCAGATCGCTGTCTGGGTCCGCCGCTTCAATCAATGCCCCGAGATGGCGGGCGCCCGTGGCTTGCACCAACAGCACAAACTCCTTGACCAGCACTAAATTGGCATCGCCCTCGATCACCTCAAGCTGCTGCTCGCCCAACTGCTCGGCTAACTCCGGATGCGCCAATAGCAATGAAAGCAGGCGCTTCGCCAAAGATGCCACTGCCCGGCGACGCGAAGGCGCAGGTGCCCAAGGTGGCGCCGAATCACCCGTCATTCGGTCCCCCTGAAGTCGATCACCCCGCGCTTGATCACCCCGCACTTGATCACCCAACACACGATCGACATCGCCACTCTCGGATCCAGACATCCGCGGCACATACCCTTGACTGCCTCGCGCCGGGCTAGCCCCTGAGGCTCCGGCACTTGGTTGGTGTTGAGTCAGACGAGGGTGATCAGCCATCAGACCATCAAGCTCCTCCCGGGTCAGGCGCACCCGGTTGGCAAACTCGTTCAGAATCTGGTGTTTAAGTGCGCCATCGGGTATCTGCGCCAAGATCGGCACCGCCTCATGCACACAGGCTGAACGGCCTTCGGGCTCATCAAGCCTGTGCCGCTCGGACAGTTCGTCCAGCAAAAATGAAGACAAAGCCACGGCATCTTTGATACACGCCTTGAATGCCGCCTGGCCAAACTCGCGAATATAGGTGTCCGGATCGTGCCCAGATGGCAAAAACAAAAACCGCACCGACAAATCGTCACGCAACAGTGGCAAAGTGGTTTGCAAAGCTCGCCAGGCTGCCCGACGACCGGCGCTATCCCCATCAAAACTAAACACGATGCGGTGCGTCAGGCGAATGAGTTTGCGCAAATGATCGGGGGTGGTGGCAGTGCCCAGCGTGGCCACGGCGTTTTCTACGCCGAGTTGGGCAAGGCCGACCACATCCATGTAGCCCTCGACCACAATTACCTGGTCTTCACGCCGAATCGAATTACGCGCCTCCCAGGCGCCGTAGAGTTCTTGTCCTTTGTTAAATACAGGCGTCTCGGGCGAGTTCAGATACTTTGGCTCGCCCTTGTCGACAATGCGCCCACCAAATCCGATCAACTCACCCTTCATGTTTCGGATCGGAAACATCACACGACCACGAAACCGGTCATAGCGACGTCCATCCTCGGACTCGATCACCAGGCCCGCTTCGACCAGCAGTGGATCCTCGTAACGACTGAACACCTTGGCCAAACCCTGGCGGCCATCGGGCGCCCAACCCAGACCGTATTGAGCGGCAATTTGACCCGTCAGTCCACGCGCCTTCAAGTACTGAACCGCCGGCGCATGATCACGCAGCTGGGCTTTGTAAAACGTCTGGGCTTTCTCAAGCACGGCAACGTGCGCGTTCTGTTCTTGACGACGTTGCGCTGCCCGCTGTCGCGTGGCTGGGCTTACCTCGGTTTCAGGAACTTGCATGCCAACGCCCGAGGCGAGGCTGCGCACTGCTTCCTGAAAACTTGCGCCGGTGTGCTGCATCATGAAGCCGATCGCACTGCCATGCGCACCACAGCCAAAGCAATGGAAAAACTGCTTGGCTGGGCTAACGGTAAAGGAGGGAGATTTTTCTTGGTGGAAGGGGCATAAGCCAAGCAGGTTGGCACCGCCCTTGCGTAACTGAACGTAGCGACCCACCACGTCGACAACGTCGACGCGGGCGAGCAGCTCTTGGATGAATGAATCCGGGATCAAGGCAGCCGCGCGGTACGCGACAGCTTGCGCCCGCGACTTGACCCGCGATTAGTAGAGGCGCGGAGGCAGTTGCTGACTACGGATGCGCTTGTAGTGGCGCTTGATGGCAGCAGCATGCTTACGCTTGCGCTCAGCAGTAGGCTTTTCGTAGAACTCACGAGCACGCAACTCGGTCAACAGACCCGTTTTTTCGATGGAGCGCTTAAAACGACGCATCGCAACTTCAAACGGCTCATTTTCTTTCAGGCGAACAGTTGTCATATGTTATTTCGGATCAAAAATAGATTACGCGAAGCCCATGACTATAACATAAGCAAACCAATAAAAACCGCGGGTGTTGGCCAAGCCAACACATCTCATGCAGTCAAACTCGGCCGAGCACAATCCGTCCAGCCATTTACGCACTATTCTGGTGCGTTTTTTTAAGCTCATCGAGCGTTAGCGTGTCATAAGCTTCAAATGGCTGATGGATCCAGGGATTATCTTCGAGATAAACACTGTGATAATCGGGCTTGACCACCGAGTGGGCTTTCCACCACACCACCGCTGTGCGCAACTCTTTGATGGCTGGATAGGATGACAGCAAATGGCCACGAACCTTGCCAAAGGTCAGCCCGGTATCCACCATGTCGTCAACGAGCAACACCCGACCCGAGGGGCTGCCGTAGGCCATCGAAATATAGGGCGCGATATCGAGCTGACCTTGCTCACGGCCAGCATTCTCGCGATAACTGCTGGCCGACAAAATCGCCAGCGGAATCCGGTTTAGCCTGGAGAGCACATCACCGACTCGCATACCGCCGCGGGCCAGGCAAATAATCTGGTCATAGGCCCAGCCTGAGTCATGGATCTTGATCGCCAGATCCTCGATCAAGCGGTTGTATTCATCCCAGCTATACCAGACGTCACGCGCAGTGTTGGGTGGATTGGCCATCTTGCAACTGTCTTATTCAGGATTTGAAAGGGTGACGCAAAAGAATCGTCTCCTCACGATCCGGGCCGGTAGACACCATGTCAATGGGCACTTCACAGACCTCGGAAATACGCATCAGATACTGGCGGGCGTTGGCTGGCAGCTTATCAAATTCAGTCACGCCCACCGTCGAATCTGACCAGCCAGGCAGCTCTTCAAACACTGGCTCAGCCAGCGCCACTTCCGCTGCGCCAAAAGGCAAAAGTTCCGTGAATTCGCCATGGATACGGTAACCCACACCCAGTCGAATCGTTGGCAGCCCGTCAAGCACATCGAGCTTGGTGATGCATAGACCGGTGATACCGTTCAGTTGCACCGAGCGTTTAAGCGCTGCACCATCAAACCAGCCACAGCGACGCGCACGCCCTGTCACTGAACCAAATTCCTTACCCACCGATGCCAGATGCGCACCTGTCTCGTCTTCAAGCTCGGTTGGAAACGGACCCGAACCAACCCGGGTGGTGTAGGCCTTGGTAATACCCAAGACATGCTGCAAACTTTGTGGGCCGACACCCGCGCCAGCAGCTGCGGCACCCGCCACACAGTTGCTGCTCGTCACAAATGGATAGGTACCATGATCAATATCGAGCAATGCACCCTGCGCACCTTCAAACAAAAGGCTTTGGCCATCTTTTTGCGCCTGATTCAGAAGACGGCTGACATCGGCCACCATCGGCTTGAGTTGCTCGGCATGTTGCATCGCCTGCGCAAAAACCTCATCGGCTGAGACAGCCGAAGCGCCCAGGTATTGCGTGAGCGTAAAGTTGTGCAGATCCAGCACTTCTTCAAGCTTTGCCCGAAACGCTACGGGATCGTACAAATCCTGCACGCGCAATGCGCGGCGTGCCACTTTGTCCTCATAGGCCGGTCCGATACCACGGCCAGTGGTCCCAATCTTGGCATCACCGCGCTTGGCTTCACGGGCCTGATCAAGCGCCACGTGATACGGCAGAATCAGCGGGCACGATGGCGCAATGCGCAAACGCTCGCGCACATTCAAACCCGCGCGTTCAAGCTCCTCAATTTCTGTCAGCAACGCCTGGGGCGAGAGCACCACGCCATTGCCGATGTAGCAAATGATCTCGGGATGCATGATGCCCGAGGGGATCAACCGAAGAATGGTCTTTTGCCCTTTGATCCACAAGGTATGGCCAGCGTTGTGGCCGCCCTGAAACCGCACCACACCGTGGGCTGACTCCGCTAACCAGTCAACAATCTTGCCCTTGCCCTCATCACCCCACTGGGTGCCGATCACTACAACGTTTTTGCTCATAATGTTGATTTAAGAATTGGAGTTGGGTTTTACGGGACAAACGACCCACTGCTGGCCTTGGTGCACCAGCTCCCGATCAAAAATAAACTCGTCATGCCAGGCTGACTCGCCAGGCAGCAATTGCACCACGATTTCACCCTGCTCGCGCAGCGTTGCCACGGTTTGCGCCAAGGCTTTGTCATCAGCTCCCGCTGCCGGGGCCAGAATCGCGGCTGCCGGGCTGGCTTGACCAAACGATCGAGCCAAACGAATCAAGTCCATGCTAAAGCCGGTGGCCGCACGTGCACGGCCAAAGGCGGCACCCACATTGTCGTAACGGCCACCGCGCACGAGCGCGTCATGCCAATCGGCGGCGTAAATAGAAAACGTCACGCCCGAGTGGTAGCCATAAGCACCCACATCAGCCAGATCGAGGCTGACCATATCGCCAGCCAATTTGCTGACCAAGGTTTTTAAAGACTCGAGCGCCTCGCTGACACCGTCAAATGAAACCAGGCTAGCGGCGCGCTCGAGCACCTCAGCGCCGCCATACAGTCTTGGCAAAAGCTCTAGCGCCACGACCACAGGTTCACTCACGGCGGCCTGGCCCGATGCCTCTTCACGAAGCGCAGCAATACCGGGCAGATCCTTGTCGCGCAGCAAAGCCAGAATCTCGTCAGCGCGTACTTGGGCAGCTGGATCACTGCGAATGATCGCTTGCACCAAGCCATCGTGGCACAGCACAAGCTGCCCGTTGGAGACGCCCGCAAGCTTTAAGCTCTGCATCGCCAAGCGGATAATTTCGATGTCAGCTTCAATACCAGCGTGACCATAAATCTCAGCACCAATCTGCAGTTGCTCGCGGCTGTCCACCAAACCGGCCGGACGCGCATGCAACACGGGCCCGCAATAGCACAGGCGTGTCACACCAGGCCGATTCAGCAAGTGCGCATCAATGCGAGTGATCTGAGGTGTCATGTCAGCGCGCAAACCAAGCGTGCGACCCGAGAGCTGATCGACCAACTTGAATGTTCTTAGGCTTAGATCGTTACCCGCGCCCGTTAGCAGCGACTCGATGTACTCGAGCATGGGCGGCGAGACGGTCTCAAAGCCGAAGGTGCGAAATAAATCGAGCAAATTGCGACGCAAGTCCTCAATCTGTCGTGCCTGTGCTGGCAGAATATCGGCCAGATAGTCAGGCAATAGCCAGTTGCCGTTCATGATGGTTTTGTCTTACCCCAAAAGAAAAGCGGCTTGGGGTGCGAACCCAACAAGCCGCCACTTCAAACTTCGTTATCCTATCACTAGGCTTGCACGGCATTATAGCGTGCAAGTTCTACTGTGTTAGTTACCGGTCGGAGACTTCATGAACCTAAAGAAATCCGAGGTCGGATCAACGACCAACACATCGCTGGATTTGCCAAATGCTGCCCGATAGGCTTCCAGGCTCTTATAAAAACTGTAGAAGTCCGCGTCCTTGCCATAGGCATCGCCGTAAAGCTCGGCCGCGCTGGCATCGCCCTCACCCATCACGGCCTGAGCTTTGGCATACGCTTCAGCCAGAATTTGCTCGCGCTCGCGATCAGCAGCTGCACGGACTTTTTCACCTTCGGCCGCACCGATTGAACGCAGCTCATTGGCCACCCGCAGACGCTCAGACTCCATGCGGCGATAGACGGACTCAGCAATTTCCGGGGCAAACTCGATGCGCTTTAAACGCACATCAACAATATCAACACCAAGTGGCGCTGCGCGTTTACTCACATTGTCACGCACCTCGGCCATGATCACATCACGCTCAAGCGCCACCACATCGCGCACCGTGCGAATGTTGACCGAGGCGTTCAAGGCATCGCGGATCTGAGCCTGCAAGCGCAATTGAGCGGCGCGTTCGTTACCTGCAAATGTCACGTAATACAGACGGGGGTCTGTGATACGCCATTTCACGAACGAATCGATCAGCAGGTTCTTCTTTTCAGACGTTTGAATCCGCTCGGCTTCCTGTGTATCGATGGTCAGCAAACGCTTATCCAGAAACACCACGTTCTGGAATGGTGGGGGCAACTTGAAATACAGCCCCGGCTCTTTGATCACCTTGCGAACCTCACCCAAGGCGAACACCAGCGCGAAATCACGCTCACGAACGATGAAAACGGACGTCGACAGAATCCCAACCACCACAGCCAAGGCAACGAGGATCGCAGCAATTTTGTTACTCATATTTATCCCCTAGCGCGATGCGTCACGGTCACGCGAAATCGAACCGAATGTTTCGCGCAAGTTGGGACGTTGGTTATTGTTTGCATTGCTCGAGGTCGGTGACGTGGTGGGGGAACTGCCAGTCGGTGCCGGCGAGTTCACGCCCGCGGTTCCCATGAACGTTGAAGGCTCACGTGCCGATTGCTGCATGATTCGGTCAAGCGGCAAATAGAGCATGCTGTTGCTCGACTCGGTATCAATAAAGACTTTGCTAGAGCGCGCAAACATGTCCTGCATCGTTTCCAGATACATGCGCTCGCGCTGCACACCAGGTGCACGCTGATACTGCGTCAGAATGCTGAGGAATCGGGATGTATTACCTTGCGCATCACCAATGACCTTAGCACGATAACCTTCGGACTGTTCGAGCATGCGCGAGGCCTGGCCTCGTGCCAGCGGAACAACCTGATTGCGATAGGCTTCACCCTCGTTGATCTGGCGCTCCCGATCCTGCCCGGCCTTGACCGCGTCATCAAACGCGGCCTGCACTTGCTCAGGCGGCTGTACGTTCTGAATCGCCACCGCACTCACCAAAATACCAGTCTGATACCGGTCAAGAATTTCCTGCATCAGCTTTTGTACGTCGGCAGCCACTTGTGTACGGCCCTCGTACAATACGAAGTCCATCAGGCTACGACCAACCACTTCGCGCATGGAGCTCTGTGCCACTTGATGAACCGACTCATCCGGGTCACGGGTCTTAAACAAGTAGTCCGGGGCACCGTCGGGCTGAACGCGATACTGCACCACGAACTGCACGTCCACAATGTTCTCATCCGAGGTCAACATCAGCGCCTCTGGCGGCACTTTATTGCGCGCATTGCCTCTGAAGCCAACTTCGTAGGTGCGCAGCTGAGAAATGTCAACGATTTCGGTCTGCTGAATCGGGTACGGAAGTCGCCACTGGAAACCAGGCGTGGCCGTGCTCTTGTAGGCACCAAACTGGGTTATCACACCCACCTGACCTTCCTGCACGATAAAAAAGCCGCTGGCAAGCCACAGCAACAACGCCACAGCGCCGATGACTCCGAACCCAATGCGTGTCTGCCTTGGTGTCGGGCCGCCCGAGCCACCCGAGCCACTGGGCCCCTGCCCACCCTCAGGTGGTTGCGGTGGCCAAGGGCGGCGCGGACCGCCGCGTTTACCAAATAGGCCACCGAGCTTGCGATTAAAGTCGCGCCAAACCTGATCCAGGTCTGGCGGGCCATCTTGGTTATTGGGCCGGCGTGGTGGCTCCTGGCGTTTCTGGTCATCAGAATCGCCGCGTCCCCAGCCGGGATCATTCAAATTGAAGAGTTTGGTCATTCGTCGCATCGGTTCCTGCACAATTGGCGAATTCGGCAATCGCTTGGCGCACAAGGTTCAAGCCCTCGCGGCGCTGTGCACTTATATAAACTTTGTGAATGGTACCATGGCTATCGCGCTCAATTCTCGCAGGCATTCCAAGGTTATCTATCTTGTTGTAAACGAGAATCTGTGGGATGTCGTTTGCACCAATATCAGTCAAAACTTCTTGCACCTGATGGATCTGATCATCTCGCTGCTCACTTGCGGCATCCACCACGTGAAGTAGCAAGTCAGCATGAATGGCCTCTTCGAGTGTTGCGCGAAACGCTGCGATCAAGGTGTGGGGCAAATCCCGAATGAATCCCACCGTGTCTGATAGCGTGATCGAACCAGCACCCTCAATCCAGATGCGCCGCGTGGTCGTGTCCAGTGTGGCAAAGAGCTGATCGGCTGCGTAAGCGTCCGCTCGGGTCAAGGCATTAAAGAGCGTCGATTTGCCCGCGTTGGTGTATCCCACCAATGAGACCGACAAGGATGCACCCCGAGCACGTGCCCGTCGTTGGGTCACCCTTTGGCGCTGCACTTTGTCGAGCCGCTCGCGCAAAACGCGAACTTTGGCACCGATCATGCGCCTATCCATTTCTAGTTGGGATTCGCCCGGGCCACGCATACCAATACCACCGCGCTGGCGTTCAAGGTGAGACCAAAGACGGGTCAGTCGAGTGGCCAAGTGCTGCAATTGGGCAAGCTCAACTTGCAATTTACCCTCGTGGCTCTTAGCACGCAGCGCAAATATGTCCAGGATCAGCGCAACCCTGTCAACCACCCTGCGATTGAGCTTGCGCTCGAGGTTTCTCTGCTGCGCGGGCGACAGCGGCTGGTCAAACAGCACAATGTCCGCACCGCTCGACTCGCACAGGTCAAATACTTCCTCAACCTTGCCAGAGCCGATGTAGGTCGCCGCGTCAGGACGATCACGCTTAGCGGTGACTTCGGCCACGATATCAGCCCCAGCCCCGCGAGCCAGCATATCGAACTCAAGCCGGTGAGGCTCATAATCGGGCAAACCAAGATCCACCCCAATGATCAATGCTTTCATTGAGCCAGCCTCGCGATCCTGGGACAAAAAAAGTTACTCAGCGGCGTCCTCAGCTGGCAAAGAGACCGGCTTGGCAGGCACCACCGTAGAGATCGCGTGTTTGTAGACCATCTGGGTGACCGTGTTTCTTAACAAGACCACATATTGATCGAAAGACTCAACGTGACCTTGTAGCTTGATGCCATTGACCAAGTAGATCGAGACCGGAATATGTTCCTTTCTCAAGACATTCAAAAACGGGTCTTGCAAGGTCTGGCCCTTGTTGCTCATTGATTCACTCCAAAATTTTTAATCGTTCTTAATTGGGCGGCCATCAATGGACTACCACCAACAACATCCAACACTCGAATGCCGACACTCTACAGACTTTTCACCGGGTTTGCCAGTTAAGCCCTAGGGCCGCACACAAGCTTTTAGCGCTTCTATAAGACTCTCACATTGCCCCGAAGTTCCCACGGTGATTCGCAAGAACTGATCTATCCGGGGACGTTTGAAATGACGCACCAAAATGGCGCGTTCGCGCAGCCAGTGCGCCAGTGCTGCACCCTCGTGGTCGGGGTGGCGAGCGAAAACAAAATTAGCCGACGATGGCAACACCTCAAACCCCAAGGCTTGCAGTTGTGAGGTCAGCCACTGGCGAGTTTCGATCACCGTCTGGCACGCTGCTGCGAAATAAGCGTCGTCTTCAATGGCAGCCGTCGCGCCAATTTGAGCGAGCTGATCGAGCGGATAGGAATTGGTGCTGTTCTTTACGATCTCCAGCCCCTGGATCAGCTGGGCTGACCCCATCGCATAACCCACTCGCAAACCCGCCAAGGAGCGGGACTTCGATAATGTGTGAGACACCAGCAAATTGGGGTAGCGGTCAATGAGCGACACCGCACTCTGCCCCCCAAAATCCACATACGCCTCGTCAATTAAAACGACGGCATCGGGGTTGGCTGCGACAATTCGTTCAATATCATCAAGACCCAAGGCAATCCCCGTGGGCGCATTCGGATTGGCAATGATGATGCCCCCAGCCTTGGGGTGAGCTTGGCCAAGATAGTCATCGGCCCGAATACGGAAATTTTCGTCAACGGGCACGATGTGGGTCTGAATGCCATGCAGCTCGGCATAGACCGGGTAAAAGCCGTAG
Organism: uncultured Orrella sp.; assembly: GCA_964558695.1. Classification (GTDB taxonomy): domain Bacteria; phylum Pseudomonadota; class Gammaproteobacteria; order Burkholderiales; family Burkholderiaceae_B; genus Algicoccus. Next base: position 19,372 of record CAZLFB010000061.1, read on the forward strand.
GTCAGATCAGAGAACAACAACGGTCGTTCTTTCTGGAAGAAAGCAAAAAATGCCAGATTCAAAACATCATCCGAGCCGTTGCCCACAAACACCTGCGCACGTTTTAGCCCATATCGATTGGCGATCGCATCCTTAAGCTCAGAGGCCTCTGGGTCTGGGTACAGACGCAGCCGATCGGTGGTCGCGGCTTTGATTGCCTGAAGCACCCGCGGCGATGGCCCCAGCGGATGCTCGTTCGTGTTTAGCTTGATGAGGTTATCAATTTGCGGCTGTTCGCCTGGCACGTACGGGCTGAGCGAGCGAACAGACGGGCTCCAGAATTGGCTCATGATGGCTTAATCATCAACATAGGGGTTGTGGGATGACTTGAACTCGATACGCAGGGGCGTGCCCGCGAGTTCAAACGCATCCCTGAATTTCGATTCAAGATAGCGACGATAGGGATTGGAAATAGCATCCAGCGCATTGCCGTGCACGATAATCAGCGGTGGGTTTTGACCACCCTGATGGGCATACCGCATCTTGGGCCGAAAGATTCCCTTGCGCGGTGGTGGTTGTTGCTCGACCGCGCTTTGCAGCACCCGGGTGAGCTTGGGCGTGGACAGCTTGGCAAAGGCCGCGGCGTGCGCGGCGACCACTGAGCGCATGACAATGTTCACGCCCTGCCCGCGCAAGGCCGAAATATTATGCACCTTGGCAAAACTCAGGAATTTCAGTTTGCGCTCGAACTCGCGCTTGATACGTTCGCGGCGCTCGCTATCGACGTTGTCCCACTTGTTGATGGCCACCACCAGCGCGCGCCCTGACTCGAGCACAAACCCAGCGATGTGTGCATCCTGATCCGAGATCTCCTGCTGAGCGTCCAGCATCAGCAAGACCACATTGCACGCTTCAATGGCCTGCAAGGTCTTGATCACCGAAAACTTCTCCACCGCCTCAAACACCTTACCTCGGCGGCGCAAGCCTGCCGTGTCAATCAGCGTGTACTCCCGGCCGTCGCGCTCAAACTCCACTTCAATGGCGTCTCGCGTGGTTCCCGGCAGGTCAAACGCAATGACCCGGTTCTCACCCACGAGAGTATTGATCAAAGTCGATTTGCCAACATTAGGCCGACCGACAATGGCCAGTTTGATGCGGTGTTTTTCACCATCAACGAGCTCAGGGGGCTGATCCTCGTCGGATTCAATCTCATCGGATGGTGGTTCAGCAAACGGCGCCAATGCTTGTTCGATCAAGGACACCACACCGTCGCCATGTGAGGCTGAAATCGCATGCGGTTGGCCAAGCCCAAGCTCATGAAACTCAGCCACCGCTGCCGTGTGGCTCATGCCCTCGGCCTTGTTCACGCACACAAGCACCTGTTGCCCGGATTTGCGCAATAACGCCGCGATATCCTGATCATGGGCGTTGATACCTGCCCGCGCGTCCACCAGAAAAATCACAACATCGGACTCAGCAATGGCCTGCTCCGTCTGTTTAGCCATGTGGTGCAAGATGCCAGACTTAGCCACCGGCTCAAAACCGCCCGTGTCCACGACAATGAAGGGGATATCACCGACCCGGCCCTCGCCATAGTGCCGATCACGGGTCAAGCCCGCAAAGTCAGCCACCAGGGCCGCTCGCGAACGGGTCAAGCGGTTAAATAAAGTGGATTTGCCCACATTGGGCCGTCCCACAAGCGTTACGACAGGTTTAAGCGCCACGATTTCAATTCAACCGAATAAAGACAACAGAGCTGTCACCAGCCTGAACCAAAGCGCCACCATTCATGCTTTGAACTGGTGCTGACATCGCCTCACCGCCCACACTGATGCGTCCAGCCAATTGGCCCGTGTCGCTAGACAATGCGTGCACATAACCCTCAAGATCACCCATCACTACCCAGGACCCAACCACACCCGGTTCAGTCAAACGCCGATTACGCAAAGCATCCTGGACCCAGACCGTGTCACCATCTTCTAATTTATATGCATGCACCCGATCACGATTGTCTGGCACGTACACACGCGCCGTGTCGGCATTCATGCCCACGATGCTAGAGAGATTGTTCGCCCAAACGGTGCGACCGCCTTCTTTGGCATTAAAGCAGGTCACTCGCCCCTGATAGGCTGCCGCGCACAAAAGGTCACCGCGCACCACGGGAATCCCAACAACATCATTGACGCGCTCCAGATCGCTTGCCCCGGTCGGCACTGCCACAATGCCTTCCCAGACCACAGCGCCGCTGCCTGGCTCAACGGCCAGCACCCGCCCACCTGGCATGCCAGACAGCACCAGCCCCTGGATTTTGCTCATTCGTGCAGGCGCTCGCAAAGCCAATGCAGGCCCAGGACGCTGCACGTTCCAAATACGCTCGCCGTTGGCAGCATTAAAAGCCTGCACACGGTAATCCCCGGCCCGAACCACCACCACACCATCACCGACCCACGGGACCACGCTCACTGCACTAGAGGCTTGAGCACGCCATTTGACATCCCCGTTGGCATCCAGCGCAATGACTTCGCCAGCCGGTGTGACCACCGCGACGGTCTGACCATCGGATCC
>CAZLFB010000062.1:0-1520 GCA_964558695.1 uncultured Orrella sp.
ACCTCGGCAATGGCGGCCACTTCAATTGGGTCACCTTCGATGGTGGCTGTGCCATGCGCGTTCACGTAGCCAATGTCCTCGGGGTTCAGTTGCGCATCCTGCAAGGCGGCCCTCATCGCCAGCACTTGACCACTTTGGCTAGGGCGCACCAGGTTGTCATGGTCACAATTAACCCCGTAACCAGCCAGCTCCGCCAGGATAAGCGCACCACGCGCCTTGGCCGAATCAAACTCTTCGAGCACTAGGGCGCTGGCACCCTCGCCAAGCATCAAGCCACGACGGGCTGGATCAAACGGTCGGCAAACTGGTTCATTGCCCTGCCCATCAGCCAGGACACGCATACCTTGCCATGCCTTGATCACGCCATAGAGCAGCGGGTTGTCCGAGCCACCAACCAGCATCCGTTTGGCATGCCCATCAGCAATGCGGCGATAGCCTTCGCCGATGGCAGTGGCCGCTGAGGCGCAGGCGATAGAATAAGTCAGGCAGGCATTGCCGAGTCCAAACTCGATCGCCAAGTGAGCTGCGCAACCATTGTTCATGCCTTGCACGACTGCCAACGGCGAAGTTCGATCTTTGAGTTGCAGCCACTGCCGATCAAGCCCGCTCTCGTAGGCCATCATGCCACCCAAGGCAGTACCCCACATGACGCCAGCATCCGCATCGTGCTCGACTGCAGACAAGCCAGCCTGCTCCCAAGCCTCACGGGCGGCATAGATGCCAAGCTGTGCATAACGATCCGCGGCTGGATGCGGGGCCTTTCCCCAGCGGGCCTTGAAATCAAACGGGTCGCAAAAAACCGCCTGGATTTGAGGGTTCGCAACCGTCGTAGCTGTTTGAAACAAGCGCTGATGGACGTAACCGTTGGCCACCCGCTCAAAAAACGCTTGCGTACCGTGGCCCAGGGGATCCACAATCGCCAAACCAGTCACAACAACACGGCGCTTACTGAAGGGCTTCATGCTTATGTGTTTCCATTCAAGTGTTTGAAACGAAAGTGAGCCTCAAGCCATGCCATGGATGAGGCGTCTGGCATGAAAACGTCGTCTAAGCAGAGGCCTGCGGCAGGTTAGCCCGTATTACCATTACCAAAGCACCGACTGTCGTTGGTCGATCTTCGATTTCAGGCATTTGGAAATTAAACTTGTCTTCAAAATCAAAAATCAACTCCATCTGCATCAACGAATCGATGCCTAGCGACTCAAGCTCAGTCTCCATGTGTAAGTCCGCGGTCTCAACGTCCAGTCTTTGTGCCAGGAACTCTTTGAGAATTTCAAGTACTTCTTGCTCTGATTTCATCTAATCAACTCAATGAGCCTACCCAACCGTGCGCAATAGGCGTAAATGTATTCAATCGATCGACATGACCTGCAAAACCATGCACCCAAACATTAACTTTGCGGTTTGCCATGTCAAACAGAACGCGATTTTCTATGCGAATGCAATGAAGAGCCGCCACATTGGAGCTAAACGTTACACCAGCATAACGTAACGACCGTTTGTATAGTGTAACGTATAAA
>CAZLFB010000063.1:0-15198 GCA_964558695.1 uncultured Orrella sp.
ATTGTTGGCGATGCAATCTCATTTTGGCTCGGTCGATGGATCGGACCCACGATCTTGCGCTGGAAGATCCTGAAGCGCCATCGCAGCACCGTCGCCCGGGCACGATTGTTTTTTTATCGGTATGGTTTCATGTCGATTTTCTTTGGGCGTTTTTTAGGGCCTATCCGCAGCACCATCCCAACGGTTGCCGGCGTGATGGGCATGGGTCAATGGCGCTTTCAGTTAGCCAATGCCCTATCAGCCATCGCCTGGGTTCCTTTGATGCTGTTGCCCGGCTTTTTGGCTGCCAAAAGTGTGGAGGCTGCTCAAACAGCCAATAACCTAACGCTTTATATCGGTGGTGGCCTGTCCGTTGTCGTTGGTGTTTGGCTCTTGTACATGTTCACCAAAAGCCGGGGTGTGGCCAGCGAGCGTCAGCAAAAACGGCTCAATCGCCATGGTCATCCTCGTCATGACCAAGCGCAATCCGAGGAGAAATCGCCTTGAAAACCATCGATCTCAAGATTCTCGATCCGCGCTTGAAAGACAATTTGCCTTGCTACGCCACGCCAGGCTCAGCGGGCTTGGATTTGCGAGCCTGTCTTGATGCACCCATTGATATTGCGCCGGGACAAACCGTGCTGGTTCCGACCGGGCTGTCGATTCATATCGCTGACCCAGGCTATGCAGCCATGATTCTGCCGCGCTCGGGCATGGGTCACAAGAACGGTATCGTGTTGGGCAATTTGGTGGGGTTGATTGACTCTGACTATCAAGGTCCACTGATGGTCTCGACCTGGAACCGTGGACAAAACACTTTTCGTCTAGAGCCCATGGAACGACTGGCCCAGCTTGTGATCGTACCGGTCGTGCAAGCACAATTCCGCGTGGTTGACGAGTTTGATGCACAAAGTGATCGTGGTGCCGGCGGATTCGGTAGCACCGGAAGCCGTTAAGCAAACCCACCTACGCTAAAAAATACCGGATAAAGAAAAGGCGACCAGATTACCCTGATCGCCTAAAAAATCACGTTCAAAAACAGGTTTGAAAAAATCCGTTCCTGAGTCTCGTGCTCACCTGATCGGTTCAAACGATCAGATCGTTTGAACCGAAACGCTGTTCGCTATTCGTGCACCAGCTCCTTGGAAGCGTCTTTTTTCTTGCCTGCAGGAGGCTCATCCTCATCGAATTGCAGCTGAACCTTATCCTGCTCGTCAATATCCAAGGTCACCGAACCGCCATTGACCAATCGACCAAACAAAAGCTCATCAGCCAGTGCACGTCTGAGCATGTCTTGAATCAATCGTTGCATGGGTCGAGCACCCATCAAGGGATCAAAGCCATGGTCAGCCAGATAGTCACGCAAGCGCTCGGTGAATGTCGCATCCACACGCTTCTCATGCAACTGGTCTTCGAGCTGCATCAAGAACTTGTCGACCACCCGCAAAATGACTTCCTTGGCCAATGGTGCAAAGTGCACAATCGCATCAAGCCGGTTACGAAACTCCGGTGAGAACAAGCGCTTGATCTCGCCCATTTCGTCGCCCGTCTCACGGGTGTTGGCAAACCCGATACTGGGCTTACTCATGGCCTCGGCACCCGCATTGGTGGTCATGATGAGAATCACATTACGGAAGTCCGCTTTACGGCCGTTGTTGTCGGTCAGCGTACCGTGATCCATCACCTGCAACAGGATGTTAAAGACGTCTGGATGCGCTTTTTCAATCTCGTCGAGCAACAAGACGCAATGCGGTTGCTTATTGATCGCTTCAGTCAACAAGCCACCCTGATCGTAGCCCACGTAACCTGGGGGCGCACCGATCAAGCGCGAAACGGTATGGCGCTCCATGTACTCGGACATATCAAAGCGCAGCAATTCGATACCCAGCGTAAAAGCGAGCTGGCGAGCAACCTCTGTCTTACCCACACCCGTGGGGCCTGACAGCAGGAACGAACCAATGGGTTTCTCAGGCTTACCAAGGCCAGAACGCGCCATCTTGATGGCCGCCGCAAGCGCTTCAATGGCACCATCTTGACCGAACACCACCGTTTTTAAATCACGCTCGAGAGTCGCCAAGCGACTGCGGTCATCGGTTGAGACCGACTGTGGCGGAATGCGCGCAATCTTGCAAATGATGGTCTCGATTTCGTGTTTGCCAATGACCTTCTTTTGTTTGGATCGTGGCAAAAGTTTTTGCGCTGCACCGGCTTCATCAATTACATCAATGGCCTTGTCCGGCAGATGACGATCGTTGATGTGCCGAGCAGCCAATTCAGCGGCGGCAGACAATGCAGCCGCCGAGTACTTCACACCATGATGCTCTTCAAATCGCTGCTTTAAGCCGCGCAGGATCTGCACGGTTTGATCAACCGTGGGCTCCATGATGTCGACCTTTTGAAAACGGCGCGACAATGCGGCATCCTTCTCAAAAATGCCTCGGTACTCGGTGTAGGTGGTCGCTCCAATACAACGCAACTGACCAGACGAGAGTGCCGGCTTCAGCAAATTGGATGCATCGAGGGTGCCGCCCGAGGCAGAGCCTGCGCCAATGAGCGTATGAATTTCGTCGATGAAAAGAATCGCGTTTGGATTGTTCTTGAGTTGCTTGAGCACGGCTTTTAAGCGCTGCTCAAAGTCCCCCCGGTACTTGGTACCCGCCAGCAAAGAACCCATGTCAAGCGCGTAAACTTGAGCGTCTTGCAAAATATCGGGCACTTCGTTGTGAGTGATGCGATAGGCCAAGCCTTCGGCGATTGCCGTTTTGCCAACGCCAGCCTCGCCGACTAGCAAGGGGTTGTTTTTACGACGACGGCACAATATCTGGATCACCCGCTCAATTTCCTGATCCCGACCGATCAGTGGGTCAATACGACCAGCCTGAGCGGCGGCGTTCAGGTCCTGCGCATATTGATCAAGCGCTGACTGCCGGGCGTCCGGCGTTTCTTCTGAGGGTGCCTGCGATTCCTTGGCGGCACCTGCCGCCTCAGAAGCCTGGTTCTTAGTGATGCCGTGGGACAGAAAGTTCACCACGTCCAAGCGTGAAATGCTCTGCTGTTGCAGGTAGTAAACCGCGTGGGAGTCTTTCTCACCAAAAATCGCCACCAACACATTCGCGCCAGTGACGGGCTTCTTAGAGGTACCACCAGCGGACACATGCATGATGGCACGCTGGATCACCCGCTGAAACCCGAGTGTGGGCTGCGTGTCAACCTCGCCGCCTTCTGGAATGACCGGCGTGTTATCGGTAACGAACTTGCGCAAGCTTGTGCGCAATTCATCCAGATCAGCCGCGCAGGCTTTAAGCACCTCAATGGCAGCGGCATTGTCCAACAACGCGAGCAGCAGGTGCTCCACCGTGATGAACTCGTGGCGTGCCGAGCGGGCCTCCACGAAAGCCATATGCAAACTTACTTCAAGTTCCTGGGAAATCACGTTTCCTCCCCTTGCTGTCTACGCCAGCACGTTGCTAATGACAGCTTACTCAATAAATGAAATCAGTTGTAACCATTCTACGCACCCGCCAAAAAAATCACCTATTCCCCTACTGGCTCCATCACACATTGCAGTGGATGCTGTCGACTTCTGGCAAACTGTAGGACCTGGTGAAGTCGCGTGGCTGCCACATCATGTGGATAAACACCGCAAATACCCTTGCCTTCGTGATGCACCGTTAACATGATCTGCATGGCCTGTTCTTGGCTCTTGCCAAAGATTTTCTGTAGCACATGCACCACAAATTCCATCGGTGTGTAGTCGTCATTCAAAAGGATGACCTGATACATCGGTGGCGGCTTTAACCGTTCCGATTGTTTCTCTAGCAAGAGAGAGCCTGAGGAGTCGCCTTGGGTCGCCATGGTCGTTATTGGTACGGAAATTGAAGGGTTGCCACCAAGTTTATTGCAGCCTGCAGTAAGAGAAAACCCGCTAATGTCTTGACGGCAAACATAAATTTGACGCATATTTCGCTCTTGCGGCAACTGATTTCTTCGGTGGCAGCAACCGTGGGGCGACTGGCGGCATCTCGCCCTGTCATTATTATTAGGCAATAAGAGGCAGTCGCGATGTCTGATTCGACCAACGCCCCAGACGCTCAAGGCAATCCCACCTCGACCGGAACGGTCAAGTGGTTCAATGATGCCAAGGGTTTCGGCTTCATCACCCCGGATGACGGTAGCGAAGACTTGTTCGCTCATTTTTCGGCCATCCAGATGAATGGTTTCAAAACACTGAAAGAAGGCCAGAAGGTCAATTTTGAAATCACTCAGGGGCCCAAAGGCAAACAGGCTGTCAATATAACGGCCGGTTGAGCATCGTGCGGGAATAACCCCCGCGCGTTGCTTGTTTTAACGCCACCCGTTCAAGGGCAAGGTTGCCTTTGAACGGCGTTTTCTTGTGCGCCATCAATTCTGTGACGCCAAACAATCAATGGGCCGCCATGCGCTTTTTTATCACACTCATCAAACCACTGCTGCTACTTTCCGCACTTTCACTGCCTGCCTATGCGCAGAATCCAACGAGCCTGCCCACCACTGACCTATACATCGGCATGCATCGCCTAAAAACCGAGGTCGCAATCCGCCCACCCGATCGTGCCACTGGCCTGATGTGGCGCCAGTCAATGCCCGAGAACCAAGGCATGCTGTTCATCTTTGAGAACCATGCACTGCACTGCTTCTGGATGCGCAACACGTTTATCCCTCTTTCGATCGCGTTTTTGCGCGACGACGGCTCGATCGTGAACATTGAGGACATGCAGCCTCAGCAAGAAACCAGCCACTGCCCGGCTGAGCCCGTGCGCTATGCACTCGAGGTGAATCAAGGCTGGTTCACAAAACGCAATGTGGCACCACCGATGAAGGTACGGGGGTTGCCAACCGAGCGCTAGCCGCCCTACACCCGCTCAATCACCATGGCAATGCCCTGACCCACGCCAATGCACATCGTGCACAATGCATAGCGTCCCTGCGTGCGATGCAACTGGTTGACTGCAGTCATCACCAAGCGAGCACCAGAAGCACCGAGCGGGTGACCCAAAGCGATGGCACCGCCGTTTGGGTTGACGCGAGCATCCGCATCGGCAACGCCGAGCAACCGCAGCGAGGCCAAGCCTTGCGCAGCAAACGCCTCGTTAAGCTCAATGACATCCATCTGGTCAATCGATAGGCCAGCGAGTGCGAGTACCTTTTGTGATGCGGGTGCGGGACCAATCCCCATGATCCGAGGCTCTACACCCGCCGTGGCCATGGCCACCACGCGTGCACGCGGAGTCAAACCACCGGCCTTGGCTGCCGCCTCATTGGCAATCAGCATGGCCACTGAACCATCGTTGACGCCAGAGGCATTGCCAGCAGTCACAGAGCCACCTTCACGCACAACGCCCTTTAGCTTGGACAGTGCGTCAAGACTGGTCTGGCGCGGGTGCTCATCTTGACTGACCGTCACTGCATCACCTTTGCGCTGCGGGATATGAACTGGCGTAATTTCTGCGTCAAACACACCATTGGCTTGCGCAGCAGCAGCTTTTTCTTGGCTGGCCATTGCAAACTTGTCCTGATCCCCACGCGACACACCAAACTGGTCCGCCACATTCTCTGCCGTCTCAGGCATCGAGTCGATGCCGTACTGCGCTTTCATCAGCTTGTTGACAAAGCGCCAGCCAATGGTGGTGTCATAAATTGATGCGGAGCGGGAAAACGCTGATTCAGCCTTGCCCATGACAAAGGGCGCACGGCTCATGCTCTCAACGCCACCGGCAATCATGAGCGCTGCTTCACCCGCCCGTATTGCACGAGCAGCTGTACCGACCGCATCCATGCCGGACCCACAAAGGCGATTAATGGTTGCCCCAGGCACAGCCGTGGGCAAGCCTGCCAATAGTGCGGCCATGCGAGCCACATTTCGATTGTCTTCACCGGCCTGATTGGCGCAACCGTACAACACGTCATCGACGCGTTCCCAATCCACACCAGCATTTCGTGCCATAAGCGCCTTGATCGGCACCGCGCCCAGATCGTCTGTGCGTACACCAGACAAAGCACCACCATAACGGCCAATGGGCGTGCGTGTCGCATCGCAAATGAAAGCTTGGATGGTTCCCATGATCTCCCCCGATTTAACTCAAAAGACTCTAGTTTTGGTTGATTTTTGGGGATCATAAAACACAAAACGCCAACCCATGCACTGCATGCTGGCGTTTTGTGTGATACGCAGACGGTATGTATGTACCTACCCGTGCGACTGACTCTGGTTCGATCAATCAGCGATTAGGACGCACAGCCGCTGCGACAATTGCGACGCTTAACCGAAGTTCTTTTCAGCAAACGACCAGTTCGCCAAGTTCCAGAACGTCTCAAGATACTTGGGGCGAGCATTGCGATAGTCAATGTAGTACGCATGCTCCCACACATCACAGGTCAGCAATGGTTTGTCGTCGGTGGTCAAGGGCGTACCGGCATTGCTGGTGTTGACGATATCAACCGTGCCGTCCGCTTTTTTGACCAGCCAAGTCCAACCCGAACCAAAATTGCCCGCAGCCGACTTGTTAAACGCTTCCTTAAAAGCGTCAAAGCTGCCCCACTTGGCCGTAATGGCATCAGCGAGCGCGCCAGTCGGTGCACCGCCGCCGTTTGGCGACAGGCTGTTCCAGTAGAAGGTGTGATTCCAGACTTGGGCTGCATTGTTAAAAACACCGCCCGAGGACTTCTTGACAATCTCCTCAAGCGTTGCATTCTCAAATTCAGTGCCAGGAATCAGGTTGTTCAGGTTGGTCACGTAAGTCTGATGGTGCTTGCCATAATGGAATTCCAGCGTCTCCTTGGAGATATGAGGTGCCAGCGCATCCATCTCGTAAGGCAACGGTGCAAGTGTATGAGTCATGGAATTGGTTTCCTTTTTGTGGTTTCAGTGCTTGTGGTTTCAGTGCTTGTGGTTTCAAAAATCTTTGCGTACCCCGTGCGGCCAAACACCGCAGCGATTAGATTGTATCCAAGCCGAACTCAGCCCGAGCGTCAATCCTGTTTGGATGTGGGGGTTTGCGTAGCCGGCAGGACTTGATCGACCGTGGCATGCGCCCTGCCGCGCGCAAAATCAATCGATAATCGGTCTTTTAGCGTCAGCATCTGCGCGTCAGAAACAATACGGCCGTCAGGGCCACGAACAATCGCAAAACCCCGCGCCAGAGGCGCCGTCGGCGAAAGCGACACCAACTTGGCCTCTAGCCTCTCGAGCTTTCTTGCCCAACTCACCTCACGTGCGCGCCACGCCATGCCCAAAGCCGAACTCGCCTGCGTGGCTCTTTGTCTGGCGCGCACCACGTCGGGAGCAGCGTGCAGCATGCGTTGACTTAATAGCGCCAATTGGTGCTGACGCGCCGCAATGCGCTGTGATGGCGAAACCAGTTTGAGTGAGAGCCAGTCAACGCGCTGAGACAAACGATCGAGCTTGCGTGCCATTCGATTGTTCAAGCTCTCAGCACATACGGCTACTCTATCGACCAGCTCAACCCTGTTTGCGCAGCAAAGCTCAGCAGCAGCGGTCGGCGTGGGCGCCCTTAAGTCGGCCACGAAGTCGGCAATGGTAGTGTCGGACTCATGCCCAACGCCCGCCACCACGGGTATCAGGCTCGAGGCAATATCGCGCGCTAGAGACTCGTCATTGAACGCCCACAAGTCCTCCATGCTGCCACCACCGCGAACCAATAAAAGCGTATCAACTTCACGCCGCGCATTGGCTTGGGCCAGAGCCTGACGCAGCGCCAGCGGTGCGGCCTGCCCCTGCACCAGGCAAGGGTACACAATCACCGGCACGTGTGGCGCTCGGCGTGCCAGGGTTGTCAGCACATCGTGCAAAGCGGCCGCGCCCAATGAGGTGATGACACCGATGGCTCTGGGCATGCGTGCAATCGAGCGCTTGCCAGCCAAGTCAAACAGCCCTTCGGACTGCAGCTTTGCCTTTAATAGCTCGAACTGCTCATTCAATGATCCTCGACCAGCAGGTCTAAGCGCCTGAATGGTCAATTGAAAGTCACCGCGCGGCTCATACAGTCCCACACGCGCCTGGACCTCAACCTGGTCACCAACGACCGGTGCAAATGCGCAATGTGCAAGACGTCCCCGAAACATCACAGCCCGGACCACGGCCTGATCGTCTTTCAGCGATAAATAAAGGTGTCCTGAGGAAGCACGGGTAAAACTTGAAACTTCGCCACGCAACCAAACCATGCCGAACTCCAGCCCAAGCAGCTCAGACACGGCCTGATTCAGCTCGCTTACCGTATAAATTGGCGGCTCAGAAGCGGCATTGTTTAATGTACTTGCAACTGTCATAAGGCTTTCCGACGAAAAACTGTCCACAGATCCCGAAATTACGTGCTGTGACATAAACACCACAAAATATTGTCGGTATCTTCCGCAATTTTTTACATGTATTTTGTTAAGAAAATTATTTAACCTATTGAAAAATAAAGAATCGCAAAAATCTGCAATCCGATTGCTTATTTTTTAAGCAAAGTACCTCGGAAAGCCCTATTTCGGTAAACCGAGTGAGTTTTCCCTGAGTTATCCACAGAAACTGTGGATAGCTTTTTCCACACTAGCCAACTGCCCGACTTGCCACAGTCGCCCCTCGAACCGTACCATAGCGTGTGTCGGCATTGTGGACCGACACCCTATTGTCGAGGCGGTTCTAACTTGCAGTCAATCATTGCCGAGGCCGGCTGGCCAATTTGGCCGTTGTTGCTGATCTCCGTGATCGGCTTGGCCATCATTTTTGAACGTTTACTGAGCCTGCGCCAAGGGCGTGTTTGCCCACGGGGGATCGCCAACGAGGCAATCAGGCTGTTTCGCAGTAATAGCTTAGACCCAGACTCCCTGACTAAACTCGAGGACTCAAGCCTTTGCGGGCAGGTGCTCTCGACTATCTTGACCCACCGAAAGCAGCCCATTGACGAAGTTCGTTACCAGGCTGAGCTTTCGGGTGCTGACGTCAATCACGCCATGCAACGATTTCTACCCGCCCTGTCGATGATTGCCACCATTGCGCCTTTAATGGGTCTATTTGGCACCGTCATTGGCATGATCGAAATCTTTGCCGCCTACCAGCCTGGGGGCACCGATCCCGGGCAGTTAGCCCGGGGCATATCCATTGCGCTCTACAACACCGGGTTTGGTATCCTCATTGCCGTGCCAGCGGCCATTGCTCATCGCTTATTGCGGGTGCATGTCGAGAATCTCTTATTTCGCATTGAGCAAGAAAGCCGCTTATTGCTCGAACAAATCAAGTCCTAACGGGTTAGCTAACCATGCAAATCCGCAGGCGATCCTCTTCAGACAGTCCTGACATCAACTTCATCCCGCTCATTGATGTTCTGTTGGTCATCGTGATCTTCTTGGCGGTGTCAACCACGTTTACGCAGGAACGTGTCATGGAGGTGTTGCTACCCAAGGCGCAATCCCAGGCACAAAGGCCCACAGCCATCACGCTAACCGTGGGTGCTGATGGCCAGATGGCGGTTAATGATCGCGTATTGCCGGAGGTCAACGTGCAAGCCATCGCTGCCGCGTTATCCAGCCTGGCGACTGGTGATGATGTGGCCCTGGTGATACGGGCTGACGCCAACGCCACCCACCAGGCTGTGGTGACTGCCATGCAAGCCGCAAACCGCGCTGGTATTCAAAAGTTAAGCTTCGCCGCCCAGGTAGCTGACTAAGCGCGTCGATGTCAATCAACGCGAAACTCCAAACCTGGATCGCCACGCAGTGGCAAAGGCGCGGCCTTTGGTCAACATTGATGCGGCCGTTGGCTTGCGCCTATGGGCTGGTCGCCAACCATCGCAGACAAGCCTACCTTCGCGGACGGCAACAGACTTTTAAGGCCCGGGTGCCTGTGATTGTCATCGGCAACATCTACGTTGGCGGTACCGGCAAAACACCGTTGACGATTGCCGTGGCGAAACTGCTACGAAGCCAGGGCTGGCGCCCTGCCCTGGTTAGCCGTGGCTTTGGTCGTCTGCATCGCGAAGCGAGCGCCGTGGGCCATGGCGCCAACCTTGACTGGCAGGTGTTTGGTGACGAGCCTGCGTTAATCGCCCGTGAAACAGGCATGCCAGTGGCGGTTGATCGCAACCGTGCCATCGCTGCCCAAGCGCTTTTAGCGCAATACCCAGACACTGACATCATCATCAGCGACGACGGATTGCAGCACTATCGGCTTGCAAGGGACTTTGAGATTTTGGTGCAAGACGAGCGTGGTGTCGGCAACGGTTTGTTGCTGCCGGCAGGCCCTTTGCGTGAACCGGCATCCAGGCGAGATGAAGTGAATCTGGTGCTGACTCGAGGGCAGCTGCCGTTGGCGAGCACGCAACCGGGATTCGGTATCAAGATCGATGGCTTTTGTCATCTAGCCAGTGGTGAGGTGCGCTCAGTCGAACATTTTCTGAACCGGTGCCAGCCGCAACTGTCAATCGTGGCGGTCGCGGCCATTGGCGTGCCCAAACGCTTTTTTAGCAACCTGACGGACTTAGGCATCCATTTGTCAGCCACCTACGCCTTGGTCGATCATGAGGCCATGGATTTAGCTTGGCTTAAAGGCCTGCCCGCCGAGACTATACTCATCACAGAAAAAGATGCGGTCAAACTTTCACACCAGGAACCAGACCCCCGTGTCTGGGTGGCACAGACCTCGGTACACTGGTGGCGTGATGACATTGGTGTGTTTTTCGTGCAAAGGCTAGCCCAAGCCGGCATCCAACATCCGGAGTTAAGAGATGGACCATAAATTGTTAGACATTCTGGTTTGCCCTGTCTGCAAAGGGCGATTGCAAATGAATGCCACTAAAACCGGACTCGTTTGTCGCGCCGACAAGCTGGTTTTTCCAATTGAGGACGGTATCCCAATCATGCTGCAGTCGCAGTCCGAGCCACTGGACAGTGAAACAGCCCCCTTGGCTGATTGACTGGATATGAGTTTCCAGATCGTGATTCCAGCGCGCTGGGCATCGACTCGACTGCCCGGCAAGATGCTCGCCGATCTTGGCGGCAAACCGCTGGTGGTTCGTGTTGCAGAGCGCGCCGCCCAATCACGCGCCGAGCACGTCATCATCGCCACTGACCACGAGCCAATCGCCCAAAGCGTGCGCGAGCATGGTTTCGCCGCGATCATGACCGATGCCGAGCACCCAACTGGCACAGACCGCTTGGCTCAAGCAGCCAAGCTGATGCATTGGACCGAGCAGACGATTGTGGTCAATGTGCAGGGTGATGAACCACTCATTGATCCTGAACTCATTAACGAGCTCGCACAATGCCTGCAAGATTACCCCGAGATTGCCATGGCGACTGCGGCCATGCCGATCAGTGATCAACATGCGCTGAGTAATCCGAACGTCGTCAAGGTAGTACGTGACCGTTCGGGTTGCGCACTCTATTTTTCACGTGCGAGCATCCCGTTCATGCGAAACACCGTTGATGACCT
This sequence comes from uncultured Orrella sp., assembly GCA_964558695.1. Classification (GTDB taxonomy): domain Bacteria; phylum Pseudomonadota; class Gammaproteobacteria; order Burkholderiales; family Burkholderiaceae_B; genus Algicoccus. The sequence continues at coordinate 11,450 of CAZLFB010000063.1, forward strand.
GAGCGCACTGCACCACATCGGTATATACGCTTATCGAGTGAGCTTTCTGAATGCTTTCCCGGGGCTGACACAAGGCTTACTAGAACAAGCTGAATCTCTCGAACAGTTGCGCGCGCTCGAACATGGCTTCAAAATTCAAGTGTTGGTGACCGAACGCCCACATGCAGCCGGCATTGACACAGCACAAGATCTGGACAACGTTCGACAAATATTCGCACAAACAATGTAGGGATAATGCGGAGAGATTGCTTGTCTCAGGCACGACCCAATGCGGCATAATCGAATTCACTAAAATAAAAGACAGACTACAGGACCTGACATGCGACTTATTTTGCTCGGCCCGCCAGGCGCAGGCAAAGGCACCCAAGCCTCTTTCATCACGGATCACTTCGGTATCCCGCAGATTTCAACCGGTGACATGTTGCGCGCCGCTGTCAAGGCTGGCACCCCTTTAGGACTACAAGCCAAGCAAGTGATGGAGTCTGGTGGCTTGGTGTCAGACGATCTCATTATCGGATTGGTTCAGGACCGTTTAAAACAGCCGGATTGCGCCTCCGGGTACCTCTTTGATGGCTTTCCTCGCACAATTCCCCAAGCCGACGCACTCAAGGATGCCAACGTGGCGCTGGACTTCGTGCTTGAGATTGCTGTCCCGGAAGAGGAAATTATCGAACGCATGAGTGGCCGACGTGTCCATCCGGCGAGCGGGCGGACCTACCACGTCAAATTCAATCCACCCAAAACTGCCGGTGTGGATGACCTGACCGGTGAACCACTGGTCCAACGCGATGACGACAAGGAAGAGACGGTGCGCCATCGTCTCTCGGTTTATCGCGAGCAGACCCGTCCGCTGGTCGATTATTATGCGGGCCGGGCTGAATCGGATCACAAGGCTGCACGCTACCGCAAAATTGATGGTGTCGGCAGCCTGCAAGAGATTCGGCAACGCATACTCCAGGCACTGCAACCCTAATGTCAAATCGTGTCGGTACGATGAGCCTGAAAGTGCAGGCTGGACTGCACTCGACCACAAGGATCAAATCACCATGAAAATTGCCAACAAAGTCTTTATCGTGACGGGTGCAGCCTCGGGGCTTGGCGCGGGCACCGTCCGTATGCTTGTCGAGAACGGCGCCAAAGTCGTGATGGCCGACGTACAGGACGAGCTTGGTCAGGCGCTGTCCAAGGAACTCAATCAAGTCTATGTGCACTGCGACGTGACCCAAGAGGGTGATGGTAAATCTGTCGTAGAGCAAGCGGTCAAACTCGGCTCGCTGTTTGGCTTGATTAACTGCGCTGGAATTGCGCCGGCAGCCAAGACGGTTGGCAAGCATGGTGCGCACACGCTTGAACTTTTCCAGAAAGCACTCATGGTCAACACCGTGGGCAGCTTTAACATGATTCGGCTCTGCGCCGAGGCCATGCAAAACAACGCACCTGAAGACACGGGTGAGCGTGGTGTACTGATCAACACCGCATCGGTTGCAGCCTATGACGGTCAAATTGGGCAAGCCGCTTATGCTGCGTCGAAAGCCGCGGTGGTTGGCATGACCTTGCCGGTGGCCCGTGACCTAGCGCCACTTGGGATTCGCTGCATCACGATCGCACCCGGTATTTTTGGTACGCCCATGATTTTTGGGATGCCACAGAACGTTCAGGACTCCCTGGCGGCCAGCATTCCATTCCCCTCACGCTTGGGGCGTCCTGAGGACTATGCCAAACTCGTGCACCAAATCATCACCAATGAGATGCTCAACGGCGAAAGCATTCGTCTGGATGGCGCCATCCGCATGCCACCCAAATGAGTTTGTTTCGAGCCGCGGCCACGGTCAGCAGCTTCACGCTGCTGTCACGCATCACCGGCCTGGCTCGAGACATCATCATTGCTCGCGCCTTTGGCGCGAGTGCCTTGACTGATGCATTCTGGGTCGCATTTCGTATCCCCAATCTGTTACGACGCCTGTTTGCTGAAGGGGCTTTCACACAAGCCTTTGTGCCGATCCTGGCCGAAGTCAAACAAACCAGCGCAGATCATGCAGCAGTCAGGCAAACCATCGACCGTGTGGCCATGGCATTGTTTTCTGCTTTGAGTCTCATCACCATACTGGGCATTATTGGTGCGCCAATCGTGGTGCTGGCCATTGCCAGCGGCTTAGGCACAGCTGACCGGACTGCTGAATACGACGCCGCGGTATGGATGACTCGCATCATGTTTCCCTATATTGTTTGCATGTCGCTGGTGTCGTTTGCCTCTGGTGTGCTCAACACCTGGAAGCGTTTTGCGGTGCCAGCCTTTACACCGGTGCTACTAAACCTGAGCATGATTGGCGCGAGCATTTGGCTAGCCGGCTATCTCAGCGAGCCAATTTATGCACTGGCAGTGGGTGTTGTGATCGGTGGTCTGGCGCAACTGGCCGTTCAGTGGTGGGCTATTTCACGCTTGGGACTGCGCCCTCGCCTGACCTCACCTGGCCACGCCTTTCAGGACAAAACGGTGCGGCGAGTCATGCGGCAAATGCTGCCAGCCACACTAGGCGTTTCCGTGGCGCAAATTTCCATTCTCATCAACACCAACATCGCAACCTGGCTCACGCCGGGCAGCGTCACCTGGCTGTCATTTGCAGATCGCCTGATGGAGTTCCCCACCGCATTGATTGGCGTGGCGCTCGGCACCGTGCTGCTGCCCACGCTATCGAAAGCCAACGCAGACCAGGCGCACGATGAGTACAGTCGGCTTTTGGGATGGGGCATGCGTCTGGTGTTTGTGCTCGGATTACCGGCAGCGCTGGCCATGATTTTGTTGGCTGATGGCTTGGTTGCGACCTTGTTTCAATATGGGGCATTTAATGCCAACGACGTTTATCAAACACAATTGGCCGTCATGGCATACGCGGTTGGGCTATTGGGTCTGCTGTTGGTCAAAATTCTGGCGCCTGGCTTTTACGGCAAACAAGACATCAAAACCCCGGTCAAAATCGCCATCATGGTGCTCATCCTGACCCAACTGCTGAATCTTGTTCTGGTGCCAAGCTTGGCGCACGCCGGCCTGGCATTGTCCATCGGTCTTGGCGCCTGCATCAACGCGCTGGCACTTTACGTTGGCCTGCGCCGGCGCCAGCTCTACCAGCCACAGCCCGGATGGTGGCCTTTTTTAGGCAAACTGGTATTAGGCTTGGCCGTCATGGGTAGCGCCATGGTTTTTATTGCCGGTGACATTGACTGGACTGCCGTCAGCCTGTCTATCTGGCAACGAGCAGGCTGGATGGCGATCACGCTCAGCGCCGGGCTGGCAAGCTACTTACTGACGCTATGGCTGCTTGGCGTGCGACCAGCCGACCTAAGGCGCGCTCGACCCGCTGCCTAAAAACCAACGAGCCACTCAACGCACAGCATTCGCCATGTTGTTGCCACTGAAGCCACTAAACATGCTAGAATCTTCGATTATTCAAAATCTTGTACTACAGGACAGCTAGAAACAAATGGCCAATACCGCCCAAGCCAAAAAGCGCGCCCGCCAGTCGGTTGCCCGCAACATGCACAACTCGAGCCTGCGCTCCATGCTTCGTACGTCGATCAAGCGCGTGCGCGCTGCAATCGCCACCGGAGACAAAGCCACCGCCACGGAAGCATTTCTTAAGTCGATGAGCGTGATTGACAGCGTTGCTGATAAGCGAATCATCCATAAAAACAAAGCTGCTCGTCACAAGAGCCGCTTGAACGCTGCTGTCAAAGCGCTGGGCTAATCGCTC
>CAZLFB010000064.1:0-44069 GCA_964558695.1 uncultured Orrella sp.
GCACATCGCGGCGAAGAGGTCAGCGCTGACGTCATAGACGGAGCACAAAGCGTGGTCTGGGATGAAGCGGAAAACCGACTCCATGCGCAAAAAGCACTGATGGAGTTTTTATTGATCGGGCGTGTTGAATAGCGCCACCCGCTTGATCGAGCATCAACGGGCCCAAGCGCACCAAAATAGACCAAGCTAAACCCCGTGCCGAACGCGCTAAAATTCATGCAAGTAACACCAATCACACCCATGACAGCGTGGCTGTCCTGGGTCGATATCCAGAGCGACAAGCAACAAAAGGCAATGTATGAGCAACGTAAACAAAGTGGTGCTAGCCTATTCAGGTGGGCTTGACACTTCAGTCATTCTCAAGTGGCTGCAAGATACCTACCAGTGCGAGGTCGTGACCTTCACGGCCGATATCGGCCAGGGCGAAGAGCTTGAACCCGCACGCGCCAAAGCCTTGCAACTTGGGATTAAGCCAGAGCACATCTTTATCGACGACTTGCGCGAGGAGTTTGTGCGCGATTTTGTGTTCCCCATGTTTCGTTGCAACACCATTTATGAAGGCGAATACTTGCTTGGTACATCGATTGCACGCCCATTGATTGCCAAACGCCAGATAGAGATTGCTCGTCAAGTGGGTGCAGACACCGTCTCGCACGGCGCAACAGGTAAAGGGAATGATCAAGTTCGATTTGAGCTCGGTTACTACGCACTCGAGCCAGGCATCAAAGTCATTGCGCCTTGGCGTGAGTGGGATCTGCTTTCACGCCAGAAGCTGCTGGCTTACGCTGAGGCGGCGGGTATCCCAGTCGACATGAAACACAAGCAAGGTGGCGCACCCTACTCCATGGATGCCAACTTGTTGCACATCAGCTTCGAAGGCCGTCATCTCGAAGACCCGAATGCCGAAGCCGAGGAGTCAATGTGGCGCTGGACCGTGTCGCCAGAAGCAGCACCCGATGAGGCTGAGTATATCGATGTCGAATTTGTCAAAGGCGATCCGATCAGCATCAATGGTGAGAAGCTAAGCCCAGCGGCCTTGTTGGCCCGCTTAAATTCCATGGGTGGGAAGCATGGCATTGGTCGCCTTGACCTCGTTGAGAACCGCTATGTGGGCATGAAGTCACGTGGCTGCTACGAAACCCCGGGCGGCACCATTTTGCTCAAAGCTCACCGCGCCATTGAATCCATCACACTAGACCGAGAGGTTGCCCACCTCAAAGACGACCTGATGCCGCGTTATGCAGCGCTTATCTATAACGGCTACTGGTGGTCACCCGAACGTCGCGCCCTGCAGGTGTTGATTGACCACACGCAACACCATGTCAATGGAACGGTTCGACTCAAACTGTATAAAGGCAATGTCTACACCGTTGCGCGAGACTCTACCGATACGCTGTTTGACCAGACCATTGCTACGTTTGATGACGATGGTGGTGCCTACAATCAGGCCGATGCCGGCGGCTTTATCAAGCTAAACGCACTGCGCATGCGCATTGAAGCGAGAAAAGGTCGCCAGTAAAAAGCGGTATGAACGTGTGATTGCAAAACGCCTTGCAAGCAACTGCAAGGCGTTTTTTTAAGGCCTATCGCTTTAACTTGGCAAACGCAGCCGCCATGGCGCCATCTGCCTGATCCTGCCCCTGATTACCCACGGGCTTTGCTCTGCCGCTGGGGCGGCTCTCATGCTTGTGCGCGGGCGCTGCGCCACTGGTTCTAGTCCCAGGCTCATCATCTAAGCGCATGGTCAGCGCGATTCGCTTACGCTGAAGATCGACTTCCAGCACCTTGACTTTGACTGTTTGACCGGTGCGAACAACGTCGCGCGGATCCTTCACGAACTGGTTCGACAGTGCTGAGATGTGCACCAAGCCGTCCTGATGCACACCAATGTCGACAAACGCCCCAAAATTTGCCACGTTGGTAACTACGCCATCCAAAACCTGACCCAGTTTTAAGTCGTTCATGGTTTGAACGCTGTCATCAAACACCACTGGATTGAACTCGGGGCGCGGATCACGCCCAGGCTTCTCAAGCTCCGACAAGATATCTTTGACGGTGGGTACACCGAACCGCTCATCCACAAACTCAGATGGCGACAAGCCAGTGAGCAACTGCCTATTGCCCATCACCGATTTAACCTCGGCTTTGACCTTCGCCAAAATCCGTTCGACCACTGGGTAGGCTTCGGGATGAACCGCAGACGCATCAAGCGGGTTCAAGCCACCATTGACCCGTAAAAATCCGGCCGCTTGCTCAAATGCCTTGTCACCGAACCTGGGCACTGCCATGAGCTCACTGCGCGAATTGAATCGCCCATTGGCATCGCGATAACTCACGATATTTTTAGCAAGACCACCATTCAAGCCTGACACGTGTGCCAACAAAGCAGCCGAGGCCGTGTTGACGTCAACACCAACCGCATTCACGCAATCCTCCACCACACCGGTCAGTGTTGTGGCCAATTGACGCTGGTTAACGTCGTGCTGGTACTGCCCTACCCCAATTGACTTGGGTTCAATCTTCACGAGCTCAGCCAACGGATCCTGCAAACGCCGGGCGATGGATACCGCACCACGTAGGCTCACATCGAGATCAGGAAACTCCAGTGCGGCAACCTCAGAAGCCGAATAGACCGACGCGCCTGCTTCAGAGACGGTTACACGGCTTAAGTTGAGTTCCGGGTGTGCTTGGGTGAGCGCAGCCACAAGCTTGTCCGTTTCCCGAGACGCTGTGCCGTTGCCAATAGCAACCAGCTCAATGGCATATCGTTTGGCCAATTCTGCCAGCGTCTTTAGGCTACCAGACACATCACAGCGCGGCTCAAATGGATAAACCGTGGCCGTATCGATTACCTTGCCAGTGCGGTCGATCACCGCGACTTTAACCCCAGTACGAATGCCTGGGTCTAGCCCCATCACCGCTTTGGGTCCCGCTGGCGGGGACAACAACAAGTCCTTTAAATTCGCCGCGAACACATCGATGGCCTGCGACTCAGCCCGTTCTCTGAGCACACCGACAATTTCCATCTCAAAAAACATCAACAGTTTGACGCGCCAGCTCCAGCGACAAACCTCAGCAATCCACTGCTCTCGGGCACTGGCCTTGCTGTCAAAAATCTTGGGACTAAAGCCCAAAAACTGAGCGATACGCTCAGTGCATGGATGCGGCAAGAGAGCTTCCTGATCTTCAGAAAGCCCAATTCGCAAATCCAGTACGCCTTGCTGTCGGCCACGCAATAGCGCCAGCATCCGATGAGAGGGAATTGAACCGATTGACTCGCTGAAATCAAACCAATCACGGAAATTTGCGCCCTCCTGCTCTTTGCCAGCAACAACCTTGGCATAGACCAGCCCCTGTCGCATCAAAAAGCTACGCAACTGCGCAACGAGATCAGCATTCTCTGCAAACTGCTCCGCCAGAATATCGCGTGCGCCATCCAAGGCTGCTTTGACGTCGGCTACACCCTTTTGCGGATCGACATAGGCTTGTGCCGTCTCAAGCGGCACGCAATCTTTGTCCGCGAACAACTGGTCCGCCAATGGCTGCAAACCCGCCTCACGAGCAATTTGGGCGCGTGTGCGGCGCTTGGGCTTAAACGGTGCGTACAAATCCTCCAAGCGTTGCTTGGTATCAGCTTCGTTGACTGCTTTATGTAACTCTGGTGTTAATTTGCCCTGCTCATGAATCGAAGACACCACGACATCGCGTCTAGCTTCCAATTCCTGCAGGTACAACAAACGGACTTCCAGCTGTCGCAAAACAGTGTCATCTAAACCACCGGTGGCTTCCTTACGATAGCGAGCAATAAAGGGAACGGTGGAGCCATCGGCCATTAATTGCATGGTCGTGGCCACCTGCTGTTGGCGAACACCTAACTCAAGCGCGAGTTGGGTTTGGATACGAAGGTCGACTTCTTGTGGAGTGCGAGCAATAAATTCAGCGTCAGACATAAGCGAGGTTAAATGGGTGTAACAATTAGGTCGAGGCATTGTGCCACAAGCACCGATTGCCGACAGGTAAGAAAGTGATGGACACACGAAAATGATACCCATGCGATGCCCGTCGCCATCTAGGGGGAAATGATGAGTAATGGACATGGTTTTATGCGTGTACTTTTGAATCACACCACCACACAGTCGAAACTAATGCCCTGCAGGACAGTAGCCTAAACCACTGTCTAAAATTTGAGGTCCACTTTAAACAACCGATACCGCCACTTAACAGATTAGAAGTTGTCGTCACGACCCCCCGACCCCTTGCGATCACCCTGTTTCAGCCTTCTTTGACTAGAAAAAATGAACCATGCCAGCGCCAATCACGGAACTCTTTGCGGTGCTGACCGTTTGAAAATTGTTGCCGTATGAGCCCCACACGTATAGCTCGGTGCGCTTTGAAAGGTTGTAGACATACGCGGCGCTGAAAATAGACTGAGTCGCTAAGCCGCTATCTGTATATAAATTTCCGTATGGCTGCATTGCCTGCCACGACAAAAGCACATTGCTGTCAGCCCCGGTCGGCACCACTGCACCAACTGCATATGAGTTGTACTTGGCACCTTGCGCAAAGAGAATATTGGCACCGGCACTTGATGTTTGAAGCGGAGTCGAATAGCCACCTGCGCCAGCAGTATTGCCAAAAAAAGCGCCATCAAAAGATTGACCGAACGCCGCAGACAGTGTCGCAACCTTCAGATCGTAACTACCAGCTAAAAACCAAGTTTGAGGAACTGCATCGGTTTGGTTCGCTACTGTTTGACCACTGCTATTGACGACTTTGCTAGCTGGATAAACAGTATCAAAGGTTGCTAATAGTTTGACTGGTCCACTCGCGTAACGAACTGCTGCAGTAATCATGCGCATGTTGGTTGTAGTACCGAAATATTGGGTGCCAGATTGCTGGCCAGTGCCCGGTGAGTTGGCGTAGGTGGCACTGAAGCCCGTATTGAACGAATAACCAATACCAGCTTGAAAGCCGTTGTAATCGTTTGTCTGATAGAGCGCCATATTATTCGGTCGCACACTATTGGCGGAACCGAATGACGCCCCCATTTGCGCTTGAGCACCACCAATGGGAAACGGATCGATCGCACCGAGCCAACTATAAGCAAAGTTAGGAGCTCGACCAAATTGCAAAGAGCCAAGGGTGGTGTTGGAAATGGCCAACGTGCTTTGACGTCCAAATGCCAAACCGCCTTGGGCTTGACTTCCATCATTAGCATTTATGCCTGACTCAAGCTTGAAGTCTATTGACCACTGCTCCGAGATCCGTTCGGTCCCTTTCAATCCCCAGCGTGATCCATAAAGAACGCCGGAGGCGATACCAGCCTGCGAACTACTGACCGCGCCATTGAGGCTGCCTGCACTGCTAGAGACATGGTTGTAGTAGAGGCCAAGATCCAAAATCCCGTATAACGTAACAGACGAACCAGATCCTGCCATCACTGTTAAGGGCATCAAGGCGAGCGCACACAACAGACTAGTTAGTGAAACCTTAATTCTTTTGGATTGATTCATGAAACAGTCCTCAGTTTATTAAGTGTTATGCCAAAGTGAACTTTGTTGCGTTTAGACACATGATCACTTTGACTCATCAATCTGCATCACAATATTTGAAAGGTAATAAATATTTCAGTTTGGTAGCTCGCAAATTTTTTCCCGCGGCGGCCATATTGAACCGGGCAGCCAGTATTGACCATTTGAGAATAGTTCTTCTGCGCAGCGCTCTGTTCGGTGAGTCAAAAATTAGAATCACGTACCTCAGTTATCAAGATCTTCCAGGTTCTTGCCAGCTGTCTCGATTTGGTATGCGTAAGTAACTACTGCACCAATTAAGGAGGCAACAATCAAACACATTAATAGCGCTTGTGTACCGATGTCCTTGAGTAGTATCGGGAAGAAAAACGCGGTTAAAACTGCCCCGATTTTTGCGAACGATGCGGCGAACCCAGCGCCAGTTCCACGGATTTTTGTTGGGAACACCTCTCCTGCGATTAGGTAGGTCTGCGCGTTAGGTCCAAGATTGGTCATAAAGTTGAACAGCATGAATCCACCAAACAGTAGCCATGTTTCGGTCGAACCGTGGGTGTTAAGAGAAAGTGCCGCCATTCCAAGCCCAACCGCACAACCGATGAATCCAAATATCTGCAGCTTGATACGACCTACTCGATCGGCAAGGAAAATCGCGAACAGAACACCGACCACTAACAAGATATCGAGAAATGCAGCCCCCTTGGTGGCGATGATGTCATTATTCAGAATATCCGCAACGTTTCTTGGATGACTTGACCCGGCACCAATCGTTGCAGCAAGGATGGTAGGCGTAAAAATTCCGATCCCGTAAGTAGCGAGATCCTGTATGAACCAAGGAACTGATGCCAGTATCGTGGCGCGACGATTTTTCTTTTTGAATAATGCAATGTAACTGGAACCTTTATTATGTTCATGCTCTTTGGAGAGTTTTAGTTTTACGCTTTTCGGATATGCTGGATTGCGTTTCAAGAGCCTAGCAACCTCGTGCTCTGCCTCTTTCACTCGACCACGACTGACGAGCCAATGCGGACTGTCGCTAACAAAAAATCGTCCAATAATTACCAATGCGGCTGGAACAATGGCAGTTGCGTACATCCACCGCCACGCAGTGAGGTCGTCCGCGTTAGCGAGTATCAAGTAGCCAACGGCAGTGCCTACTAGCGCACCAACCGCTTGAAAGGCAAACGCACCTAGCACAAGCTTGCCACGATCTTTGCTCGGTATGCTTTCGGAGATAACCAAGTGCGCGGTGGGATAATCACAGCCCAATGCCGTTCCCATCCCAAACAAAAAAATTGCAATCCAAATCCAACTCGTGCTGAACGTTAGTGCAAGCAAAAACGCTGCGAAAATTATCAGCTCTATGATGAACATTCTTTTTCGACCGAAACTATCGGCCATGCTGCCCAAGAGCGAAGCACCAATCAAAATGCCCGCAAGCACTGAAGCTCCAATGACCCCCTTTTGAACATCATCCAAAGCGAACTCCGCCACGATCAAGGGCAGAGCCACTCCCGTCATGAAAACAACCATACCTTCAAAGAACTTACCTGCCGTGGCAAGCAACCAGATTCGCCATTGCATCGCGGTCAGCGGAACTAAACCAGTGACGGTGCCATCAGGCCAACGAGGTGTCTCATCGATGTAGCTTTGAACCGAACGTGCTGTGTCATCAGAAGTTGCACTCATTGCGGATCCTTTGAAAGTTGGCACATGAAAAACAGCCACAGGAAAAAATAACGACTCATCGTGACTAGCAAATGACACACGGGAGAAAGAGGACCCTCAGGCTGTATAGAGAATATTGCCCACTCGTTCTTCTTGCACGATGGTGTTGGCAGATGCCTGAAAGACTGATCTTCGACAACTAACCTACGATGTGATGAGCATGGGAAGTGGCTCGACAGCAGTCGCCTAGCCGAATAAAGCACCTTAGGTCAAGTCGGTAGAAGAGTTGCGTCGGGAAATTGCAATCCAAACAGCGTCAGCTTGAGGCTATTGGTAATGCAAGGCTCTGCCAGGATTCAAAAAAAAGACTGAAGTAGTATCAACACCAACGACACTCGCCTAAATTGGAAGTGTTGGTGTTTTCTTGCAGACGAGAGCGTTGACAGCGCAAGCTTGGAATTAGCTTATGGAACGCATATGAAGGAATTAGGCTCATGCAATGAAGTTGGCCGAAACTCACTGAAGAACCGTGGTGGGTGCTAACGGGTTCGAACCGCTGACCTACGCCTTGTAAGGGCGCCGCTCTACCAGCTGAGCTAAGCACCCACGGTGGTGAAAACACTTGGGCAATGAACAGACCCAACATTTGTTTTCGTGGTGCGACTTGCTGCTTGTTGCAAATAACAATTGTCGCAAATCACGCATATCGCAAATGACGCTTGTTACAAACCACACGTGCCGCAAATGGTATTCACTGAAAACGCCACTTTGCGAATTTAAAAACAACGGTCCGCATTATAGCGGACCGAAGCGATACTGCAAAACGCAATCGTGATTTTTAGTTCACTGCGTCTTTCAAACCCTTGCCAGGACGAAACTTCGGCACCTTGGCTTTTTTGATTTTGATGGCTTCGCCAGTACGCGGGTTACGGCCAGTACGGGCAGCGCGAGTCGAAACAGCGAAAGTACCAAAACCGACCAAAGTCACCGTGCCACCTTTTTTGAGCGTGGTCTTAACACCGCCGATCAGCGCATCGAGGGCACGAGCAGCTGCCGCCTTCGAAATATCAGCCTTGCCGGCGATGTGGTCGATCAATTCGGTTTTGTTCATATCAGGATTACCCCTTGCAAATTCAAGTTAATAATGTCCCACGGCGAGCTGCCGTGTGGTGAGTTTCACAACGCGAGCTCGTAGCTACGTTGCATATGAGTATTTAGCCTTTACATCCGCAGGCTGTCAAGCAAAAAATAACGCTAAAACCCGCATATTCATTGGGTGTGACGTAATTCACACTGTCCCAAAGAACGTGGGAAGCGATCATTGGAAAATCCAAATAATTGCGCTATAACCCGCGAGCAACAATCAAAACCACATCAAGCAATAGCGTCAAGTGCTTGCCTAACATCAGAAATCAGGTCATCCGTATCTTCGATACCAACGGATACACGAACCAAGCCATCGTCAATCCCCATCTTTGCCCGCATGGCGGCGCCCATCTCGTGATAGATCGTCTGCGCCGCAGGCAGCGCCAAGGTTCGGGTATCACCGACGTGCGTGGCTAGCACCGGCAACGTCAGTTTATTGAGGAATTCGATGCAGTCAATCGAAGGCTCGAGCGTAAAAGACAGCAGCGTACCAAAGCGTGCGCCAAACAGGTCGCTCGCACGCTGATGCTGCGGATGATGAGGCAAGCCAGGATAGGCCACTTTGGCAACCGCATCATGCTGATCGAGCATTTGAGCAAGCGTAAGCGCATTGGCGCATGCACGCTCCAACCTTAAGGCAAGCGTCTCGGCACCGAGCGAAATGCGATGTGCTGGTTCGGCGGCTAATGTTGCGCCCATGTCACGCAGGCCTTTTTTCTTGATTTGAGTAAGCGCCCAACCTTTGGCATCGCCTTTGCGGTAAGTATCAAGAATGTTTGGGTAAAGCTGCCAATCAAATAGCCCCGTGTCAATCACCGCACCACCAAGCGCTTGGGCGTGACCAGCAATATGCTTGGAGAGCGAATGCATCACCAGGCTCGCACTAACGTCACGAGCTTGCAATAAGTATGGAGAAGTCAGGGTGGAGTCCACCAAGTACACCAGACCGTTGGCTCGGGCAAACTCACCAATGCCAGCTAAATCAGCAATCTGTGTACCAGGATTTCCAATGGTCTCAACAAAAATCATGCGCGTGTTAGCACGAACCCCCGCCTTGATTTGATCCAGATCGGTTGCATCGACCAGTGTCACTTCGATGCCCAATTGCGCCAAAGTGCCAAACAAGCTGTTCGTATTCCCGAATAAATACTGGCTCGCCAACAAATGGTCGCCAGACTTTAAAAGCGTGGTGAAGACGGCAGCCAGCGCAGCCATGCCTGTAGAAAAAGTGATCGCACCAACGGCACCTTCCATTTGCGCTAACTTGGCTTCCAGCGCAGCGGTGGTGGGCGTGCCTTGGCGCGCATAAGAAAACCCAGGCTTGCCTTGAAACACTTCAACCAAGCCTCGCACATCCGCATAGGCATATTGAGAAGACGTGTGAATAGGCTGATGCACGGCACCATGTTCGGTACCGCGCAACCGATCGTGGTGAAGGATTTTTGTCGTGAAGCCCTTGGGCTTGCCTTTGGCGTTCATGTTTGCTCGGGCACAATTGACATTGAAGATCGCAGTTTACTGCGGGGCCGCACGGCGTTGCCGGACAGTCTCAAACAAACAGACGCCAGTGGCCACGCTAACGTTAAGGCTTTCGACCGAACCGGTCATCGGGATATGCACCAAATGGTCACACAACTCTCGTGTCAAGCGGCGCATCCCGGCACCTTCAGCGCCCATCACCCAAGCAATCGGTCCAGTCTGCTCGACCTCATGCAGGGTGGCTGGCGCACGCTCATCGGTACCAATTAGCCAGACCCCGCGATCTTTGAGGTCGCGCAACAAACGGGCAAGGTTCGTTACCATGATGTAAGGCAGATGCTGAGTCGCGCCACAAGCAACCCGTTCCACCACGGGACTTAAACCCACTGCCCTATCCTTGGGAGCAAACACCGCGTCGACACCGGCTGCATCAGCCGTGCGAAGACAAGCGCCAAGGTTGTGTGGGTCTGTGACGCCATCAAGCACCAGCAAGAAGGGTGCGGCCTTCATGCCATCAAATACATCGTCCAAGTCTTGAGCCAGCGACAACTGCTCGACGATGGCGACCACGCCCTGATGGCGCACGCCGGCAGCGATTTGATCAAGCCTTGACGCATCGGCCATGTGACAAGGCACACCATGGTCGTTTAAAAGCGCAACCAAGGAGCTCATTCGCTTGTCACGCCGCGATCCGTCCACATACACTTCACGCACCGTGTTGGGCGCTTGGCGCATGCGCGCGACCACGGCATGAAATCCCGCTAGCAATGTCGACTGACTCATTCGGAGAAACCCAGCTTAAAAAAACTAACGCCTGCGGCTAGATGTTTTTGTAGAAGAACGCCGAGCCGGCTTCTTGACAGCCGCCCCTTCGACCTTGGCCCCACGTTTGGCTTGAGCACGTCGCTGCTTGGCGGTTTGCCCTTTTAGTTCAGCTGGCTTGGTCGCAGCAGCTTTTTTGACATGCCGGGTAGATCCGGATCCAGCACGAACAGCCTCGCGCTTGAGCGAGGCAAAAGAAGTGCCCGCCACCAACCTGAACTCGATACGGCGAGCCTCAAGGTCTACTCGAGCGACCTGAACCTGCACCGAATCAGTCAGCCGATAGCGCATGCCCGTGCGCTCGCCGCGCAACTCGTGCATGGCTTCGTTGAACTGAAAGTACTCGGTCCCAAGCTCCGAGACATGTACCATGCCTTCCACATGCAATGTGTCTAGGGTCACGAAGATACCGAAACTTGCAACACCGGTGATGCGGCCGCTAAAGACCTCACCCACCCGCTCTTTGACAAACCAGCACTTCAGCCATGCCTCAACATCGCGCGAGGCGTCATCAGCGCGGCGCTCGCGGGCTGACAACAGAATACCGAGCTTCTCCCAGACATCGTGCTCGTACTCTTTACGCGTCATGCCTGGCACCACCACTTGACTCGATGCGGCTGGAACGTAGCGCTCCTTGGCCAAAAGAGCCTTGATCACTCGATGTGTCAACAAATCGGGATAACGTCTGATCGGCGAAGTGAAATGGGTATATTCGGCGTAAGAAAGCCCAAAGTGGCCTGCATTGTCTGGTGAATAAATGGCCTGCTGCATCGAGCGCAGACACATGCTTTGCAGCAAATCAAAATCCGGTCGGCTGCGCGCCTTATCGACTAGCGCCGCGTAGTGACTCGCCTGAGGCTCGTCACCACCGGCCAAATCCAGACCCAATGTTTTTAGGAAAGCGCGTAAGCTTTGCAGCTTCTCGGGTGTGGGACCTTCGTGCACCCGATATAAGCCGAGGTGCTTGCTGCGCCGCATGAAGTCAGCTGCGCATGTGTTGGCCGCCAGCATGCACTCTTCAATGAGACGGTGTGCGTCATTGCGCACCATGCCAACGATGCGCTCGATCCGACCGAGCTCATTGCAAACGATCTTAGTCTCTACGGTCTCAAAGTCGATCGCACCGCGACGCTTACGCGAATCAGCGAGCAAACCAAACAAATCATGTAGGTTCTGAATATGCGGCAAAACAGCACCAAGCTGCTTGGCCACTGGCCCTGTGGGCTGCTGCAACGCCTCCCAGACCTGCGTGTAAGTCGTGCGGGCATGCGAGTGAATCACTGCATTGTAAAACTGGTAGGCGAGCACATCACCCGCTTTTGCACCATTGGCTGCAATCACCATGTCACATACCAATGTCAATCGGTCAACGTGCGGGTTGAGTGAACACAAGCCATTGGAGAGCTTGTTTGGCAGCATCGGAATCACACGGCGAGGAAAATAGACGCTCGTACCACGCTCTCGAGCATCATCATCGAGCGCATCACCATCCTTGACGTAATGACTCACGTCAGCAATGGCCACCAACAAACGCCAGCCAGGCCGTTTGCGTGCACCATCTAGTTCGATCGGCTCGCAGTACACCGCATCATCAAAGTCGCGCGCATCCTCGCCGTCGATGGTGATCAACGGCACATCTCTCAAATCAATTCGACCTTTAAGGTCCTGACGGCGCACTTCATCGGGCAATTTGTCGCATTGACGCTGTGCTTTCTCAGAAAAGTCCACTGGCACGTCGAACTTGCGCACCGCAATTTCGATTTCCATGCCCGGGTCATCAATTTCGCCGAGGATTTCGGCAACACGACCCATAGGCTGAGTATGCCGGGTCGGTTGCTCAAGGATTTCGACGGTCACGACTTGACCATGCTGAGCAGATGCCGTTTCGGCCGGCGGAATCAAGACATCGTGTTTGATGCGCTGATCTTCCGGCACAACAATCGTTACGCCACGTTCGTTCAGAAACCTGCCCACCAACCGATTGGTGCGGCGCTCAAGCACTTCGACAATGGTGCCGTCTGGCTTACCGCGATAGTCACCGGTTATTTTGACGAGAACCCGATCGCCGTGCAGTACCTTGAGCATTTCTCTTGGCGACAAAAATACATCTTGCAAGCCGTCATCACGCTGCAAGAAACCGAATCCATCGCGATGCCCAAGCACTTTGCCCGCAATGAAGTCCAGCTTTTTGGCTAGCAGCAAAACTCCTTTACGGTTTGGCATGAGCTGGCCGTCACGTTCCATGGCGGCCAATCGACGCTCAAACCCAACCCAAGTGGCATCTCGTTCAACACCCAATCGATCGGCAAGCTCAGCCGGGGTCAACGGCACACTAGTACGACGCAATTCAAGCAAGATCGACTCGCGTGTTGGCACATCGGGGTCAAAGTCCGGTATGTCAGTCGGCGCAGCAGTCTTGGTTTGCGGCTTGCGGGTACGGTTCGGAGGTTCAATTGCCAAGGGTTCGATCTCGTATATAATTTGTGTCTTGTTAGACATTATGCCTGACACAGTGCCCAGGTGGCGGAATTGGTAGACGCGCATGGTTCAGGTCCATGTGCCGCAAGGTGTGGAGGTTCGAGTCCTCTTCTGGGCACCACCGTAGTGTTTGATAAAGTGGCGGCATGTATCAAACCGGATCCAATGAACTGTCTTTCGAGGCCATCCTCACCATGAGAATGTGCTCAATCCCGGCCTCCATGAATGGCTCGCCTTGAACCACAAAACCAAACGCCAAATAAAAACGCTCGGCATCCCTTTGAGCATGCAGCTTCAGAAGCCTGACACCAAGTGTTTGGGCGTGCGCAATGATCGTGTGTAAAACCACTTTGCCCAGACCTTGACCCCGATAGGACTTGGCCACCGCAAGCCTGCCAATCTTGCCAATGCCTAGTTCGGTTATGACCAAACGGCCTGTAGCGAGAGATTGACCGGTCGAATCGATGATCACAACATGCGTTGCAACCTCATCGAGCTCGTCTTGCTCCAGCTCAATTGGCACGCCCTGCTCTCGCACAAAAACCGATACCCGCAACGGCAAGGCCCAAGGCTCTAGCTCGGCCCAGCGCCCGATACGAACAGACCAACTGTTTGCATTCAATTCCACTCAACATCCCGAGCGAAGCCCCGCACAACACCCCGAAAAACTCGAAGCACCCTTAAGTAGAGCAAGAGTAAACTGCAACCCTCACAGGATTTTAGCTGCAGGTTTCGATGTACGCCTCCGTAATCAACACCGTTGTTCCCGTGTTTGGATTGATTTTGCTTGGCTGGGCGTGCGGCAAAGGTGGACTGTTCAATAGCACTGCCACCGATGCGCTAAATCGTTTCGTTATCTATCTGGCCCTGCCGGCTTTGCTCTTTATCGCGATGGCTCGAGCCGATCTAGAAGTGATGGCCGAGATTGGGTTTGTGGCTAGTTTCGGGCTAGGTACTGTTCTAACCATGCTGATTTATCTGTGGATGAGTCGACGCGACGCTTTGCCCTACTTGCCGCGCATGATCAATTGCTTAAGCTCGGGCTACTCGAATGCTGGCTACATGGGCATACCCCTAATACTGCTGGTCTTTGGTGAACAAGCGCTGCCGATCGCGGTGATCGGGGCTGTCATGACCGTGGTCGTCCAATTCAGCATCGTGATTGTGGCCATTGAGATCCACCGTGCACGCGGGCGTAGCCTATCACCTGCTTTGAAGAAAATCTCGCTGTCTTTGCTCAGAAACCCGATCTTGGTCTCTACCGCGCTTGGAATAACCGTCTCTGCCCTAAACATCGAGCTTCCCATTGCGGTTGCAGGCGGCATTGACCAGCTGGCCAAAGCGGCGACACCTTGCGCCTTACTGACAATTGGGCTTTTTATCGCGCAAACCAAAGTGCGCACCGGCGGGCACGCCGTGACTCAAATCGTGACCTTAAAGCTTTTGGTGCATCCGCTGATCGTCGGCATTCTTGCCATCGGCGTGTTCGATCTGGATCCATTGTGGGCCTGGTGTGCCATTCTAGCGACAGCGCTGCCTGTTGGCACCGGGCCATTCATGCTCGCCAACCTTTACCAGGAAGATGCTGCCATCACCGCCCGCGCCATCCTGATCAGCACGCTTGGGTCGACCATCACGTTAACAGCACTGATTGCGTGGGTGAATTTACGGGCAATTGGGTGACTTTCTGCTATCTTTCGCTAAACCGACAAAACAACGCCTGAGTCACAGGAGTGCGGAGACGAACCATGCTTAGCAATCACCTACCACCGTTTCGTGGTCAATTCGCCGTATTCTGGAGCGTATTCTTTCTGAGTTTTGTATGTCCGGTGCTGGCGGTGATTTGGCACGATGAGTGGTGGCTTTTAGCGTTTGTGAGCTGGGGCTTACTAGCCCTCGGTTTGTATGACCTGAAACAAACACACCACTCCATTCGGCGCAATTACCCCATTATTGGCAACATGCGCTACATGCTTGAGTCGATTCGGCCCGAGCTGCGTCAATACTTCTTCGAAGATGACCAGGATGACACCCCGTTTTCAAGGGCGAAGCGATCGCTGGTCTATCAACGATCCAAACAACAGATCGACAAAAAGGCTTTCGGCACCGAAGAGAACGTTTACGCCGAGCAATACGAATGGATCAACCATTCGATCAAGCCTGTACACATTCAAGACAAGAACTTTCGGATTCGCGTGGGTGGCAAGGACTGCACCCAGCCCGTGGACCTGTCTGTGCTGAACATCTCAGCCATGAGTTTTGGGGCGTTATCTGCCAACGCCTTGCTGGCGCTCAACGAAGGCGCAAAAATTGGCGGCTTTGCCCATGACACTGGTGAGGGTGGTATCAGCGAGTACCACCTGCGCCCAGGCGGGGACCTGATCTGGAACATCGGCTCGGGTTACTTCGGCTGTCGAGATGATCACGGCCATTTTTGTGAAGAAAAGTTCGTGCAGAACGCCACGCGGCCTGCCATCAAAATGATTGAGATCAAACTGTCCCAAGGTGCCAAGCCAGGTCATGGGGGCATTTTGCCTGGCAGCAAAGTTACCCCGGAGATCGCGGCCGCTCGTGGCGTGCAGGTCGGTCAGGACTGCAATTCGCCGGCTGCGCATTCTGCATTTGACTCCCCAATTGGTTTGATGCACTTCATCGCCAAACTGCGACACTTGTCGGGTGGCAAACCGGTGGGCTTTAAGTTGTGCATCGGCCATCCTTGGGAATGGTTTGCGATTGCCAAGGCCATGCAAGAGACCAATATCCTGCCCGACTTCATCGTGGTTGATGGCGCTGAAGGTGGCACGGGGGCCGCGCCAGTGGAATTCATCGATCACGTGGGCACACCACTGAGAGAGGCCTTGCGCCTAGTCAACAACACGCTGGTGGGTCTAAACCTCCGGGACCAAATCAAGCTGGGGGCATCGGGCAAGATTGTCACGGCATTTGACATGGCACGCATCATGGCGCTCGGCGCTGACTGGTGTAACAGCGCACGCGCCTTCATGTTTGCCATTGGCTGCATCCAGGCGCAGTCCTGTCACACAGGGCGATGCCCGACTGGGGTGGCCACGCAAGATCCGCTGCGCCAACGTGCCTTGGTCGTAGAGGACAAGGCGCCCCGAGTGGCCAATTTCCATCGCAACACCCTAACAGCGTTGGCTGAGTTGCTAGGAGCCGCCGGATTACATCACCCGGACGACCTGAAAGCTCACCACATCGCGTGCCGCCTGTCGGCTAACCACGTTACTTTATTGTCGACCGTGTTCCCAGAGGCTCGCCCTGGGGAGATCCTGGAAGGCGACTTGCGTTCACGTGTGCTTCAACTGGGCTGGCCCATGGCCGATCCACACTCATTCGCGCCAGCCGGTGACTTATCAGCACAGCTAGCCCGAATGAACACCGCCTCATATTCCTATACCGTATAGGCGCCACGAAGTTGTATCTAGCGATATGATCGGGAAATCGATGGCATGAAACGAATCCGTCACAATAAAAAATAGCCGCGCCGATTCCATGGGTGAGCTAACAACGCAGGCTGACGGCATCCGAACGGGGAGCACGATTGGGCGAGCAGCAACAAATCCTGATTGCGTTGTATCGCATGATGGTCAGAATCAGAGCGTTTGAAGATGCGGCCGAAGCCGCTAGCCAGGGCGGTGTCGCTGTCTACGGGCAAGCCGCCAGCGGAACTGCCAAAGTGCGTGGGCCCCTGCATTTATCGACTGGCCAAGAAGCAGTCGCCGCGGGTGTATGTGTGCATTTAACGCCCCAAGACTACCTCACCTCCACCCATCGAGGCCATGGCCACACGCTAGCCAAAGGCGCTGACATGACACGCATGATGTGTGAGCTCTTTGGCAAATCGCATGGATTTAATGGGGGGCGTGGCGGATCGATGCATATCGCAGACTTCTCGGTTGGCATGCTCGGTGCTAACGGCGTGGTGGGTGCCGGCATGCCGATTGCCGTTGGTGCGGCCCATGCACAAAAGCTTCAAGGCAGACCAGACATCACGGCCTGCTTTTTTGGGGATGGCGCCATTAACCGCGGGCCTTTCCTGGAGTCACTGAATTGGGCGCAAGTCTACGGACTGCCGGTGCTGTTTGTGTGCGAAGACAATCAGTGGAGTGCCACCACGGCCACCCACGGCATGAGCGCTGGCTCAGGCGCCGCTGCACGCGCGCGCAGCATGGCCATTGAAGCTGTCGAAGTGGACGGCAATGATGTACTGGCAGTCTACGATGCGGCAAAGGACCTAATCAGTGCCGTGCGTCAAGGCCAAGGTCCCAAGCTATTGCACGCCCGCACCTATCGTGTCAAAGGCCATGTCTCGGTTGACAAAGCAGCCTACCGTGATCCGGCCGAAGTTCAAAACGCATTGACACGCGATCCAATTGCCAAGGCACGCGCGCTTTATCTGAGCACCGATGGTGCTCAGCAGGCCATACTGGATCAAATTGATGCCCAAGCACGGTCTGAAATCGATGCGGCGCTGGCTTTTGCCGATGCCTGCGAACCGCCGCACCCAGACGATGCTTTCACGCACATTCAAACAGTTGGAGCTGGCCAATGGCATTGATGAGCTACGCCCAAGCTGCCGTCGCAGCGCTTGAAGATTCGATGGCAGCAGACGATCGGATTGTCGTACTTGGCGAGGACATCGGCCGTGGCGGCATCTTTGCCCAATATGCTGGTTTAGCCCAAACGTTTGGAGGCGATCGAATCATCGACACACCGATTAGCGAAGCGGCGATCATGGGTGCTGGCGTTGGCATGGCACTTGCCGGCCTGCGCCCAGTGATTGAATTACGGGTGACCGATTTTGCGTTGTGTGCGATGGATGAAATCGTCAACCAAGCCGCCAAGAACCGGTATATGTTTGGTGGACAAGGAACCGTGCCCGTGGTGGTGCGCATGCCCATGGGTATTTGGGACGCCTCAGCGGCGCAGCACAGCCAATCACTTGAAAACTGGTTCGTTCACTTACCAGGCTTAGTCGTCTTAGCCCCATCGACGCCGCAGGATAATTACAGCTTGCTCAAAGCGGCGCTAGCTTGTGAAGACCCAGTCATTTTTCTGGAGCACAAGACGCTGTGGGCCACCACAGGTGAAGTCGATCCCAACCAGCGAACGGACATTGGTCAAGCGGAGGTCGTGCGTCAGGGCAAGGATCTGACCCTGGTAACCTGGAGCCGCCAGCGGCATATCTGCCTGCAAGCAGCCGAGATGCTAAGCCCACTTGGTGTCGATGTGGAAGTCATTGACCTTCGCAGCCTGTGGCCATGGGACAAGCAAACGGTGCTGGGCTCTTGCTGTAAAACTGGTCGCTTGCTCGTTGCCCACGAGGCCGTTCAAGTGGGCGGGTTCGGTGCAGAGATCGTGAGCACAATCGTCGAACAACTGCCCTGCCAAGCCAAACGACTTGGGGCGCCCAGAATCCCGGTGGGCTACGCCAGCGAACTTGAAGCGCTGGCACGTGTCAGTGCCCAACAGATCATTTCTTGCGCCCAGCAAATGCTCACACAACAGCCAAACAGAGCCCTTGCACCATGAAGCCAGACCCAGTTGACCAATCGCCACAGCCACCTAGCGCTGACACGGACAATCCCAAAGTCCCCCTGGCCATTGAAAATGTGTTGACGGCTTTGGTCATGGGCGCGCTTGCACTTATCACTTTCATCAACGTCTTGGTGCGCTATTTCACTGATCAATCGTTCGCCTGGACCGAAGAAATCTCAGTCTTTCTAATGATTGTGCTGGCGCTGCTTGGTGGTTCAGTGGCCTTTGCTCAAAACCATCACATTCGAATTGAGTTTTTTGTGAACAAATGCAAGCCCGCCACCCAGCGCTGGCTCGCACAGTTTGCGGCTTGGATGGGTGCACTGATGTTTTTTGCGCTCGCCATACTAAGCGCCAGACTGGTCTGGGATCAGTACGAATACGACGAAATCACGCCAGCCATCGGCGTTCCGCAATGGTGGTACTCAATCTGGCTACCGCTGTTGTCGCTGGTGATTGCATTCAGGCTGATCGGCTTGTGGATGCGTGCGAGCAAGTCGTCATGATCGGCTTGGTGCTGTTTGGCGTTTTTGTACTGCTCATGATTCTTGGGCTGCCCATCGGCGTGGCAATGGGTCTGGGTGCCACGCTAGCGATTGGTCTGGCCAACATGGATAGCTTCTGGTTTGGTCTTTTGGCAGTGCCACAAAACTTCTACGCAAGTCTAGGCAAATACCCGCTTTTGGCACTGCCCATGTTTGTACTGGTTGGCACGATTTTTGAGCGCTCGGGCGTTGCTAGCCGTTTGGTTGACCTGGCGATTGCGATTCTCGGACGTGGACCCGGTGTGCTACCTGTCGTGGCCATCGCCGTGGCCATGTTGCTAGGCGGCATCTCAGGGTCAGGCCCAGCGACCGCAGCAGCCGTGGGTGGCGTCATGATCGCAGCCATGACACGCGCGGGTTACATGCCTTCGTTTTCTGCAAGCGTCATTGGCGCATCGGCTGCCATTGACATTTTGATACCGCCTTCCATTGCATTGATCGTGTATTCGATATTAGTACCAGGCGCCTCGGTTCCCGCCATGTTCGCCGCCGGGCTTTTTCCGGGAATCGTGTTTGGCCTAGCCCTCATGGTGCCGGCATACTTTCTTGCACGAAAGTACGGCATGGGCGCTCATGAAGCGTCTATGCCTCGGCCACCATTCTGGAGAAGCCTTAAAGAAGCATCGTGGGGGCTGGCCGCACCTGTGTTAATTCTTGGTGGCATGCGCGCCGGTCTTTTCACGCCCACTGAGGCCGCCGTGGTGGCTGTTTTTTATGGCCTATTCGTGGGCATGGTGGTCTACCGTACGATCAAGCTTAAAGACCTTTATTCAATTTTTAGGGATTCAGGCGAACTCTCGGCGATCATTTTGATGGTGGTGGCGTTGGCTGGGGTGTTTGCATACTCCCTATCCACGCTTGGCATCATCGACCCGATCACAGAAGCCATCACCAATTCCGGGCTTGGTGAGTACGGGGTTTTAGCGCTTGTGCTGGTGCTTTTGGTTCTAGTCGGCATGGTGCTTGATGGCGTGTCAATTTTTCTGATCTTTGTGCCACTGCTCATGCCAATCGCGTTGTTCTATCAATGGGACCTAGTATGGTTTGGCGTGATTCTGACAGTGATGGTTGCGATTGGGCAATTCACTCCACCGATCGCGGTTAATCTGATGGTGTCTTGCAAGATCGCAAACGTACAAATGGAGACCACCATCAGATGGGTGATGTGGTTGTTACTTGCCGCTTCAGTCGTGCTGTTGCTGTTGGTGGTATTTCCTGAAATCGTGCTCTGGCTACCCCAGACGCTCGGTTATTGATTTTTACAAACGACATTGACACGGAGGAGATGTCACGATGAACTATAAAACGACAATCAAGATGGCCGTAGCCACTGCAGCAATAGCAATGGCGACAGGCGCTGCCGCACAAACCTATAAGCCTGAATACCGCATGTCTTTGGTGGTGGGTACAGCCTTCCCGTGGGGTCAGGGAGGCCAGATTTGGGCTGATCTAGTGCGTGAACGCACCGACGGACGCATCAACATCAAACTCTATCCTGGCGTATCACTGGTCAACGGTGATCAAACCCGTGAGTTTTCCGCGGTCCGTCAAGGCGTGATCGACCTGGCCATTGGCTCGACGATTAACTGGTCACCACAAATCAAAGAGCTCAACGTCTTCTCGCTACCATTTCTGGCCACAACCTGGGCACAAACCGATGCACTCACGGGTGGCGAAGTCGGCAAACAAATCTTTGACATCATCGACAAGCGTGGTGCCGTACCCTTGGCTTGGGGTGAGAATGGTTTCCGTCAGCTCACCAACTCCAAGCGCATTGTGAGCTCGCCTGTGGACATGAAAGGCATGAAAATCCGCGTGGTTGGCTCGCCGTTGTTCATTGATGCCTTCACTGCGCTCGGCGCCAACCCCACCCAAATGAGCTGGGCCGATGCACAGCCGGCACTGGCCAGTGGTGCGGTTGATGGTCAGGAAAACCCGCTATCAATCTTTGTGGCCGCCAAGATGGATAAGCTTGGCCAAAAGTACATCACTGAGTGGAACTACATGAACGACCCATTGGTGTTCGTGGTCAACAAGGATGTCTGGAACTCATGGACGCCGGCTGACCGTGACATCGTTCGAAAGGCTGCAGAAGATGCCGCCAAGCAACAAATCGAACTGGCTCGCAAGCCAATGGAAGCGACCATTCTGGCCATGGGTGTTGGCATTACACAGCTCACCCCGGATCAGCTGGCAGCATTCCAAAAAATCACCAAACCAGTCTATGACAAGTGGGTCAAGCAAATTGGTCCAGACTTGGTCAAGAAAGCTGAAAAAGCCGTGGCAAGCGCCAAGTAAATCAATGGACACTCAGTCATCTGGCCAACGAGCCAGAGGCGAAGGGGCGGCCAATTGCCGCCCCTTCGCATTGTTATCTTTACTCGCAAACAGTACCCAAGATTTTTATATGACTACGACCCTGGTTGAGCCACCGTTACGCGGCCATTACGCGGCCACCACATGACAATTCGCCACTCGAATCCAACTGGGATAACATCCTCGAGTCGCTTCACCAATTAGGCGCTCAGAAGGAAGCTCACATGCTTGGACAAAACAACGCCCTGCTCGTCATTGACATCCAAAACGATTTTTGCCCCTCGGGCAGGCTTGCCGTTGCCGGTGGAGACGAAATTGTTGATGAGATCAATGATCTCATGGCAGCGTTTGATCTGGTGATACTGACACAAGACTGGCACCCACCCGATCACCAGAGCTTCGCTAGTCAACATATTGCAGCCAAACCTTTCGATCTGATCCAGATGCCTTATGGCCCCCAAGTGCTGTGGCCTGATCATTGTGTGATGGGAACCCAGGGCGCAGACTTTCACCAGAGCCTTGATACAGCGAAGTCTCATCTCAACATACGTAAGGGCTTTCGACGAGCAATAGACAGTTACTCAGCGTTTTTCGAGAATGACAAGAAAACGCCGACCGGACTCGAAGGTTACCTGCACAACCGCGGCATTACCGAGCTCACGATTGTAGGGCTGGCAACCGACTATTGCGTGAGGTACAGCGCTGAAGATGCAGCCAGACTTGGCTTGAACGTCAGCGTTAGACTAGACCTTTGCAGGGCCATCGACACGGACAACTCGCTGGCACTGGCTTTAGACTCGATGAAAAACACGGGAGTCAAACTCTGTTGACAGCACAGGTGGGGATGAACCCAACAATAAGAGTTTTGGTGGCGCATCCCTGATTCGAACAGGGGACCTGCGGATTATGATGAAAATTGCTTGAATTTTCGTAAGCCCCCGGTCTGTTGGCAGGTCTGGTTGGCCATGAATCACCAACCGAGCCGAACCCAAATGCAATTCCAGACGGTCGCCTGCTGGCATGTCACGACGCTGCTCGAAACTTGGCGCATCAGTGACCGGGCCCTTGATACCAATGGGAAGAAAGTTCACGCCCTGGGCAGCAGCATTGCTCACCTTGAACTCATTGCGCCAGCGCCAAATCATGCTGCTGCTGATGCCGTGTGCTTTGGCCACGGCCATTACCGATTCGCTCCCAGCGAATGATTGCTCAACCACTTGGCGTTTGAACTCAGCGCTGTATTTGCGAGCCGGGGCTCGTTTACCTACCGGTTTGTCTGTCATGAATAGATACCCCACGGATAAATGGGTATCTATGCTCGCGCACTGAATCAAAAATTAACAGGTGGTACAGACCGGGTGCTTACCATAAACGGAGAGTCAGCATCACACAGCTAGATGGGTTTGAGAAC
The DNA here is from genome assembly GCA_964558695.1 of uncultured Orrella sp. Taxonomy (GTDB): domain Bacteria; phylum Pseudomonadota; class Gammaproteobacteria; order Burkholderiales; family Burkholderiaceae_B; genus Algicoccus. The sequence goes on from CAZLFB010000064.1 coordinate 22,953, forward strand.
CATGGGGTTCATGGAGCGCTTACTAATTAGCCGCCTAAGGAAGCAGGTAGGGTGGCGAAAAACTTTTACTGCGAGTAACGCCGGTACATTTCGTAAGCACGAACCGCCACAAAGATGCGGGCAAAGGTTGAGATTTGGGCTAGCTTTTCTGCGGGTGGTTCTTGCAAAATGGCTCGCCGCAGAGCGGGCATATCAAGCCAAGGGCAGTCGAGGTCGAACCTGCCCTTCTTGGCTTCGGCGCTGAGAGTCTGCCAGTAGGCTAATCTGTTCTCCAGTCGGCGCCTCTCGTTAGCGGGATCTGCTTTATTCACGCCCTTCGGCAGGATGTCGGAAAAAGCCTTCCGAACAAAGTTGCGCCCAGTGCCATCTACGAACCGAATGCTTCTCGGAAGCGACAGCACAAACTCCATTAGTCGTCGGTCCGTGAGGGGGTAGCGGTACTCGAACCCTGCAGGTTCGGCCCAGGCCGCCCAAGTGGCCATGCGTTCGCCAATGTGGCCGTTTAGGAGTAGCGACTGAATGTAGGCGTCGGCGTCAGCTACGATACGACTGGGCGTAGGCTTCTCCAGCTCCCGGTAGAGCAGCTTCATTTCCCTTGAAGGAAATGCGCCTTCGCCGTAGAGATCCACAAAGGGGTTGAATCGGCTGTAGAAGCGATCAGGAAGCATGGGCACTACGGCTTTTTCCCAGAGGAAGGAGGCCATGCGATGGGGCCGCCTCAGCCCGCCCCCATAACGGCGGGCGACTCTTAAAACACTGCCAAGGTGCCCGTGCCGCAGCAACCAAGCTAGGTGCCCGATACCGTGGTTGGAGAACACCTCGTCGCCGCCCCAGCCCGAGAGCATGACCTTTAATCCGTCGGCTTGGGCCTTTTCGATGACAGGAAGCTCGTCCATAAGGTCTGCCGTCCCCTGAAGCTCAAAGGGCTGCTGCACGAGAGTCTCGAATGTTTTTCCTGTGGCTCCGCCGAAGCGCAGTGGGACACCCAATGTTTCGCACTGAGCTGAAATGAGGCGGCGCTCATCGTGCCGCCCCATATCAGGGTCCCGCTGGCTAAAGGGAGGGCTCCAAGTATATGCAGCAGCTAGGTCACTCCCTTTTGTGCGCAGTATCTCAGTTGCCATTAGTGTGACTAGAGTGGAATCGACACCACCGCTGAAATGTCCGCCCACCGCTCCATCGGGCGGCAGGCGGACCTCCACGGCGCGCCGAGTCAGATGGCGAAGCTCCTCCTCTGCGGCCTTTGGGGTGATGCAGGAGCGCTCAGGTAGATTCTCTGGTTTCCACCAGCGCTCGCGGGTGACCTTACTCTTGCAGATTCGAACCCAGTGACCTGGGCCTAAGACCTCGACTCCTTTGATGAAACTCTCGTGTGGTGCATCAAGAGGGTTATGCAAAAACCTAGCTAGGCGTTCCTGACTCAACTGCCAGGCGCAGTCTCTAATTTCCAGCAGTCCTTGAAGGGAGGTTGAGAAGAAAGCCTTATCTCCACTGTGGGACCAGAATAAAGGCTTGGTGCCGATATGGTCTCGGGCAAAGAAGACTTCATGCCGTACACGGTCATAAATAGCGAAAGTGAAGTCGCCGTTCAAGCGCTTAAGGCATTCCGGTCCCCATCGGGAATAAGCCCGGAGAATCTTTAAAGCATCTGTGCAATCCCTGGGTGAGAGATCAAGATCGAACGCTAAATCGTGCCCATCATAAAGATATACGTCAGCGAAGAGTGAAAGCGAGCCAAAGTGCGCTTCAAAACTTGCCTGAACTTTGTCGTCAGCAGTCCATCCATAACCAGAAAGGTCCAAGCGACCAAGAATTGAACCCAAGTAAAACCCTCACGGCACTGCGCTACGGAACCCAACCTCCAGGGATGTAGAAAAAATCAACTCGACGACGGGCCGCCGACCGGCTCACAGGTCTGATCGAAGATTTCGAATGCGAAGCGAATTGGTCCAGACATTGTATCGGACACATCTAACGAGACCAGTTTCGGAGCCTGCCAAGCCACTTTCTCTTCATTCCTCTCGATTTTCTCATTCATGATTTTCGCTCCAAATTGATTAGATTCAGTTGGCCAAGATAGTACACGATGAGCAATCAGGAAATCAAGCGTCTGGAGTTAATGCGTCAGTTGTCGGACAAGACGTTAACTCAGGCGCAAGTTGGCGAGGTTTTGGGGGTCTCTGAACGCCAGGTACGCCGCCTATTGAGGCGTTACGAAGCATTAGGGGCCTCTGGGCTGATCAGTGGCCACCGGGGCAAGCCCTGCAATCGGCGCTACGACCAAACCATCAAACAAGCGATCATGGCCTCGGTTCGGCAACGTTACAGTGACTTTGGCCCTACGCTGGCGGCTGAGTACTTGCTTGAGGAAGGCTACGAGGTTTCTAAGGAGACGCTGCGCCAATGGATGGTAGCTGATGGCCTGTGGAAGCCGAGCCATAAACGGCGTAAGCGTCTGCATCCGCCTCGTGATCGGCGTAGCCGGGTGGGTGAGCTCATACAGATCGACGGCAGCCCCCACGACTGGTTTGAGGGCCGAGCTGGCAAATGCTGTCTGATCGCGTTTATCGACGATGCGACAAGCCAGGTGATGCATGCCCATTTCACGCCTGCTGAGACGACACAAGCGTATTTCAAAGCTTTAAAAGCCTATGTTCAGCAATACGGCTGTCCAGCTGCTTTTTACAGTGACCGTCATATCATCTTTGCCAAGCATGACAAGGAGGATCAAGAGCCAACGCAGTTTCAGCGCGGCATTGAGCAACTTGGCATCGAGGGTATCCAGGCACTCACCGCCCAAGCTAAGGGGCGGATTGAACGGCTGTTTCAAACGTTGCAGGATCGGCTCGTGAAGGCCATGCGGCTGGCGGGCATTGACAGCATGGAAAGCGCCAACGAATTTCTGGTCACCTACATCCCCAAACACAACAAACGCTTCGCTGTGGCGCCCGCCGACCCAGCTGATGCGCATCAGTCAAGTGATCTGACACCGACACAACTTGCCCAGGTATGTGCCGTCCACCACGAACGCAAGCTATCGAAAGACCTGGTCATTTCCTTTAACCGTCAGCGCTATATTATCCAGACTGACGGGGCTCCGAGGTACGACCTACGAGGGCAGAGGGTCATCGTGATTGAATACGCTGACAAGCCCATCGAGCTGATGCATAAAGGCAAACTGTTGCCGTTTAAGGCCTTTGATCCCAAACAAGAGATTCCTGTCCCCGTCGATGATAAGACCTTGAACACACGGGTGGACAACATCATTCAGCGGCGTCGGGGACAGGCCAAGCGCAAGCCTGTTCAAAATGACCCGTGGAGCAGCACCGGAAAGAGCGCCAGCTCAGGGGCTGGCCAGATGGCCAGCCCCTGAGCTGAGGGAGATAGAATCATGAGAACCGGACATTTCTAACTTGCCCAACTACCGGACATTTCTACTTTGCCCTGACATCATTTTGTAAGGTTTTTACAGAGGCGATCACCCGGCATACCTGGCTCCCAGACCCAGCACCCTACCGCACTGAACCGGTCAAAACTGTGCCCGCCCACTACAGCACAGGGCCCCGAGGCGACCCAGGAATGGGCATCAAAACCACCTTCCTCAGGGTTCTTTTTAGCCACACCGAAATACACTGCAAAGGGGACATTGAAACGCTTAAGTATCCAGGCGCTTGTGAGCGACTGTGCAAAACAAGTCGAAAGCCATGGCGTGTAGCGAGCTGCAGTTCGAACTATCCAGCCAATACGTCTAGCGCGTTGCCATTGTTGACGATCGACTAGGGGCACTAAGGGGGCAACGCCATGGGCCTTGCCCAGGCCTAATGCCAATCGTTTGAAGTGGATTGTGTGAATAGTCATAACGGCGATACCTAGCAGCCCAAATGCCACGGGCAGGCCCACCCGCTCGAATGAAGGCAGCGCCCAATACTTCTTAGCTAAGTTAATCACTCCAAACCCCACGGCTGATTAAGCGTTGAGACCGTTGATAGTCGCCGCATAAAGCAGGACACCCTGGGCAGAGAAAAATACTCATTCAAGCCGTTTCAATCACTTCAATGGCGTCGATGTTCTGTAGTTCCAACAGAAACTTCTTAATGTCCGTTAGAGCGACTTCCTTGGTTACCTCATACCTCTCACAAACCCAGTTCACTAACTCCTCGAGGCTATGAGGGGTCTCTAACTGTGCCCATAAATCCGGACCTGGAGATTTAAGGCTGTAGTAACGCCCCTTATCGACGTGTAACAACACGAGTTCATCATCGATGGGCGCTCCCATCAAGTCAGGGTTTCTCCGATATCGCAAACGCGATGTATTAGATTCGTTCACAAGCTACCCCAGCATCTTGGTTTAGACAACCACCGCGAAAAACGCTTCGAATCTGAAGTGTAAATCTCTATCTAGTGAATTGCTATAAGATCTGCTCTGAAATGCTTGCTAATCGATCGGCTATGCTTAATTCAGTTGCACCGCCATCCGCGATGTTCCAATGGCCTAGTCGACCTCTGTAGAAGCGGAGGTGGCTGGCTAGCTCAATGATTTTCTTAAACATGAGACTTGGCGAGCTCATCGCTAGGGCCATTTCATGGCGATAGATGGCCTCTCTTGCCCTGATAAAAGCTTGGGCACCCGAAAGAGGCTCGATTTCCAAACTGCCTTTGGTCACAGACTCGTCACGTTCGAGCACCACAATGCCGGCCAATGGCACAAGTCCGGAAACAAAGCTATTTCTAGTCTGAACCCTAAGTTTATTGGATTCTGGACCGGGGATCGGGGTGATAGCGGCACCTTCAAAAACCGCAGCAAACTCTGGGGTAAGTTTTACCAAAGGAGGCCCGCCGGCAACATAAGCCTGAGCGTCAATGACATACAAAGCGGCGACATCATCTGACACCATGGGGCAGTTCGCAAAACGATGGAGCCTTGCAGCAAGGGTTGATTTGCCGGTGCCACTCGGGGCAGTAAATGCCCAAGCTTGGCCGTTGATGTAGATGGTGCTGACATGAAGTGGAAGAATACCCCTTTGATGAAGAATGCAACCCATGGCACTACCGAGGAGATAGAGCCGAATCAAGTCTTCATCCGCTCCCGGAAGTGCTCTAATTTCGATCAGTGCTCCGTCTTTGATGGTCATTTCACCGATTTGCCGGTGTCTGAGCCATGCTTCATTCGTGGCGTTGGCAGAGAACCAAGGTTTTTTCTCAATATCAGAGAGTTGAATCTCCTGGCCTTTGCGTATGGAGACTGGCCGAACTTCCTTTATGACCCGCGACTCGGAAACTTGACAGAAAGTTTCCGGTGCACTCAACTCTGGTAGCACCATTTCCGACAACACGGGAAGATGGTAAATGGAGTAGCCGTTGGTTCGGGTCATCATCACGCATTTAGTCAAAAAAACTATGGGTTAGCTAGCAAATAAAAGCGCCCTTGCCGCTCGAAGGCTTTCGCATACACTCCATCCTGTTCCGCCAACATTTCATGCGTCCCTGCTTCTACGATACGCCCATCATGTAATACAACAATCCAGTCGGCAAGACGAATGGTGGATAAGCGGTGCGCGATGATTAACGCAGATCGACCTTCTAATCGCTTCTTAAAGTTCTCAAATAAATCTGCTTCCGCATTAGGGTCCAGCGCACTGCTCGGTTCATCAAAAATTATGATCTTGGCTCGTTCCATTAAGGCGCGAGCCAAGGCAATCTTTTGCCACTGCCCCCGAGATAAATCTACGCCGTCTTTGAACATTCGACTGAGCATGGTCTCAAAGCCCGAAGGCAACGCTTCAATAAACTCCACCGCACCTGCACGCTCAGCGGCTCGGCGAATTGCCACGCTTTCTGGCGGCAAGGCAATGTCGCCAAAACGTATATTATTGCTCGCTGAATCAGCGTAACACGCAAAATCCTGAAAGACCACGCTGAATAAGCGCCGATAGACCTCTGGTTCATAGGATCGAACATCTTGCCCGTTCACTATGATCCGGCCTTGCGTGGGATCGTAGAGGCGGGTCAATAGCTTAATCAAAGAGGTTTTGCCTGAGCCATTGGCACCGACCAAGGCTACTACTTGTCCTGAGGGAAGCGTTAAGTTGATGTCACTTAACACGTCGTCCTCACAACCGGGGTACTTGAAATGGACGCCTTCAAACTCGATCCTGGGCGGATTGTCCCAGGGGGGTGAGATTTGCGTTTCTACATTTACGCTTGCATTCACCGCCATCGGTGAGTTGTGCACGAAGGCTTGACCCTTGACCTGAGTGCTACTTCCCATCGCGGTTAGTTGTGGCTTAAGGTCCAAGAACTCAAACAAGAGTCCCAAATAGAGATGGTCTTCATACAGCTTGGAAATTTGGTTGACGAGCTCTTGGCCCATAGATTGGGCCCGCTGAAAAATTAGCAGGAACAACACTAAATCTCCCACACTGGTCTGGCCTAGGGCGGTTTGGTATGTGAGATAACCCAGCGCTAAAAAAAAGACTGCTGATGCCACCAATCCGACGGTAAGTTCAACTCCTGTCTGTCGCTGGTTGATGTTCAGCTGTTCACTGCGAATACCCCCTTTGATGCGGCTATATTGGGCTTTTAAGTAGTCTCCGAGTTGATTGAGCCTGAGTTCTTTGGCATGGGTGTCTGAGGTCATTAGCCAATCCAAATAGCCTGCTCTGCGTTCCAATTCCGTGCGCTGTTTTTTCCACTGATAAAGCACCTTGGTGAAGTGGACTCTCACCCACAAAGCGGGCGCGATGGCAACCGCGAGAATGGGCAACAGACGCCAGTCGATCGAGAGCATGAGCCCGATTACAGCGACAAGCATGATGACGTTTTTGACGATGTTGAGCGCATTCGTGGCAACTTGGGCGGGGCGTTGTGTACCTGATTGTCTGGCGCGCTGAAGCGTGTCGAAGTACTGGGGGCTTTCAAAAAAGCTTAGGTCTGCTTGAACGGCAGCTTGGTGGATTAGGCGGTCAATATGGTCAACCACAGCTAAGCATTGTGCTTCTCGGGCCAAGCTTGAGATTGAGCGGGCTGCGAGAAAGCCCAGGGTAGCGGCACCGAGGTAACCGACCTTCCATAGAATAGGTTCAAATACATAGTGGGCCGGGACTCCAGTCAGCGTGGCAGTGAGGGCGTCGACCAAAGTTTTAATGAGATAGAGGGATAGCAAGCCCAGGGTGATTTCGAGGGTGATCAAAAAACTTGAAACAACAGTCCAACCTGGGGCAGAGGCCCATAGGATTGGAGGGATGCGCCTGTATGTGGTGAGCGGCATCCACAAGCGCTGGGTGATCGAGGTTTTCAAGGTCTTTCTCGGGGTGGTGAAGGCTCGGTTGGGAGTGCCGCTGTTGAATGTGCAGGATGATCGTTGGCAGCATTTGGGACCTTGAGTGCCCTTTGCACTTTTCGAACTAGTGCAAGAAAGGGGCGAAGCAGGTAGTACAAGGGGTACAGGCTCAAGGGCAATCGCACCATGTGGTAGTCGTTCAGCGTGGGACGAAACTTATTTACATGTTTTCGCCAGTTATCGCGTTTCGCTTGGTTGCCATTAAATTGCCAAGCATAAGGAAAATCGGGGCTGAGGCGTGTTTGGTAGCCCTCAATCTCCCGTGCCCTACCCCCTGTAAACATTGCATGGCAATCTTTCAGCATATCTGAGACGCGACCATCTTTTGAGGCTGCAGCCCAGGGATCAACTTTTCGACACGCTGCCGCAAAGAGTAAAGTGGCTTCTACTGTCTGCCAAACGCCCTTCGCCCGAGCTTTTGTCTCAAGCGCCTCTCGGTCGAAATCGGAGGCTGATTGCACGGCTTCGATATCGGACAACCAGATCAGTTTGGACCATCGGTGTCGAGTGTGGTGCAGGCAGATGTAAATAAAAAGTTCGGTAGTGGGCAGCACCTTAACCGCTACATCATCGATGGTCTGATATTCGCAAAGCGACAATTCTTTTTCGATAGAAAAGAACTGTTGGGACTTATCTAATCGTTGGTCGAGTTCAACTAAGATGCCTCGCCGGTCATAGAGGATGATGCCTTGCTGATTCCTGAAGTGGATGGCTAGTTCAGTCGGACGCAGTGCCCGTTGATGAGGGTAGGTCACAAACCCTGAGGCTTGCGCGGATTGAACTACCTTCACCATGTCCTTTGCATGCATCCACACATCAATATCTCGCGAGATACGGGTGTGTGGATGCGGGTAGTAGCGCTCGGCTAGGGGCTTGCCTTTGACGATCGCAAAGTCAATGTTGAGAGGGCCGAGGTGGTTCTCCACAAATTCTTTTTGAAGCCTCGCGTGCTGTAAAGCTTTCATGGTCATGGAAAGAGCAACGGATCGAAAAGCTTCTTTTGCACGACCTAGCCAAGGTTGTTCCGGCCACTGATGAAGATGGTGATAAATCAGCGGGGCAATCAGTTGCTCTTGCGCTTTCTGTGCAAGAGCTGGCCAGTTGGCAATGGATTTAGACAAGCCATTAATGCGAGCCATGTCTTTAGGATTTAGGCTGGGGCGAGACAAGCTAACGCACCATTGAAACTCAGCCTCTTGCGGAATCATTGGTTAACCTGTTGAAAATGAGGATTAAATTAAGTGGGTCTTTCTAACGTATTTACCCACTAAACTCGTGCTCAGGTTAACGGGTTTTGAGCAGGGTTTTGTCCTGAAAAGTGATGGTGGCGATTCAGGGATTCGAACCCCGGACCTGCGGATTATGATTCCGTCGCTCTAACCAACTGAGCTAAATCGCCACGAGCTGGCAATTTTACGAGATAAAAGCTCTTAGTTCAAGCCGCAGCCTACTCCGCAGCCTACTCCAATATGACATGCGTCTAAAGGGGGCAACGTGTTTCTAACATGAGATGCGTCTAAAGCGCCTTGTGTTTTGTCGTCGATCATTACCCAATGGTGATCGACATGAACGAAGAAAGGCTCGACAGCATCGAGCAATTGGCCCAGTTTCTGGATCTGACTGCGGTGCTCAGCCCCCGCGTCTTTGGCGGGGAGGCCGAGCGGCAGAGCCATGTGAAGCGGGTGCTCAAGCGGTTTAACTATCCGCACCTGGGTCGGCCTGACAAAGGCGTGGTCAAGCGATACCTGGTGCATATCACCGGCTATAGCAATCAGCACCTGACCAAATTGATCAAGCGGTTTGTAACTAAGCAGCCCTTGGGTCAACGCACATCGCCCAAGGCGGGGTTTCATCGCCGATACACCGATGAGGACATTTTGTTGCTTGTGCACACAGATAAGCTACATGACACCCCGAGCGGTCAAGCCATCAAGCACCTACTGAAGCGCGCCTACACGGTATTTGGCGATGCGGCCTACGAGCGCCTGGCCAACATCTCGGTGGCGCAGATTTACAACCTCAGGGCCACCAAACGCTATCAAGACAATCGAGTGCAGTGGAAACACACTCGTCGCTGAGATGTCGAACAGTAGATTTGAGCGACAATCAGGAATGGAACATAGCATTTTTTACGCCCACTTTCAGGACTAAGACCGCATCATGAATCACTCTAGTAAAACCAGCATACGTATTTGGGACCTACCGACAAGGCTCTTTCACTGGCTCTTTGCCGCTAGCGTGATCGGTGCCATTGTGACGGTCAAGGTCGGTGGTAGCTGGATGGACTGGCATTTGCCTTTTGGTATCTCTGCGTTGGTGCTACTGTCGTTTCGCCTCATTTGGGGCTTTACAGGCTCTCGCTATGCGCGGTTTGAAAATTTCGTGCGCTCGCCCCTGCAAACGTTAGCCTATCTGCGCAAGAAGCACACAGCACAGACGCCAGGACACAATCCGCTGGGTGCGTGGTCTGTCATGGCCTTACTGCTCGTCGTTGGGATCCAGGCATTCACGGGTCTGTTCACAACCGATGACATCTTAGTCCAAGGCCCATTAAATCAATTCGTCAGCGGCGAAGTGGCCAGTGTCATGAGTTCCATACACCGCTTTAACGAAAAGCCGCTCTTTATTCTGATCGCACTGCACCTGCTCGCCATATTGATTTACGCCATACGAGGTGAGCGCTTGGTGCCGCCCATGATCACGGGTGATAAGCCCGCGCAGAGCCTGCCAGCCAATACCCTCGCCGCACGTGACGATGTTGGCCTCAGAGCTTGGGCGCTGGTGCTGATCGTGATTCTGGGCAGCATCGGCTGGTGGCTAATTGAGCTAGGTGCGACGGCCGGCATGAGTTTTTAAGACTCGTACGCACCTGAAGACGCTGCCGAGTAAGCTCCAAAAAAACAGCACGCGTATTGCGTGCTGTTTTTTATCGGCCGGACATGACCACGAGCCAATGGAGTCGATGGTTAATCCCGGAAATTGTCATGACAGGCTTTGCATGAGGCGCCAGTCGCCGCGAATGCCTTCTTCAATTGATCAAGGTTTCCAGCCTTGGCAGCTGCCGTCAGAGGCCCAAGCGAGTCCAGGTACTTTTGCTGCGCGGCCTTAAAGCCGTCTTCGTCCAGCCAAATATCAGGGCGGGCACCACCGCCCTCTGTTCCAGGGCCAAATGCTTTCCAGGGCAACTTGGAGACTTGATCAAGGATCTCTACATCTGCCAGGACTGCAGCCTGATCAAAAGCGACTTGACCCTTCACCACCGGCTGCAATGCGCCGAAATGCGCCTTGATAATCTGAAATGTACCCTGACGGTACTTAACAGCATCCTCTGCCTTGCCAAATGCCTGTGCTTGCACGTTCATGGCAACGAGTGGTGCGGCCAACGCCAACGTGATTGATGCGAATAAAGATTTCTTCATGTTAATACCTCCACAAATAAACCGACCTGAATGGTTCAATATACCCGCTCAGGGTTGCTTTGCAAGTGATATGGATAGACCAAGATAGCTGCTTGGAGTCATTTCCAGCAGTCTGTCCTTATCAACTTGAGGCAAATCAAGTCCAGTGATGAATTCACGCAGCGCATCACGGGTAATACCCTTGCCCCGCGTGAGCGCCTTAAGCTGTTCGTAGGGCTCGGGCAAGCCGTGACGTCGCATGACCGTTTGCACGGGCTCGGCAAGCACCTCCCAGCAGTCGTCGAGATCGGCGTTAATTGCCGCGGCATTGACTTCAAGTTTGCCCAAGCCTTTGGCACATGCCTCATAAGCCACCAGGCAGTAGCCAAGCGCCACGCCAATGTTCCTGAGCACAGTCGAATCAGTGAGGTCTCGCTGCCAGCGCGACACGGGCAGCTTCTCTGACAAGTGCCGCAGCACCGCATTGGCCAAGCCGAGATTGCCCTCGGCGTTTTCGAAATCAATCGGATTGACTTTGTGTGGCATGGTTGAAGACCCAACCTCACCTTCGCGCAACCTCTGTTTGAAATAGCCCAGAGATATGTAACCCCAAATGTCTCGATTCAAATCCACCAAAATGGTGTTCACACGCGCAATCGCGTCGAACAACGCCGCCATCCAATCATGCGGCTCTATCTGGATCGTGTGCGTGTTTTGCGTCAAGCCCAAGCCGTTTAACACCCGCTGGCTAAAGGCTGGCCAATCCAGATCCGGATATGCACTGAGGTGCGCACTGTAGTTGCCAGTGGCTCCATTGAGCTTGGCCAGTGGCGTGACCGCCGCAATCGATTCAATTCCGCGAGCCAGGCGATGCGTCACGTTTGCAAACTCTTTTCCTAACGTGGTGGGCGTGGCAGGCTGCCCGTGCGTACGAGACAGCATCGGTTGGGCGGCGTGCTCGATGGCCAGCTCGCGCAATTTCAAGAGCAAGCCCTCTAGTGCAGGCAACACCACCTGCTCGCGCGCACGACCGAGCATCAGCGCGTGAGAGGTGTTGTTGATGTCCTCAGAGGTACAGGCGAAGTGAATGAATTCGCCCGCCTGCGCAAGTTCCGGATGATCCTGAACCTTTTCTTTTAGCCAGTATTCAACGGCTTTGACGTCATGGTTGGTGGTGCGCTCAATCACTTTGATGCGTTCGGCATCAGCTTGACTGAAATTGGCGATCAAACTCTGCAGCTGTGCCTTGGCCTCGGATGAAAACGCTGCCAACTCCGGCAGTCCCGCCTCGCTTAAACCAATGAGCCAGGCAATCTCAACTTCAACACGATGCGCCATAAAACCGGCCTCGGACAGCAAAGGACGCAATGCCTCGCACCGGCTAGCATAACGACCATCCAAAGGGGAAAGCGCGGTTAGCGGACTTAGATCTGCAGATATTGACATGTTGTGGGATTTGTAAAAAAACGACAGTTTCGAATCTAAGCAGTTTAGCATCCGGGATTTTTTCTCAGCATTCGCACGGTGGCGATAAACTCAAACGACCATAGTGGTGTCAAACAAGGGCTCGAGTCTCCCCTGCCTGCCCGTCTGGGCGCGCATGAATCTAGCTCTGCTGACATTACAGAACAAACTGTTTTAGTTGCTGAAAATATGAAACTAATAGGCTCACTCACAAGTCCCTACGTACGCAAAGTTCGGGTTGTTATGGCAGAGAAAAAACTCGAATGCCAGTTTGAGATCGAAGATGTGTGGAGCTCAGATACCGACATCCAGACCTACAACCCACTTGGTAAAGTGCCGTGCTTAATCATGGAAGACGGCAGCGCTTTGTTCGACTCCCGTGTGATCGTCGAGTACCTGGATACGCTCTCACCTTACAACCGATTAATTCCTCAGGCTGGACGCGGGCGTGCTGCCGTGCGTTGCTGGGAGGCGCTTGCCGATGGTGTGCTGGACGCAGCTGTCATCATATTCAAGGAACGGCAACGCTCGCCAGAGCAAATCAGCCAGCCATGGATTGATCGCCAGCTCAGTAAGATCCACGCCTCTCTGAAAGCCATGAGTGAAGGGTTGGGGGATCAGGCCTTCTGTCGGGGTACCGCTTTGTCTTTGGCAGATATCGCCGTCGGATGCGCCTTGGCTTATTTGAATTTCAGATTTGCTGAGATCGAATGGCGCTCAACCTTCCCTAGTCTTGCAGCCCTGCATGAAAAAATGGCCGCTAGACCGTCATTTGTCGAGACCCAGCCACCCCAACCCTGATCAAGTGATAATGCCACCACCTAGGCAAACATCACCGTCATAAAGCACAGCAGACTGCCCGGGGGTGACCGCCCACTGGGCCTGCTCGAAGGTCAAGGACAAATCAGCACCGCTGGCATTCGTTAAGCAAGCCTGCGCGTCTGCCTGCCGGTAACGGCTCTTGACCCCATAACTGCGCCCGATCTCAGGCGCTTTGCCTGCAACCCAGCTAGTCTGTTGCGCCGCAAGTCCGGTTGATAACAACCAAGGATGGTCATGCTCTGGCACCACATAAAGCGTGTTGCTCTGCATGTCTTTTCTGGCGACATACCACGTCGGGCCGCTGCCATCAGCGTGTTGGTAATGCTTAACACCACCAATGCCCAAGCCCTTGCGTTGTCCCAGCGTATAGAAAGCCAAGCCATGATGTTGCCCGACTTCAATACCTTCAGCAGTCAGCATCGGTCCGGGATTCGTTGGCAAGTATTGGTTCAAAAACGCCCGAAACGGTCGCTCGCCAATAAAGCAAATGCCGGTGGAGTCCTTTTTCGTCGCATTGGGCAGTCCTAGCCCAAGCGCGATTTCACGAACGCGGGTCTTTGGCAACTCCCCCAAGGGGAAACAAGCCTTGGCCAGTTGCGCTTGGCTTAAGCGATGTAGAAAGTAGCTTTGATCCTTGTTTGGGTCGAGCCCTTTAAGTAGTTCAAACTCGCCTACTTGACTTGCTGATGGCCTCACGCGCGCATAGTGCCCGGTTGCAATCAGATCGGCACCTAGATTCATGGCATGATCCAAAAACGCCCGAAACTTGATTTCGGCATTGCACAGCACATCCGGGTTGGGGGTACGACCCGCTTGGTACTCCCGCAAAAACTCCGCAAACACGCGGTCTTTGTATTCGTCTGAGAAATTGACTGCCTCGATATCGACCCCGATTAGATCGGCCACACTGGCCGCATCAAGCCAGTCCTGACGAGCCGAGCAGTATTCATCGTCGTCATCGCCCTCCCAGTTTTTCATGAAAAGACCAACCACCTCGTGGCCCTGCTCTTTGAGCAACCACGCGGCCACTGAGGAGTCAACCCCGCCGGACATGCCCACCACAATACGTTTTGGTTGCATTTTCTTTGATCTATTCATGGCTTAATTGTACGGGCATGATGTATAACATTCCTTTTGCCAGAACAATGACAACAATAGGAGAAACTCGATGCGCATCGGGATCCCCAAGGAGACCCGCGACGGCGAGACCCGGGTAGCTGCTACGCCGGAAACCGCCAAGAAGTTGGTCGCGGCCGGACACCAGGTCCTTGTCGAACGAAACGCTGGCACCAGCGCCCGCTATCCAGACCAAAGTTATGCCGACGCCGGTGCTGAGCTCACCGATGCCGGCCCGGCCCTTACGGCTGAGATCGTTCTCAAAGTCCGCGCGCCAGACGCACAAGAGCTTAGACAGATGAAGTCTGGCGGCGTATTGGCTGGCATGCTAGATCCATTTGATAGCGAGGGGTTAGCCGCCATCGCGGCCGCCGGACTCACTGCATTTGCACTGGAAGCTGCGCCACGCACCACGCGCGCGCAAAGTCTGGACGTACTGTCTTCACAAGCCAACCTCGCTGGCTACAAAGCCGTGATGCTCGCAGCCAATTCATACGGACGCCTGTTCCCGATGATGATGACGGCAGCCGGAACGCTAAAAGCCGCGCGTGTGGTGGTGCTTGGCGCTGGTGTTGCCGGCCTGCAGGCAATCGCAACCGCCAAACGCTTGGGCGCCGTTGTGGAAGCCTCCGACGTGCGGCCGGCAGCCAAAGAGCAGGTTGAGTCACTTGGCGCAAAGTTCATCGACGTCCCTTTCGAGACGGACGAAGAGCGAGAAATTGCTCAAGGCGTTGGCGGCTACGCCAGGCCCATGCCAGCTGCCTGGATGGCGCGCCAAGCCGAACTGGTGGCACAACGCTGCAAGCAAGCCGATATCGTCATCTCAACCGCCTTGATTCCGGGTCGTCCGGCGCCAACGCTGGTGAGTGCAGATACAGTGCGTGGCATGAAGCCAGGCAGTGTCATTGTTGACCTCGCTGTTGAGCGTGGCGGCAACTGCCCATTGTCGGTGGCTGGTCAGATCGTTGAAGAAAACGGTGTGGTTCTCATTGGCCTGACCAACCTGCCTGGCATGGTCGCCACCGACGCATCAGCGCTTTATGCACGCAATTTGCTGGACTTCTTAAAGCTGATTCTGGATGCAGATGGCAAGCTTGCCATTAACCGCGAAGACGATATTGTTCAGGCTTGCCTAGTGTGCGAAGCCGGCCAAGTTCTCAGGAAAAATTGATATGGAAGCCATCAGCCCCACCCTTATAAACCTGATCATCTTTGTGTTGGCCATCTACGTTGGCTACCACGTGGTGTGGAACGTGACACCCGCACTGCACACGCCACTGATGGCGGTGACCAATGCGATTTCCGCCATTGTGATTGTCGGTGCCATGTTGGCTGCCGCACTCACTGAGGGGTCATTGGCGCGCTTTATGGGCGTGTTTGCCGTTGCCTTGGCGGCGGTGAACGTCTTCGGTGGCTTTTTAGTCACTCGGCGCATGCTCGAGATGTTCAAGAAGAAAAATAAAACACCCAAGCCGGGAGACGCCGCATGATCTCGATGAACCTTGTCACCCTGCTCTACCTGATCGCCTCTGTGTGTTTTATTCAGGCATTAAAGGGACTTTCGCACCCCACCACCTCGCGCATCGGTAATGCCTTTGGCATGGTCGGCATGGCGCTGGCCATTTTTACGACCGGGGCACTCATCATCAGCTTGGCTGGCACCGACGGTGCAGCCATGGGGCTGGGCTGGGTTGTGCTGGGCTTAGTCATTGGTGGCACGATTGGCACCATCATGGCCAAGCGCGTTGAAATGACAAAAATGCCCGAGCTCGTTGCGTTCATGCACAGCATGATCGGCTTGTCTGCGGTCGCCATTGCGGTGGCCATTGTGGCTGAGCCTCAAGCCTTCGGCATCGCTGATGCAAATGGGGCCTTGCCATTGGGTAACCGCCTTGAGCTCTTTATCGGCACCTTTGTGGGCGCGATCACCTTTTCCGGGTCTGTGATTGCTTTTGGCAAACTATCGGGCAAATACAAGTTCCGACTATTTCAGGGTGCACCGGTTGTCTTTAGCGGACAGCACATGCTGAACTTGGCGTTAGCCGTCATCATGGTGGCCTGCGGTATCTGGTTCATGGTGACCCAGTCTTGGACGCCGTTCATCATCATGACCATCATCGCCTTCATCCTCGGGGTTCTCATCATTATCCCAATCGGTGGGGCTGACATGCCGGTCGTGGTGTCAATGCTCAATAGCTATTCAGGCTGGGCTGCAGCCGGCATTGGATTCTCGCTAAACAACTCCATGCTAATCATTGCCGGTTCGCTCGTGGGCTCATCTGGTGCAATTCTGTCTTACATCATGTGTAAAGCCATGAACCGCTCATTTTTTAACGTGATCCTGGGCGGGTTTGGCGGCGCAGCCGATGATGGCGGATCGGCGGCTGCACAAGGTAGCCGTAGCGTGCGCACCGGTAGCGCTGAAGACGCGGCTTTCCTGATGAGCAACGCCGAATCGGTGGTCATTGTTCCCGGTTATGGTCTAGCTGTGGCGCGCGCTCAACACGCCTTGAAAGAGTTAGCAGAAAAACTGACTGAGCACGGTGTAACGGTCAAATACGCAATTCACCCTGTTGCCGGCCGCATGCCTGGTCACATGAACGTGCTTTTGGCCGAGGCCGAAGTGCCCTACGACCAGGTGTTTGAGATGGAAGACATCAATGGCGAATTCGGTCAAACTGACGTGGTACTGATTCTTGGCGCCAACGACGTGGTCAACCCAGCCGCCAAAAACGATCCAAAGTCACCCATTGCTGGCATGCCAATTCTAGAGGCTTACAAAGCCAAAACCGTGATCGTGAACAAGCGCTCGATGGCATCAGGCTATGCTGGCTTAGATAATGAGTTGTTCTACATGGACAAGACCATGATGGTGTTTGGTGACGCCAAGAAAGTCATTGAAGAAATGGCCAAAGCAATTTAAACAAACACGATCTAAACGAACTGCGCTAGAACATCGGTTCTAGTGCAGTGCTGCATCCACCACTTCCACCCAGTGCTTGACTGGGGTGTCGGTACCGGACTGCAAGTGTCCGATACAACCGATGTTCGAGGACACAATAACTTCGGGCTTAGCCTGACCAATATTGTCTAGCTTTCGGTCACGCAGCTTAGTGGCAATTTCGGGCTGCAACACCGAGTACGTACCAGCTGAACCACAGCACAGGTGTGTTTCATTAAATGGCTGCAGATCCAGACCGATCTCGCGTAGCAATGTCTCACTCTCAGGGCGTAAGCCTTGCCAGTGCTGCAATGTGCACGGTGGATGAAATACGGTCTTGCCAGGCAAACGTGATGCATCCAGCACCTCTTTGAGTCGGCTTGCCTCAGGCGCCAGATACTCTGCGATATCTTTGACGCGCTCGCTGACCAATTTAGCCTTCGCTGCATAAACAGGATCAAGGTGCAAGTGGTGGTGATATTCGCGGACCATGGCACCGCAACCAGATGCGTTCATGACGATCGCCTCGACCTCACCACGCTCCAGCAAAGGCCACCAGGCATCGATATTGGCCCGCATTTGCGCCCTGCCCGCTTCCTGCGCATCCAGATGGAAATTCAATGCCCCGCAACAACCTGACTCCTGCACAATGCGAGCACCGATGCTGAGCTTGTCGAGAATTCGAATCGTTGCTGCATCAATGTTTGGCATCATGCCGGGCTGCACGCAGCCATTAAGCAAGATAACCTGCCGAGACTGACCGCGGTTCTGAGGTATGACACCTGCCGATTGTTTGGCAACAACCTTACGTTTGATTGTTTCTGGCAACCATTTGCGCACTGACTGGCCAAACTTGTAGGCTTGCGCGAACCACGGCGCATTCAAGGTATACCGCAAGCCTTGACGCTTGATTTTCTCTACCGCTGAGCGCGGCACACGTTGATCGACCATTTGACGGCCGATATCGATGAGCTTGCCATACTCCACACCGGATGGGCAGGTGGTTTCACAGTTGCGGCATGTCAGACACCGATCAAGGTGAACTTGAGTGGCTCCGGTCACTTCAGCCCCTTCGAGCATCTCTTTAATCAGATAGATCCTGCCTCTCGGACTGTCGAGCTCATCACCGAGCACCTGGTAGGTCGGGCACGTCGCGGTACAGAACCCGCAATGCACACATCGACGCAGGATCTCTTCGGCCTGCTGACCCAAGGGCGTGTCTTTAATGTCGGGCAACAACTTCGTCTGCATGCGTGCCTTTCCTTCAAATGCCGGCGACCAATCGGCCCGGGTTAAAGATGGACTTGGGGTCAAACTCTTTCTTTAGTCGTTGAACAATGGCACGCGCAGCCGGCGCCATGGGCTGAAACACCCCATCACTGGGCACTAGGCTGGCATCATTGCCTCTAAAGAGCATGGCGTGCCCACCAGCGTTAGCGGCGGCGGCGCGCATTTGCTGAACATCGACCCGAACATCCGCAGCCGCACTCTCATCCGAACCAGCAACCCAGCGAACCTCACCGCCCAGGTCAAAAGCCGTCGGACCAAGCTCAAGCGCAGGCGTTTGGGCACGAACGGCTAAGCGCCAAATTGGACCCTTAGCAAAAAATTCATCTGTCTGGTCACGCAAGCCATTCCACCACGCGCTCGCATCCTCGGGTGAGATAGCTTGCCCACCAAAAAAGAGCTTGGCTTGCTCAACCGCAGACTCAGCGCCACACAATCGAATCGCGAGTTGACCAACTGCACTGCCTGTCACAGGGAGCCAGGCCGCCGCTTTAATGGGCATGGCCTTGGCACGTAAGCCAGCACAACGTTCAAGTGCCTGCTTCTCGTTTAACTCAAGCACGACAGTGACATCGCGCATGGGCACAGGCAAGACCTTAACCGACACCTGCACAATCACACCAAACATCCCGAGTGAACCCGTTAGTAAACGCGAGACATCATAGCCCGCCACGTTTTTCATGACCTCGCCACCGAACTTGAGAATCCGACCCTGCGCATCCAGCAAATGAGCCCCCAGCACATAGTGACGCAGTGGCCCATACCCAAAACTCAATGGCCCGGACAAGCCGCTGGCAACCACGCCACCAATCGTGCTGGACGGCCCAAACCGTGGTGGATCAAACGCCAACATTTGACCTTTCTCGGCGAGCACAGCCTCAATCTCAGCCAATGGCGTACCGGCCATGGCGGTGATCACGAGCTCACTCGGCTCGTACGTGACGATACCCGAAATCCCTGATACGTCCAGGCGGGTGATGTTGCCATGGCTTGGCATCGGATTGCCATAAAAGCGCTTGGTGCCACCACCGACAATCTCGATTGCATGGAGATTTGCCCGAGCCGTCATGACTTGCTCACACAACTGCGACAGCGCGTAATCCATTTAAAACCTCGGAATATCAGCAAATGGCAACTTCCCACCATGAATGTGCATCTTGCCGTACTCAGCGCAGCGCGCAAGTGTCGGAATGACCTTCTCCGGGTTCAATAGCCCATCTGGATCAAACGCACGTTTGACACTAAAAAACGTATCAAGCTCATCGCGTCCGAATTGCACACACATCTGATTGATTTTTTCCAGGCCAACGCCGTGCTCACCGGTGATGGTGCCGCCGACCTCAACGCAAAGCTCCAAAATTGCAGCGCCAAACTGCTCGGCCCGATCAACTTCACCCGCATCATTGGAGTCAAACAAAATCAGCGGGTGTAGGTTGCCATCACCGGCATGAAACACGTTGGCACATCGCAAGCCATACGTCACTTCCATGTCTTCGATGGCTTGCAACACATCCGCCAAACGCCGACGTGGAATGGTGCCATCCATGCAGTAGTAATCAGGCGAAACACGGCCCGCTGCTGGAAATGCATTTTTGCGTCCAGCCCAAAACAACATTCGTTCACGCTCGGTCTGGGACACCTGTATTCGGGTCGCGCCAACACCCTCAAAAACAGCCGTCATCCGTTGAATCTCCTCGGCGACTTCGACTTCGGTGCCATCAGACTCGCACAACAAAATCGCCTTGGCGTTGACGTCGTACCCTGCTTTAACAAATGGCTCCACCATCTGTGTGGCACGTTGATCCATCATTTCGAGGCCCGCAGGAATGATGCCCGCACCAATGACTGCGGCCACGGCATCGCCGGCCACCTCAACACTGTCAAAGCTCGCCATGATGACTTTGGCCAACGCCGGTTTCGGTAGCAGGCGCAGTGTCACTTCCGTGACCACACCCAACATGCCCTCAGAGCCAATGAACGTTGACAACAGGTCTGGCCCAGGTGAATCCGGTGCCTCACCACCAAGCTCGACGATCTCGCCATCGAGAGTCACCATACGCACTGTCAATACGTTATGCACAGTCAAACCGTATTTCAAACAATGCACGCCGCCCGAGTTTTCAGCGATGTTGCCACCAATGGTGCAAGCAATTTGGCTCGAGGGATCAGGCGCATAGTACAGCCCGAGGTGCGCCACAGCTTCTGAAACCGCCAAGTTACGCACACCCGGCTCAACCACAGTCGTGCAAGCAATCGCATCGACCTGCTTGATGCGGTTAAATTTGGACATACCCAACAAAATGCCCTGAGCATGAGGCATGGCCCCGCCAGACAAGCCAGTACCTGCGCCGCGAGTCACAACGGGCACATTGAGTCGGCGAGCGGCGCGCAACACCCCTTGGACCTGCGACTCCGTTTCAGGCAACACCACCACCATCGGGATTTGACGATAAAGCGACAAGCCGTCACATTCATACGGGCGTTTTTGTTCATCACGCGCCAAAATGCAGTGCTCGGGCACCACAACCCTGAGCGCATGCAGTATTTCGTCTAACGGCGGCACCACGGTCTCGCTGACCGGCATCTCGAGTTCAGTTGTCATCGCTTTTTCACATCGTATTGCGTAACGTAACAATACCCTGTTATGGTGCACTTGACAGAGAGGATTAACCCCAAATACGGGTATGTTAGATGGGCGGCAAAACCTTACCAGGATTAAGGATATTGCCGGGATCGTATGCTCGCTTGAG
>CAZLFB010000065.1:0-22322 GCA_964558695.1 uncultured Orrella sp.
AAGGTGTTGCGCTCGCCACACGCCCATGCAAGGATTGTTTCGATTGATACCAGTCTTGCCAAGGCACTGCCTGGCGTGAAGGCGGTGATGACATCAGCCGATTTGCCGGAGCAAAACTTTGACTATCAGGGACCTGAGCGGGTTCAGGTCAACTACTGGCACATGACGCGCAACATCATGGCCAGAGAGAAGGTTTTGTTTGCGGGACATCCGGTGGCTGCAGTGGCGGCCACTTCTGAGTCGATTGCCGCTGAAGCGCTCCAATTGATTCAAGTGCAGTATGAAGTTTTACCGCACGTCATCGATGTTGAGGAGGCCATGCGGGACGATGCGCCAGTGTTATTTGACAATTTGTTTACCCGGGGTGCTGAGCCTAAACCGACCAAGCCATCGAACGTTTCTCGGGTCAAGGAATTCAAAGCGGGTGATCTGGCTGCTGGGTTTGCGCAAGCCGATGAAATTGTCGAGATGTGCTTTAAAACTGAGCCTGTGCATCAGGGTTATATCGAGCCTCACGCCGCGCTCGCGCGGTGGGGAGCCGATGGCCAATGTGAGGTTTGGTCCTCTAGCCAAGGCCATTTTGTGGTGCGGGCATACACCGCCAAGCTCGTTGGTTTAAATGTCAGTGATGTGCTGGCGCATCCGGCTGAAATCGGTGGTGGCTTTGGCGGCAAAACTGTTATTTATCTTGAGCCCCTTGCGCTGACTTTGTCCAAGCTTTCAGGTCATCCGGTCAAGATGGTGATGACTCGCGAGGAAGTATTCCAGGCCACGGGTCCGACTTCTGGGTCGTCCATGACCGTCAAAATGGGTGTCACTCGCGACGGCAAAATCGTTGCCGCCGATGGGGTTTTTAAGTTTCAGGCGGGCGCCTTTCCTGGCTCGCCAGTCATGAATGCGGCGATGTGTGCGTTCTCTGTGTACGACCTCCCAAATGCCCGGGCGGTCAGCTATGACGTGGTGAGTAACCGCCCCAAAGCAGCTGCGTATCGCGCGCCAGGCTCGCCGATTGCCGCGTTTGCGGTCGAAAGCGTGGTCGACGAACTCGCACGTCGTATTGGCATGGATCCGCTTGCGCTTCGACTCAAGAATGCGGTCAAAGCAGGCTCGTCTACCATTTGGGGGCCCAAGCATGCGCATGATGGGTTTCGGGAAACCATTGAGGCCTTGATGAGCCACCCAGGCTATCAAAAGCCACTGGGCCCCAATCAGGGGCGGGGCGTGGCTTCTGGTTTCTGGTTCAACGCCGGCGGCGAATCGGTGGCCACCATTCATGTCAATGAAGACGGTTCCATTGCATTGGCCACTGGCAGCATGGATGTGGGTGGTTCGCGTGCCTCGATGGCGATGATGGCGGCTCAGACGTTGGGCGTACCGTATGAGTCCGTGCGTTCTACCGTGGCCGATACCGCTTCCATTGGCTATAACCACGTCACGGGTGGTTCACGGGTGACCTATGCCACTGGCATGGCGGTTGTGCAGGCTTGCCAAAAAATCATTGATGACATGCGTGCGCGCGCGGCGATGATCTGGGATGTGGATGTAGAAGGTGTTGTCTGGGAGAACGGCGCAGCCAGGCCAGCTGGTTCGGATGTGGGCGCTTTTGAGCCGTTAACGCTGAAGGATATTGCTGCCAAGCGCGCTGTGACGGGTGGCCCAATAGTGGCGGAAGTGGCGGTCAATGCCGGTGGTCAGGCGCCAGGGTTTTCGACTCAGTTTTGTGATGTCGAAGTGGACCCTGAAACTGGGGCTGTCAAAATTCTGCGCTATGTGGCCGCGCAAGACGTGGGTCGAGCCATTCACCGCAGTTACGTTGAGGGCCAAATTGAGGGCGGTGTGGCTCAGGGCATTGGTTGGGCATTAAATGAAGCCTACATCTATAACGAGCGCGGGCAGCTCGAAAACGCCGGCTTTTTGGATTACCGCGTACCAGTCGCTTCGGACTTGCCCATGATCGAGCCTGTGCTAATCGAGGTGCCCAATCCTAACCATCCGTTTGGTGTCAAAGGTGTGGGCGAGGTCAACATTGTGCCCGTTATGGCGGCAGTGGCCAACGCCATCCACAGTGCGGTGGGTGTGCGTATGACGGCATTGCCGATGTCACCACCCGCGGTGCTTGCCGCGCTTGATGCGCAGACGATCAGTGCTTGAGAACGGCGACAACCAGATTGCCGTTACGGTGACGTTGACGGGGGCTTTTGAGCCGTTCACTCGTGGCGAGGAGGTCTTAGAACTTCACGTCTCAAACGTTAGGGCGCTATTGCGTGAAATCGATCGCTGCTATCCGGGGCTTGCTGCCGTGCTGGAACAAGACAGCGCGGTGGCCATTGATGGCGTGATTCATGAGATTGTTTACACGCAGACACTGCCGCCTGGCGCACAGGTGTATTTCATCCCGCGGCTTGAAAGTGGCTAGTCGCTAAACCAGATCGGACAGACTGAGACATTACGTCGATGCTAGCGTCGGCTCTTCGGGTTGAGATTGCTGCATTTGCCACATTTGGGCATAAGTGCCTTGTCGCGCAAGCAGTGATTCATGTGTGCCTTGTTCAACCAATTCGCCGTGATCGATCACTAAAATCTGGTCGGCATGCACGATGGTTGAAAGCCGATGCGCGATGATCAGTGTTGAGCGATTGCGGGCTAGCCGCCAGAGTTCGGTTTGCAGCGCACGCTCGGTGCGGGAGTCAAGCGCTGAGGTGGCTTCATCGAAAACCAACAGAGCCGGGTGCTTCAGTAGCGTTCGTGCAATGGCCATGCGCTGCTTTTCGCCACCAGAGAGCTTAAGCCCACGTTCACCAACTGGGGTGTCATAGCCTTGTGGCAGGCGGTCAATAAAGTTGCTCAATTGCGCGGCAGCTGCTGCTGCGTGTACTTGAGCATCGCTGGCGTCTGGCCGGCCGTAGCGAATGTTGTAGCCAATCGTGTCATTGAACAGCACGGTATCTTGGGGCACGATACCAATGGCTTGCCGCAGACTGGTTTGAGTCACGTTGCGAACGTCTTGACCGTCAAGCGTGATGCAGCCTGAGTCGACCTCGTAAAAGCGAAACAGCAGCCGTGACAATGTGCTTTTGCCAGCACCGCTGCGACCCACGACCGCGGTGGTTGTGCCGGCTTCGATGGTGAAGCTGATGTCCTTGAGCACGGGTCGTTGCTTGTCGTAACTGAAACTTACCCTGTCAAAGATAACGGTTGGCCCGCGCACAGGGTCACGAATCACCAGTGCAGGTGCGCCGGGTTGATCAGTGATCTCTTGCGATTGATTCAATAAGTCAAACATGCGGTCAATATCAGCGGTGGATTGCTTCAGCTCCCGATAGACCACACCGAGAAAATTCAATGGCATGTAGAGCTGGATCATTAGGGTGTTGACCAGCACCAGGTCGCCAAGCGTCAAGCTGCCGTTGGCTACGCCTGCCGCGGCACGCCAAACGATCAGAACCAGTCCAACCGAAATAATGATCTGCTGACCCAGATTGAGTGCAGCCAATGATTGTTGTGAAACGATGGCAGCTTTTTGATATTGCTGCATGCTTTCATCATAGCGACGTGTTTCATAGGCTTCATTGCCAAAATACTTGACAGTTTCAAAGTTCAGCAGCGAGTCGATGGCTTTCTGGTTCGCGCGTGTATCGAGTTGGTTCATGGTGCGACGCAAATTGGTGCGCCATTCTGTCACCACGACCGTGAAAATGATGTAGAGCACCAGGGCGACCAGCGTGATCACTGAAAACCAGATGTCGTAGAAGATGGCCAGGTAACCCAATACCAGCGCAAATTCAAAGAACGTTGGAAAGATGCTGTAAAGAGAAAACGACACCAGCGTTTGGACTGCTCGGGTGCCGCGCTCAATGTCACGACTCACACCGCCTGTTTGGCGCGAGAGGTGAAAATTAAGTGACAACCGGTGCAGGTGATTAAATACGTTTAGCGCAATCTGGCGCACTGCATGCTGCGTTACCCGCGCAAACAAGGCTTCTCTGAGTTCGGTAAAGAGTGAGGTCGACAGCCTCAGTAGCCCGTAGCCCACGATCAATCCAACCGGCACCACCAGCAAGGCACCTGCCATGGTATTGATGTCCAACGCGTCGACCATGTCTTTGAGCACAATCGGTACGCCAAGGTTGGCAAACTTGGCCAGCACCATGCACGCTAGCGCGAATGCCACCCGCCACTTATAGGCAAGCAGGTAGGGCAGCAGGTCACGGATGACCTGCCAGTCCGCACGGTGCGGTTTGCCTTGACTGTTCTCGCTGTCAGCGCCAAAGCTTCTCAAGGGATCTGCCTCTTTATTAGCCCATCACAAATGGATTGGCGATTTCTTTGTTGGTGTTGATCCATACGCTTTTGGTTTGTAGGTATTCATAGATCATGGCTTGACCATTTTCTCGGCCAAGCCCAGAGCGTTTGTAGCCGCCAAAGGGTGACATATAGCTCACCACCCGATAGGCATTAACCCAGACGGTGCCGGCACGAATACGTGCAGAGACGTCTAAGGCGCGATTAATGCTTTGGGTCCATATGCCAGCCGCTAACCCGTAGAGCACGTCATTGGCCAATTCAACGGCTTGTTCGTCGTCTTTGAACTTAATGATGGAAAGCACGGGGCCAAACACCTCCTCCTGTGCGATGCGCATCTGGTTGTTGACACCGGTAAAGATGGTTGGTTCGACAAACCAGCCTTGACCGCATTCCGGGCGTGCGGCCGCCGCACCGCCGAGCACGCAAGTGGCGCCTTCACTCTTGGCGACGTCAATGTAGGAGAGGATCTTTTCGTACTGTGGGCGAGTGGTCACAGGGCCTACTTGGGTGGTCGCCTGCATTGGGTTACCCATTTGGGCAGTTTTGGCTAGTGCAAGTAGTTTCTCGACAACCTGATCGTGAACGCTCTCGTGCACTAGCAGGCGCGAGCCTGCCAGACAGGTTTGGCCAGTGGCAGCAAAAATGCCTGAAACAGCACCTTTAACCGCATTGTCGATGTTGGCGTCTTCAAAAATGATGTTTGGCGACTTGCCACCAAGTTCAAGTGACACGGGTTTGAGCCCGCGTGCCGCTGCTTCAGCCACCTTGATGCCACCCATCTCACCGCCGGTGAATGCCACGCGGGCAACCTTGGGGTGCTCAACCAGCGCACTGCCGACCTCGTTACCAAAACCGGTGACCACATTGACCACGCCCTTGGGAAATCCGGCCTTCTCAATCAGGTCCATGAACTCAAGCACCGAGGCCGATGTGAATTCAGAGGGCTTGATCACAACCGTGTTGCCGGCAGCCAATGCTGGTGCAAGTTTCCAGGCCACCAGCAGCAGCGGCGAATTCCAGGGCGTGATGATGGTGACCACACCATAGGGTTCGTGGCGCGTGAAATTGAACATGCCTGGCTTATCGACTGGGATGACTGCGCCTTCAATCTTGTCGGCTAGGCCACCAAAATAATAGAACCACTGCGGCATGTATTGGGTTTGCGCATGCATCTCGGCTTTGAGCTTGCCGTTGTCTCGAACCTCGATGTCCGCAAGATACTCGGCTTTCTCTGCGATCAGGTCGCCGAGCTTGCGCAAAATAGCGCCGCGCTGACTAGCGGTAAATTTAGACCAGGGGCCTTTGTCAAACGCTTGCCAGGCTGCCGCGACTGCACGTTGCGCGTCCTCGGCGTTGCAGCGAGGGATTTTCGCCCATGGCTGTCCAGTAAATGGATTTTCGGTCTCAAACCACTGACCGCTGGCCGGATCTACCCACTGACCATCAATGTATGCTTGATACTGTTTCACGTTCTCTCCCCCAAGAAATGCTCAGCGCATGATACTGCCAAGCGCCACCTGGCGTGGGGATGTTGTGTCGTCTGGGGCTATATTTCAGGCGGTGCTTGGTTGGGCTGACACAGGATCCGCTGTTTCGAGTGCCGGTTCGTCGGCCGGCGGACGCAGGGGTCTTAAAAATGCGTCGGGTACGGGCCCCTTGCTTTTAAAGCAGAGCTTGCCTTTGATGACGTAGGTTAGTGTGTCAGACTCCGATAGCGTCTGAACCTCCCACGTGTGCAGGGGTCCGTAATCAGACCAGTCTTCGATACCGTTGGACGCCAGCACACGCACAATTCGTCCGAGATTTTCCGGGATTTCACACTTAACCGTGATGGCCAAGTCTCCGACGCGACAATTCAGTGCCATGATCGTTGCCTACCTATTTCCCAAAATGATCCAGTAGCTGGCTCAGTGGCTTTAACGCCTCTCTCATTTGATTGAGTCTTGAGTTCAGCGCTGAGCCAGTTTTGGGCTCAAACGGTTCGATCAATGTTCCGCGGTCCTGACTTAACTCAGCCAGTGACACCACACCGTCGTTGTCATAGTCAAATGAATTGACGACTGCTGACGCCATCAGGGGACCCAAAGGCAGTCCCGCCGCCAAGAGACCAGCCAGCTCGTCATTGTTGGCGGCGGTGTCCTGGCTAACTGCAGCCACATAGCCAGCAACCCGGAATAACCGCGCTATTTCCGCCACGCTTAGGTTGCCATCGCCAGAGACATCAATGCCAGAAAAAATCTGGTTCGCGCAAGCCTGTCGATCCGTCTCACATAGCCCTTGAGCGTTGCTGATCACTTGTAAAAGCGCCACCGGCTCACCATGCAAAAGCACTTTGCCGGGCGGTAATGCATTTGCGCAGGATTCGTAGTCAGCGGTTAGCCAGTCTTGGCTCGGTGCCGATGTTTTGTCTGCGCTCTCGGGCAGGAACGCTTCACGTAGGCGCCCGTCTGGTTGAATTTGAAAGAAGTTGGGATAACCGTCGGACTCTTCAAGTCTTGCCCAGCCTTCGGGCTGTGCTGCTGACGCGGTCAAGCCAGTGAGTGCAGTTTCTTCTTCTCCGAGCCACAGATAGAAGTTTCGATACATCACCAGTGTGTCTGCGGGCGCCGCACAAGTGGGGCTGGCCCATACGCCAATCAGGGCGTCAGGGATCTCTTGAGCCAGACACAGGGATGGTGATAACGCAAGCAGACACGAGGCAAGTGGATGTTTCACGGCAACCCTAATCAAATCAGTAGTTTTAGTCTAGTTCGCGCCAACGTTGGGGTCAATGAGGCTAGGGCAAAGGATTCAGAAGCTGGCAAATTTGTCTGTCCAGGCAATAAGTTGCTACACAAGAGCGTCACTTTCGTTTAACGTCAGAGCAGTACTGAATAAACAGAAGGGTTGCCATGACACTTGCGATTGACTACTACTTTGCCCCACAAAGTCCTTGGACATATTTGGGCCATCAGCGCTTGGGCGAAATTGCAAGCGCCGCAGGCGCTCAGGTTCGGGTGCGGCCGATCGACCTTGGTCGGGTGTTTCCGGTCTCGGGTGGGGTGCAACTAAAGGATCGACCGGCGCAGCGCAAAGCCTATCGTTTGGTGGAGCTTGCCCGATTTCGTGATCACTTAAAGCTGCCCTTGAATTTGGAGCCTAAGTATTTCCCGGTGGTACCAACCATGGCATCGAAGTTGATTATTGCCGTGCAACAAGCGCTAGGCGAGCAAGCCGCGTTTAAGGTGGCCGGTGCGCTGATGGCCGCCGTTTGGGTGCAAGAGCGTGACATCGCCAGTCCAGAAACTCTGGCCAAAGTTATAGATGAGTGTGACTTGCCAGCCAATTGTCTGGCTGACGCCGAATCGGTGACGGTTCAAGCGACTTACGATCACTACACCGACACAGCCATTGAGCTTGGGGTGTTTGGTGCGCCAACCTACGTACTGAATGGTGTGCTGTATTGGGGGCAGGATCGCTTGATGTTCTTGGAGCAAGCGCTGCGTGATCCGGCCGTTTAAGCGTTGGTTTTTGTGATGGCATCACGCCTGCGGCTGGCGAATATGTTTGATTCTTGTCTTGGATGAAAGGGATATTGTTGTGACAACCATTGCATTTGTAGGGCTAGGCGCTATGGGTTTACCCATGGCACAGAACTTAGTTAAGGCCGGTCATGAGGTGCGCGGATTCGATCTGAATACCACTGCATTGACCGAACTTGAAAACTCAGGCGGTGCAGCGGCAGCTTCAGCCAAACAGGCCGCCACGGGTGCCACCGTTCTGATGCTGATGGTCGTTAACGCTGCCCAAGCCGAACAAGTGTTGTTTGCAGATGGTGCGCTGGCTGCCTTAAATCCCGCCTCGACTGTAGTGCTGATGGCAACCTGTCCACAGGCAGCCGTACAAAAGCTGGCGCAGCAAGTCGCTGAACGAGGCCATCGGTTGGTGGATTCGCCGGTGTCTGGCGGCGTGGTGGGTGCTCAAGACGGCACGCTCACGATGATGGTTGCTTGCGAGACAGTCACGTACGAGGCCATGTCGCCGTTGTTGCAAGTGCTGGGTGAGCGCGTGTTTCATGTCGGTCAGTCACCCGGTCAGGGCGCGATGGTCAAGACCATCAACCAGTTGCTATGTGGCGTGCATATCGCTGTGGCAGCCGAAGCGTTTGCACTGGCTGACAAAGCGGGTCTGGACCTTGAGTTGTTGCTACAAATCATGAGTGGGTCGGCGGCATCAAGCTGGATGCTTCAGAACCGTGGGCCACGCATGTTGCAAGACAATCCAGAGGTCAAGAGTGCGGTGGACATATTTGTGAAGGACCTATCGATCGTGCTGCAAACCGGCCACGACATAAGGGCTGGTTTGCCAATCGCTGCAGCGGCCCATCAGATGTATCTCGCCGCATCAGGTAGAGGCGATGGCAAAGCCGATGATAGCCAGGTCATTCAGACCTATCGTGCCTTAAATGGTGTCAAGGATTAAGGGGCCGATGGCTCCATAGATGAAGTGTCTGACTATGTGCGCGGTCTATACCCCCACCCGAAGACCCGATTGGGTTAAGTCGACATTCGGGTTGGATTTGCCTGCAGCGCCTCGTGAGGTTTATCCAGGTCATCGAGGGCCGGTGCTGGTTCGTAGTCACCGAGATGGTCGAATGGCCATTGGCTTGGCGCAGTTTGGCTTAGTACCGCCTTGGGCTAAGGATGCCAAGATCTCGCGCCATACATACAACGCCCGCTTGGAGACGGTGGCAGACAAGCCGAGTTATCGTGATGCATGGCGTCAGGCCCATTGGGCCTTGGTGCTTGCGGCTTGTTTCTATGAACCTTGCTACGAAACAGGCAAAGCAGTTCGCTGGTGTATTGAGCAGAAAGATGACGAACCCATGGCGATTGCAGGCCTGTGGCAGCGTTGGCTTGATCCGGCCACGAGTACCGTGCTGGCATCATTTACCATGCTTACCATTAACGCGGATGGACATCCGGTCATGGCCCGCATGCACAAACCCGAAGACGAAAAACGCACGCCGGTGGTGTTGTCTAAGTCATCGTTTGACTCTTGGTTAAGCGCAACACCACCGACAGCGCGCCAGTATCTGACCCTAGGACAAATGCCCGAACTCCGTGCAAAGCCTGCATAAGGCAGGTCCACAGGCAAGTCTTTCATGCTGCGGGCGGTTGGTCTCGGCAATTTGGTCTAGACTTTGTGTAAACACGTTTGTCGGATAACCGCATGCCTGCCTTGATTGGTTTTACGTTATTGCTGCTATATCAGGTCGCCGGGGAGGTGATCGCACGATTGTTTGCGCTCGATTTGCCCGGGCCCGTGCTTGGGCTGATGTTGTTGTGGCCGTCGTTGCAGCTGCAGTGGATTCGGGAGCAAGTCGGCGCAGTGGCTGGTTTTTTACTCTCCAACCTGTCGTTATTGTTCATACCCGTGGGCGTTGGGGTGATTTTGCACCTGGACTTGCTGTCAACCATCTGGTGGCAAATAGCACTCGCACTCTTGTTGTCGACCATCCTTGGCTTGATTGCCACGGTGCTTATGTTGCGGTGGTTGATGCGCGAGCCGTTGGGGTCGGGCGATGCCGAGCAGGAGCGTGATCGTGGCTGACTTCGTTGAATTGTGGACCTACCTGGCAGCCACGCCTTTGTTTGGTTTGACGGCTACGTTGCTTGTCTATGTCATTGGCTTGGCCGTTTATCAGCACTTTGATCAGACGCCCTGGCTCAACCCGGTGCTCTGGAGCATTGTGGCTTTGGGTAGTGCATTGTGGTGGCTTGATATCACGTATCAGCGGTATTTCGCGGGCGCTCAGTTCATTCACTTTTTATTGGGACCGGCGGTCGTGTCATTGGCATTGCCGCTTTGGCAAAGAAGGGTGGAGCTCAGGCGACATGCGCTGGCTTTGACGCTCGCGGCCTTGGGCGGTGGCGCGGTGAGTGCGCTGAGCGCATTCGCAATTGCTTGGTGGCTCGATGTCCCGCAGGCGGTGGCTTTGTCATTGATTCCCAAGTCAGTTACTGCACCGGTTGCCATGGGGCTAGCTGACAGCATTGGCGGCATTGCAGAGCTCGCTGCGATCTTCGCCGTCCTAAGCGGCTTGATCGGCGCACTCTTGGCGCGCTCGGTGTTTGGTATTTTGGGTGAGGGCGCGACCAAAGTGGCCTGGATGCGCAGGGGGTTTGCACTTGGCACGGTGTCGCACGGTATTGGTGCAGCCAGAGCCATTCAAGTCAGTCACCAAGCGGGCGCCTATGCCGGTCTGGCGCTGGCTGCACAGGCCGTGCTGGCATCCATCTGGATTCCGGTGGTGCTCCGCTGGTTTTAAAGATTTAGCTTGCTGGCGAACCGCTCGTGGCCTTGATGTTGGGGTCTCGAGGCAAAGAATAACTTATTGTGCGATCGCGGGTGGTTGCACATGGTTTGGACTAGTACCGATTTTCAGTCGGTTCAGATACACTCGACGCCTAGTATGACTTAAGCGCGATTGATGGATAAATCATTCAGACTCAACTGTACAAGTTGCGGTGCGTTGTTTCAGCGTGCTCCTTTACTGCCGGGGCAATGGTCGCGTTGCACCCGTTGCGGCGAGGTTTTGGAGACCCATGGGGCTTTCACGGCAGAGGCCTGGCTAGCAGCGGTCGTGGCGGCTTTCATCTCGTTTGTGTTAGCCAATGCTTTCCCAGTGGTGACATTGTCGTTACAAGGTACAGCACAATCAACTAATTTCCTGGGGGCGGTTAAAGCAACCTGGCATGCAGGCTTTAGTGAAGTGGCGGTCTTAAC
Organism: uncultured Orrella sp.; assembly: GCA_964558695.1. Taxonomy (GTDB): domain Bacteria; phylum Pseudomonadota; class Gammaproteobacteria; order Burkholderiales; family Burkholderiaceae_B; genus Algicoccus. The sequence goes on from CAZLFB010000065.1 coordinate 11,074, forward strand.
TGCGCTGGTCGGGTTCGGTTTTCCACTCCTTAAGTTATTTTTGTTAGCGCTGCTGTTTATTCCGATGGCGGCAGGGCGATTGCCCGTATATTTTGAGTTTGTTTTACGTTTGTTGGGCTGGGTGCGGCACTGGTGCATGGTGCCAGTTTTTTTGCTGGGCTCACTGGTCGCTATCGTGAAGCTAGTCGACTTGGCGCAGGTTGTGGTGGGCGTGGGTCTTTATGCAACGGTGGCCAGTGCCGTTTTTTTCACGTCATTTATCAAACTCACGCCAACCAGAATTCGTTACATCGCGATTGACGCTGGTTTGCCAGCAGCCCCCCCCGAACTGGAAGCTGCCCCCACGCCCGCATGTTTGCCCGGAGCAGGGGCTTTGCTGCTTGCAGCCGCAATCTTGTATATCCCGGCTAATGCGCTGCCCGTGATGTATATCGGCACCATGAACGGTCGAGAAGGGCACACCATCCTGGGCGGTGTGATCGAGCTAGCAAATATGGGGTCTTGGGGGATTGCTGCGGTGGTGTTTACCGCTAGCGTCTTCGTACCGATTTTCAAGATTCTTTTGCTCGGTACGCTATTGTGGCTTACCCAGCGTCGCTCGGATGTTGGTTTGAAGCGAAGAACCCGTCTTTACAGGCTGGTTGAGAAAATTGGCCCATGGTCCATGCTTGATATATTTGTCGTGATACTCTTGACCTCACTTGGGAATTTCGGCCAACTGCTCTCGATTTCGCCTGGTGGGGGAGCGATCGCATTTGGGGCTGTGGTTGTGCTCACCATGTTGTCTGCCATGCACTTTGATTCAAGGCTCGCCTGGCGTCGAGCTGGTCACCGGCGATTTGTCGTTTGGCCAGAAAAATATGTTTCACAGCCCGTTTGAGTTTGGATAAAAAATTCACCATGAAGTTGCCTTGCCATGACTGATGCGACGCCAAGCAAAGAGGGAATGCCGCCTAGGCCGCGAGTCGGTCATCGCCATAGACGTCATCTCGCATGGGTGTGGGTGATCCCGTTGGTGGCGGCCTTGGCTGGTGCTTCCATTGTCTGGCAAGACTGGGCTTCACGCGGGCCGGTCATCACGATTTCATTTCAATCGGCTGGTGGCATCGAAGAGGGCAAAACACGCGTCAAGTTTCGTGATGTGGTGGTTGGCTTAGTCACCGACATACAGCTAAGTAAAAACCGGGAGTTTGTGATTGTCACAGCCCAACTCGACAAGGATGCCGAAGCACTTGCCAACGATAACTCGCAGTTTTGGATCGTCAAACCAACGGTTGGGGTGACAGGCATATCTGGCTTGGCCACGCTGTTCTCGGGGTCTTATATTGAGGCTGATACCCAAGCCCAAGGCGACGTGAAAGTCAATCAGCTCCATTTTGTCGGGTTGGATACGCCGCCTCCTATTACGAGCGACCGACCTGGTCAGCGGTTTCGACTGCGCGCGCCGACACTCGGCTCAATCCAGCCTGGCACGCCGATTTATTTTTTAAGAATTCCGGTGGGTGTCGTGACGGAGTACACGTTAGATCCGTCGGGGCGGTACGTCGATATTGATGTTTTTATTCATGATCCCTACGATAAGTACGTCAATGCAAACACGCGTTTCTGGAACGAAAGTGGCATCAATGTGGACCTCGGACCCAATGGCGTGCAAGTACATGTTGGCTCACTGGCTTCGATTCTCTCGAGCGGCATCGCGTTTGCATCGTTTGGGCCGAGTACTCCGGTTGCGCCTGAGAATGTGTTTAAGCTTTTTAACAGCCGTGAGATGGCTAAGTCCTTGCCAGAGGGTCCGAGCGTGCCGATTGCCATGCGATTTGATCAGTCCACTCGTGGCTTAGAGGTTGGCTCTTCGGTTGAATTTCATGGCGTGCAAATCGGTGTGGTGGATTCGGTAGATCTAAGTCTAGACCCGACAGACAAGAGCTTCTTTACTTTGGTGAGAGCCACGCTTTATCCCGCGATGCTCGGCGCCGCTTACGAGCACCTGCAGGTCAAATCGAGTGATCCCCAAACATTAGGAAACTTGCTGCAGGAGGCGATCGACTTCGGGATGCGAGCCCAGCTGCGGCAGGCCAGCATACTGACCGGTGGACTATACATCGACTTGGTCAATCGGGCTGGAACGCCGTCTGGCCCAAAGTTTGAAGGCACCCTCCCAGTTCATGTTCCAACCATTGCATCACAAACGTTTGATGACCTGAAAAAGCAGATTGGTGACATTATTGATCACATCGATCAAGTGCCATTCCAAGCGATTGGCAAGGACCTCGAGCAGGCCCTTAAGGAACTCACCAAAGTCGGTCGAACTGTAAACAACACGCTGACCCCTGAGCTCTCTGACACGTTGAGCAAGCTGCAGGGCACGCTGGACGACGTCAACCGAATATTGGCATCGAGCGATGAGTTGCCTGCACAGGTGGGGCAAGCGATTCAAGATCTAGATGAGGTTTTGCGCTCGACCCGTGAGTTTGTCAATGAGTTGCGCGAGCGTCCAAACTCGCTTCTGTTTGGCGAGCCATCGACGTCTTATTCGCGTGACACCTTAGGAGCCGACAAGTGATAAAACGGGTTTTGATGTTAATGGTGTCTGTGGCTGCATTGGCTGGCTGTGCAGGTCAACCCAGTGTGTATTACACGTTGACACCTTCCGTCGACACCCGGTCTGTGAGTGCTTCGACTGTTGCACCCATGGGTCCATACTCGATTGGCTCGGTGACAGTGCCGTCGCCTGTCGATGACGTGATGATCGTGGTTCGTCGATCGGATGATCAGCTGATGAAACTCGCGCACGACCGATGGACTGCACCTTTGAGCAAACAAGTCAGCAATGCCCTTGCCGTCGCGCTGACGCGCGAGCTTGGTATGCCGCCATTGCCCAAGTCACAAGCCAGTGTGATGAGCGGCGTGACCACCATCTCGGTGGATGTTCAGCGATTTGATTTGATGCCCGGACAATACGCAGAACTGGCCGCTGCGTGGCAAGTCTCGCCAGGTCGTTCTGATGGACAAGCGGTCAAACTGGTCTGTTATAGCGTGTTACGAGAGCCAGTTGAGCCCGGCGTCGTCCCGCTGGTAAAGGCGCAGCAAGCCAACATTGAGCGTCTTGCCCAAGCGATCAGCGCAGGCTGGCGTAATGGTCAGCCTGGCTCAGCGACGCGTTGCCAATAACCCATGGGGCATTGGCCATGCTAAATGTCCTTGCATCCGATGTTGAGCTGCACTTAAGTTGGGCAGAGCTTGCTCAGGCCATTGAACAGGGCCATCGGCTCGCCAAGGCTCGAATCAGTGACAGTTTTCTCACGCGTGAGAGCCAGACGCTTTTGATGCGTTCGGCCTGGATCGATGGTCTTGGTATGGCCGTTAAAGTGGCCACGATTTTTCCTGACAATCAGCTGCACCAGTTGCCATCGGTTCAAGGAAGCGTCACTCTTTATAACGATCAAACCGGTGGTTTGGAAGCCATGGTCGACTTTGATTTGGTTACCCGATTTAAGACCGTTGGTGACAGTTTTCTGGCCGCCAGCAAACTCGCGCGACCCGATTGCGAAAAAGTGTTGATCGTGGGGGCAGGGCGGATTGCTTCAACTGCATTGTCGGCTTATCAAACGATGTTTCCGCAAGCGAGCTTTGAACTCTGGAATCACAGGGTGCAAAGCGCACATCAGCTTGCCAGCCGCCAAAGTACGCTCGGCCAAGTCGTGGCCGTGGCCTCTGATCTCGCGCGTGCTGTTCGTGATGCTGACTTGATATCTTGTGCCACGCTGTCCAAAACACCCCTGATCAAGGGGGAGTGGTTGCGAGCCGGTCAGCATCTTGATTTGATTGGCGCGTTTCGGGCCGATATGCGCGAGGCTGATGATGAGGTACTCAAACGTGCGCGTCTATTTGTCGATAGTCGCGAAACCACGATTCATCATATTGGGGAGCTCAAAATCCCGATTGCTGCAGGTGTGATCAAGGAGTGCGATGTGTTGGCCGATTTCTATGAGCTTGACAGTCACCGATTTAGTCGCCAGTCTGATGATGAAATTACGGTATTTAAGAATGGCGGCGGTGCTCATTTGGATTTGATGACGGCCAGATACATCCTGGCGTGCTACCAGCGAGCTTTGTCGGACTAGCCCATTGGTGCTGATGCATATCAAACATGTTTGAGTGCCATCATCGTTTACCCTTTTAGTGGCGGCTGCTGGCTTGAGATTATGCGGCATGACCATTATCATGGCGTCCACTCGCACTACGGGTATGCACTGATCCTATGTGATCTCAACAGTGGTAGCCTACTGTGCTTGTTGAAAATTCTTATTAGCCCAAAGGGAGACTAATTTATGAAACTGTCACGTCTATTGACTCAAAGCTCCGTTGCCGTCTTGGCGGCGGTTTCGATGTCCTCAGTGGCATTGGCTCAGGACAAGTCCGATTGGCCCAAGAGCTTGACGCTCGGTACTGCCTCTGTGGGCGGTGTTTACTTCGTCTACGGTGGTGTTGCTGCCAACATCATGACCGACAAAACCGGTGTGAACGTGTCGACCCAGCAAACGCAAGGTCCTAACCAGAACATGATTCTGGTTGATGCCAACAACGTCGATTTGGGTATGGTCACCATGGGTGTTGCCTATAACGGCTGGAATGGCAAGGGCTGGGCAAACGGTAAAAAGCACCAGAACGTGCGTGCCATGTTCCCCATGTATGACACACCCTTTGCATGTGTCGTTAACGAGAGTTCGGGCATCAAGACCTTTTCTGATCTGAATGGCAAAAACGTCGGTGTTGGTCCGCGCGCTGGTACGCCAGGCACGTACTTCCCAATTTTCTTTGATGCGCTTGGCATGAAAGTCACGGTGCGTAACGGTGGCGCTTCTGACATGGCTGGCCAACTTGGTGATGGCTTGATCGATGCATTCTGCTTTGCAGCAGGTCAACCAATCCCCGCGTTCTCTGAAATCGAAGCGCAGCGTCCGGTGACGTTCTTTGGCTTTACGGACGATGAAATCGCCAAGATTCGCCAGGCTGCCCCAGAAGTCGTGCCAACTGTCATCCCCACGGGCACCTATCGCACTCAGACTGCCGACATGAACACGGTCGGTTTGTTTAACTTTGCAGTTGCCAACAAGGACCTTCCAGATAGCTTGGTCTATGAACTGACCAAGGCGATCATGGAGAGCAATCCCGATATGGTTCAGGGTCATGCCGCTGCCAAGGAAACAGTGCCACAGAACGCCTCGAAGAATGACTTTCTGACATTTCACCCTGGTGCTGTGAAGTATTTCCAGGAGAAAGGCATTCAGCTAAACCCAGCCGCCATGTAAGCTGTTAGATAAGTCATGTTGTAAACCCCTGCGACCATTGGTTGCAGGGGCATTTTTTACTTTGACGGATTCCGTTTATGTCCCACGTTGATTCGATATCACATCCCGACCTGAACGCTCAGGCAGCTCATGCGGTTGAGGATGCCGAAGTTGGCGGTGAACAGCGAACCCTAAGGCCTTTTGAAAAGCACTTGTTTTTTTGGGGATGCGTGGCCTTTACAGCCTTTCACATTTTGGTGCTGAATCTCTATCCCATGGATCCGTGGCTGTATCGCAGTGCGCACGTCTCATTTGGCTGTGCGCTTGGTTTCATGATGTACAGCATGGGTAAGAAGTCTGAGACCGGTGTGCCCTTAGTTGACTGGGTTGCCATCGCAGCGAGCATTGCCTGTTTTGTTTACATCCTGATTAATCTGGATTTTCTGTTGTTCCGCGCTGGCGCTGCACCCACCTCCGGCGATGTGGTGATTGGCGTGATGGGTACGCTGTTGATCCTGGAAATTACCCGCCGTTGCGCTGGCTGGGCGCTTCCGATCATCTCAGTCATCTTTTTGTTGTACTGCGTAGTTGGCCCATGGATGCCGGGCGTTTTGTACCATCGCGGTATTTCTCCCGAATTGTTGTTCTCGTTTGTTTATTCAATGGAAGGTGTGTTCGGACCGACCACGGCGGTTTCGTCAACCTACATCATTCTGTTCATTACGTTTTCGGCGTTCCTTCAAGTTTCTAAAGTAGGTGACTATTTCATCAACTTTGCTTTCGCAATTGCTGGTAAGGCTCGGGGTGGTCCGGCTAAAGTGGCGGTTCTCTCAAGCGCTTTGATGGGCACCATCAATGGCACGTCAGCGGGCAACGTGGCTGCGACTGGTACCTTTACGATTCCTTTGATGAAGAAGGTAGGGTACCCGCCGCGTAGCGCTGCCGCGATTGAAGCGGCCGCATCAACCGGTGGTCAGTTGATGCCGCCCGTGATGGGTGCGGGTATCTTCATCATGGCCGAAATCACGGGTATTCCGTATTTTGAATTGATTGTGGCCGCGACACTGCCGGCTGCACTCTATTTCTTGGCGGTCTACTTCATGGTCGACAATGAGTCTAAGCGACTCAACATGGTTGGGCTTTCTAGTGATGAGCTGCCATCGCTGGTGGCGATGCTCAAGAAGGTCTATTTATTTGCGCCGTTGGTGATCTTGATTGGTGGTCTGGTGATGGGCTATTCGGTGATCCGTTCCGGTACGCTAGCCATGTTCAGCACCTTGGTGGTGAGTTGGCTGAGCATGCAGGACCGTATGGGGCCGCGTGGCGTGCTTGATGCATTGCATTTGGGTGCCAAGGGCACGATCCAATTGATTGCGGTCTGTGCGTGTGCTGGATTGATTGTTGGCGTGATTGGTTTGACGGGCATTGGCGGTCGCTTTTCAAACATGATTCTCGACATTGCTGGTCAAAGCCAGCTCATGGCATTGATTTTTGCCATGCTGATTGCCATCATTCTTGGCATGGGCATGCCCACGACAGCAGCGTATGCGGTGGCAGCATCCGTGGTGGCGCCTGGCTTGATCAAGCTAGGTATCAGTCCGCTGGTGGCACACATGTTTGTGTTTTACTACGCGGTGATCTCAGCCATCACGCCGCCTGTTGCGCTGGCAGCCTATGCAGGGGCTGCGATTGCGGGCAGTGACCCCATGAAGACCTCGGTGACATCGTTCATATATGGCATGGCAGCCTTCCTCGTGCCGTTTATGTTCTTCTATAGTCCTGCCTTGTTGTTGCAAAGTGATAATGTCTGGCAGATTATTCATTATTCAATCACGGCGCTGCTAGGTGTTTACTTGCTCGCGGCTTCGTTGCAGAGCTGGTATTTCGGGCTGGCCAAAGGCTGGATTCGCCTGGTTTTGCTGGCAGCATCCGTCTTGTTGATTTCCGGTGGTTTGGCGACCGATTTAGCCGGCTTCGGCTTAGCGGCAGCTGCTGCCTTGGTGCAGTTCCTGAAAAAGAGAAGAGGTCCACCAGCTCTTGCCGCATGATTCATCGGTGGAGTTTGACGCGATTGTGCAGGTCTATTTGTTTAGTGTCTGCATCAATGTGATGTGTGTCTTTGTAGAAAACGCCTCCCTAGATAGGGAGGCGTTTTGCGCTCAGGTGTTGGCGTCTTATCCGCAGCTTCCAACATGACCGCATGCGGTGCAGTAGTCGCAGCCGTCTTTGCGAATCATGGCGTGTGCACCACATTCGGGACATTTTCGCCCCGCCATGGTTTCGTTGCCAGATGGCTGCGCAGGCGTCTGAGCAGCCACGGCAACCAGTCCACGCCTGCGATCGATGATGCGTTGGAGCGCGTAGGCAATTGCCGCAACCTCGGAGTCATGCCAGCGCGGCACTTCAGTCCCATCGGCTTTGAGCACGGTGCCCAATCTGACAGGGCCACGATCCCAGACTACCTTGCGCATGTCGCTGAGCGCGCGCTCTAAAAACCCGCCCCGAGCAGCCAGCGACAGTAAGCGCATACTGGCGGTCACCCATTGCTGGGATTGATCGCTTTGCCCAACTGGCATAAAAAACTCAATCGCACGTTCAACAGTCTCGTCACTGTCTGAATCGGTGATCGGGATGAACGAAACCACGATGTAAAGGGTTTTTTGTCCGTCCTGGGTGACATACTCAATTTTTTCGGCCACCGCAGGCAAGCCGCCTTTGGGCCGCTTCTCAATGACCGTGCGCATTGGGTCAAGCGCTGGCGCCGTGGTCTGGGCAGGTTCGGGCGTGGTTGAGAGCACCGAACCCAAAATGCTGTTGGGCCGGTAAGTTGCAAGTCCCTTCAGTTCAGCCGCCCAGGCTTTGACATACAGCTGCTTGAAGTCTGCATAAGGGTAGTCGGCAGGAATGTTGACCGTTTTGGATATTGCTGTGTCGACAAAGGGCTGAACCGCTTCCATCATGGCGATGTGATCACCAGCAGACAGTTCAAGTGCCGAGATGAAGTAATCCGGAAGATTGTCAACGTCACCACCGAGCTCACGATAAAGACGCCAGGCGTGGTCTTCAACAGCGTACTCTTGGGTGGTGCCGTCGGCTTCACGTTTCTTGCGTTGATAACGCCAGGAGAATGCAGGCTCGATACCGTTAGAGGCATTGTCTGCAAATGCCAGGCTAACGGTGCCTGTTGGTGCAATCGAAATCAGGTGACTGTTGCGTATGCCGTGCTTGACGATCAACGCTTTGATGTCGTCTGGCAGGCGACTGGCAAACGTGCCTGCTTCAAGATATTTGGCTGCATCAAAGGCAGGAAACACGCCTTTTTCTTTGGCAAGTTCGACCGAGGCTCGATAGGCAACATCGCGCATGGTGCAGGCGATGCGGGTGGCCATTTCACGACCGTCGTGATGGTCGTAGCGCAAACCGAGCATCACCAATGCATCACCGAGTCCCGTGAAGCCCACACCAATGCGGCGCTTATCCATGGCTTGCTGGTGTTGTTCTTTTAGCGGCCAAAAGGTGACGTCCAACACGTTGTCTAGTGCGCGCACTTGAGTCGCAACGACTTCACTGAAACCCTCAAAGTCGAATGAAGCTGTTCCCGTGCGCCCAAATGGATGCTGGATAAATCGTGTCAGGATGATGGGGCCAAGGTCGCAGCAACCGTAAGAGGGCAGCGGCTGTTCACCGCAGGGGTTGGTCGCGTCAATGCGTTCGCAATAGCGCAGATTGTTGTCGCGGTTAATGTTGTCTAGAAATAGAATGCCTGGCTCGGCGAAATCATAGGCGGATTGCATGACCGTGTCCCACAAATCGCGTGCGCGCACGGTGCGATACACCCAACGGCCGTCTTCTAGTGTGTGGGCGCCAGATTGCTTTAAGGCTTCACTGGGTTCTGCAACATGGGTTAGTGGCCATTGTTCGTCTTGTTCGACCGCTTTCATGAACGTGTCAGTCACACCCACAGACACATTGAAATTATTCCAGCGTCCCGGGGTTCGCTTGGCAGTGATGAACTCCTGCACATCAGGGTGATCGATCCGCAACACACCCATCTGAGCGCCTCGGCGCGCACCCGCACTTTCTACCGTCGAGCAAGACTGATCAAATACGTTGATATAGCTGCACGGGCCTGAGGCAATGGAGGCAGTCCCCTTTACACGCGCGCCTTTGGGGCGGATGCGGGAGAAGTCATAGCCCACGCCACCACCACGACGCATGGTTTCAGCAGCCTCACGCAGTGCCTCATAAATGCCTGGGAAGCCGTCTTTGTCAGTACCTTGAATGCAGTCACCAACGGGTTGCACAAAGCAGTTAATCAGAGTGGCTTCGATGTCCGTGCCAGCGGCACTCATGATGCGACCTGCACCAATGGCACCGCGTTGTAGGTTGCTTAAAAATCGCTCTTGCCAAAGCACCTGGTCTTTGGGCTCGACACTTGCCAGGGCGCTGGCCACGCGCCGGAAGATGTCTTGAGCCGAATGCTCACCGGGTTTAAGGTATTTCTCTGCCAACACATCCAAGCTGATGGGTTGCATGTTGGTGATGTCTTCTAAAGTTGTCATGCTGTTACTGCTCCATTGGCGGCCGGTGTGGTGCGCACGCGGTGATGTGTCGATTCAGTGTCAGCCAATCGGTGTCGTGATGGTTTAGACCAAACCCGATGGCTTTAGCTTAGTGCTGACCAAGGTCAAAGAACAAGGTTTAAATTTGGCAAAGTACCCAGCGACATGCTGGCTGCTAAGCCAGATACTCGGTGTCGGCGGTATTTCCTTGGGCACTAGATATTGAGGTTAGTGTTGAATCGAGTGCTAAATCTTGTGTTAAATCAATCTTCTGCGATCGAGCCTGCCATGGGTAAATGCATCGTCGAAATTCCGGTTTTAGGCAACGCCACTAAACTCAATTTCACTTGATTTCTGTCAAGGTGGTTGGCCAGGCGGTGCGGTTAACGTGAAGTGCTCAATGTGGAACTGAACCCACATACGCAAGACGTTAAAGATATCAGATAGGTCACCCGACATGAAACGACATTGCCATTGCTGGCTTTTGAGTGCAGTTGTGGCGTTTGCCAGTCCATTTGCACTCGCGGCTCAAGACGCGCCAGCACACACGCAAGCCCCGGTTGTCGGCGCAAGCGTCAAGGTGAATTCCAGTACAGCTGACCACAGCAAATTTAAAGAGCTGGAAGGGCCATTTTTGAATGGCTCCGAAGTTACACGTGCCTGTTTGTCCTGTCATACCGAGGCGGCCAAACAGATAATGGCCACCAAGCACTGGAGCTGGGAATACAAAGACCCGCAAAGCGGCAAGGTGTTGGGCAAAAAAACCATGCTCAATAACTTTTGCCTTGGTGATCGATCCAACGAGAGCTTCTGTCAGTCGTGTCACGTCGGTTACGGCTGGAAGGACAGCAGCTTTGATTTCAGTGCCCAAGAGAAAGTTGATTGTCTCGTTTGCCACCACACTGGCGTTGGCAATTATAAAAAGCCACCTGGATTGGCCGGTGAAGTGCCCACGCAACGCACCGAGTTCCCGCCGGGATCCGGCAAGTATTTCGACGCAGTTGATCTAGCGCTCGTGGCGCAGCATATTGGCAAGACCAGCACCCAAAATTGCGGCACTTGTCACTATCGAGGTGGGGGTGGGGATGGCGTCAAACACGGCGACCTAGACTCTTCACTCGATACGGCGGACCGCTCGCTGGACGTGCACATGGCCAGCAAAGCCAAGGGTGGCGCCGGTTTCACTTGCGCCACTTGTCACGAGTCTGATGGGCACCACATTTCGGGCAGCCGCATCCAGATCGCTGCCTCTGACCCGCATGGTCCGCGCTTGCGTGGCGCCGATGATGGTCGTTCGGCATCGACTTGTCAGAGCTGCCATGGTAGTAAGCCCCATAAGTCTGATTTCTTGCAGATCAATCGTCTAAACCAGCATAGTGACAAACTGGCTTGCCAG
>CAZLFB010000066.1:0-20128 GCA_964558695.1 uncultured Orrella sp.
CACGCCTTCTTCCAGATTAATTTGGACATCGCCCGACAGACCCGAGTAATCGAACCGCCAGGGAAAACGCGCCCATTGAATGTTTGCCTTCAATGTGCCGTCTCCTTTTCGTACTCGCTCGCCAAAGCCCATGTACTTGATCATTTCACCCAAATCTGAGATCTTCATTTCAACATCCAGCGTCACGCCCGGATCTTGATCAAAACGGCAGTTGCCCGAAGCAGCCAGATGAACGCCTGGGTTAACTATTTGCATGCTAGAAATTTGCCACTCTTTGTTGCTTGAGGAGTTACGCCCAGCCAGTTTAAGCTCACCGAGTCGCACGCCGTACAAGGTGAGATCCTTGATTTCAATATCCAATTGTGGCAGATTCGAAAGCGCTCCACTCTCAGGCAATACCCTGGCAGCTCGATCAGCCTCTTTGACCAGTTGTGGCTGCCCACTGTCTTGAGCCCCTATTTCAAGGCGGTCGAGCCGAACATGAATACCGTCTTGCAATTTTCCCTGGTCAACTGCCCACTGCACCGAGCCATTGGCTTGGTCTGACGCCAGACTAAGCACATATTGACGAGCGTTTTTAACAGACAAGTCTGCCACGACGTCTTTCAGCCGACTACCACCCATCACCAATTGCTGAGTCTGCAATTTCGCTCCAACAAAAACCGGCAATAAACCCGAATCCTTTCCACTGGAGGCCTCGAGCTCGCGTGTGATCGTTTGAACCACCGGCATCCACGCATCAAGATCAAGGGTTGGTAGCTCAGCTGATACCGTTAAGCCTTTACCTGCCAAGGGCTTGGCTGAGTTAAGCGCAACGTTAACGCGTTGAAAAAACTTCGCGTTCGCGTCGTTGGAAATTAAAGATGTAGCTGCCACTGTCAAACGGTTGGCCACCGACACGGACCAATTGGCTGGCTGTGTCCCGGTCAAATTGCCTCGCCACTGTATGCGCGTCCGAGCACTTTGCCCCGCAGACAAAGCAAATGGGGCAGGCAACGAAATTTGTGTGCCGACCAAATCTGAATCCATCAAAAAATCAAACTGGTCATCTTTGATGGTCAGTTCAAAACCATAAGCCATTTTCCCTTTGAGCCAATCGACAAGGATCGCGCTCTTGGCAAATTTAGCAACGTCTGGCCACGCTAGCTCACCCTTGCCGCTAATCGCATGCAACTTTTCATTGACGCCACCATCAATCGCAATATTGCCACCCAGAAACTTGGCTGAGATACCTTGTGATTCAAAGCCCTTTTGCGTCAACAGCGCCACACCCTGGATATCAGTCAATGGCGGCCCGTCCTCGTAAGACACCGAGCCGCTGTTGAACCCTAAATCGCCACTGAACGAGGTTTGCTCGACGTCGTTTAACGGGACACGCAAGCGTAACGGCATGTTCCAGTCGCCCTGCCCCTTAAAACCCCTAACAAACTCTGGCGCAATATCACGCAAAGCAGTGCTCTTAAATAACGCCAAGTAATTATCGGCTTGGGCCTTGGTTTGTGCCGTAATCGTCAGCACAGGATCACCCTCGAGGTCAACAAGTTCAGCTGAAAGCGCCGATAGGTTGATACGCTCACCCTTGGGTAACGCCAGCGAACCAACCGTGATATCAACCCCAATTCGATCATTCAATAAGTTCAGCGTGCCATTCATGTTGGTCAAAGGTGGCCATGGCAACTCGCCCTCTACCGTTGAGGAAACATAATCCACTCCCCAATCCTGCAGACTTCCGTCAATTCGGAACGTGCCCGGGCCACGACCGCTGCTAAACGGAAAATCATCAACCATCCCGTCAATCTCAAACGAGGCTTGCGTGACGACGCCGGCAGTAAAGCCAGTGGTCAACCAATCGTGGGCGTCTGTACCAATGGCATCGGGCAAATATCGATACAAACTAGGAAGCTTGAAACGCGCCAGCGTTCCTTTCAGATCCAGGCGCCCGCCTTTACCCTGCTGGTCAAGCGCCCAAGATCCACGAGCCGTAATCAATCCATCCGGATTGGCAAATGCAAGGTCCTGTACCTCGAGTCGATATTCATCTTTAGCGGGTCGGGTCAACGATACATCCGCACTGAGCTGATCCGCCTGAATCGGTTGCATACCTGATGCTGGTGTCCGAAAGACACTGTTTTCCAGAGTCAAACTGCTAGCCAGCAGCTCTCGTGACTTGGAAGCAGCAACATAGTCTGGAAACTTTATATCAGCACCTGTAATCGACAACGGCCCAGAAGCTTGCCAACGAAACTGACCAAGCGTGAACCAATCTTCATCAAACTCGGTCGGTTTGAAAGTGAAATCACGACCAGCTAAGCTCAATGTAAAGTTGGTGAACTTGCCATCGAAAAAATCGAGCCATAGTCGGCCAGCAAAGCTGCCACGTATCTCAGGCATGTCGATCCAGGCAGGCATGGCTTGCGGGTAGAGTTCACTGACGTTGGCGTAGATGTAACCATCTGGCTTGTCATCAAATAAACGCGATAAAGAACTCTGAACCGAGTCGATATTAGCAACCACCTCAAGTGCGCCCCCCCAATGCTCTGGCAGATTAGCCTTGAGATCGAGCTTGTGACCAAGCAAGCCGTTGTCAACCGTGAGATCAATATTGTCGACCGCCAGTGGTACTGCCTTGCGCTGCTGGTCGATCCAAACCAAGCGAGCGTTTTCAATATTGAGGCGGCCTTGTGTTAAGAGCCACTGCATGGTGTCTGACTGCAAGAAACTGGTGCTCGCCTGGTTGCCCTGCTCAAGCTCAAACCCAGCGACTTGAATCTTTCCCTGCGGATCGCGGCGGGCCACCAGAACAACGTCGCGCACGCCAATGTATCTAAACACGAGCTTTTGCTTTAACAAGCTGCGCCATGACACGATCGCATCGGTCATGGGTACGCCGAGTTGGGCTACACCCTGACTATCGAGGATCGTCAGATTGGTAATTTTCAGGTTGGCATTAAGACCACGCCAATCGGCACTGATCGCGTCAAAACGCACGGGTGTGCCCACCGCTGCGCTTAACGCCTGCTCGATCTCGGGACGCCACTGATCCACTTGAGGCAACAACCAGTAGCGGGCGGCCAGCAAGCCAGCACCAGCAACAAAATACGCCACCATGCCGGTGATTAGCGCGATACGAAGCAAAAGTTTGACAACACCCAAAAGAATCCCTGCCACTGACGTGATAAACCGAATATCTTACTGCTACAGTAAGTCTTACGTTATAGCAGGTCTAGTATGAACGGCGCACAGACCCGATAGCTCCATCCCGACAACAAGCACAACTTATGTCTGAAGATATTTTGCAACCTGCCCTTCAATGGTCTGGCGCTTTGCGCAGACGGGTGCAAGCCAGCCAAGCACTACAAAACTGGCTCGCTCATGCCTGCCAACACGAAGTGACAAGCAGTCAAATCCACGCTTGGTTCGCCGAACTGGCTGGCATCCCCTTGCAAAACGCCATTTTGCCAGTCATTGATTGCCGTCGGGTACTCAGAAAACTGCGCGAGCGGGTGTTCTTTGCCGTGATGGTTCGCGACCTGGCCCAGCAAGCCAGTCTGGCAGAAGTCACCGGCGCCATGACGCTGCTCGCTGACCTCTCGGTCGAACAGGCCTATCGGAGTGTCATGCAAGAGATGGTCCAACGCCATGGCATGCCCATGGATCTGGCTAGCGCTCGCCCGATGGAAATGGTCATCGTTGGGATGGGCAAACTCGGCGGTGGCGAGCTCAACGTATCTTCGGACATCGACCTCATCATGCTCTACGGTGATGAGGGTGAAACCGACGGACCTCGTCCGATTTCACACCATGAGTTCTTTGGCAATGTCACGCGTCGCATGATGCCCATTATTTCGGAACCGGATGAACACGGGCAAGTGTTTCGAACGGACCTTCGCCTGAGGCCAGATGGTGATTCGGGACCACTGGCCTGGAGTCTTGATGCCTTTGAACAGTATCTATTCACGCAAGGCCGCGAGTGGGAGCGCTACGCATGGCTAAAGGGCCGAATCATGCCAGCCAAATTCTTTGCCGACAGCGACATGAGCCTGACCCATCAGCATGTCGAGAGCATGCGACTGCCATTTGTCTATCGAAAGTATTTCGACTTTGACGCGCTATCTGCCTTGCGGGACTTGCGCGAGCGCATTCGACTAGACTGGCAGCGGCGTGCCTCTGCTCGCCAGGGTGTCGATACAGAACACAACATCAAGCTTGGCAATGGCGGCATACGCGAGGTGGAGTTCGTGGTTCAACTCACCCAGCTCATCCGCGGCGGCAAGATGCCCACGCTGCAACAACGCTCATTGCTGCAAGCCTTACAGGCTCAGGCGCGCGCCGGTCTGCTGCCGCAGTCAACCGCGCAAGAACTCGCATCTGCCTATGAGTTCCTGCGACGCGTCGAGCACGCGTTGCAATACCGTGAAGATGCGCAAACCCATCTGTTACCAAGTGACCCGGCGCTCAGGGCGGCTTTGGCCTTGGCACTCGGCTTTGAGCCGGCGGCATTTGAAAGTCGGCTTTCGCAGCACCGTGCTGAGGTTGCAGCTGTTTTTCGTGATGCATTCCGCATCGCGGGACTCGGCGCGCAAGATCAAGCTCAAACGCCGGTGGCTGATGTCTCGCCCATGTCGATGGACCAGAGCAGCAATGAATCGGATAAATCAGCCCAGTTCTTACAGCCAGCCAACCATGACAAGGACTTTCCTGGGTTGCTAGACTTATTTGGTGCTGACAGCGCATCCTTGCGTCAGCGTATCGACTCGTTCTTAGAAAGTCATCGCATCAGAGGCCTGCCAGCACAGAGTAGACAACGCGTTGATGACCTGTTACCCCTGTTGTTACAAGCTGCGCTCAACACCGATAGCCCGACTGTCACGGTCACCCGCTTGCTGGATTTGATCGAAACAATCGCTCAACGCAGCGCTTACCTGGCACTCTTGATTGAGTACCCACAAACCCTGGCACGGGTAGCTCGCATCATGGCTGCTAGCCCCTGGGCGGCCCAGTATGCCATTCAGCACCCCGTGGTGCTCGACAGCTTGATTGACTGGGGCACACTGATGGAACCAATCGACTTTGATCGAGTCCGGTTGAACCTGAAAGCCGACATGCAAGCCTGCGTGCTCGCTGATGGACAGGCCGATGTTGAACAGCAAATGAACTTGATGCGTGACTTGCAGCGACAGTTAAGCTTTCAGCTATTGGCACAAGACTTGGCAGGCACACTGTCAGTTGAAGCGCTGGCAGACCAACTTTCGGCGCTGGCAGATCTTTTGCTCAGCGAAACCATCGATCGCGTCTGGCCCCTGGTGCTGCGTGTCGCGCCCACTGAGGCACGAGTACCGCGCTTTGCCATCATTGCCTATGGCAAGCTAGGCGGTAAGGAGCTGGGCTACTCCTCCGACTTGGACTTGGTCTATCTTTTTGACGATCCAGATCCCGATGCGGCCGAGCAGTACACCAAGCTTGCGCGTCGCTTGACGTCATGGCTCTCGACGATGACCTCGTCGGGGCGCCTATATGAAGTTGATTTGCGCCTGCGACCAGATGGCGACGCAGGTCTTTTAACTGTATCGGTCGATGCATTCCGGACATACCAATCCGAACATGCATGGGCCTGGGAACACCAGGCGATCACCAGGGCAAGGTTTGCAGCAGGTGATCCCGCCGTTGGACACGCGTTTGAGGCCATCCGCAAAGATGTGCTTTGCATGCCACGGGATCAACAGAAACTCGCGCAAGATGTACGCGAGATGCGTCAAAAAATCAGTGACGGTCATCCCAACAAAAGCGGGCTCTTTGACTTGAAACACGACCCTGGTGGGATGGTCGATTTGGAGTTCGTCACCCAGTACTTGGTGTTATGCCATGCCCGCACACACCCAGAGCTGATACCCAACCTTGGGAACATTGCACTTCTGGGTATTGCAGGCAGACTCGGCCTCATTCAAGAGGAGATTGCGCAAGGCGCCATTAACGCCTATCGCGAGCTGCGCAAACGGCAACACGCCCTGCGCTTGCAGGGCGCAGATAAAGCCCGTGTGCCACTAGCCGAAATGCAGCCGGTCAAGACTGCGGTGCGCAAGCTCTGGGATGCGGTGCTTGGCTAGACAGTCTACGGTTTATGCGATCTTTGGTTTACGCGGTCTTGGGCGTACCCAGTGTGGACCAGTAAACCCACAGCACGCCAATCGCCGAGGCCGGTGCCAAGGCCATGCCGTAAGCCATGATGTAGTCAATCGGGCCGCGCAAGTCACCCACTGGCGCCAAAGTCCACACCGGCACAAACGGGGTTAACACAGCCGCCACGACCAACATCACGACAATGCCGCGCCAAAAAAGTTTGGCAAATGGCTGATGCCCAGCGCGTCGTCTGACAAAGGCTTTGAATAACAAAACCAGCATGATCAAGGCCACCACGGCACCGATCACGGTCAACCAACCAAAAGTCTCCCAAAGGGTCACCACAATCATTGCAACGCTAATTTCATCCATGATTCACCCTCTCGTTAAGCGTAGCCACGTAGCATGGCTTTGTAGGTGCCAAGCAAAGCTTTTTCCTCGATAAACCAAGACACCCAAAGCTCTTTGAGCGGGTCGATGAACGGGAAAGATGGCACCAAATTATCTTGGTAGTCAAACTCGATGAGCATCGCCTTGCCTAACCCAGTGACCAATGGGCACGAGGTGTAGCCGTTATAGAGCTTGGGAGACTCCAAGCCGTTGGCCGCAGCCACCATGTGGTCAACGGCAACCGGGACCTGAAACTTCACGCTTGCGGCGGTTTTGCCCTTGGGCACACCGGCCACATCACCCACCGCAAACACATTGGGGTAACGCGGGCTGCGCAATGTGGTTTGATCCACCTCGACCCAGCCACCCGCGGCTTGCGGGCCAGATTGCCAAGCCAGTGGGCTATTGCGAACCGACGGCGGTGCACTCATGGGGGGGATGACGTGAATCATGTCGTAATCCAGCGTCACCAAGCCCTCTGGTGTCTGGTAAGTCGCCTTCTTGGCATCGGGATCGATGCTGTGGATCACATGGCTATAGAGCGTGTCAATCTGACGCTCAGCGAACATCTCCTTGACCCGTGTATTGACCACCGGCACGGCGAATAAGCCTTGGTTGTGCGCAGCATAACGGATCTGGCAGGCGGAGCGGCGCCCTGCCCGCTGCGCCTTGTCCTCGGTGATGAAGGTCATTTTTAGAGGAGCACCAGCACACTTCATGTCAGTGGCTGGCCGCCCAAAGAGCGCCACACCACCCTTGGCGATGTACTCATCGATGACGCGCGCAGAGGCCGCCGCAGCCTCTGGGCTGGCATAAATACTGGCAATTCCTTTTAAACCAATCAAGTCCCGACTCATGCCAGGAATTTGGCCATAGTCAAGCGACAAGCCTGTTGCCACAAAGAGCCAGTCATATGAGTGCTTTTGGCCGCTGGTGTCGGTGACTTCATTGCCATCCGGATTGAACTCAATGATGTTTTGCTCGACCCATTTCACCCCGGAAGGGATGTATCGCTTATTCGCCTCAACTGTCTGGCTAGGCTTCCACCAGCCTGCCCCAACCAGCGTCCATCCTGGCTGAAAGTAATGCTCACGACGCGCATCGAGGATGGTGATGGTTGCATTGGGCATTTGCCGCGCCACACGCGAGGCAATCGATAAGCCAGCAGCGCCAGCACCCACAATAACCACTCGCGCCTTGGCCTCTGATTTGGCGACCACCGGTGGCCCCCAGCCCGCCGCAGCTAACGCAGCCGCTCCCGCTAAAAATGCACGTCGCTCCACGATTGCCTCCACCTGAAAAACATGAAACTATGTCGTTACCGGCTTTGACATATTTGAGCCGGATCAATTTCTATCTGCTATTAAAATGTAGACTTAACCTAGATTAATTGATATGAATCAAGCAATGCCTGATCCAACCGACTCGCTACGCCCAAGCTTGCATCTACCTGACGGCAGACAGAAAGTACTGTTGCATTCATGCTGTGCGCCCTGTTCGGGCGAAGTGATGGAGGCGATGCTAGCCTCGGGCATTCAATACGACATTTTTTTCTACAACCCCAATATTCACCCCGTCAAAGAATACGAAATCCGTAAACAGGAAAACATCCGGTTTGCTGAACGTCATGGGATTGGGTTCATTGATGCCGACTATGACGTTGACAACTGGTTTGAGCGCATCCGGGGCCTGGAAAACGAGCCCGAACGAGGCGAGCGTTGCACCCAGTGCTTTGACATGCGCTTTGAACGGACTGCGCTGTACGCACATGAGCATGGTTATGACACCATCACGAGCTCTTTGGGGATCTCGCGCTGGAAGGACATGAACCAGATCAACGGTTCTGGCCAACGGGCGGCTGCACGCTACGACAATCTGGTGTACTGGACCTACAACTGGCGCAAGCACGGGGGCTCACAGCGCATGATCGAAATCAGCAAACGCGAGGAGTTCTATCAACAGGAGTACTGCGGATGCGTGTATTCACTGCGTGACACCAACCGCCATCGCAGAGCCCAAGGGCGCGAGCGCATCAAGATTGGCGTGAAGTTTTACGGCAAGCTTGAGAACAGTTGAGTGGGCCTAGCCAAGGTAACCGCCTTGGTTTTGAGCAATTCACCAAAGGCCTCGCTCCCCAAAGCCTGATACTCCAGGACGCGCGCTTGGCCAATCGGGTCACCTCGCAAAGCCTCGCATGACGGGTGGGTCATCACCAACGCCCCCGAGTTTGCTTTGACGAGCCAGCCTGCCATCATCTGCATGAACGGCCGATGCTCAGCCGTAAAGTCATACACCCCAAAGAACCCCTGATTCACACCAATTTTCTGCGTGGCAGCCTTCGCTACCAGCGTGCCCATGCCCAAGTGGCCCACCACCCATGATTTGAACCGTTCTGACCAAGGTGAGTCTGACAAGTCACCCGCACGCGTGTCGCGCAACCAAAACCCCTGAGGCAACTCTTGGGCGCCAAGCGCTTGGAGCAACTCATCCCGAATGATCGGTAACTGGTGGATATGCAAATGACCATCGACATAGTCCGGACTGCGACCAAAAAGCGCTTTAAAGCGACTTAACTGACGCTCAATGCTGGCACGCACCCATTGTCTAGATAAAAGTCCGGCGTGAGATCGCACGATCAGGTGATTCAGTGGCATCACAGCATCTGTGGGTAGATCACCGAGCACTTCCGTGAAATTCAGGTGCAAGCCGATATCGATGTTGACATGCTCGAGGGCGCGAATCGACGCTGGATCAATCGCCGCATCGACGAGCACGCTCGTCGCCGTCAAGCGGCCTTGCTTGGCGAGGTCTACAATGGCGCGGTCAACGTTTTGGTCAACGCCATAATCATCAGCGCAAATTGCAATGGCCCTGGGAGGGCTCTGCACTTTGTCTGCGGGTGAACTCACTGCAATGCTGCCCATGAAAAAACTCTCTCACCAACTTGTCTGGTTTGTCGCGGTCGGCGCGAGCGCCGCCTTAGTGCACTGGCTGGTCGTGGTCCTGCTGGTTTCAGGGAGTTATCTTACCCCGCTTATGGCCAACATCATTGGCTGGCTCGTGGCGTTTGGGGTATCTTTTACCGGTCACTATCAACTGACCTTCCGGCATCAGCGCAGCGGTGTTAAAGACAATATTTGGCGCTTTTTCCTGTTGTCAGCCATTGGCTTTGCGATAAACGAAACCAGTTATGCGCTGTTACTCAAACAGACTCGGCTGCCGTACGAGCTCCTGCTGGCTTTGATCTTGATCGGCGTGGCGGCGTTTACTTTTGTGGCCAGCCGCTTCTGGGCGTTCAGTGCCAGTCGCCGACCCAATTGACTGACGCACCAGATAAACCGGGCGGTGCTTTACCTCTTTAAACACGCGTGCGATGTACTCGCCAACGACACCGAGTGACAACAAATTAATCCCGGAAAAGAACAACAAGATCGTCACAATCGTAGGCCAACCGTCGACCGGGTTGGCATAGAAGATGTACTCGATCACGATGTAGGCACCATATAAAAACGAGCACATCGAGATCACAAAACCCACCACGCTCACCGCGCGAAGCGGCCAGGTGGTAAAGGACATCAGGCCTGCCATGGCCAGGCGAATGAGCCTCCAAGGGCTGAAGTGACTTTTACCAGACATCCGGCTTTCAGGCATGAAAGGCAACGCTTCACTGCGAAACCCGACCCAGGCGTACAGACCCTTCATGAATCGGTCGCGCTCTGGCAACTGCATTAATGCATCGACCACCGTTCGGTCCATCAACCGGAAATCCCCAGCGTGCGGGGGCACTTGAACGCCAGACTCACTGCGCAACAAGGAATAAAAAATTTTGGTGCCAATGCGCTTGCCCCAACGCTCATCCTCACGACTTTCGCGCACCGCATAAATCATGTCAACACCGGCTTGCCAGCGGGCAACCATTTGCTTGAGCAGCTCGGGGGGGTGCTGCAAGTCTGCATCCATCAACACCACGGCGTCACCGCCGGCCGCCTCAATGCCAGCCGTCAATGCGGCCTCCTTGCCAAAGTTGCGTGACAGTTGCAGGTAACGGATACCCGGCTCACGCGAGAACATCGCCATCAAATCAGCTGTATTGTCACTGCTGCCATCATCTACCACGATGACTTCCCAATGGTCAGTCAAACCCTGCAAAGCCACTTTGAGCTTGGGCAACAGAGCCGCCAGATTGTCGTGCTCATTGAACGCGGGCACCACGCAAGAAAGCATGGCGTCATTCATGTTTCGTTCATTTGTAAAGCCGCGAGTTTCTACAGGGTCTACCATGGATGAATCAGTCTGGTTATAAGTCTGGTTATAAGCCTGCTCATCATACCTGTTGAGTGTCATCCTTAGCAAAAGTGGCGGACGCAAATCAATACGCCCGCCACTGTCCTCACTCAGGATCAAACGATATGAAATACCGATTCGATCTCGCGTTTATTGCATTGCGTTTATTGCATTGCGTTTACTGCCTTGCGTTCACTGCATTGCATCTACTGCAATGTCCGGTCAAACACAAAGTGCCCATCGCGCCAATCCACCGGCACCACGTCCTTGGGCCCAAACTTTCCTTGCAGAATCAGCTTGGCAACGGGATTTTCCAGTTGTTGCTGAATCGCGCGCTTTAAAGGCCTTGCACCAAACACCGGGTCAAACCCGGCACGGGCCAGCTCTGCCAATGCAGCAGGCGTCACCTCAAGCAGCATCTCCTGAGCATGAAGACGTTTGGCCAAACGTGCGATCTGGATTTCAGCGATCTTCTCAATGTGCTGACTCTGCAATGAGTGAAATACGACTACCTCATCGATCCGGTTCAAGAACTCCGGTCGGAAATGATTCTTGACCTCATCCCAGACCACTTCTTTAATCGCATCGTATGATTTGCCCGCCATGGCCTGGATATGGTGCGAGCCCAGGTTAGAGGTCATGACAATCACGGTGTTGCGGAAGTCCACCGTACGGCCCTGACCATCGGTCAATCGGCCATCATCCAGAACCTGCAAAAGCACATTAAAGACATCCGGATGGGCTTTTTCAACCTCATCGAGCAAGACCACACTATAGGGCTTGCGCCGCACAGCCTCGGTCAGGTAGCCACCCTCTTCATAACCAACATATCCTGGTGGAGCACCAATCAAACGGGCCACTGAATGCTTTTCCATGAATTCACTCATGTCAATGCGAATCAGATGTTCGTCAGAATCAAACAAAAAGTCTGCCAATGCACGGGTCAGCTCGGTCTTGCCCACGCCAGTGGGCCCCAAGAACAGAAATGAGCCGTAAGGGCGTGACGGGTCAGCCAGCCCCGCACGGGAGCGACGAATAGCATCGGCCACCAGTGTGACGGCTTCATCCTGCCCAACCACACGGCGGTGCAAGTGGTCTTCCAGATGCAATAACTTTTCTCGCTCGCCTTGCATCATCTTGGAGACGGGAATCCCTGTTGCGCGGGACACGACTTCCGCAATCTCTTCGGCACCGACTTGGGTGCGCAAGAGCTTGGGCTTTTCATCGAGATTTTCAGCCTGGCCCTCGGCAGCCTTCAGACGTGCCTCAAGCTCAGGCAGCTTGCTGTATTGCCATTCGGCAAGCTTGTCGAACTGGCCCTTACGCTGAAGCTCAGCCATTTCGGCACGCGCCCGCTCAATTTCCTCTTTAATGGCTTGAGTGCCCTGCACCGCTGCTTTCTCGGCTTTCCAAACCTCTTCAAAATCGTTGTATTCACGTTGCAAATTCTCAAGCTCCTGCTCAAGGATTTGCAAACGGCGCTGGGAAGCTTCGTCAGTTTCCTTTTTGACGGCTTCACGCTCGATTTTTAACTGAATGATGCGACGATCAAGACGGTCCATGACCTCTGGCTTGGAGTCGATCTCCATACGAATACGCGAGGCAGCCTCGTCAATCAGATCAATCGCCTTGTCCGGCAAGAAGCGATCCGTGATGTAACGATGTGACAGTTCAGCTGCCGCCACAATCGCTGGGTCGGTGATATCGACCCCGTGGTGCACCTCATACTTCTCCTGCAAGCCTCGCAAAATGGCAATGGTGGACTCTACGTCGGGCTCACCCACGAGAACCTTCTGGAAGCGTCGCTCAAGCGCAGCATCTTTCTCGATGTATTTGCGGTATTCGTCAAGCGTGGTTGCGCCAATGCAATGCAGCTCGCCACGCGCCAAAGCGGGCTTGAGCATGTTGCCAGCGTCCATCGCGCCCTCGGCCTTACCAGCACCCACCATGGTGTGGATCTCATCAATGAAGACAATGCTGCTGCCGTCATCTTGGGACAGTTCTTTCAAAACGGCTTTTAAGCGTTCTTCGAACTCACCACGAAACTTGGCACCTGCCAAGAGACTCGCCAAATCGAGGGACAACACCTTTTTGCCGCGCAAAGTCTCCGGCACTTCATCGTTGACAATGCGCTGAGCCAAGCCTTCAACAATGGCGGTTTTACCCACGCCAGGCTCGCCAATAAGCACGGGATTGTTCTTGGTGCGACGCTGCAAAATCTGGATGGCACGACGAATCTCATCGTCACGCCCGATGACGGGATCAAGCTTGCCAGCACGAGCCAGTTCGGTCAGATCGGTGGTGTACTTGGCCAACGCTTCACGCTTAGACTCGCCTTCTTGGTCTGTGACTGTGCTGCCACCACGCACCGCTTGAATCGCCGCCTCAAGAGGCTTGCGTTGCAGGCCCGCATCAGCGAGCAAACGTCCTGCCGGGCCCTTGTCATCAACCAGGGCCAGCAGAAACAATTCCGTCGGAATGTAGGCATCGCCGCGCTTGCCCGCTTCCTTGTCAGTACGGGTAAGCACAGCCTGCAGATCACGACTGATGCTGACGTTGTCATCACCGCCCTGCACCTGGGGCAAAGCCTTGATTTCAGTGTCTAAAGCAGGGCCTAACCGATTCACGGCCACGCCAGCGCGCGCTAACAGGCTGCCCACACCGCTATCGGCATCGGCCAGCATGGCTGCAAGCACGTGGACGGGCTCGATGAACTGATTGTCATTGCGCGCAGCCAAGCTCTGAGCGTCGGCTAACGCCTGCTGAAACTTAGTGGTTAGTTTGTCAAATCTCATGTTCAGTTCCGTTTGAAGGGGATCAATCCCCGCTTAGTCTCGATGGACAGTATGTGGGGTCAGGCCCCTTGATTTCAATACCCCCCTAAAAACCACCACGACCAAGGCGCCATTGACCCATTATGATGCCAAGATGGATCGATTTGCACAGCTAGAAGCATTTGTGTCTTCTGCCACCCTTGGCAGCTTCTCGGCGGCTGCCCGTGCCGAAGGCGTCACGCCAGCACTCATTGGCAGGCGTGTGGATGCGCTAGAAGCCCGACTCGGCGTGCGGCTCTTTGTACGCAGCACTCGACGCCTGGCACTGACCAGTGAGGGGCACGCGCTTTTCGCGGAGGCTCAAGCCATATTGAAGTCTATGCAAGATACTGAGACCCGAATTGGACAAGGCAGCGTAAAACCTGTGGGGCTATTACGGATCACGGCCCCCGCTGGCTTTGGCAGGCGTCATGTTGCGCCGCTCATGCCAGCCTTATGCGCCCAACATCCCGGCTTGGAAGTCTCGCTGGACTTAAGCGATGATTTTGTCGATTTGGTCAATGACCGCTATGACTGCGCCATCCGCATCGGCGAACTGTCGGACTCCAGCTTGATCGGCATTCGTTTGGCCGACAATCAACGCGTCGTGGTGGGCTCACCAGCTTATTTAAAGGCACATGGGACACCGCAACACCCGGATGAACTGCCAAGCCATCGTTGCCTGCCCTTGTCGGCGCAAGGCGGCCAAACACGGGGATGGCTGTTACAGGTCGAAGGCAGCCCCGTGTGGCACGCAATCGATGGGCAACTGGCCTGCAGCGATGGCAGCGTCTTGCATCGGTGGTGCCTCGATGGTCACGGACTAGCATGGCGCTCCCTCTGGGAGGTCAGCCAAGACATCGCCGCGGGCCGTCTGGTGACGGTACTTGACCGATACCGAGCACCCCCGAACGGCATCTTTGCAT
Organism: uncultured Orrella sp.; assembly: GCA_964558695.1. Taxonomy (GTDB): domain Bacteria; phylum Pseudomonadota; class Gammaproteobacteria; order Burkholderiales; family Burkholderiaceae_B; genus Algicoccus. Next base: position 14,531 of record CAZLFB010000066.1, read on the forward strand.
TAATGCCACAGCGCAAACTGACTCCGCTGCGAGTGAAAATCTTAGTGGATTGGCTTAAATATCACTATAGACAAAGTGGTTATTTTGACTAAAATCAATTCTGTGCGCTCAGATATGTTCGTCAGTGCATCATTTCAAATTCGGAAATAACCGTTTGCCATAAATTTTTTACTGGTCGTTTGCTATGTCTCAAAAACGTGTGCCTGTCGCTGTCGATGCTGTTCACTGCGCCACCTGCATGATGGGTAGTGTGTGCTTACCCGCGGGCATGCCCAACCACGAGGTGGAGCAACTTGATGAGCTCGTCAAAGAGCGCATCAAGCTAAAGAAAGGCGAGACGCTTTACCGCAATGGGGAAAAGCTCGATGCTCTATTTGGGCTGCGTCTAGGTTCGGTCAAGACCCAACTCGAAGAAGCCTCGGGACAAGTCCAAATTACTGGCTTTTTTCTGCCCGGCGAGATCATTGGCTTGGATGGCATGCTAGACGGTGAACACGGCACCAACGCGGTGGCCATGGAAGACTCTGAGGTCTGCGTGGTTCGTCTGAAAGACATCGATGACATTAGCCGCTATGTGCCATCTCTGCAGCAGCAAGTACGCCGTGTCATGAGCAAGGAAATCGCTCGCACATATCAAGTCATGCTTGCCTTGGGTTCCATGCGATCTGAAGCTCGACTGGCGGCATTTCTAACTAACTTGTCTCAGCGCTTGACCGCGCTAGGCTACTCCTCGACTGACTTCATTATGCGCATGAGTCGAGAAGAAATCGGCAACTACTTGGGTTTAACACTCGAGACAGTTAGCCGTCTGTTCTCGCGTTTTGCGCGTGACGGTTTAATTCGAGTCAGCCAGCGCGAGATTCGCATCCTGGACATGGAAGCACTCGAAGAGTTAGCCGGACATCAGGTTTCTTGAAATACGCTTTGACGTACGAAGTCTAGCAAGTTCGTCGCTGACATGGCCGTTTGACCAATTTGGCCAGCCCAATAGGCTGATCCCCCACCTAGCCTGGCCCATTCATACAAGCGACGGGTGTAGAGCTGCAGGTCATACTCATAAGTGACCCCAATCGCCGCATGTACCGCATGCGCGATGGCTGCAACTTTCGTGGCAATCGCGCTGGTTTGCGCTTTGGCCACTTCAGTTGACGCAAACCTGGGCTGCCAGCCATCGACCTGACAAGCAATCTGGCTGGCCATTCGAGCACCATAAACTCGCTCTGCCATCTCAGCAATTTGTTGTTGGAGCGCCTGAAACTTGCCAATTGGCTTACCAAACTGTTCCCTGTCATTGGCATAGGTCAGTGTCAACCCCAGCACACGGTCTGCAACACCAGCCAACTGAATGGCCAAACCCAGTGCAACGCCATGGGCCACTAGCCCTCGAGCCGCGCGGCCGACTACTGACTGACTCACCACCGCGCGCGACCAGGTCGCCTGCGCATCGAAGCAGCCCTTGCCACCGACATCCACCAAGGTGGCTTGCGAGATCGGCAAAAGGTAAACGGTATCTTGATCCTGAACCAGGGCGTGTGATGCGAGCTTGGCCGCCGGCAGGTCACGTGCGACCAAGATGCCGCCCGCACCCTGTTGCACAAAACCGCTGGCGGTCAGTGCAGTATCAGGCGCTTGCTGACCGAGACTCGCCAGCAATGCCCGGCCAAACATCGTGGCACCCACGGGCATGGGCAGGCCGTTGCAGCCGGCTGCAAACAAAACCTCCCAAGCTTGCGCCCAGCACAAGCCTGCGCCACCTTCGGTTTCAGGTACGAGCACATCCAGAAAACCCGACTGTTGCAACGCACACCATAGCTTGTCGGCACGACCACTGTCATTGGTGGCGCGAATTTCGGTTGGCACGTCTAGACTGCCAAGTAATTTACTCACTGCGTTGTAGATTTCACTCTGCATCTGCCTACCTCAACGCCAGTCCACGGGCGATGATGCCACGCAGGATTTCCCGGGTACCACCTCGCAAAGAAAAGGTCGCGCCCATTTGCTCAAGATAAGCCAGCGCCTGCATCAACTCGCCTGACACGGCAAACTCTGGATGCGCACCCAGCCATTGGCCAATTTCATGAATCACACGTTGCTCGAATTCGGTGCCGTAGTCTTTGACTACAGCCGCCTCTACGGCCGGGCTCAAGCCCGTGACCAGTTGCCCCGTCACGGCCAATGACATACCGCGCAACGCACTTAACTCAGCCAATAAGCCCCCAAGTAATTGCTGTGCGTCGGCCGTCAGGTCGTCTTGTCCACGCAAGGCCTCAGCCCAGGCGTTGAGCAACACCATGCTGGCATAAATACGTTCAGGCCCACTGCGCTCAAATGCAAGCTCAGCATTAACCTGCTCCCAGCCCCGGCCTTCTTGACCAATCAATGCATCTTCATCTAGCTGCACGTTGTCAAAAAAGACTTCATTAAAATGCGCATCGCCAGCCATGTCGACAATTGGACGGATCGTAATGCCAGGCCTGGACAAATCGACAATAATTTGCGACAGGCCCTGTTGACGATCAGCACCCTGCCCACTGGTGCGAACCAGCGCAATCATGTAGTGGCAGTGGTGGGCGTTGGTCGTCCAGATTTTGTTGCCGTTTAAAAGCCATCCATGTTGATTGCGCTCGGCACGGGTACGGATGCTGGCCAGGTCGGAACCGCTGTTGGGCTCACTCATGCCGATACAAAAGAATGCTTCGGCGCGACAAATCCTAGGTACATAGAAGTCCTGTTGCTCGCGCGTGCCGTAACGCATGATCAATGGCGCGCTCTGCCGATCGGCAATCCAGTGGGCTGCCACCGGCGCACCGGCCACCAGCAACTCTTCAGAAAGCACATATCGGGCGAAAAAGTCCTTGCCAGCCCCGCCGTGACTCACCGGTATGGTTAACCCCAACCACCCTCGCTTGGCCAGTTTGCGGCTAAAGCCCACATCGGTACCCATCCATGATCGCGCTCGGGTGTGTGCCGGCAGGCCCGCGAGCTCTTGATTCAAGAACTGCCGGATATCCTGCCGAAACCCATCAAGCGCTGACGGTACGGCAACGTAATCAAAAGGATTTAGCATGCAGATGACGCCTCGTTTGTATTGCTTGGCTCAATGCCATTGAACCAAGAAATACTCGTCAGTTGTCTTTTGAACAAATGAACGGCGTCTTCAGAAATACTTCAGGGCCACGGACGGCTGCGCTCAGAAGCCGATCTCAGCCCCAGGCTCTTCACCCTTTTGCGGGCGAATCAACTGTGTCAGTGCGCTAGCAGCAGCGCCAATGAACCAGAACAGGAAAAAGCCGAATGCATAGAGCCATTCGCGCTCAAGCTGGATATGGCCAAAAATCGCCACATCTAGCGGATCGATAAAGGCAAACACAATGGCACTGCCCACGCCAGCCATCAAAAATGACGGCCAAAGAACGCAAAGAATCATGCGCGAGCACATGGCACACCCCCCTAGGGTTGTTGACCTGCGGGTGAGTCAGCAGGCTTTTCTACAACCAAGCCCCGCTTGACACCGCCGTCATAGATGGGCTGATCAGCAAAATTCTGCAGTGCCAGCGTAATGGTGATCGCACAAGCGACGATCGCCACGAAAGGGCCCAGCATCAAGTACCAGGTCCATGGCTCACGCCACCAAGGCTTGGGGGACTCATTTCGCTTCATGGACTACTCCTTTAGCGCGGAAAAATGAAACTCGAGGCTTCGCGTACTTCTGTTTGTCGGCCGCTTTCTGATTTTGACTGCGTTATAAATGTGATGGGGTGCGAACCTGTCTCGGCTGCATCATACGGTGCCTGCACCACCACCGGCAACAACAGATTCGCAGTGGCTGGCACCTCGATGTCAACGGCCGGCTGTTTGCCACCGCCACCGGACAACACATGCAGATCAGGCAAGCCTTGTGCAGTGATCGAAAGCTTGAGTGTTTCCTCAGACGCATTCAAAATCTGCAGACGATAGACGTTCTCAATCAGGCCACCAGCCACTTCTCGACCAAGCGCACCTCTGTCTCGAATGATGTCCACCCGCAAGGTCTCGCGAGTCGCAAGCGACCCGAAAAACACAGCAATGATGATCGCCATCAAGGTGGTGTAGATCAGCACGCGTGGGCGAAACAGGCGCTTGCGCACCTGAGAATCCGTCAGTTTCTCAAGAATCCCCCGCTCCGAGGTGTATCGAATGAGGCCCTTTGGGTAATTAACCTTTTCCATCACCTGGTCGCAGGCATCTACGCAAGCACCACAACCAATGCACATGTATTGGAGTCCTTTGCGTATATCGATGCCAGTCGGACAAACTTGCACACAAATGCTGCAGTCGATGCATTCACCGAGACCCTCGGCTTTGTAGTCAGACTTGCGCGAACGTGGACCACGCGGTTCGCCACGGTTGTAATCGTAGGTCACCACATACGTGTCGGAATCGACCATCACGCTCTGAAACCGGGCGTACGGACACATGTATTTACAAACCTGTTCCCGCAAAAAGCCTGCATTACCCCAAGTCGCAAAGCTGTAAAACAGCAACCAGAACCACTGCCAGGGACCTAAGGTAAAGGCCATTAAGTTGGCGCCGAGCTCACGGATCGGCGCAAAGTAGCCGATAAATGTAAAGCCAGTCCAGAAAGCCACCACAATCCAGAGAAAATGCTTGCTTGCTTTGAGCCAAATCTTTTTGAATGAGAGCGGTGACTCATCCAGACGTATACGAGCAACCCGATCACCTTCGACGCGGCGCTCAATCCACATGAAGATTTCGGTGTAAACAGTCTGAGGACAGGCGTAACCACAGAAAAGCCTTCCGGCCAGCGCAGTAAACAGAAACAGGGCCAAAGCTGAAATGATCAACAGCAAGGTCAGGTAAATCACGTCCTGAGGCCACAACACCATGCCAAAGATGTAAAACTTACGAGCGCCGAGATCAAACAGCACGGCCTGCCGGTCGTTCCATTGCAACCAAGGCAAGCCGTAGTACAGCAGTTGAGTCAGCACAACCAAGGCCACGCGCCAGCGGGCAAATAAACCCGAAACTGATCGTGGGTAGATCTTGCGTCGTACGTCTCTTAAGGTGTCCTCAAGGGAGTCGGTGACAGTTTTGCGTTTAGCCCCAGCTGGCCGCCATGGCGGCGGCTCTTCAGTTTCCGGGAGATTCTGTGCTGGGGTACTCTCTGTGGTCATGCCAAACTACCTCAATAAGGCAAAGCAAACAATGGATTGCGTATTTTGCTTACTTTGCCTGCCCATCCTGTTGATTTGAAGCAACTTGCTCTGGACGGTTATTCGATAAACCCCAAACCCAGGCAGTCAGCATTCGGACTTGTTCCGGCGTCAGGTGACCACCTTGTGGTGGCATCTGGTTGTTGCGGCCCTGCATGATGGCCTCAACGATGCGTTGCTCCGAACTGCCATATAACCAGACACCGTCTGTCAGGTTTGGGGCACCCAGCATTTTGTTGCCCTTACCATCGGCGCCGTGACAAGCTGCACAGTTCGCCATGTAAGTACGCTGACCCTTAATCGCTGCCAATTGGTTGTGCGCCAATCCGGACAGCGACCGCACGTATTGAGCCGTGTCCGCCGCTGCTGACGCGTCGATCACACC
>CAZLFB010000067.1:0-24612 GCA_964558695.1 uncultured Orrella sp.
CATGCGGCTGGGGGTATGGCGACCTTGTTACGGCAGCTTAAGCCTTTGCTCAATCTGCAGGCGCTCACCGTCACCGGTCGCACGCTGGGTGAGGAGATCGATCGTGCAGGTCCTGAGTTCAAGCAAGACGTGGTGAAGTCGATCTCAAACCCGATTTATCCGCAGGGCGGCATTGCGGTGCTCTCTGGCAATTTGGCCCCAGGTGGCGCGATTCTGAAGCAATCTGCCGCTGACGCACGCTTGATGGAGCATGAGGGCCGCGCGGTGGTGTTTGAAAACGTCGAAGACCTGGCGCAACGCATTGACAGTGATGAGCTAGACGTAACCGCTGATGATATTTTGGTGCTAAAAAATATCGGTCCCAAAGGAGCGCCTGGCATGCCTGAAGCTGGCTACATGCCTATTCCCAAGAAGCTCGCGCGCGCGGGTGTCAAAGACATGGTGCGTATCTCTGACGGGCGCATGAGTGGTACAGCGTTTGGAACAATCGTGCTGCATGTCACGCCAGAGTCAGCGCTTGGCGGGCCGTTGGCGTATGTACAAAATGGTGACCGGATTCGACTCAGTCTAGCCAAACGAGAGCTTACGCTGCTGGTGTCTGATCAAGTGTTGGCGCAGCGTGCGCAACAATCGCCCGTGCAAGTGCCCACGGCTGAGCGTGGTTATCGGCGACTGTTCTTGGAGCACGTGCTTCAGGCAGACGAGGGTGCGGATTTCGATTTCTTGCAGGCAGCCAAGAAGGTGGGCAAAGTGCCCCGTTGCTAGGGGACTATCGGCTTTCGAAGTTGCGTTTACAAATCAGGGTGCATACCAACCAGATTTCTCGGTATGTACGCTCGCGTCAATGAGCGTTCCCCCTTAACTTGGTTTCAAACGTTTGTTGCATCGCTTGTGCAGGCTGAGCCATGCGAATAGCCAGGTAAAAAATGGCCAGGCTAAAAACTGCCGATGCCACCATGACCTCAGTGAATGTCAGCTGATCATGTCCACCAAGTGCTTTGGGGGCAAACCAAGCCAACGCCCATAAGCCAACAAAATAGGGCACTAGCCACCAGGCGTGGGTGGCTTGGAAGCTTGTCCAAGATTGCCTTTTCCAGGCGAAATGGTGTGCGACATGAATGGCGACAATGGCCAGCACGATGCCGAATATGAACTCCAGCGTGGCAAGCCCAGCCCACAGCATCACCCAGTTGGCAAAGATAAAAGCCAAGGGGGCAAGCCAATTGGCAGCGGCGAGCTTGAAAGGGCGTTTGGCGTTGGGCATTTGTTTGCGCAAACAAATTAGCAGAATTGGACCAATGCCGTAGGACAATACAGTAATCGAAGAAATGTAGCCGACCATTTTTTGCCAGGACGGGAAGGGTAGAAACAGGATCAAGCCCACCAGATAGGTGAGGATCAGCGCCGACCATGGCACACCGCGCGAATTAACCCGCGCAAAAAATTTGGGCAGCACGTGGTTTTGAGCGCTGGCCATGACGATTCGGGAGGTGGTGGTGGTGTATACGAAGCCGCAGGCGCCGGGCGAGACAATCGCATCCGCATAAAGAATCATCGCCCACCAAGATGCGCCGATCGCGCCCGCCAATGCGGCCAGGGGTCCTGCAATCCCTTTAAAGTGCAGATTGGCCCAACCTTCTTTGTCGAGCATCGCAGGATCAATCGCAGCGATAAACCCAAATTGCAGTAGCAGGTAAATCATGGTGCCGATTAACACGGTGCCCACAATAGCCACTGGCACATCGCGTTGTGGGTTGTTGCTCTCGCCGGCTAGATCGAGTGCCTGGCGAAACCCAAATAGGCTAAAGAACACACCGCCGGTTGCAATGGCAGTAAAAATACCTTCGGTTCCCGCAGTCGGTGGGCTTGAGAAAAAGTTTTCTGGATGCCAGGAGTAACCGATGAGCACAAATGCTGTGGCCACGGGCACCAAAATCTTCCATACCGTGATCCAGGAGTTCACCGACAGCACGGTGCGAATCATCAGGAAGTTCAGACCCACCATGATCGCCAAAATCATCGCGGCCACTGCAAACCCTTTGGCTGTTAGCACGCCATCGCTTGCATGAGTCAAGTCAGGAATGTAAGCGCCGGCGTAACTCACAATCGCCATGGCTTCAATCGGCGCAATCGCAACGTAGGCCAGAATAAGAATCCAGCCCCAAACAAATCCGACCAAGGGGCCGTGGCTGACATCGCTCATGTGCACCAAAGCCCCAGATAGTGGAAACAGCGTAGCGAGCTCTGCAAATACCAAAGCAATCAGCAACACCACCAGGCCACCAATCAGCCAGGAGACTAGGCTTAAGGGGCCTGCCTGGGTGGCGGTCTCTAGCGGACCAAATAGCCAACCAGAGCCAATCATGCCACCAACGCCAGCGAACAAGAGGCCCATGAAACCAGCTTGTTTTTTGAGTGAATCAGACTGAATCGGTGTGTTCATCCATGGCCTTTGGGTTGATTTGCGTTCCAGTATGCCTCTAAAAAACGCCTTGTAATTGATATTTGGATTGGCTTTTCAGCTGCTGCCGTTTAAATTCGAGAAGATGTGCTGCCGCAAACGAGTATGCAAAGCCCTGAGCGGTATCGCGCGCAATCTTGCTGTCACGCTTGGATTATGAAGCAACGCCACCCATTGATCATCGCTCACCGAGGTGCTAGCGGCTATCTCCCTGAGAATACGCTGGCAGCCAAAGCCGTCTCGCATGCGCAAGGCGCAGACTACTGGGAAACGGACGTGCTGGCCTCTAAAGACGGCATCCTCGTGGTGTCACATGATTTGTATCTTGAGAACGTAAGCGATGTCACCACAAAATTTCCTGACCATGTACGAGAAGATGGCCACTACTATGTGATTGATTTCACCCTGGACGAGTTGCGTGAACTGAATTTAACTGAGCGCGTGACCGCTATAGGCCCAGGCGGTACGGCCCTCCACCCGAACCGGTTTCCTCCCGGTCAGTCGCGGTTTCAGATACACACGCTGGCTGAAGAAATTGAGCTTTTGCAGGGGCTCAATCAGTCCTTTCATCGTGAGATGGGGCTGTACCTTGAACTCAAAGCACCTTGGTTTCATCAAGATGCGGGATTTGACTTGTGCCGGGCTGCGCTCGAGACGCTCAAGCATTACGGCTATAACCAAAAGACTGATGCAGTAATTCTTGAGACGTTTGATGCCAAGGCGCTAGTGCGTATCAAACATGAGCTGATGCCTCAAATGAAGATGGACCTGCGCATCGGACAACTCATCGGGTACAAAGCATGGCGAACGACCTGCGAACGTGATGCCAGTGGTCACTGGCAAACCGTTGACTCAGACTGGATGTTGACATCAGCTGGGCTTAAAAAGATTGCTGGCTATGCGGATGGGGTGGGTGTGGCGATTCCGCTATTGTTTGCAGATGAGAAAGACAACGAAAACACTCGGGAGATCCCCAGGCCAGCGGATTGGATGGATGAGGCCAGGCGAGCAGGTTTGCTGATTCATGCCTATACACTCAGAGCCGATGCCTTACCGTCGTTTGCTGCTGACGTGGATGTGATGCATGACTGGCTTATCAATGTGGCCGGGGTTGATGGGGTGTTTACTGATTTCCCGGATTTGCTCGTGGCCTACTTGCGCGACCGGGTTTAACGTACACAACCTTGGTTTTTTGACCATGTTTGCGCTGCACGATTGCACTTGACGTCACTCGTCCTGGTGTTCGTCCTGGTGTTCGTCCTGGTGTTCGCCCTAACTGTGCGAATGACATAAACCTGTCATGTTCTGGACTTAAGGTTCGCAGGCTATTCCAACAATGGGGTTCGATCAATTGACCGTTACACAAGCAGTCTGAGTGTTTACTCGACCTTGTGTTTTGGTAAGGGGTGCCTCTACCTTAACCAGGAGTTTGATATGCGCAAGTTCACGATGGGCGTTCTCGCTGCATCCTTGATGTTCTCTGCTACTGCCAGCGCACAATTCGCGCTTGATTCCCGTTACACCGACAGTAACGGAGACTTGACAGCCGACACACCCACCGATGTGTCCAAGCAAATTGATCCCTCCACACTTATTTTTGCGTATACCCCGGTGGAAGATCCTGCCGTTTACGCAGACGTGTGGGCTGAGTTTATTGATCACATGTCTGAAGTGACTGGCAAAAAGGTTCAGTTTTTCCCTGTGCAGTCAAACGCGGCACAGATTGAAGCGATGCGTTCGGGACGTTTGCATGTGGCTGGTTTTAACACCGGCTCAAACCCTTTGGCCGTGGCATGCGCCGGCTTCAAACCCTTTGCCATGATGGCTCGTGCAGACGACAGCTTTGGTTACGAGATGGAGATCATCTCCTACCCGGGTTCTGGTATTGAAAAGGTTCAGGACATCAAGGGCAAGCAGTTAGCCTTTACGTCACAGACGTCCAATTCAGGTTTCAAGGCCCCCTCTGCCATTTTGAAGGCTGATTTCGACATGGAGCCTGGCCGTGATTTTGAGGCGGTGTTCTCAGGCAAGCACGACAACTCGATTCTCGGGGTGGCCAACAAGGACTATCCGGCTGCATCAATCGCCAACTCAGTGCGCAAGCGCATGCAGGCGCGTGATGTGATTAAGCCCGAACAGATCAACATCATTTACACCTCGCAAACCTTCCCCACGACAGGGTATGGCGTGGTCTACAACCTAAAGCCTGAACTGCAAGACAAAATCCGTGAAGCGTTCTTCTCCTTTAACTGGGACGGCACCAAGCTTCAAAAAGAGTTTGAAAAAAGCGGCGAAGCCAAGTTCATTCCGATTACCTTCAAAGAGGATTGGGAAGTCATTCGCAAGATTGATGATGCCAATAGCGTCTCTTACGCTTGTAAGTAAGCTAGTCAGCTAAGTAACCGCAGCGTCCATAGGCACATGATCGGGTGTCTATGGGCGGGTTTAACGAATCGTTTGTTCATCTGCGGTGTTTGTTTGTATGAGTTGCCTACGTTCGGTGCTCTCAAGGACTGCCAATGCTGGTGCTACAAAGCCTTACCAAGCAGTACGGTGCCAAGGACGTGGCACTCAAAAACGTGTCCCTGACCATTGGTCAAGGCGAAATCGTTGGTCTGATTGGTCCATCGGGTGCTGGTAAGTCCACGCTGATTCGGTGTATCAATCGACTCGTTGAACCAACGAGCGGCAAAATTTTGCTCGATGATGTTGACCTGGCATCTTTGTCAAGCGGTGAGTTGCGCCGCCAGCGTCGTCGCATTGGCATGATATTTCAAGAGTATGCACTGGTTGAACGCCTGACTGTCATGGAAAACGTCTTGTCCGGTCGCTTGGGCTATGTGCCTTTCTGGCGTTCCTATCTGCGCAAGTTCCCCGCAGACGATGTGCGTAACGCCTACGCGCTACTTGATCGGGTGGGGTTGCTGGCGCATGCTGACAAACGAGCCGATGCGCTGTCTGGCGGCCAGCGTCAGCGGGTCGGCATTGCGCGTGCATTGGCGCAAGAGCCTGATTTGTTATTGGTCGATGAACCGACTGCCAGCCTTGATCCAAAGACGAGCAGACAGATTATGCGGTTGATTACAGAGGTGTGTGTGGAACGGGGGCTGCCGGCCATTGTCAATATTCATGATGTGCCCCTGGCCAAGCAGTTTATGCAACGCATTGTGGGTCTGCGCGCGGGCGAAGTGGTTTTCGATGGCAAGCCGGATGCACTGGACAATACCGTGCTGACCACCATCTATGGTGCCGAGGATTGGACGGCGATGCGAAAGTCCCACGACGAAGACGTGGCGAGCGAAGCAGAGCAGGCGCGTGTCATGCAAGAAGTGGGTGCCCAAGCTTGATGAATCAGGTCAGTCATGCCTATCCCAGCCGTTGGAAGCGCCCGCCACAGATCTTCACCGACCCCTTGTGGCGACGGATTATTTACAGCGGTATCGCGCTTTACCTGTTTCTGGCCATTGGCTCGGTAGAGGTCAATTGGACCCGAGTCTGGGAGGGTTTGGAAAGGGGTCAGCGATTTATTGCTGGCTTTCTGGTGCCGGATTTCACGACGCGCTGGCGGGACATGTCAATTGGTCTGGTCGAAAGCCTGACCATGACTTTGACCGCAACCGTGGTCGGTATCATCATCAGCGTGCCCATCGGCATTGGTGCCGCCCGCAACATGGCACCGACCTGGATGTACCTAGTCTGCCGCTCGATTATCGCGGTCTCACGCTCGCTGCAAGAGATCATCATCGCGATCTTTTTTGTGGCGATGTTTGGGTTTGGGCCATTTGCTGGATTCTTAACCTTGTCGTTTGCCACGATTGGTTTTTTGTCCAAGCTCTTGGCCGAAGACATTGAGGACATCGACAAGTCTCAGGTCGAAGCGATTCGTGCGACCGGTGCCTCGTGGCTTCAGGTGTTGACCTATGGCGTAGCACCTCAAGTGATGCCGCGTCTGGTTGGCTTGTCGCTGTATCGGCTAGACATCAATTTTCGGGAAAGTTCGGTCATCGGTATCGTAGGCGCCGGTGGGATTGGCGCAACCCTGAACACCGCGATCGATCGGTACGAGTACGACAGCGCTGGTGCGATTTTGCTCATTATTATCGGCATTGTCTTGGTGGTGGAGTACACCTCTGGACTCATTAGACGCAGGTTGCAATGAGCAAGATCGGTCCAGAGGGTGTGACCCTGCCACAGATTTGGACGTATCGAACGCCAAAGGCGAAGCTCGCGATCTGGTTCGCCTGGCTGGCACTGGTGGCGTTGTTTGTCTGGTCTTGGCAAATCATGAACGTCAACACCATGTGGGTGTTTGTTTGGGATGCGCCAACCCAAGCGGCGGATATTGCCAGTCGCATGTTTCCACCACGCTGGGGTTACATCAACGAGCTTTGGTTGCCGCTTTGGGACACGTTGAATATCGCCACGCTCGGTACCCTGGGGGGTATCGTCATGGCGGTACCGGTGGCTTTTCTCGCAGCGCGTAACACCACGCCATCGGTGCTGTTTGTGCGCCCCGTCGCCTTGGCGATCATTGTGGCGTCGCGCTCGATTAACTCGCTCATTTGGGCGCTGCTGCTCGTTGCCATCATTGGGCCCGGCCTATTTGCTGGAATTATTGCCATCGCATTGCGTTCAATTGGTTTTATCGGCAAGTTGCTGTATGAAGCGATTGAGGAAATCGATCACGCTCAGGTCGAGGCGGTTACCGCTACCGGTGCGTCGTCTGCGCAAGTCATGCACTATGGCATCGTCTCGCAAGTCATGCCGGCATTTCTGGGTATCTCGGTGTTTCGCTGGGACATCAACATTCGCGAGAGCACGATTTTGGGTCTGGTTGGCGCCGGTGGTATTGGTTTGCAGTTGCAGGCATCGCTCAATGTGCTTGCTTGGCCGCAGGTGACACTCATCCTGGTGGTCATTCTGGCCACGGTGGTGGTTAGTGAGTGGGTTTCGGCCAAGGTGCGTGGTGCATTGATTTGACAAGACGCCAAACATCAAGCTAGCGCTTCTATACCTTTTCTGTCGATCAGGTTAAGGAGCTTCAAAGACGGTCCACTGGGATGCTTGTCACCACACTCCCATTTGCGAATCGTTGAAACGCTGGTGTTCAGAATGGCTGCAAGTACCGCCTGACTAATTGCTAATTTCTTGCGTAATGCTCGGATCGCTTTGCTGTCGTACGCAGGTATGGGCTCAAGACACACTAAATCATATTTGGCCATATCCCGTTTGGTGATAAAGCCGTGTCTTTCGAGGTCTTTGGCGGTTTCGTGCACAGCCTCTAGGATTGGGCTTTTGGCGCGAGTTTTAGTGACCATGACATATCTCCATAATCGATCCATCGTCGCAGAATAGCTTTAATTGTTCTGTCGATAAATTCAGTAAACGCCCTCCTAAAGACTGTAGGCTCTCTCGCTCCGAATCTGATATGTTGGCTCTTTCATTTTTGGCGAACCCAAAGATGAAAAACCATCGGTTTGATTTGGCTGTTGCCACCAATGTTCGTATCCCTTTGCTTTTACCTCTGCCGCTGATGGCAATCCGCTTCTTAATGATATTGCCGCCTAAGTTGGCGTCAATTAAGCCATCTCTCATTTGCAGCACTGCTTTGCATAGGAGTTGATCTGTCAATTCGGTTTTTCGCATCCATCTTTCGAAGTGGCGCGTTTTGAATACCTGCTGCATTTTCAAATTATATCACTTAGTGGCATAGTAATGAATGCGTAGTATTGCGCATTCTGTGGCTAATCTTCGACAATTCAGATTGAATCAATCGAAAGCGTGACATGTTTACATGAACCCAGATTTCCCACGTTGGGGGCTTGGGTTTTTTTGCCCAGGTCTAAAAAAACCGGGATCGTCGTAACATCAACGATCCCCGCTTAGCTTCGCTGCAGAGTGATACACGCCAAATGGGTTTTCTTAGGTTTGGTTGTGTATTTGGCGATATATGTTTCTTAGTTTGACACTGCCATCGGGCATGCTAGACCCCTTTCTTCTCAAAGAGTCTGAAGAGCCATAAGCAAAAGGCCGTGAACACGATGGCCACTATCCACTGGTTCACCCCGAGCACTTCGGGCAAGCTCAGTTTGCCAAAGTTGGCCCATGACAAGATGGTGTCGTTGACCGTCGGAAATATCTCGGCGTAAATGGCTGCGCCCAAGATCATGCCAAGCAGCGCAAAGATGGCGTGCCAGCGACCCTCGCCAATCGCACCCATGGCCGTGCCTGGACAAAAGCCCATGATGGCCCAGCCAATGCCAAACAAGGCGCCCCCCACGACCAAGCCGCCGACGTTCATGGCTTTGTGGCTTAGCGTGATGATGCCCATGTCGGCTAACAGCAAAATCCCGAACATGCCAACGATGATGGCTGAGAGCATGAACTTGAAAATCGTCATGTCTTTAAAGAGCATGGCGCCGACTTGCTTCTCATAGCGCAGCACGCGGCCTTTTTGCAATAAAAAACCAAATGCCAAGCCAGTGATCAGTCCTAGAATCAGATCCATGATTAGTTCCTCTTAAAAAGCAGGTTGGCCACGATCACGCCAAACAAGAAAAATATCGGCAACGCCACAAACGCGCTAAGCGACAGTTGCATCATCCCGGACAGCCCATGACCAGACGGACAGCCAGAGGCCATGCGTGCACCGATCATGGCAATGATGCCACCCAAAATGGCGCCCACGGCACGCACCCAGGGAGAGTCTCCGAAGCGGTCGCGCCAAATCGGCGGTGAGCCTTCGAGCTTGAAACTGTTGTCCAGTTTGGAGGAAATCAGTGCCCCAAAGAAAATCCCGATCACGAGCATGAATTGCCAATCAATCTTGATTTTGGTTTTGGCGTAGTAGGCGTTCTCGGCAACATACTCAGGATCTACCACCCCAAATATCTCGCCTGCGGCTCGCACAAACGTGGTGGAAGCGCCCAAGTAGCTGCTTTTGCCAAGCACCAATGTTGTCACCAGCACGGATGTGACGGCCAGCACGCCCACTAGCGCACCTGCCAGGTAGGGGCTCCAGCCACCTACGCTCTCTTGTGATTTGGTCATGCTTGCAAACCTCCTTTGCTTGTTTCACTTGTTGCATGCGTTTGTTGCCTTTGTTTACATACTACAAAAATATAGAATATTTTTTAGTCAAATAAATTGCGGCAAGGTCGTGAACCTTGTCTAAAATCAAGCCGTTCTCACTTAAAAGGACCTTGGCGTGGCTAAGTCGCCCATTGATCCGAATCATCGGCCGGTGTCGCCGCGTGCGCGCCGTCAGATTCGGCATTCAACTCTATATCGCTACCTCATCGCGGACACAATGAGTGAGGAGCTCGACTCCTGGAGACTCTTTTTTCGCCGGGAGTGGCATTGGTTATTGCTTGCTTTAACTGGGATCGTGGTGTTGACCTTTTGGGTTAAGCCATTGCCGCCTAGTGAGGTCGCGCTAGCGGTTGGTCCCAAGGATTCAGCCCTGGCTCGACTCGGTGAACGTTACGTAGAGCCATTTGCCCAGGCCGGTATCACGCTGCGACTGGTCTACACCGATTCCGTCAATCCCACAGAGCAAGAGCTTTCGAACGATATCGATGCTGCCTTTCTGGTCGGTGGCACATTCGATGAGTCCAACGTTTCGGACATGGTTTCGCTCGGCAGTGTTGAGTATGCACCCCTATGGGTGTTTCATCGAGGAGAAGTTCAGGCTGGCATCGATTTTTTTGATGCGTTTGCTAACCGGAATTTGAAGATTGGTTTGGCGGGCCCGATAAGCCGTGCCATTATTGGTCGTATGGGGCAGTTGCGTGGTATGGAGTTGACTAGCGCTGCCGGCTTTGAGCCATCCCCTGATTTTCGGGTTGTCGATCAATTTCTTCAAGGTGTGCTCGACGTGGTGGTGATTGTGGATGGCTATGACTCGGGATATATCAGCCAACTGATCAATGCGTCAAACACAAGTTTGTTCAACATGTTTTACGCACAGGCCTATCAGCGCCAGATTCCATTTCTGGAAGTCGTCTCGGTACCGCAAGGTGCCTTGTCTCTGGCAACTTTGCGACCAACAGCCGATGTGACGCTAATCTCCTCCACGGTGAGTTTGTTGGTCAAGCAATCGTTGCATCCGACGGCGCAGCAACTGTTCTTGACGGCCACTGAAGAGGTTGACGGTTTGACTGAGCCATTTTTTGCGAGACCCGGGTTTTTCCCGGATTATCTCGATCCCGCTGTGCCTTTGAGCTCGGTGGCAAAGCGTTACTACGCAGAAGATGGACTCGCATTATCAAACCGACTGCCGTATTGGCTGGCAAGTCTCATTGATCGACTTTGGTTGCTCGTGCTGGGTTTGTTTGCCGTTTTGTACCCAACCTTTAAGTTAATTCCGCGTTACCGGGTTTTGCGTTCAAAAATACAGATATCCGACGGTTATCAGGTATTGCGTGCCATTGATATGGAAAGCGGTCGTGCGCAAACATCGAGTGAATTGATCGAGTTACGCGCCGATTTGAATTTGCTTGAAGACCACTTACGGCAGTTTTGGATATCATCGGAGTCAATGCGTTGGTACTTCAGTTTGCGGGATATGGTGACTAAGTTACGGGCGCAACTTGATAGCCGCATCGCTGAGTTGAAGAAGACTGAGCAAGCAGGCAGTTAACCAGGCCTAGTGTCTGTTTTGACGTTTGGCACAAGCCGCGCTGACAGCGCAGACGTCTATATTTTGTACCTCGCCAAAGCAGCATGATGATCGACGCCAGTGTGCTCTTTGGCAAACGACACGGCGGTCTCATGCAGCAGTTCAGCCAGTGCTTGCCGCCGCTCTTGTATACGGCGCGCGAGCGCGGAAACAACCAAGGCTGCAAACGGCCTGCCATCGGCGCCAAACAGCGGCACGGCAATGCCGCCCATCTGCTCGACTAGCAGGTTGAGCAGGCAAGCATGTCCTTGCGTGCGTGACTTGGCGACTTGGTCTTCAATGAAGCTGCGTGTGATGTGCGGATATGTGCGCTTGATGGCTGGTTCACTGATGTCCAGTAACGCCCTGATTTCCTCATCGGGTAGCCACGCCAGTAATGCGAGCCCGCCAGAACTGAGTCCAAGCGGGCGCCGTGTACCGACTTCAAGATAGTTGGCGCGAATCGGGTAGCCGCCCAACTCTCGGTCCATGCAGACCGACTCACCACCCATGCGTTGTAAAAGCAAAGCCATGTCGCCACTGTGGGCTGCCACGCGCAGCATGTGCGGTCGTGCTTGATGCACCACGGGCATGCGCTGTTGCATGGCCAGTCCCAGGAGAATCGCCCGATCGGCAAGCTGGTAGGTCTTATGTGAATCGTCACGCATGACATAGCCCTGCTCAAGCAATGTTTCAAGCACGCGCAAAATGCTGGCCTTGTCTAAGCCAGTCTGAGTTGCAAGGTCTTTGAGTCGACAGGGCGATGGATTTGACAGTGCGCTCAGCAGCAGGCATACCTTTTGCACAGAGTTCGTGTCAGAGCGTTGTTTCACGATATTGTCTCTTAATTTTGCTTAACGAACCATTTCAGAAACAGGCTTGTCCAAAGCAAATTGTTCTCTCGCTATGGCAGTTTTGATATTCGGGATCGGCTAGCTCACTGTCAAGTGCTAGTCCAACAAAAGTTTGTCAGGCAATAAACTAAGGTTTATACAGTTCTATTTGCATGTCGAATCCCATCACCCCTTGTTGGATGTGCACGATCTATTGTTTGGCGTTGCGGGTCAGTGAGACGGCGTGCTGTTTACAATCTTGCCCATGAAACCGATTCTTGCCATTGAAACCACGACCCGCACGGGTAGCGTTGCAGTCCTGCGCGAAGATGAGACTGCCGCACAGATGTTTGACGCAGCCCTGGCCGATCAAAACGGTCATGCGCAAACGCTGTTGCCGCTGATCGATAGCGTCATTCGCCAAGCAGGAATTGTGCGCTCAGACATTGGCTTGGTGGCATTTGGGCAAGGGCCCGGGGCGTTTACTGGCATTCGGTTGGGTTGTAGTGTTGCCCAAGGCATGGCGATGGCGTTTGGCGTGCCGGTGGTGGCGGTGAACTCCTTGCAAGCGGTTGCCAAAGCGTTCGAGGGTGAGTCCAGTGTCATGCTGGTGGCGTTAGATGCTCGCATGCAAGAAGTTTACTTTGGTGTTTATGGGCCTCACGGAATCGAGTTGCAGGCGCCGGTGCTGATGTCTGCAGTTGATGTGCCGCGCTTTGTTGGCCCGCGTTTGCCGTTTTGGTTAAGGGCAGCCGGTGCCACGACACCGGCTTGCATGGTCGGCGAGGGCTGGCAGGTGGTCAGTGCTGCAGCGCCAGCGGATTGGGCAAGCGACATGCAATTGCGCTGCTCGGACAGCGAGGCGCGTCCCCATGCCAGGGATATCGCGTTGGTTGCTCAAGTGAAATGGCAGCAAGGGCGAACGCTGCTACCTGAGTTGGCTTTACCACTGTACCTGCGTGACAAGGTGGCATTCACTACGCAAGAGAGGCAGCATGGCTCGGGCGGCAACCCGAAGGTCAACGCACCAGACGAGGCGCTCATGTTGCCCATGATGCCGGTGGACTTGAACGAAGTGCTTGAGCTGGAACGCCAGTCGCAGGCATTTCCGTGGAGCCGGAGAAATTTCGAGGATGCCTTGGCAGCGAGTTACCCCGGCTGGGTGCTACGTATTGACGGTGTATTGGCTGGTTTTTGTGTGGCCATGCCCACACCGGATGATGTGCACTTGCTTGTCATCGCGGTCGCACCGGATAGGCGAGGCCAAGGCCTGGCAATCAAACTGTTGGCTCAGGTGGAGCAGTTGGCACGTGAACGAGGGGTTTGCCGAGTGCTGCTTGAGGTTAGGCCATCCAATACTCGGGCATTAGCGTTTTATGCCAAGCAGGGCTTTACGGAAGTCGGCAGGCGCCGAGGGTATTACCCGGCCGGCAGGGGCGAGCGTGAAGATGCGCTGGTGCTCGCGCGCGATGTGATCGAATTGGCGGTATAACGGGATATGGCTGAACCAAACGTCAATCCGGGTAGCAAGCGCCGCGGCAAACAGATCGTGGTGTCACCGCTGCAGCATGGCTGGCTTAAGGCCATGGGTGTGGATGTGCCATGGATTGGGGCAAACGAACCTGTCGTCGAGGCTGCCACCGCCCCAGTCGTTGGTGCAGCAGCGTTAACCCGGCCAGCGCTGACACAACCAGCACCGCGACCCTCGCTATTGGATGCTTCGGTTCAACCCGCTGGGGCTGGGCAAGACAATTCGGCCGCCATAGACTTGTCTGATTTCAGTTTGTCGGCCTTGAGCGATACGATATTGGCGTGTCAGCGCTGCGGTTTGTGTGAAACCCGTCAGCATGCAGTGCCTGGTGACGGTGTGGTTAAGCCCACCATCCTGATCGTGGGCGAAGCGCCGGGTGAGCAGGAGGACCTGCAAGGAAAGCCCTTTGTGGGTCGTTCAGGCCAACTGCTGGACAACATGCTTCACGCCATTGGTCACGCCAGAGACACCACGGTATTTATCACCAACGTGGTCAAGTGCCGGCCACCGGCAAACCGCAACCCCAGAGACGAAGAGATCTTGGCATGTGAGCCGTATCTGGCTAGGCAAATTGAAATGTTGGCACCGAAGGCGATTCTGGCCATGGGCCGATTTGCCGCGCATGCATTGTTAAAGAGTGAGGCGCCGTTGCAAAAGCTTCGCGAGCACACGCACACGCTCGAGTTGGGCGGGCAGTCATTGCCCGTGGTGGTGACCTACCACCCGGCTTACCTCTTGCGACGCCCTGTGGATAAGCGCTTGGCATGGGAAGATTTGAAGCGGCTGCGTGGCTTGGTGACTGGCTGACTAAGCACGCTGATACGCTTCGCGGATAGAAGCTCTGTAATTTGAGTGTTTCTTGGGCTAGAGCGCTGTGCCGTGACCATGGCGACCGATTTCGTCAATCAGCCCAGGATTCTGCTTCAAGTTTTTGCGGCTCCAGCGCATGATCACCGCCATCAACACCGCCACAATGACACCGAAGATCACAATGATGACGTTAATCGGTAAGTCAAGCTTTAGCATCAGTGCGTAGGTGCCAAGCATGAGAAGTATGTTTAATTGCTCGTTAAAGTTTTGTACCGCAATCGAGTGGCCTGCGGAGAGTAGTAAGTGACCACGATGCTGCAGCAAGGCGTTCATGGGAACCACAAAATAGCCGGACAAGGCGCCAATGACGAGCAATAGGCTGTACACCTCCCATTGTTTGGTCACCAGCGGCATGAACAGCACCACCAGACCCATGACGATCCCCATGGGTAGCACACCGAGTGCCTTGGGCAGCGGCACTCGGCTGGCGTAGACCGCCCCGAAAATGGTGCCAAAGGCGGTTACGCCCATCAGGATCGAGGCCTGATCCAGCCGGTAGCCCAAATGGCTGCGTCCCCACTCAATCACGATCAATTGCAGGGTGGCGCCTGCACCCCAAAATAGCGTGGTGACCGCCAGAGAGATTTGGCCAAGCTTGTCACGCCACAGGATCTTGACATAACTGCCGAAGGCGCGCACCAGACGCACGGGGTTTTTGTGTTGCTTGGGATACTGGATGTTGGTGCTTGGAATCAGCAGGTTACAGGCGGCAGCTGCCGCGTACACAAAGCTGATGCACAAAATGGCGGCTTCAGCCGGGGTTTTGACAAACTCGGCGATCACGGGGTGAGACAGCAGCCACCCAGACACGGTTGGTGAGATCAGAACGCCACCCAGGACGGTACCGAGAATAATGGATAAAACCGTCAGGCCCTCGATCCAGCTGTTGCCTTTGACTAAGTCCAAGGGTGGCAGCATTTCGGTGACGATGCCATATTTGGCTGGTGAATAGGCGGCTGCACCCACGCCCACCAGCGCAAAGGCGCCAATAACCAGGTAAGCCGAATTGGCATCGGACAGATCAAACGCCCAGTACCAGAACATCAGGAGGCAGCCACAGATTTTGAGGGCATTGGTGGCAAACATAACCCGTCCTTTGGGGAACGAGTCAGCGACTGCACCTACGAAGGCAGCCAAAAGCACGTAGGTGGCAGCAAACCACCACTTCATCATGGGCGCCATCCAGTCGGGGCTCTCGAGCTGCTGCAAAAGGGCGATCGCTGCAATGAAAAGTGCGTTGTCGGCCAGTGAGGACAATGCCTGTGCTGCCATCACCAAATAAAAGCCTTTATTCACCCGAACGCTCCGCTGTAACCCGCGGGCAAGTATAGCCGCTAGCGCCTGCCGGTGTGCGGTATCATCTTAGGATAACTAAAGCTGCCCCAGAAGACACTGTGCGCCTTACTCAAATCAAATTAGCCGGATTTAAGTCCTTTGTGGACCCGACCGTGATCCCGACCCCCAGTCAATTGGTGGGTGTGGTTGGTCCCAATGGTTGCGGCAAATCCAACATCATTGATGCAGTCCGATGGGTCCTTGGCGAGACCCGTGCCACCGAATTGCGTGGCGAGTCGATGCAAGACGTTATCTTCAGCGGCTCGGGCGAGCGCAAGCCGGCTGGCCGGGCCTCGGTGGAGCTTGTGTTTGACAACAGCGCCGGACGTGGGGCGGGGCAATGGAGCTCCTTTAGTGAGATTGCCGTGCGCCGGGTGTTAACGCGCGATGGCACCAGCAGCTATTTTGTGAATAATCAGCAGGTGCGCCGTCGGGATGTGCACGACATCTTTTTGGGCACCGGTTTGGGTGCCCGTGGCTATGCAATCATCGGCCAGGGCATGATCAGCCGGCTCATCGAGGCACGTCCCGAAGAACTCCGGGTCTATCTCGAAGAAGCCGCAGGCGTGTCGCGTTACAAAGAGCGTCGGCGCGAAACGGAGAATCGACTGCACGATACCCGTGAGAACCTCACGCGCGTGCAAGACATTTTGCGTGAATTGAACAGCCAGTTGGAGAAGCTTGAGCAGCAGGCTGTGGTTGCTGGGCAGTACCGCCAACTTCAAGAGGATGGCCAACTAAAGCAACACGCCTTATGGTTTTTGAGAGAACAGGCTGCGCATGAAGAAAAGTCGCGCTTAGCTCAAAAAACCGAGCAAGCTGAGCAGGCCCTTGAGGGGGCGATCGCGCGTTTGCGTCAGGCTGAGGCTGAGCTCGAGACTCGCCGCCAGGCCCATTACGCGTCTAGCGATGCGGTGCATCAGGCGCAAGGCAAGCTCTACGAAGCCAATGCCAAAGTCAGTAGCCTCGAGGCCGAGATTCGTCACATTGTGGATGCTCGTCAGCGCATTCAGTCACGCCAGGGTCAGTTAGTGACCCAGGCTCAGGAGTGGCAGGCTCAGATTGAGCACTGCACCGTGCAGTTGGAGATTGAGCGCGAGGCGCTAGAGATCCAGGCTGCCCAGCTTGAACAGGCGCAAGTTGATGCGCAGGCGGCGCAGGCAGAGTTGCCGCAGATCGAGCAACGCGTGCGTGATGCGGCAGCCCAGCGTGATCAGATGCGCAGCGTGTTGGCCAAGGTTGAGCAGGAGCTCGCACTGGTTGCCCAGCGTCGGGGTGATGCTGATCGCCAGCTGCAAGTTTTGGCGCAGCGTCGCGACCGTTTGCAACAAGAGCGCCGCGATGCGGCTGTGCCTGACCAAGAGGCTTTAGTGCGCTTGCAAGGTGACAAGCAGGCCGCTGATCAGCAACTGCAAGAGGCACATGCCACGCTGGCTGATCTTGAGGCAGCCTTGCCCGGTGCCGACCAGGCACGTGGCCAAGCGCGTGAGGCACTTCAGCTAGAAGCAGCCAAGCTCTCGAACCTTGAGGCCAGATTGTCAGCCTTATTGGCCTTGCAGCAAGACGTACAGAAGTCTGGCACGCTTGAGCCGTGGCTGGCCAATCACGAACTGGCTCAGTTGCCGCGCCTTTGGCAAAAGCTGCATATTCAGTCAGGTTGGGAGGCTGCGCTAGAAGCCGTCCTGAGCGAGCGCATGGTCGGTGTGGAAGTGAGCAACCTGTCCTGGACTCAAGCGTTTGCCAATGATGCGCCGCCAGCGCGCCTGGCGTTTTATCAAATGCCAGTTCCAGCCGCTGCGGGCGCGCAGACCGCTGGGTTGACGCCCTTATTGTCATTGGTGCAAACCAGTGACCCAGCCTTGCGCACGCTCTTGCAACAATGGCTTGGCCATGTCTACGTTGCCGACAGCATGTCCGATGCCATTGCCCGTCGCACTGAGTTGCCTGCGGGCTGTGTCTGGGCCGTGCGCGAAGGGCACTTGGTTGATGCCTCTAGTGTTAGATTCTATGCGCCAGATTCAGAGCAGGCTGGAATGTTGGCACGCCAGCAAGAGATCGAGAATCTACAACGCGAGATTAAAGCGCAACAGATGATGGTCGATCAGGCTCGCACAGCCGCCACCCGCAATGAGGTGGCTTGGCAGCAAGCCTCTGAAGCGGTGGTGCCGGCACGTCAGCGGGTAGCCGAGTTAACTCAAAGGGCACATGATCTGCAACTGTCAGTGGCACGCCTGCAGCAAGAAACGGAGCAGCGCGAGCAGCGCTCGGCGCGCCTGAGCGAAGATTTGGGTGACGTTGATTTACAAATTGAGACGCTCACGGCTGAGCGTGACACGGCGGAGCAGCGTTTTGGGGAGCTCGATGAGCATCTAGCAGAGCAGCAAAGCGCGTATGCCGAGCTTGAAATGCAGGGTGAAGATATTGCCAGCCAGGCCGAGACGGTTCGCGCTCGAGTGCGAGAGCGTGAGCGTGCAGAGCAGGAGGGTGTGTTTACTGAACGTGGCACTCGCGCCCGGATCGCGGAGCTTGAGCGCAACTTGCAGTTGGCCACTGATCAGCAATCGCGCGCGGCTCAAGAGACCGAGTCATTGGTGCACGAGCTCGTCACGCTCGATGCCGCCACTCCACAAAATGGTTTGCAAGAAGCCCTTGAGGTTCGTGCTGAACATGAAGAGATTCTAGGCCGGCTACGCATTGAGATGGATACGCTTGCTGCCCAGTTGCGTGAGGCTGACGAGACCCGTTTGACGCTTGAACGTTCGCTTGAGCCTCAGCGTGAAGCGATCACGCAGCTGCAGTTGCAAGACCAGGCAGCCCGACTGTCGGCTGAACAGTTTGCCGAGCAGCTCGATGAGCACAAGGTTGATCGCGAGCAGTTAAAGCGTGACATTGAGGCCCGAGCGCAAGCCGAAGATCAGGGCGAGGGTGAGGACAAAGGTCGTGGCAACTGGACCAAGATTGGTTGGTTGCAAAGTGAAGTGCAGCGCATCAATCGACAGATTGAGAGCCTCGGTGCAGTCAACTTGGCAGCGCTCGAGGAATTGAACAGTTCCCGTGAGCGCAAAGTGTTCCTGGAGTCACAGTACAACGACTTGAACAGTGCCATTGAAACGTTGGAAGACGCTATCCGTAAAATTGACCGTGAGACCCGGGAGTTGCTGCAAAACACCTTTGACCAGGTCAACGGGCATTTTGGCGAGTTGTTCCCCAAGCTCTTTGGTGGTGGTGAGGCCAGGCTGGTCATGACTGGAGATGAGATTCTGGATGCAGGCTTGCAAGTCATGGCCCAGCCGCCGGGCAAGCGCAACTCGACCATCCATTTGCTTTCCGGTGGTGAGAAGGCATTGACGGCAACCGCCTTGGTGTTTGCGCTCTTTAAGCTCAATCCGGCGCCATTCTGTTTGCTCGATGAGGTGGATGCGCCGCTAGACGACGCCAACACGGAACGTTATGCCAATTTGGTCAGTGGGATGAGCGAAGCGACACAGTTCCTGTTTATTTCGCACAACAAGATTGCTATGCAGATGGCCAAGCACTTGGTGGGTGTAACCATGCAGGAGCAAGGTGTCTCGCGCATTGTTGCCGTCGATATCGATTCGGCTTTGCAGCTGGCGGCAGAGGCTGCGTGAGGCTTGATGGGATGGTTCGGGCTATACGGCCTGGGATTAGGGATGAGGAATTAGCATGAGTGAATTGCAAATCAGCCTGATTGCACTGGGTGCACTAATCATCCTAGCCATTGTTGGCTTTAACTGGTGGCAAGATCACCGCGCCCGCAAGAGAATGCAAGACAGTCTGCCCTCAGTCAATGATGACGCACTGTTGCGTTCCAGCGATGATGAGCCTATTGAGCGCCGTGAGCCTGGTCTGGGTAGCTTCGGCTTGACGCAGAATGTCGCAGACGATGATCAAGCGCAAGCACCGGATCTGGCCGCTGAACCGGATTCGATGATTGAGGCCGTCATTGAGTTGCATTTCTCACACCCGCTGAGTGCCCGAGAGCTCGCCGTACACCTGCGCGATGGGTTTGATCTGGGTCGTCGTCCTGTACGCGTGTTGTTGCAAGCAGAGGACGGCCTGCTGTCGTCCCAGCTCGGTTTAGGCCGTTCCTATACCGCGATGCAATTGGCGGTGCTACTGGCCAATCGCAGTGGACCGATTTCAGCCATTGAGTGGTCACAACTCTGGGCCAAGGCTCAGAATCTAGCTGATAAGCTAGAAGCCAGTGTGGATGGTCCGGAACAAAACGATGTGCTGGCCCGCGCTGACACGCTTGACAGCACGTGCGCCACGCTTGATGCTCAAGTCACCCTCACGCTGGTGTTGCATGAGCGTAGGGCAACTGCTGATTTGGTATCGAGTGCCACGGCCATGGGGTTTGTCGATCGTGCCAACCATCTGGCCTGGATCGGTGATCATGGTTTGGAGTGCTTTACCCTCACACGTGCTGACGGTCAGGCCTTGGACGCTGGCATGACGCATGTGGATCGATTGACTTTGCTCCTGGATGTGCCGCGTAGTCCAGCCAATCCGGTGAATTTTGGGCGCATGATGGAAGTTGGGCAGGAACTTGCACGACGCGTGGGTGGTGATCTGGTCGATGACCAGGGTAACCCCTTAGCCTCCGGTGCGGACGTCACGATTGACCAGCAATTGCAAGCGTTGTGTTCACAGCTGGATGCCGCAGGACTGACGCCTGGCGGTGAGCGGGCGCGTCGTGTGTTTGCTGGTTAGTCGATGGTTTTATTGGTGTTTAATGCCTGTTCTGGCAGAGCGCTCGCATGACAATAACCCCCGATTCGGTTCAAGCTCGAGTTAAAGAACTCGCTGATCTCTTGGCTCAGCACAATCATAATTACTACGTGCTTGATGCGCCGACCGTGTCAGATGCCGAGTTTGACGCGCTCATGCGCGAGCTGCAGCAACTCGAAGCCCATTATCCCGAATTGCAAACCCCTGACTCACCCACCCAACGAGTGGGTGGCGTGGCGCTCGCTGCATTTGAGTCCGTGCGTCATGTGGTACCGATGCTCTCATTGGGTAATGCATTTGACGACGAGGAGGTGGCTGCATTTGATCAACGCGTGTCGCAGACACTGCGTCAAGCAGGTCAGATGCCAGCCAGTGGTCGGGTAGGATATTTTTGTGAACTGAAGTTAGATGGATTAGCTTTAAGCCTGCGCTATGAAAACGGCTTACTGGTGCAAGCAGCCACCCGCGGTGATGGCCAAAGCGGCGAGGATGTAACCAGTAACGTGCGCACGATTCGTTCGGTGCCATTGCGCCTCAACGCTGGTGCGCCGGCAGTCATTGAGGTGCGCGGTGAAGTCTTCATGGATCATGCTGATTTTGAGGGTTTGAACCAGCGACAGGCTGCTCGTGGTGACAAGGTATTTGTTAATCCACGCAATGCAGCCGCCGGCAGCCTGCGGCAGTTGGATCCCAAAGTCACGGCGACCAGACCGTTGCGATTTTTTGCCTATGGATGGGGTGAGGTCAGTGAACCCTTGCTCCCCACGCACAGTGAGATGCTGGACTGGATCGCAGCACTCGGTTTACCGGTTAATCAGGCTGAACACGCTTTGGTTCAGGGCACAGAGGGCCTGTTGCAGTTTTATCAACGGGTGGGCCAAAAGCGTGCGAGTCTGGCCTATGACATTGATGGGGTTGTCTACAAGGTCAATAGCCTGGCCGCGCAGAAGACGTTAGGCTTTGTGGCTAAGGCACCGAGGTTCGCGTTAGCGCATAAGTTTGCGGCCGAAGAGGCGCAAACCAAGCTGGTTGGCATTGACATACAGGTTGGCCGCACTGGCGCCATCACGCCCGTGGCCAGGCTGGCACCAGTGTTTGTCGGTGGCGTGACGGTGACCAATGCTACTTTGCATAACGAGGATGAGATTCGGCGCAAGGATGTGCGCATTGGCGATACGGTGATTGTGCGCCGTGCGGGTGATGTCATTCCTGAGGTAGTTGGGCCTGTGCTGGATAAACGGGCGCCTGATGCACCGCTGTTTCAGATGGTCTCGCACTGCCCGGTGTGTGGCAGCGCCATTGAAAGGCCCGCGGGTGAAGCGATCGCGCGCTGCACGGGCGGGCTTTTTTGTGGTGCACAGCGCAAGCAAAGTCTGATTCATGCTGCTTCGCGTAAGGCGTTGGATATTGAAGGCTTGGGTGACAAGCTCGTGGAGCAGCTTGTGGACCGGGGACGGGTGCAGAGCCTGGTCGACATCTTTGAACTGACAGAGCAAGAGCTCGCGGGTTATGAGCGCATGGGCCAGAAATCTGCCCAAAACCTGGTGCAGGCCATCGATGTTGCCAGAAAGCCAACACTGGATCGTTTTATCTATGCCTTGGGTATACGTCACGTCGGTGAAACCACCGCCCGCGACCTTGCACGTCACTTCATGTCGATCGAGGCCTTGATGCAGGCTGACGAAGATGCGCTGCTGTCGGTGTCGGATGTGGGGCCGGTGGTGGCCGCGTCAATTGCCCATTTCTTTGCCGAAGCCCACAACCGCGAGGTCATTGAGGATTTGCTCAAGGCTGGGGTTCAGCCGCAAGCGCCTGATGTACCGTCCGGTGCGCAGGCAAGTATGGCTGGTCTGACCTTCGTTCTAACCGGTACGTTGCCTACCTGGACTCGCGAAGAGGCGGCACAGGCCATCATGGCCGCTGGCGGCAAAGTCAGTGGTTCGGTGTCTAAAAAAACCAGTTACGTCGTTGCCGGTGACGAGGCGGGCAGCAAACTGGCCAAGGCGCAATCCTTGGGGGTTCCGGTTTTGGATGAGCCAGGGTTGCGCGCCTTGCTCGGCATGTAGCGCTTAACGTTTTTAAAAAAATAGCCGAATAGAAATTTCTATTCGGCTATTGATGACTTGAGCGTACCGGTGCCTTAGTTGATTTTGGCTTGACCGCGCAGCGTTTGCTGGTATTTCACCAGCTCTTGCTGGCGCATCATTTCCTCAAGCTGCGTACGCACCTCGGAAAATGGCGGGAAGGCGATTGGGCGGGCATCAACCACTTCAATGATGTGCCAACCGAACTGGGTTTGCACGGGCTTATCCGTCATCTGACCCTTAGGTGTGTTCTTGACTGCGTCTGCAAAAGGTGCGACGTAGTTGTCAGCAGACGCCCAACCGAGGCTGCCGCCTTGCGCTGCACTGCCTGGGTCCTTGGACTGGGCTTTAGCCAAATCTTCAAACTTGGCCGATTTGTCTTTCAGCTGCTTTTGCAGGTTGTTGGCCGTGGCTTCATCTTCAACCAAGATATGGCGCACGTTGTACTCGAGTACCTCGCCTTGTTCTTTTTTGAGTTTCTCGTATTCAGCCTGAGCCATCTCGTCGGTGACCGGGTTCTTCTCAAGATAGTCGGCCATCAAGGCACGCACTAAAATGCCTTGGCGAGCCAGTTCAAGTTCGGTTTGAATATCTGGCTGTTTGGCAATGCCAGCTTTCTCGGCAGCCTGCACCATGACCAGGCGGTTGATCATTTCTTCTTTGACTTGTTCGCGCAGTTGCGGCGTGTCAGGCGCACCCTGGGTGCCAAGCAGCTTGATGAACTGATCGTAGGCTTGCTGAGTGATCGGCTGGCCATTGACTGTGGCAATATTCTGGGCGTAGATCGGGGCTGCGATGGTGACAGCAGCAATCAGCAGGGCAAAACGTTTCATGAATTTCCTTTTTGTGGAGTGGAAGTCTGTAGCGCCAATGCGTGGATGGGAAACGGCATCAGGTCGTTGACCAAATCGTACACCAGACGGTGCTGGGCCACCTTGGCTTTGCCTGTAAACGCATCCGCCTCAATCCAGACTCGGAAATGACTGGCGCCACCTTGGTTGCCGGCATGGCCAGCGTGTTCGTGGGATTCGTCATCAATTTCCAAGAGTGTTGGGCCGAGCTTCATTAGCCTTTCACGCAAAAGCGCTTCATTTGGATTGGTCATCTTTAGCGCCTTTTGGTTCCGTTGTCGGTTCGATATTGTCGGCAGTCATGTGCTTGGACAGCCAGACAGATTGCGCGATCACAAAAGCGATCAGTAAGCCCATCAACCCGAAAACTTTGAAATTGACCCAGGCTGACTCACTAAATAGCCCTGAAAACGCCACAAAGAGGTTGATGGCACCGGCAAAGATAAAAAACCCTGCCCAGCTCCAGCTCAAGCCGTGCCAGCCCGCCTCGGATAATTCGACTTTGCCGGCGAGCAGCTGTTGCAGGAGGTTTTTCCCGAAAAAAGCCTGGCTTCCCAGCAAGATTCCCCCAAAAAGCCAGTACAAGACCGTGGGCTTCCATTTGATGAAGGCGTCGTTTTGCAGCCAAAGTGTGGCCCCGCCAAACACGACGATGACCACCAGGTTGATCCAGTGCATGGGCTCAATCTTCTGCCCGGTTAGTTTGATATACGCGATTTGACCAATGGCGGCCACCATCGCCACGCCGGTGGCCACATAAATATCGGCAAACCGGTAGGCAACAAAAAATAAAAGTAGTGGAAATAGGTCAAACAGAAATTTCTTCATTGTGCATCCAAAGGCTCGAAAGTCAGTGACAGCGAATTGATGCAGTAGCGCAAACCCGTCGGTGGCGGGCCATCCGGAAACACGTGACCCAAGTGGGCGTCGCATACATTGCAAAGAACCTCGGTGCGCACCATGCCATGGCTGAAGTCAGACTCTTCGCGCACGCGATCGGGCGCAATCGCCTCAAAATAGCTTGGCCAGCCACAACCCGCATCAAATTTGGTGTCAGAGGCAAACAGCGCGGTGCCGCAACATACACAGCGGTAGATGCCGGTCGCGCGATGATCCCAAAACTCACCAGTAAAAGCGCGCTCAGTGCCTTTCTGGCGAGTAACATAAAAGCTTTCTGGCGTTAGAACGGCACGCCACTGATCATCGGATTTTTTGATTTTGTTCATCGTCTGTTTT
>CAZLFB010000068.1:0-24906 GCA_964558695.1 uncultured Orrella sp.
CATTGGCAAGCGCCATGCGTCAGTTTTACGAGTATGGTGCTCAACAGGACGAGACGGCACCGATGCCTAAGGTAATTGACATGCTCGTTAAGGGTGCAGGTCGGTCTAGCCAGTGAATTTAGGCTAATCGCCAAACAGGTCGTTGAGATTTTTATTGGCAGTAGCACTATTTCGCTTTTTAACTGGCTCAACCTGCGGGTACTCCTCTTCAATCCGATCTGCGAAGTAGGTCGTTGGATTGGGTGCTTTGCAAAGCCTGTCAAATACCTCCTTTGGTACCGGCCTATAGGCAGAGACCCTTTGGTTGTCCCACACCAGCTCGAGGTAACCGTCGCGTGGGTCGTGGCTTATTTCTCGTATGCGGCCAGCAGAAAAACGCTTGTTACCCATGATTCACCACAATCGTCTGGGTCGTCGTGTACTCATGTAGCGCCTCAAATCCTTTGGCACGGCCATAGCCACTGCGCTTAAAGCCGCCAAATGGCAATTCGATGCCGCCACCGGCACCATAGCCATTGACATAGACTTGGCCGACTCGAATCTGTTTGGCGACACGAAGTTGACGAGCGCCGTTTTCCGTCCAGATCCCAGCGATTAGTCCAAACGGGGTGCCGTTGGCAATTTTCACTGCATCTTGCTCATCGCTAAACGGAGTCACCACGAGCACAGGGCCAAATACTTCTTGCTGTGCCAGCTCGTGATTTGGATGGACCGGCCCGAGCAGCACAGGTTTGGCGTAATAGCCGTTTTGATCGGCTTTTGGGTCAATCGCGCCTTCGGCGATCACTGGTATTTTGTCGGCTTGCGCACGCGTCAGAAATCCTTGAACTCGATCACACTGTTTACGACTAATCAGCGGTCCGCAGTCCAAATCGGCGTCATGAGCACCCACCCGTACCGACTGAATCTTTTTTGACAGATGGTTGACAAACGTGTCGTAGATCGACTTTTGTACTAGCACCCGACTGCCTGCTGAGCAGGTTTGTCCGGTGTTCTGAATAATTGCACTGACAATCACCGGTATGGCCCTGGCGAAATCCGCGTCTTCGAATACGATTTGTGGCGACTTACCGCCTAGCTCCAAGACGCAAGGGGTGTGGTGGTCAGCCGCCATCTTCTGAATCTGTGTGCCAACCTCCGGCGAACCCGTGAACGATAAATAATCAAGATCCGGATGACTGGCCAGCGCAGCGCCCGCCTCATGTCCCAAACCTGTGACGAGATTAATGACGCCGGGCGCAATACCCACTTCATGGGCTAGCTCGGTCATGCGAATGACACTGAGGCAGGCATCTTCGGCTGGCTTGAATACCGTGGTGTTGCCAGCGGCCAGGCAAGCGGCGATGGTTCGGCCAAACATCTGTGCAGGATAGTTCCATGGAATGATGTGCCCGACCACGCCTCGAGGCACCCGGTTGACCATCACCTGATAGCCGTTCAGGAATGGAATCGTGTCACCGTGCAGTTTGTCTGCCGCCCCGCCATAGAACTCGAAATAGCGCATGGCGGCCGCGATATCGTTGCGGGCAAGTGTCATCGCTTTGCCAGTATCTTTGGCTTCTAGCTCGGCTAGCTCATCGGCACACTCGGCAATTCGCGATGAGAGCTTTGATAGCAAGCGGCCACGCTCAAGGGCTGGGGTCTGAGACCAGACTTCGACATACGCCAAGCGCGCCGCTTTGACGGCTGCATCAATGTCCATGGCATTGCCCCGGCTGATCAAGTCGATTCGCTGGCCGGTGCTCGGGGCAAAAATGTCAATCGTTTGTTGGTTGTGCGCGGCCAGCCAATGGCCGTTGATGCAGATGGTTTTAACCTGTGAGGACATGTCGAGCAAAGGTGTATCGGCGGGTTGGTATTGGAAACGTCGTTCGACAGTGTAAATCGTTGTGACTGCCGCTTAATTCCATATGGAGCATGGGGGTTTATGTTGGTTAGGGAACTTTCAAACGGTCTTGACGGCCTTAATGCAGGATCCAAACCACCTTCACTTTCGGAGCGAGATCATGCAATGTCCTGTTTGCAAGGAAACACCACTCGTCATGACTGAACGTCAAGGCATAGAAATAGATTACTCTCCACAATGCCGCGGGGTTTGGTTAGATCGTGGTGAGCTTGACAAGTTGATTGAAAAATCGCTTGCTTCCGCTACGCCAGCCGTTGTCAAACAGACGCAGCATACCCAGCCTGCTTACGACACACGGTACGATCCTCGGCATAGCGGTCACCACGACAAAGAATCTCACTACAGAAAGAAACAAAAGTCCTGGCTAAGCGAGTTCTTTGACTGAGTTTATTTGAGTGAGCTAGCTAACCGGTGTGTAGGGTTAGTTGCGCCCTAAAAACCCGTTAAAAAAGTGCTCGGTATTGACTGCCATGCTAGCGAGGTCATAGCCACCTTCCTGAATGACGACCGTTGGTAGGTCCAGGCCGCCAATCAGCTTGCCCAAGCGGTTAAATCCCATGGTAGTGACAGCTACCTTGGATTGGGGGTCATCGATATAGGTATCAAATCCATGAGAGAAAACCAACGCATCGGGCTTAAACCGGTTGATGGCTTCAATCGCCTTGTCGACCTGCTCAAAAAAATAGTCCTCTGATGAGCCATGGGGCATGGGTAAATTCAGATTGAATCCTTTGCCCGCCCCTTCGCCTGTCTCCTCTTCAAAGCCTGCCACCACTGGGTAGAAATTGGTTGGGTCCCCGTGCACTGATACATACAAAACGTCATCACGGTGATAGAAGATTTCCTGAACGCCCTGGCCGTGGTGCATGTCGGTGTCGAGCACCGCGACTTTGGTGAAACGGCTTCGAAGCATTTGTGCGGCCACCGCCGCGCTGTTGATATACCAAAACCCGCCGGCTGCGTCGGCACGCGCATGGTGCCCCGGCGGGCGGCACAAAGCGTAAGCCTTGCGGTCACCGTCAAGCACCGCCTGGGTTGCGGCCATGGCCGATTGCGCTGCCCAATAAGCGGACTGCCAAGTGTGTTCGCCAACCGGGCAACTGCCGTCTGCGAGGTACCGGGCAGCCTGTCCGAGAATACCGCGCAACGGGTTGGGCTCGCGCACAAACACATTGGACATCACCTCATGGCCCCAGTCTTCCGGGATCTCCTTCCATTGCTGGTAAGCCGTTTGCAAGAACGTCAGATAGCCGGTGTCGTGCACAGCGGCAATCGGCTCGATGCCGTGATCTGTCGGTTCTTGCACGACCAAGCCCAAGTGGTGCAGGCCTTTCAAGATACCGTCAACCCGCGCTGGAATTTCCTGGGGGGTTCGCATCTGGCCGCGCGAGAAGTAGCTCCTCGGGTTATGCAACTGCTGCTTGGGATGGTAGAAGGTTTTCATGGGACGCGTTAGAAGATCTCATCGATTTTGTGCAGGAACAACTCGCGGCCATGATGGGATTTGTCGTGCCATTCTTCTCCTGCTTTCTCATCCGTGTCGTCGGTAATAAACTTGAATGAGCGCCAAGCAATTCCCTTGCGATGGCAAACCAGTGCTAGCGCAAACAGCTCCATGTCCACGACTTGAACATGTTGCTCGATCAGCCAAGGGTCGACTGCCATTACGAAACTGTCACCGGTGGCGCAACGCACGCCGTCATAGCCAGAGGCCAGTACATTGGGTGTTTGATCGAAGGGCGTGACACCCCGGGGGGCAATCGGCTCGGCAATCATGTCACGTTGCAGCACGTCTGAAATCTCGACCAGCCCGGTCACTAAAGTATCTAGCCGGCCAGCTGTGCCGAAATTGACCACGATGGACGGTTTATAAAGTGCGATCCCGTCCATCAGTGACAGTCCTGCATTGAGTTTGCCGAGTCCCGTAAAAACCACCGGTATATCGTGCGGGATAGGTTGGTGGTCGAACTCCTGCGGCAGCGCGGTCACAATCAGTGGTCTTTCCATGTCGTTAATAAACCGCCCTTTCAGGAATGACATTGCGAACCCCACCGCGCGGATCCTCGACGTCATTGACATAGCGCGGCATGACGTGGATATGAACGTGGGGGACAGTTTGCCCGGCAATGGGGCCATTATTGACGCCGATGTTGTAGTCATCGGGGTTGAATTCGGCATCGATGGTCTGCTTGGCTCGGCGAAGCAGGCTCATCAGAGCCAGTGTCTCTTCATCGGTCAAGTCAAAGTAGGAAGACACGTGGCGCTTAGGGATAATCAGCGTATGTCCTGGGTTAACTGGAAAGATGTCACGAACGGCCATGCCGAGCTCGTTCTGGTCGATGATGCTGGCCGTTGGCAGGGAGCAAAATATGCAGGG
Source organism: uncultured Orrella sp. (assembly GCA_964558695.1). Classification (GTDB taxonomy): domain Bacteria; phylum Pseudomonadota; class Gammaproteobacteria; order Burkholderiales; family Burkholderiaceae_B; genus Algicoccus. Next base: position 4,284 of record CAZLFB010000068.1, read on the forward strand.
TTTGGGCATTGTCATGTTCAATTATCCAGGCACAAACTGAAACGGCTGCTATTGAATTTTCAGGTTGACAGCCACATCGTTGTGTTAGCTTTACAAAAATCGGAATTGAGTTCTATCTACATGTTGTTTGTATCACGAACGCGATCGTTGGCGATGATCCTGGTTGTGGCTGGTGGGCTCGGTGGTTTTTTGAGCGCACCCAGCGCGCAGACACAGGCCTGTCCGACAAAGCCAGCCGAGCATGAGCGTTGGTATTCGCCTGTTGCGAACAATTTGGCAGACAAAGCGCCAACGCAGTGCGCTGATTGTGCTGACCCAGCTAATCATGCAGACAGCAGTTGTATCGTTTACCGAATCTTGCGCTCTGAGGATTGCCGTGATGGACACTGCGGCAATGAGCAAGGCGAGTTTTGGTTGAACTGGCGCGAGGGCTATGCTGTGCAGCAAAGCCTGAGGTATCAGCACCCGTTTAAGTACATTCTGGATGCGGGCAGTAATTGCTGGTTTTTGGTTTGGGCGCTTGACCCCGTGATCGGTGTGGAGCATGCCGGGCGGCGAGACACCGTGAATTTCTGGCGCGCCGGTTTTATTGCCGCAACCCAGTCAGTTAGTCCGCCGATTCCAGAGCAAGAGCTTGGCATGCTGATTCAGCCAGCCCACAGACGCTCTCAGCATCAGTTGCATATTCATCTCGGGCGTATTCCGGTCAGTTACCGATTGGCGCTTGATGAGCTCGATCTGGGTGACCAAACTGTGCGGGAAGTCTCGATCAATGGCCATCCTTTCTTTGTGCGATACCTGGCAGACTTGCCTGGCAAGCAAGCTTTGGATGGTCATCGGGTGTTTGATGAGGTTGCTGCCATGATTCCCGGTGGTGAAGCGGCGATGCCGCTTTTTGGCGTGCTGGTCGTTCGCGCCAAGGGCGACGAAGGTTCCTGGGTCATGGCTGCTGAAGGCGTGACTCGCCGTGAGCTGGATTTCTCATACGATCAGGCGTGCCGCCTGGATCCAGGCTTGATTCGGTAGTCCCGCGAGTAGTGCAGCAGACGTGACTGGTGAACGGCGTGTTGACAGAGCCATTGGGTGCTAGTTGGTTAGATCTGAGGATGTGAAGGAAACTACATTTAAGTTAGACTGTTCAAACTTTCATAACGAATTAGTCCATTCATGCCAGCAAAACAGGCGAGTTCAACTCGCAGCATCACTCAGCCTAGAATGATCTGTTCTAAATGCAAGGATCTTGCAGACCCGATGATTCGGATCGAGAGGAAAGGATTTCTTAAGTTCATTCCGACTGCCAAGCGGTTTATGTGTTCCCGCTGTTTGCGTGAACGCACCAGGATCTTTGGGATTAATTTGTAGAGTCCGACAGCATTTTGTGGTGATCGATTCTTGACAGTCTCGGCCACCCGGGATGCCATTGCTGTATTTGCACGTTAACCTTACGTCATGCGAACACCCTCTCTGAACCCCGACGTCTCCCGATGGGAAGTGTTTGGCTGGGCACTCTACGACTTTGCGAACTCGGGCTACACCACGGTTGTGCTCACGGCAGTGTTTTCTGCTTACTTCGTGAGCGTGGTGGTGGGTGATGGCACGCTGGGAACGCTCTGGTGGACCGCCGCCCTTAGCTTGTCCCATTTGATTGTGATGCTGACGGTGCCGCTCATCGGTGCGCGCAGCGATCGTCTGCAGCGTCGTCGCGGCTTGCTGGCCATGACCACACTGGGTTGTGTCGCAGCGACGGTTGGCTTGTCTTGGGTGGGCCCCGGCGCGGTGGCGCTGGCGGTGATCCTCATTATTGCATCCAACGTTTTCTTCAGTTGGGGTGAATCTCTGATTTCAAGCTATTTGCCAACGCTTGCGCGCCCAGAAGCGATGGGACGGGTTAGTGGTTGGGGCTGGGGGCTTGGGTACATCGGTGGCATGTTTACCCTGGGTATTTGTCTGGCTTATGTCTTGCATGCTCAGGCTGCAGGTAAGACTGCATCTGAGTTCGTGCCGGTGACGATGTTAATGACCGCGGCGGTGTTTGCAGTGGCCGCCATTGCCTCACTGAGTCTGCTTAAAGACCGGGTTGGTCAGCCTGGCGATGTTTCGCCTGCGTGGCAGCGCTTGTTGCAAACCTGGCAACATGCCCGTCAGTATCGAGACTTTGTGTGGTTGTTGAGCTGCACCGTCTCATACATGGCTGGCGTGGCGGTAGCGATTGCTTTGGCGGCCATCTATGCGCAGCAAGTCATTGGTTTTACCGAAGCAGAGATCATGATTCTGGTCTTTGTGCTCAACATTGCTGCCGTGATCGGCGCCTTGGCGCTGGGGTATGGACAAGATTTGCTGGGACATCGTGCTGCTCTTGCATTGACCTTGGTCGGCTGGGTGGCGACTTGTGTCATCGCCGCTTCGGTGACCACCAAGAGCGGCTTTTGGGTGGCTGGCGTGATCGCCGGCCTCTGCATGGGCGCGAGCCAGTCGGTTGGTCGTGCGATGGTGGGGTTGTTGGCGCCAGCCACCCGGCTTGGCGAGTTTTATGGACTTTGGACATTGGCCAACAGGGCGGCTAGTATTGTCGGGCCCTTGGCCTACGGTTTACTCACATGGGCGAGCGAGGGAAACCAGCGTTTGGCCATGGGGGCAACCGCCGTATTCTTTGTGATCGGCTTGTTGCTGTTGCTGCCAATCAACATGAAGCGTGGACGATCCGTTGCACAGCAAAAAAATTGATCTGCATCAGTTACTGCTCAGACGTCAAACACTATAAACAAGGCTCACTATTTTTTGGAGCCATGCCGTGACTGACTATAAAACTCTTGCTTCACATATCAGCGCAAAACTAAAGACCTTCCGTGCCGATATGCCAGACACGATGAAGGGCTTCTCGCAGATGGCGGGTGCGACTCACACGGATGGTGCAGTCTCGGCCAAGCACAAAGAACTCATGGCCATGGCCATTGCCATTGCCATGCGCTGCCAGGGTTGCTTGGCATTTCACGCGCAAGCCTGCCGCAAAATGGGTGTCACGCAAGAGGAATTCAACGAAATGCTGCAAGTGGCAATCTACATGGGCGGTGGGCCGTCGGTGATGACGGCGGCCGAAGCGCAGATCGCGTTTGATGAGTTTGCTGGCTGAACTTAGAGCACGCCACGATAGGTGCCGCCGTCGATCACCAGGTTCTGGCCCGTAATGTAACCGGCCTGCGAGCTGCATAAAAACGCGCAAGCATGGCCGAACTCTGGCGGCACGCCGATGCGGCCAGCTGGGATACTCGCCGCCTGAAATTCGAGCTCCTCTTCGAGCGTGCGGCCGTTGTTAGCCGCTCGTTTGGCGATGTTGTTGCGCAGGCGGTCGGTGTTGAACTTACCAGGCAGCAGGTTGTTGATTGTCACGTTGTGGCTGGCCACCTCGCGTGACACCCCGGCAACAAAGCCAGTCAGTCCCGCTCTGGCGCCATTGGATAGGCAAAGGCCGTCAACAGGCGCCTTTACTGATGTCGAGGTAATGTTGACGATGCGGCCAAACTCGCGCGCCATCATTGCGTCGACCACCGCTTTGATGAGCTCAATCGGCGTGATCATGTTCTGTTCAACGGCTTTGATCCAGTCAGCCCTGTCAAAATCCCTGAAGTCACCTGGCGGTGGGCCACCGGCGTTGGTGATGAGAATATCGACTTGGGGTGCAGCAGCCAATACCTGCGCTTGTGCTTGCGGCGAGGAAATGTCAGCTGCCACGGCAATGACTTTAACGCCGCTTGAGTCCCTCAGAGACTTGGCCGCTTGCTCAAGGGAATCTGGCGTGCGTGAGTTGATGACCAGGTTCACGCCTTCATTGGCCAGTGCCTGAGCACACGCAAAGCCCAGGCCCTTGCTGGCCCCGCAAACCACCGCCCACTTACCCTGTAGTCTTAAATCCATGATTTCACTCCTTCAGCGCGCTCAATGCCCTGAGGATGCCGCAGCTCAGCGCTTGTGACAAGAGGTTTGTGTGGAGGTTTGTATGGAGGTTTGTATGGTTGTGTTGGTGCTGTGAGTGTGATCAGCCGACTTTCTGTAAGTTGCCAATCTCAACTTGCATGCGGGTTGGCTTTTGCAGCAATTCAATGAGCACCATGGCACGCATTTCGCCATCATCCATCTGGTAGACGGCCTGGAGTCCTTTGAATGGCCCATCCTTAATTTGCACCAGATCACCCGGTTGATACTGGGAGATTGGCGATTGGGCCAGTGTGCTTTCTTGCTCTCGTAAGAGCTCGATCAGCCCGGGGTGCACGCGTGCAGGTTCCGTGCCAAATGTCACGAGTTTGCTCACGCCCAGCGTCGAGCGGATGGGGGCCCAGCTTCTACCGGACAAGGTGGTGTCAAGCTCAATAAACAGGTACCGTGAGAACAGCGGTTCAGCGACAATTTCAAAAGCCTTACTTTTGACCCGTTTTTTCGGGATGGTCGGCAAAAAGCATTCGAACCCCTGGCGCTCCAGATTCAAGAGCGCGCGAGATTCCTGTTTTGGCTTTGTGTGGACAACATACCAGTGCATAGCGATATTCTAGTGCATATTGACAGGAATTAAGAATATATTAGCCAAAAATACCTGAGTATTTTGATTTTAAGTGTGGTTGTGTACAGCAAAGATGCAGGAGGTTTGCAAGTAACGGCAGGTTTGCTGTGGTGGCTTGATGCTAAGCTTTGAGAACTGTTTTGGCTATTAAGGAAACCTCATCATGCATCCACTCAAGCAATTGGCCCGGGCTACTGGTTACCGAATCTGTGTGGGCTGCACTGCGCTGCTCATCGGTGCTGGCGCATCAGCCCAGGGCTTGCCTTCCGGTGCATTTGCGACGGTCAACGACCAGCCCCTTAGTGATGCTTTGCTAGATGTCAACGTTCGCGCCAATGTGGCTCAAGGCCAGGCTGACAGCCCGCAGTTGCGGCAAGCCCTGCAAAATGAGCTCATAGGGCGAGAAGTGCTTGCCCAGGAGGCTCAGAAACTGAAGCTTGAGCAAACAGCCGAGGCACAGGCACAGTGGCAACAGATGGAGCAGAATTTCCTGGCGAACTTGCTGCTCAATCACTATGCCGCCAACAATCCCGTGACGCAGGCTCAGATCGCCGCCGAGTATCAGAAATTTCTGGACGAGGTCAAGGGTGAGAAGCAGTACAAACTTAGCTTGATCGTGGTGCCGACCCAGGAGCGCGCCCGACAGATCATTGCCGAACTGCAAAAGAGCAAGGACCCAAGCAAACTCTTCTCACAACTCGCTGCCAAGGAGTCAACAGACCCCAGCAAGGATCAAAATGGTGTGCTCGATTGGCTGTTGCCGCGGCAAATGGTCCCTGCAGTGGGCACCGTGGTGGTGAACTTGGGCAAGGGCCAGATTACAGCGGCGCCTTTGCAGACCCGCATGGGCTGGAATGTGGTGCGGGTCGATGATGTTCAAGACTACACCCCGCCCGCCTTAAAAGACATTGAGGGCCAACTGCGTCAGGCAGCGGCTCAACAGCAATTGTCTAACTACATTCAATCCTTGCAAGAAAAAGCCAAGATCACTCGCTAGGCCTTATCTGAAGGAGCCAGTGGCCATCCAGTGCACACGTGCATTGGTTAAAAAGAGGCGCTTAAAGCGCCTCTTTTACCTTTTGTGAGCGCCTCTTTTTTAACGCCCCATGGCGTAAAACTCATCGTTTGGTCGCATCTCGGTGGCGCTTGCGAGTCGGTTGCTCATCGCAAAAAATGCGCTGATGCTGGCAATGTCCCACAAGTCTTCTTCTGACAGCCCCGCTGCTTTGGCTTGTTCTCGGTCGGCCTGGGTGAGTTCGGATGACTGGCGCGATACTTTCATGGCGTAGTCGAGCATGGCAAGCTGGCGTGGCGTGATGTCGGCTTGCCGGTAGTTGGTGGCAATCTGGTCGGCGATCAGAGGATTTTTAGCGCGGATCCGCAAGATCGCACCATGGGCCACCACGCAGTATTGGCAATGGTTGGCACCGGATGTGGCGACCACAATCATTTCACGTTCGGCTTTGCTTAGCCCACTGTCGCCCTCCATCAATGCATCGTGGTAAGCCATGAATGCCCGAAACTCGGCCGGACGTCTGGCGAGCACCCGCATCACGTTGGGGATGAAACCAGCTTTTTGTTCGACGGTTTGCAAACGCGCCCGAATGTCCTCGGGTAAAGCATCAACATCAGGAATGTCAAAGCACGAGATGGGTTTAGGTGAGGAGTCAGTCATGAGAAGCCTTCAGTTTCGGGTGGTTTTGGGTGGTTTTGGGTGTGTTTCTCAAGTGTATTGGACAACGACCGCTACACGCATCCAAGCATAGCGGGTGGGCCCGCTCTTGTGGGTGATCACCAGACCGGGATGATTCGCCATTCCTGCGCTACCATCTCGCTGATTCATTCAGGAGCTTGGTGTGCGAGTTTCAACCCTGTCGATGTCTTTGCCAGTGGCCATGGGCTATGTGCCGCTGGGCATGGTGTTCGGCTTTTTGTTTGTGCAGGCTGCCGGCCCCTGGTATTTGGCCTTGGCAGCCAGTCTGCTGGTTTATGCCGGTGCCTCGCAGTTCGCCATGATCCCGATGCTGGCGGCAGGGTTGCCTGTGGCTTCTTTGGCGTTAGCGGCATTGGTCATTAACCTTCGACATGCTTTTTACGGTTTGTCTTTGCTAAATGATCAGCCGAGCAACCGTCTGGCGCGTCTGTATTTGATCTTTGCCTTGACCGATGAGACTTATTCGGTGGTCACCACCTTGAATCCTCGGCCAACGCCCGAGCAAATGGCCTGGTTGGCCGGCATCAATCAGTGCTGGTGGGTATTGGGGACACTGCTCGGTGCCTGGCTCGGCGCAGAGCTACCGGTGTCACTGACCGGCTTGGATTTTGCATTGTCAGCACTGTTTGCGGTCTTGGCCGTGGAGCAATGGCGTGCCACCCGCGCCTGGTTGCCGTTACTGATCGCACCGGCGAGCTATGTGCTCATGTTGTGGTGGTGGCCAAATCAAGCCCTCTTGCTGTCCATGGCGATTTGCGTGTTGGCGAGTATTGCGTGGTCGTTGCGCCACGCGAAGGGGGGGCAATGAACGATGTGTACGTTCTGTCGGCTATGGTTGCCATGGGCGCCGTGACGTTTTTGATTCGCGCACTGCCATTTATGGGCGCGCGCTGGTTACGCGGTAGCCCGATTGTGCGTCGCGTTGGCCTGTTCTTGCCGCCGGCCATCATGGCGCTCCTGCTTTTACACAGTGCGCGCGACTTGAGCCTGCAGGCGTCAGGCCATGTGTTACCCGCAGTCGTGGCGGTTTTGGTGGTGCTTGGCCTGCAGCTATACAAGCGCCAGCCGCTGTTGAGCATCGCTGCTGGTACTGTGCTCTACATGCTTTGGGTTCAGCCAGTTTGAACTGTGTTGCGCCTAGTCAGTGGTGTCGGATGGCTCTTGTTCTTGAGCCCGCTTGGCGGCCGCTTCAATGGCAGCAATCAGGTTTTCCACGGGCTGGGCGCCTTCGACCAGAAACGTGTCATTCAAAATGAAAGCCGGCACGCCTTGAATGCCAAGCATCTTGTAGCGGGTTTGTGCAGCACGTACATCGTGCTCGAACTCGTTGTCAGCGAGTACCTGGGCCGCGCGCTTTAGATCAAGGCCTGCCTCTTTGACTGCTTCTAGCAAGGTGTTGGCATCGTCCATGTTGTCAGCGCGAGTGAAATATGCTGCAAGTAGTGCCCGCTTCAAAGCCCAGGCGGCATCTAAGTCATGCTCTTCGGTCGCCCAGTGAATCAAGCGGTGACAGTTGAATGTGTTGTACACGCGCTTGCGACCTTCGGGGTGAAACCGAAATCCGACTTGTGCAGCACGGTCGTAGATTCGTTGCTGGTTGATTCTGACTTGATCTGGTGTGATGTCAAATTTGGCGGCAAGATATTCAATGGCATCTTGTCCGCCTGCAGGCATGTCCGGGTTGAGCTCAAAGGGCTGTAAGTGAACCTCAACAGCCATGTCCGTGGCAGCAAGCGCTGACTCAAGGGTGGTGTAGCCGATGGCGCACCAGGGGCAGGCGACATCTGAGACAAAGTCGATTCTGACTGGCTTGGTCATTTTGATGAGCCCACAGTTTTTGGCCATAAGATCATTTGTGTGCAGCGAAACAATGCGATTTTTTTGCCTGTGGCTTCGTCATAGACTTCGGCATCCCAGACGTGGGTGTTGCGCCCCAAGTGCTGTGCCCAAGCGCGGCAACTGATCGCACCTTCTCGGGCAGTACCCAAAAAGTTTGATTTCAGCTCGATGGTAGTAAACGAGTCGGCGCCTTCAGGCAGATGGGCGTATGTGGCAAATCCAGCGGTGGTGTCGGCAAGCGTGACCACACTGCCTGCATGCAGGTAAGTGTTTGGCGCGAAATGTCTTGCCTGCAAAGGCATACGACTGTGAAGGCTGAACTCATCAAGATGTGTCAGTTCAATGCCAAGGTGGCGCGGCAAGTTGTCGCTTTGACCGAGGCGCTCACTTAAGACTTGCAAGGTCAGGTCAGGTCTAAGTTTGCTCATTGATCGGTGTCTGTGGATTCAGATACGTGTTTGCTATTGATCGGTTTGACATTGGTTCCTTGAGCGTAACGCGTGACCCCAGTGCCATGGGCCCCACTTTTGATGGGCGCATCCGAATCCGGTAGCGGGTAGGCATCAGCCACATAAGCTGGACCTTTCATCACCATGACGGTGAATGCACCAACGCCCACAGTAAATACCGCTGTCCATAAGACGGCGAGTAGTCCGAACGCGTAGATATCGATGGTTGTAATGAACTTGCTGATTGCCCAAGGGGCATCGTCAACAGACCAGAGTCGGGCAACGAGTGATGGCAAAATAATGAGTACCGTGCCCACGAGTAAGACCTTCGGTACTAAGCGTAGTATCTTGCGCTCCACGCCAGCAGGCGCTGTGCGATAGCCGGGCAGTTTTTTAAAGGGATCCATGGCGTGCCTTCTCAATCAGTGGTCGTTTGGCCTAGCTGGCGGCCTGTTCGACCTGACATTGCGGTTGGACTCATTGTGCCTCAGATTTTGGGATTACTGCCGTGTCTATCTTGAACCACCAGGCATAGAGCGCTGGCACAAACAAGATGGTGATGACCGTTCCGACCAGCACCCCACCAATGAGGACATAAGCGAGGGGTCCCCAGAAGCTGTCAAGCGTTAGTGGAATGAACGCCAGTGCTGCTGCTACGGCCGTGAGGACCACCGGGCGAGCGCGCTGGACGGCTGCTTCGATCACCGCGGTACGCAAATTTAGGCCTTCCGCCACGTTGTCCGCCACTTGCTGAGTCAGGATCAAGGTATTGCGCATCAGAATGCCCGCTAAGCCAATGAGTCCCAGTAAAGCCACAAACCCAAATGGTTGGCTAAACAGTAACAGTGCCAATACTGCACCGATCAGTCCGAGCGGTGCGGTTGCCACCACCATGAACATGCCTGAGAAACTGCGCATCTGCAGCATGATAAAAATCAGCATTAAGCCAACCATCAACGGCTGCAGTTTTTGAATCGAAGCATCGGCTTTACCAGACTGTTCAATGGAACCAGCGATGTTGATCTGGTAGCCCTCGGGTAATTCAGACCGAAGTGTGCTGAGCGTTTTCCAGACTGCCATGGTGACGTCGGGCGGTTGAGCACCCTCGACGTCTGCATTGACGTACAAAAATGGCTCGCGGTTGTAGCGTTTGATCACTGGCTCATCGAATTCAATCTGGGCCGTGCCAAGTTGTGACAACGGAACTTTGCGGCCGTTCGGCGTCCGGATCTCAATGTTTTGCAGCAGATCACCGGTCTGCGGCAAGGCTCGGGCACGAACTTGCACCTGACGAATGTCCTGGCGCACGTTGGTCACGGGTACGCCATCCAATTGAAACTGAAGTTGCTGTGCCACATCCAGAGGCGTGAGGCCCAACGTTTGCAGCCTTTGTGAATCCAGATCCAAGTTAAGGAAGGGCGCACGTTCATCCCAGTCTAGGTTGGGGTCCACCACATTGGGATTGGTGCGCATGATGTCGACCATGCTGTGGCCAATGTCGCGCAGCACCTGAGGGTCTGGCCCAGTGACCCGGAAGCTGACCGGCCAGTCTACGGGTGGGCCAAAAAGCAATCTGGCCACACGCACACGGGCTTCGGCATAGTCACCGTTGGCGATCTGTTTGTGTAGTTCAGCGATCAGCGACTCACGATCGGCCACCCCGTGAGTGACGGCAATGATCTTTGCAAATCCAGGGTCAGGGCGCTCTGGGTTGGCAGATATAAAAAATCTCGGTGCGCCCGCGCCGATGTATGCCGACAAGCTCTTGATCTGGGGCATGCCGACCAGTTCAGACTCCAGTCTTTTAACAACTTCATCAGTTTTGCCAATCGATGTGCCCTCTGGCAGATAGACGGAGATCAGCACTTCAGGTCGATCTGAACTCGGGAAAAACTGCTTTTCCACGGGGCCGGCCATGCCAGCGATGCTTAAAATCAGCAGCGCCACGGTTGAAAGCACGACCCGGCGCTTGTGTGCCACGCACCACTGAACCAGTTTGCGCAGGCGTTCGTAGTTCGGTGTGCTGTAAACAGTTTGCGCGTCGACATGGTGCTTGGCCATGTTAGGCAATAACTTCACACCGAGGTAGGGTGTAAATGTGACTGCCACGAGCCAAGAGACCAACAAGGCAAATGCCAGTACCCAGAAGATGCCACCGGCGTATTCGCCGACAGCGGACTGTGCAAAGCCAATGGGTACAAATCCGGCCACCGTCACGAGCGTGCCAAACAACATGGGTGCGGCGGTGACCTGCCACGCATGGGTTGCGGCCCGAACGCGATCCCAGCCTTGCTCCATTTTGACGATCATCATTTCAATGGCGATGATGGCGTCATCGACCAGTAACCCGAGTGCGATGATCAGTGCACCGAGTGAAATCCGGTCGAGATTCATGCCGGTCATTTTCATGAGCAGAAACGTCAGCCCGAGCGTGACGGGAATGGACAGGCCCACAATTAAACCGGCGCGCAGACCGATCGCGAGAATGCTGACTGCCATGACCACGGCCATGGCGACCAGGAATTTGACTTGGAATAAGCTGACCGCCCCTGAAATGGCATCCGCCTGGTTGGTCAACTGGGTCAGTTGCATGCCCAATGGCAGTTCAGTTTTCTGGGCTTGCAAAAAATTTTCAAGACGCTCGCCCAACATCAGTCCGTTTTCACCTGGTCGCATCACCACGCCGAGCACGATGGTGTCTTGCCCGCCTGCGCGGATCATGTAGCTAGGCGGATCTTGATAGCCTGCCTCGACCTTTGCGATGTCACCTAACCGAATCAGGCGATTGTTGATGCGTAAAGGCACATCTGCCAGGGTTTTAGGGTCATTTAGATCGGCAGGCACGCGAACATAGACGCGTGCAGCGTCGGTCTCAAAAAAACCAGCAGGCACAAGCCGGTTGTTCGCGTCGATGGCGGCCATCACCGCTTCTGTGCTGATGCCAAGGTTGGCCAGCTTTCCCAGGTCAAAGTCCAGATGGATTCGCTGCGGTTGTTCACCAAGCAAAAATACTTTTTGCACGCCTTCAATGCGCTGCAACTTGTCACGGATGACCTCTGCATCTCGGGCGAGTTCGGACATGGGCAGGCCTTGGGCGGTTAATGCCAGCATGGTGAAGTACACGTCAGCAAAGCTGTCGTTCACAATCGGCCCAATGACACCCGGGGGCAGGGAGGGTGCTTCATCGAGCATGCGCTTGCGTACTTCGTAAAAAAGATCCGGCACCACCTCGCTTGGCGAATAGTCCTGGAACTCAATGAGGAGGTCTGCGCGCCCGGGACGAATCGTGGTTTCAAGCTTGTAGAAATAGTCTACTTCTTGGACCCGCTTCTCTAGCCGGTCGACTACCTGATTTTGCAGTTCGGTGGGTGTAGCGCCCGGCCAAAGCACCGTCACCACCATGGCGCGCACGGTAAAGGGAGGGTCTTCAGCTCGCCCGAGTGAGTTGAACGCGTACAAGCCTGCAAGCACGGATAGGATCAAAAAAAACAGCGTCACTGACCGTTCGCGAACCGCTAGCGCAGACAGATTGGGAAAACTCATCGTGCCTGAGTCCTCACGGCCATGTCCGCTTCAAGCAAATGCGTGCCCATGGCGACCACCGGGGTGCCGATGGCCAGATCAGTCTTGATTTGCGCGGTCTCGCGTGACAGGGATAGGAGCTCAACGGGCACTGCTTGGGTTTGACCGTCCACCACAATCCAGATCCGCGGGCCTTGTCCGCGCTCATCAATCGCGCCCAAAGGAACGCTGGCGATGTTGGCGTCCGGCGGGATGGGTAGGAGTAAATCAGCGATGGTGCCAATCGGAATGTTGGTGACATCATCAGGCAAGCTGTATCGAGCTCGAAATGTCCGTGAGCTCGGATCTGCTGCGCCGGAGACTTCTCGGCGCGTGGCAGGCCATTGCGACTGGCCCAACGATACCGTGGCACTTTGCGGGGCCTCTAAGCCTTGCGGCAGAAACACCTCGATCTCAAGCTGGCCGTCAAAGGCGAACTCCCCGACTGGCTGGCCAGGATTGACGACTTGGCCAATTTCCGCCATGACTTCCGTCACAATGCCATCGCCCGGCGCCGTTAGTTGAGCGTATCCCAGCGCGTTGCTAGCTTGATTTAAGCCAGAATTGGCCGCATCCAGTCTGTTTTGCGCTTCAGATAACCGAAGCTTGGCCTGGTCAAGGGCCTGCTCGCTAACAAAGTTCGATTTAAACAATCGGTTAGCCCTCGCCAACTCATCCTGTGCAGTCTGCAGCCCGCTGCTGGCGGCCTGAGCCAGCGCGCTAGCGGCCGCGAATGCCTGCTTTAAGTCTCTTTCATCGATGGCAAAGAGAGGTTGCCCTTGTTTGACGCGGTCTCCGGCATTGACCGCACGTTCCGTGATCCGTCCACCGATCTGGAAAGACAGTGGGTTCTGGCGCTCAGCCTGAATCGAGCCCGACAGGCGCGTTGAGCCTGTCTGTGCTGATTCCAGTTGCACGGTCTTCACCACAGGCAACGCTTGGCTTGCACTCGGTAGCTGGTCTTGGTCCGTGCAGGCAGCAACCGCAACCGATACAAAAACCGCCATGAACGAAAGTTTTAAAGTCATGTTCTTTGATTGTGCATTGCAATATTGCTCAATTAGAGCAGAAACTGATATTGCCATGCCTGAAAAACATCAAGGCCATTGAATCTGGCCGTAAGGTACGCAATTTTGCTATGGTTGGTGCTGTCTGACATCGAATGTCAAAGATGTTTTCTCAAAAGTTTCACCAAAGGATCCGTTATGCAGCGAGTCGCTGTGGTCGGTGCCGGGTTGGCCGGCTTGACGTGTGCCCAAACGCTGAAGTCAGCGGGCTTGGAGGCGGTTGTGATCGAGAAGTCGCGCGGCGTGGGTGGCCGGCTTTCGACCCGACGTGCCCAATGGGCGCAATATGACCACGGGGCGCAATATTTCACGGTCCGAGACGAGCGTTTTGCGAGCTTTGTGAACGCAGGTCTGACCAATGGTTCGGTTGCGATCTGGCAGCCACGACTTGCCAAGCGAGCGTCAGATTCCCCCTCTCAGACTTGGTATGTCGGCAGTCCGGGCATGAGTGCAGTGGGTCGTGCGCAGGCCACGGGGCTGGATGTGCGTACCGAGATGCGAGTTCAGACGCTGGTTCGGGTTGATGCAGGCTGGCATCTGGCGATGGAGGATGGCAGTCATCTGGACGGCTTTGATGTGGTGGTGGTTGCAGTACCCAATGAACAGGCAGTGCCGTTGGTTAAGCCGCACATGCCATCCTGGTCGCAGCAGCTTGAGCAAACACCCATGCAGCCTTGTTGGACCCTGATGTTTAGCACCGCGGAGTCGCTCACCGATTTGGACGCTGGCTTGCCCGGGCAAGCCCCAGAAAAAGGCCTGGGGCAAGAACAAGCTACCATTGGCTGGTGGGCCCGCAATAGCAGTAAACCTGGTCGTGCGACGGATCCGGCCCGTCATGACTGGGTCGTACAAGCCACAGCACAATGGAGCCAAGCCAATGTGGAGGGGTCCAAGTCTGACGTTGAGCACGAATTGTTAGAGGCCTTTGCTAGCGAGCTTGGCTGCCCTGAAATCAAGCCGCTTGAACCACCCATGGTGCATCGCTGGCTCTATGCGCGTCGCGACCCGGACTTAGCGGCACTGAGCGAGCCTTGGTGGCAGCCCGAGATCGGTTTGGGTGTGTGTGGTGACGGTCTAACCCAGAGCCGGGTAGAACAAGCTTACTTATCTGGTTTGCGGCTTGGTCAGGCGATTTCAGACAGCATCTCTTAGAGCCTGCACTTCATGCACAATAGCTACTTTTCGCGGGGGAAATAATGAGCGAGCACAACAAGAAAATGCAAGCAACGGCAGGCGCACAGTTCAATGAAACGGCTGCAGGCGTCTACCTGATCACGGTCACACCCTTTAAGTCCGATGGGGCTTTGGATTTGGAGAGCACCGATCGCCTGATCGACTTTTATCTTCAGGCTGGCGCAAATGGCCTGACTTTGCTGGGTGTGCTCGGTGAGGCACCGAAGCTGACTGCACAGGAGTCTGGTGACTACGTCAAGCGAGTGCTTGCGCGCGTGAATGGCGCGGTGCCTGTGGTGGTTGGCGCGTCTGCCGCCGGCTTTGCATCCATGGGTGAGTTGACTAAGCGGGTCATGGATCTAGGCGCCGATGGCGTGATGGTGGCGCCAGGCGCCGGCTTGCGCACAGATGATCAGATCCGTGCTTACTTCTCCATGGTGAACGAAACCTTGGGTTCTGACGTGCCGTGGGTTTTGCAGGACCATCCGAATGCCACTGGCGTGCAGATGTCATCCGCAGTGGTGATGCAAGTCATCGAGCAGTCGCCACGCTGTGTGATGCTCAAGCATGAAGACTGCCCGGGCTTGGGTAAGCTGGCTGCGATCCGGTCAGCGCAAGCCCAAAACAAGCTCAAGCGCATCTCGATCTTGACTGGCAATGGGGGCGGATTGTTTTTGCCGGAAGAGTTGGAGCGAGGCGCTGACGGTGCCATGACTGGGTTTGCCTATCCGGAAATGATGGTCGACGTTTGCAAGGCACATGCGCAAGGCGCTGTGGAACGGGCATTTGACATTTTTGATGCGTATTTGCCGCTATCGCGCTATGAACAGCAGCCTGGCATTGGACTGGCTGTGCGCAAGTTCATTCTGGCCAAGCGTGGTGCGATTGCATCAGCCACCGTGCGTAAGCCAGGCCCGGCACTTTCTAAGCAAGACATTGAAGACATTGAACGTTTAATTCGTCGCCAGAACAATCGTCTGGTGCAAATAGGCTAATAGGGAACGCAACCATGAGCGATACAGCAGCGATAGACATGAACCTGCCTGAAGATGTGCGTCAGGCATTGGCCGGTATTTCCACGGCCACCTTAACCACGGTTCTTCTAAAAAAAGGTTTGCGCAATGTGTGGATGCGCGGGACCAAACCCCTGCGTGATGGTCAGCCACGTCTGGTTGCGCGCGCGTTCACTTTGCGGTTTGTGCCTGCCCGTGAGGATCTGGCTACACCGGCTTCCTGGTCCTCACCGATTTCCACACGTGCAGCCATTGAGGCAATGCCTCACGGCTGTATTGCGGTGGTGGATGCCATGGGTGTGACAGATGCCGGGATTTTTGGTGACATTCTGTGTGGACGGATGGCCAAGCGCGGTGTTGCTGGTTTGGTCACCGACGGTGTGGTGCGGGATTTGGCTGGCGTGCTGGACTCAGGCTTGCCGGTCTGGTGTCAAGGGGCCGCTGCACCACCATCGGTGGCAGGGTTGACGTTTGTGGCCTGGCAGCAGCCCATTGGTTGCGGCGGGGTGGCTGTGTTCCCGGGCGATGTGGTGGTGGTCGACCAGGACGGCGCGGTTGTGATACCGGCTGATTTGCTTGATGACATCGTGGCGCTTTCGGTTGAGCAAGAGCGGCTCGAGGGTTGGATCATGGGGCGCATTGAGGCTGGAGAGAAGTTGCCAGGCCTCTATCCACCCAATGAGGAGAACTTGCAGCGTTATCGCAAAGACACCGGCCAGGCATGACCAAACCGAGCTTGACACCGACCATGCATGCGCCAAGTTTTCGATTGGACGGCAAGCGTGCTTTGGTCACTGGCGGCAGTCAAGGCATCGGCCTGGCAGCAGCCTTTGTGCTGGCCCAGGCCGGTGCAACCGTGACCATTGCCGCACGCAAAAAACCGGGGCTGGATCAGGCTGTTGAAGTGCTCTTGAGCCAAGGGTTGCAGGTCAACGCTGTTGCGCTGGATGTGACCGATGGTCAGGCTGTGCGAGACGCCGTTGGGGCGCTTGCACCCATTCATGTGTTGGTTAACAATGCCGGTGGCAACCGCCCTGGCTTATTGAAAGACATGTCGGCGCGAGATATCGAAGCGGTGCTTGCGTTGAATGTGACATCGAGTATGCTAGTTTCACAAGCTGTCGTTGAGGGCTTGGTGGCCGCGGGTGAGTCTGGCAGCATCATTAACCTGTCATCTCAGTATGGCCATGTCGGTGCGTTGGAGCGAACGCTATACAGCGCTGCCAAGCATGGGGTTGAGGGCTATACTAAATCGCTTGCCTGGGAGGTGGGTCGTTATGGTATTCGCGTCAATACCATTGCGCCATCGATGATTGAAACTCAGATGACCCAGGCCAGATTGGATAAGCCTGGGGTGCGTGATGCACTCGCAAGTAAAGCTGCGCTCGGTCGTATCGGTCAGCCTCAGGATCTGATGGGCGCGATTCTGTTTCTGGCCAGCGATGCCTCGTCGTATGTCACGGGCACCTCGATTCGGGTTGATGGCGGCACAACAGCGGTATAAAAGTGTTGTGGATTACTTGCCGCGGTCAACCTGGAAAGTGCGATAACTCAGCGCACGCTTTCCATCGGCTTGGTACACGCGCAAGGTCGCGGTCACGGCCTGTAGCGAATTCGGCATTTCGATACTGCCAGTCAAATGTTGGTAATGCTTGAGTTTGAATGGCTCCACCAAGGCCTTGACTGAGCCCGATCGTCCATTTGGATATCGCCCTTCGAACGTCACTTCAACCCGGCCGTCGTAGGCGGGCTGCTGATCGTTTTCCTGGGCTAGAACAATCTGATACTTCATTTGGCTGCTGCCAGTGGCTTGCTCAAAACTCGCGCCGGCAATACCGATTGGGTCGAATTTCACACCTGCCGTCAAGGCTTTGGCAAAGAGTTGCACCTCGTCGCGTAACGGTTGCATCCGCTCGTTTAATTGCTTGATCTCGGCGCTTAATTCGCTGATGGTTTTCTCAGCACCCGAGTTGCTGGTCTCAAGCTGGCGTTGCAGTTCGGTCACATCGGCCTGCAACTGCTGGCGTTCAAGTGAAACAGCCGCCAAATCGTTGGTGAGCTTTTGTGACTCCATCAGGGTTAAGCGTTTGGGACCGTAGCTTGCCTGCAAAATCAGGGTGCCGCCGCTGCCAATCAGAATGCCAACCACCAGCAAGATGAACCAGCGCGGCAGCTTGCGAGCGCGGCGACGTGTATCGTACGGTGAGGGCTTAAAAACCGGACGGCGTGAACGACCAAACAACCCCATGCCTTGAGTTCCTTAAGTACTTAAACTAAAAATATTGCAGCCAGTGCTAAATCAGTTAGCCCAAGTCTGACCCATTAGGATAACTCACTGTTCTGGGTATTCGCTTATCTATGTCAAAGCTCGTTGCAAACTCAGGCCTTGGACAATAAGTCGGACAGCATGGCGAGTCGCTCGGGTGTACCAACGTCAATCCAGTGGCCATCATGGAGTTCGCCACGCACAGCCGATTGGTCCATGGCTTGGCGCAACAGCGGCGCGAGTGGGGCAGCCTGGTTTGGGTCCAGGTCAGCGAACAAGTCTGGATGGTAGACGCCAATGCCGGCAAACGTCAGTTTGGGTTGGCCATGTGCTTGCACCACGGTATCCCCTGATAAGTAAAAATCACCTTCAAGATGGTGGGAAGGGTTGGCTACCATGATCAAGTGGGCCAGCAAGGCCCTTTGGGTTTGCCAATGTTTCGCGATATCGGTGGCTCTTGTCAGCGGCCAATCGCACCAGATATCACCATTGATCACTAAAAATGGCTCAGAACCGAGCAATGGCAGTGCCCTGGCAATGCCACCGGCAGTTTCCAGGGCAGGTGACTCAGCCGAATACTGGATCTGCACGCCCCAACGTTTGCCATCACCAAGCGTTTGCTCAATTTGCTCGCCCAGCCAGGCGTGGTTGATGACCACGTCACAGATGCCGGCTGCACCCAGACGTTGCAGGTGCCAGCCAATGAGCGGCTGACCGTTGATGGGTAACAGTGGCTTTGGTGTATGGTCAGTTAGCGGTCGCATGCGTTGCCCACGGCCTGCAGCCAAGATCATTGCTTTCATGTTTAAAAGGTAAGTTTCACTTCAGATTCAATGCCTTGCAGCCGGTCTAACAGTCGCATCAGTGGTACAAAGGGTTGATAACGGCCAGCGACTTGGCGCACATATTGGAGCACTCTGGGCAGGTGGGCAAGGTAGTGCGACTTGCCATCTCTTAGGTTTAATCTGGCAAAGACACCAAGAATACGCAGGTTGCGTTGCAAGCTGGCCCACTCGTACTGCTGGTGAAATTCGGCAAAGTCACTTGGCACGGGTAGACCAGCCGCTTTGGCTTTTTCCCAATAACGGATTGCCCAGTCGAGCTGTTGGGGCTCATCCCAAGTGGTGCGAGCATCGAATACCAGTGAGGCGATGTCGTAGCTGATGGGTCCCGCCACTGCATCCTGATAGTCCAGAACGCCGGGGTTGACCAAGCCACTGTCTGGGTTGCAGACCATTAGATTAGGTGAATGAAAATCCCGATGGACCAGCACCTGCGGTTCTTTGGCCATGTTCGAGGCCAACAGGCTAAAAATCTGCTCCAGGTGTGCGTTTTCCGCTGCAGTCAGCTCGACTTGGTGATGTTTTTTTATGAACCACTCAGTAAAGAGCTGCAATTCAGCCTCGAGCCTAGGCGCATCAAATGCCGCCAGCCCGACCTGGTCGGCTTTCTGCAGTACAACCAGCATATCAAGGGCGTGTCGGTAAAGACTTTGTAGTTCGCCATCTGGCAACCCCGACTGAATCTGATCGTAATAGGTTTGTCGACCCAGGTCGGTGAGCAACATGAAGCCTTGCTCCAGATCGCAAGCCAAGATCTGCGGGACGGTTACGCCCGCTTTAGTGAGCCTGCCCGTAACATCGACAAACGGGCTGCAGTTTTCATGGGGTGGCGGCGCATCCATGACAATCAGGCTTTGTGCCCGAGCCTGGAGACGGAAATAACGCCGAAAGCTGGCATCACTGGAAGCTGGCACCATGCTTGATAGCGCCAAGCCAAGATCTGCGGGCAAGCTCTGGAGCCAAGTTGTCAGGGCGTCGAGGCGGTCAGGGTGTTCGATTTTGCGGTCCATGGTCCTTAACTGTCGTAATGTGTTCGCATCTCTATAATAGATGGTCTTTAAACCCGACGGTGACCTTGGGGGTTGCGGCTCGGCCTTTGATTCCCTTCACTTTTGCCAGGGTGACTTTGTAGCAGTGTCTGATTTGTTCAAACGATTCACCAGGGTGATGCCACTTGCTGCTATGTTGGCAGGGGTCAGTGCTCCCGTGGCCGGTCAGTCAACGGCGCCACCCGCTGAGAGCAACATCATTCTGCGCGGTCTGAAAGTGTCCCCGGCGCTCGCGTCCAACCCAGCCATCGAAGATGAAATGCCGATGTATTTCGCTGGCGATGAAATGACACTTAATCCGGATGGCGAGCTGGTGATTGAGGGCCGTGGTGTTGTGCGTCGCGCCGATGCTGTGCTCTCTGCAGGGTATCTGCGCTACAACGACCAGACCGATGAGGTTGATGCGCGTATTAATGCTCGCCTGGTGCAAGATGGCAACGTGGTGGTTGGTCCGAGCATGCGATACAACCTCGATACGGACGAGGGTGAGGTTGAGTCACCCGAGTTTTGGTTAAGTGATGGTGGGTCAGGGATTGGCAGCAAGGCAGTCATGACCAATCGCAATGAGATGACCATTGATGATGTCACTTACTCGGCGTGTCCTTGTCCAGAGCCGGCCTGGTGGATTACCGCCAGTGAAGTCAACCTGAATCATGAAGAAAATGAAGGTGAGGCTTGGGGAAGTGTGCTGTATTTCAAGGGCGTTCCAATCCTGGCGTCTCCTTACTTGAATTTTCCGATTCGAAAGGAACGCAAGTCTGGCTTTCTGGCCCCGACCTTTGCCATCACCAGCCAGTCTGGCTTTGATGTGACACTGCCCTATTACCTGAATCTGGCGCCGAACTATGATGCGACCTTGCAGCTGCGCCCCATGAGCAAGCGCGGTGTGCAGCTAGGTGGTGACTTCCGTTATCTCGGCGAGTCATACCAAGGGACATTCGGGGGCACTTACCTAGAAAACGATATCGAGATGGGGCGCGATCGGTGGCTGTATTCCACACAGCATTCGCAAAGTTTTGGTGCGGGCTTTTACGGTGGCTGGAATGTCAGCGGGGTGTCTGATGATGATTATTTCAAGGACTTTTCGATTTTGGCTGT
>CAZLFB010000069.1:0-15543 GCA_964558695.1 uncultured Orrella sp.
TGCCATGACATCGGTTTGCGACAACTCGGCCGCGTGCTTGTAGGAATCGTAAATCGCCGCTGCGAACATGGTCGGCATGGCCAGAAAAAATGAAAACTCAGTTGCCGTTTTTCGTTCTATACCGACCAGCATGCCGCCAATGATGGTCGAGCCTGAGCGCGACGTGCCCGGAATCATGGCCAAACACTGGGCACAGCCAACCACCAGCGCCTGCTTCCAAGAGATTGTTTCCAGTGACAGCGCTGTTGGCGCCCGCTTGACGGCATTCGGGCGTTCTACCCACAGCATGATGATGCCGCCAATCACCAGCGTCACCACCACCACGCCTGGATGGAAAAACAGCGCCTTAATCGCCGAGATAAAAATGGCGCCGATCACGGCCGCTGGCAAGAACGCAATCAAAAGATTGCGCATCAAAGTAAGCTCAACTTTGTCGTGCCGATAGGCGCCTGCCAGCAATTGCCAGACTCGTTGGCGAAAGATCCACACCACCGCCAAAATGGCACCCAATTGGATGACGACTTCAAAGACTTTGCTCTCGGTTGACTGAAAGTCAATCCAGGCGCCCACCAGAATCAAATGCCCGGTGCTAGAAATCGGCAAAAATTCAGTGGCCCCCTCAACAATACCCAACAAAAAGGCCTTCATTAAATGCAGTGTGCTGTCTGTCAAGCCATCTCTCCTATCTGCTCGTCTTCGATCTTGATGTGTTTGTCGACGTGAACCATGGCAATGCGGCGTCTTTCTAACCTGACCACCTTGAACGTGAATTTTGCATGCGCGGAATCAAACTCGCAACGATCGCCAACACTTGGTAGTTGCCCAAAATGATTCAACAAATAACCCGCTAATGTTGTGTATTCCTCATCATCGTTGACCAGTCCATCGGTGTCGAGCACCTGCTCAAGCAAATGCAAATCGGCTGCGCCATCCACGCGCCAGCGATTTTCACCATCAGGCACGATGTCTGGGGTCTCATCTTCGTCCGGAAACTCCCCGGCGATGACTTCAAAAACATCGATTGGCGTCACCAAGCCCTCGAGGGTGCCAAATTCGTTGGCCACCAGAACAAGCTGGCCTTTTGAGTGCTTGAGCGTGTCGATCAGTTGAATGATGCTGATGGTGTCATGGACAATTAAGGGCTCACGCAGACGATTTTGCTGGATGCGGCCATGGGTCAGCAAATCGGCAATCATGCGTTTGGCTCGGCCGATTCCGATGATTTCATCAAACGTGCCTCTGCAGACCGGGAAGAAACTGTGCGGCGCTTGTTCGATTTGATCTCGGATTTTGGCGGGATCATTATCAATGTCGATCCAGGAGACCTCAGTGCGCGGCGTCATAATCGAGTGCACAGAGCGATCTGCCAGCGTCAGTACACCGCTCACCATGTTGCGCTCTTCAATGCCAAACGAAATGGGTTGTTCACGCCGATCCTTAGTGATGACCTCCTGTACTACCTCATCCGGCGCCACCTTGCCCAACATTCGCAGCACAGCCTCAGCCGTTCGTTCGCGCATGGGGCGCACCGAGTCTAGCGCAAGCAAATTTCGACGAGCCAGCTGATTAAACAGCTCAATCAAAATGGAAAAACCGATCGCGGCATACAAGTAGCCTTTGGGCACGGCCACGCCGAACCCCTCTGCCACCAGCGCAAAACCGATCATGAGCAGAAAGCCAAGACACAAAACCACCACGGTCGGATGTGCATTGACAAACTTGGTCAATGGCTTGGAAGCCACAAGCATCACACCCATGGCGATAATGACAGCTGCCATCATCACGGGCAAATGCTCGACCATGCCCACCGCGGTGATCACCGCGTCTAACGAGAACACAGCGTCCAACACCACAATTTGGGTCACCACCACCCCAAAACTGGCATAAACCCGCGAGCCGCCGAGCTCAGCGCGTTTACCCTCGATACGCTCATGTAACTCAAGGGTAGCCTTAAACAACAGGAAAAACCCACCAAGAATCAGGATGAAATCCCGACCCGATAGACTAAATGCACCGATGGTCAGCCATGGCGCAGTGAGTTGAAACAGCCAAGAAATCCCAGACAGCAACGCCAAACGCATCAAGAGCGCGAGCGACAGCCCAATGACTCGAGCCCGGTCACGCTCCTTGGGCGGTAGCTTGTCAGCCAGAATGGCAATGAAGATGAGGTTGTCAATGCCAAGAACGATTTCTAGCACGACAAGCGTCACCAAGCCTACCCAGATGGTTGGGTCAAGCAACCATTCCATCTAGGCCTCTCGAGCCATTACAACGCCAGCTAGCCCAAACACGAGCCCACCGTTTTTAAGTGTGCACATATTGCAGGATCTGGGTAAACACCTTGGGTGTGGCAGCCACCACATTGCCTGTCTGCATCCAACTTTGCTCGCCATCAAAGCCGGCAATCAGGCCACCAGCCTCAAGCACCAGCAGTCCAGCGGCGGCCAAATCCCACGGTTTGAGCTCAACACCACAGAAACCATCCAGGCGCCCGGCAGCCACATAGGCCAGATCTAACACCGAAGAGCCAGTGCGACGCACCCCCGCACTCTCATCGGTCAACTTTTTAAAACGAGGTGTTTGCTCTTGAGAGGGGCCATCCGACCCGGGCCAGCGCGCCCCAAGCAAGGAATCCACCAGGTACACGCGTCCCGAGACGCGCAGGCGTCGGTCATTTAAAAATGCCCCGCCCCCTCGGCTTGCGGTGAACAACTCATTGCGGTTTGGGTCATAAACCAATGCGTGCACAGCTTGGCCTCGGTGCAGCAATGCCAGCGACACAGCAAAGGTCGGCAAGCCATGGATGAAGTTCGTCGTTCCATCAAGCGGATCAATCACCCACTCATACTCAGGCACACTGCCATCGGCCGGGTGATGCACTTTTCCGGACTCCTCCGCCAAAAACGCATGATCGGGGTATGCCGTGTGAAGGATGTCAATGATCGCCTCTTCGCAGGCATGATCGACTTCTGTCACGAAATCTCTGGCACCCTTACGGGTAATCTGTAATCGCTCTGCGTCCAAACTGGCACGATTGATAATATTGCCGGCGCGGCGAGCTGCCTTGACGGCGGTGTTGAGCATTGGGTGCATGTAACCAACTATTTGTTTCGACGTTAAACCTAGGATTTTAGATGACTTCTGCGTTTTCTCGGGTTCGATTCATTCTTACCGAGCCTAGCCACCCCGGTAATGTGGGTTCAGCGGCCCGTGCGGTCAAGAACATGGGCTTTGAAGACCTATGGTTAGCAGCCCCTCAAATCCCCAACATGCGAGAGGCACCCGAGGCCGTTGCTTTGGCCAGCGGCGCCAACGATGTTCTGGCAAACGCCCAAACGACTGCTGGGCTGGCCCAAGCACTAGGCCCCGTCACACTGGCCTTTGCGCTGACAGCGCGGGCACGCGACCTAGGCCCCCCGACTTGCGATATTCGAGAAGCGGCCATGCTAGCGCGTGAACACCTGCGCCAGCCCAATAACCGCGTGGCCATGGTGTTTGGCTGCGAACGCGCCGGTTTAACCAACGAACAGGTTGCCCTGTGTCAGCGCGTCTGCCACATCCCAGCCAACCCTCAGTACAGCTCATTGAATCTTTCTCAGGCACTGCAGCTCGTTGCCTGGGAGATGCGATATGCATTGATCGATGAGTCTGAACGACTACCTAGCACCCCTGATATCGCCCCAGATCCAGGCAAAGCACCCGCAACTGCCGCGTCAATTCAGGCACTATTTGAACATTGGGAGCAGGCCTTGATCGCGGTGCAATTCCTGGATCCGGCGCACCCCAAAAAGCTTATCCCGCGAATGCAGCACCTGCTGCAGCGCAGTGGCCTGACGCAAGACGAGGTGGACATGCTTCGAGGACTTTGCACCGCCATGCTCAAAACCGCCCAAAAGCGCTAAAAAGCTCGAACACGACAACAAAGCATCGGCACCGACATGGGTTCAAGCCGCAGAGCAGCCTGCCATCAGTTACGATGCCGGCATGTTTACACTGATTAAAGAAGACATCGATTGCATCCTGTCGCGTGACCCGGCTGCTCGAAGTCGTTTGGAGATTGTGACTTGCTACCCAGGCTTACATGCGATTTGGGTGCACCGCATGGCCCATCGACTCTGGCGAGGTGGCTGGCATTGGCTTGGCCGCTTCACGTCTCACCTTGGCCGACTCTTGACCGGCATTGAGATTCACCCAGGGGCCACCATCGGCCGCCGAGTCTTTATCGATCATGGCCATGGCGTAGTCATTGGTGAAACCGCTCAAGTTGGCGACGATTGCACCATCTACCAAGGCGTCACCCTGGGCGGCACCCGCCTATACAAGGGACAAAAGCGTCACCCAACCCTCGGCCACGGCGTCGTCGTCGGTGCAGGCGCACAAGTGCTGGGCGGCTTTACGGTTGGCGATGGGGCCCGCATTGGCTCAAACGCGGTCGTGGTCAAGCCCGTGCCAGCGGGCGCAACCGCGGTTGGCAATCCAGCACGCGTCATTCTTCCAACGCCGGTGGGCGAACAGACTGACGCAGCAACATCGATGCAGCACGCCGGCGCACAACCGTCTGAAACCAGTGCAATGCAGCCATGCGACCCCTGCGATCAAGACAAGCTAGATACCCGACCCTTGCAAGACATGCTGGCATCGCAAGCCATGCGCCAAACGGCTTCAGGCACAAGTGACGAGCAACAATCCGATGAGTTCAGTGCCTACGCAGTCAATGCGCAAGACACTGATCCGCTGGTCAAGGTGTTGCATGAATTAATTGACCACACCGCCAAACAAGACGCACGCATCGCCCAGCTCTGCAAGACGATTGAGTCAATGGGTAAGAAGGTCAACGGGCCAGACGACCAGCAGTTAGATGTTGATCGTCTAAACAAACTGGTGGATTAAGCCCGAGGCGGGGCGAGTGGTAATTGGTGATTGGTGATTGGTAATTGGTAATTGGTGATTGACGGGCAAGGCGCGAGCCAAGCCACCAGATCAAACCACCAGATCAAGCCCCGTAATACGACGTAACTCCTCAATACCGGCCCCGGCACAGTCATCAACGACGCGCACCGCGCCCTCGCTCTCGATTTGGAACACTGCGTAGTCTGTGTACACCCGGGACACGCATTTAACACCAGTTAACGGGTAGGAACATTGTTCGACCAACTTGGACTGCCCGTCCCTGGTCTGCAGCTCCATCATCACATAGACTGCACGCGCACCCGCAGCCAAGTCCATGGCGCCGCCCACCGCAGGAATGGCATCAGGCTCGCCCGTATGCCAGTTTGCCAAATCACCATGCCGCGACACTTGAAAGGCACCGAGCACGCATATATCAAGGTGGCCGCCACGCATCATGGCAAAAGAATCAGCATGATGGAAAAAGCTGCCGCCTTTAAGCAATGTCACAGGCTGCTTGCCCGCATTGATCAAGTCCCAATCTTCCAGACCCGGTTCTGGTGCAGGACCCATGCCCAGCACACCGTTTTCACTATGCAGAAAAATTTCCTTGTCTTTGGGCAGGTAGTTGGCCACTTTGGTGGGCAAGCCAATGCCCAAGTTCACGTAGGCGCCCTCGGGGATGTCTTTAGCAAGTCGTTGGGCAATCTCATCTCTGGATAAACGTTTCATCAATGACTCCTGCGACTAAACCTTGATCACCCGTTGAACAAAAATGCCAGGCGTGACGACCATTTCGGGGTCAATATCGCCTAATTCGGCGATTTCGTCGACCTGAGCGATGGTGAGCTTGGCCGCCGTGGCATGAACCGGCCCGAAGTTTCTGGCGGTTTTGTTGTAGGTCAGATTTCCCCAGCGATCGCCACACTTGGCCTTGATCAAAGCCACATCGGCCTTGATGGGTGCCTCAAACACGTAATCCGCACCATCGATTTGGCGAACTTCCTTGCCTTCGGCCAACATCGTGCCAACGCCTGTGCGTGTGTAAAACCCGCCGATGCCGGCACCACCAGCACGCACACGTTCAGCCAGCGTGCCCTGAGGCACCAGTTCAAGCTCAATCTTGCCGCTGCGGTAAAGCTCGTCAAACACATACGAATCAGTCTGGCGCGGAAAGGAGCAGATAATCTTGCGCACCCTGGCAGCTTTCATGAGCGCAGCCAGCCCAACCTCGGCATTGCCGGCATTATTGTTCACGATCACCAGGTCTTTGGCGCCTTGCTCAATGAGCGCATCGATCAAGGCCATGGGTTGCCCTGCGCCGCCAAAGCCCCCTACAAGCACCGTTGCGCCGTCCTCAATGCCAGCGACGGCTTGCGACAGCGATTGAACGATTTTGTTAATCATTTTTCAACTGATTCCATGTTGAATTGACAAAATTAGTCTACCCTGAAGAACAACTAGCAGAATCAGAACCTACATTAGAGACCGAAATTAATGCAAAAATGACGGCGTTCGCTAACAAAAACCCTGGCTATTTAAGATGCTCATTGAAATTCCAGTTGCCGTTGCAGAGTTGTTTGACAAAATTTCGATCCTGGAAATTAAGCTCAAAAAAATTGAGGATTTAACCCGTCAGCAACACGCCTCAAATGAGCTAGAAAAACTCCTGAAGGTTGCACGCCTAAACCAGATTGACAGCTTTCTAACGGATCCGTTGTATGAGGATCTCAAAGCAGTCAACGAAACCCTTTGGGACGTTTGCGAAGCAAGGCGCGCGTCTGAACGGATAGCGCTTTTTGATCACGACTTTATTGAACAGTCTCGTCTTGAGTACAAGACCAATGATCAGCGTGCGCTAGTCAAACAAAAAATCAACGACCGATTCCATAGCGCCATTGTTGAGGTCAAAAGCTACGACAAATTCAACCGACAGCCCTCCTAGCCTTGTTTTGATAAACATGACCATCCAAGCATGACAGACTCTCTACAAAACTTGCTGGACAAAGCCGTTGCTGACCTGCAAAGAGGCAAGCACGAGGCTGCCGAACGAAATCTAAGAAAAGCGTTGCGTGACAACCCACTATCGCCAGAAGTCCATCACTATCTGGGCCTGGTTGCATACCAAAAGGGACAATACGACACAGCTACGCAACACATTAAAAAATCGATTTCACTTCAGGCATCTGATCCGGTCACCCACCACAATGTTGGCTTGGTATTACTTGCCCGTGGCATGAATGAGGATGCGCTGGCGGCTTTCAAACAAGCCGCTGCTCTTGACCCAAGCTATCCACAGGCATGGTTCGGCTGTGGCAATGCGCAACGCCAGCTTGGCAATTTCGAACAAGCGCGACAAGACTACGCTCATGCTGTGTCGATAGACCCGTTCTACGCGGACGCCTATAACAATCTGGGGCTGACACTACGCAGCTTGGGCGATTTGGAGCAATCGTCGCAGCAACTAGAACGTTGCCTTGAAATTACGCCTGAGAATCACTTCGCACTGAACAATCTTGGCTTAACCATGCAGGCGCTTGGCAAGCACGACAAAGCACAGGATCTTTTCACTAAAGCCGTCGAGCTTGCGCCAAGTTATGTCGAAGCAAGAGTCAACCTAGGCAACCTGTTACAACTGCATGGTGACTACGCCAACGCCTGTCAACAATACGATGCTGCTTATCGCTTGGCACCAGAAGTGGATCTGCTGGCAGGGTATCTCGCCCAATCAAAATCCATGCTTTGTGACTGGAAAGACTTGGGCGCTTTGTGGAAACGAATCGAGAAAAAAGTGGACCAAGGTCGATTGCCTTGCTCACCCTTTGACCTTTTGAGTTTTTGTGATGAACCAAAGCGTAGTCTCACCCTTGCATCGAAGTACGCTGACCGTCACGTAAAGCCACCCAAAGTTTCAACCTACGCGCACCCCAAAAAACCACATGGCAAGAAACTTCGAATCGGTTATGTATCGAGTGATTTTCGTGAGCATCCGGTTGCCTACTTAACGGTTGGGATTCTAGAGGCTCACGACCGTGACTCGGTAGAAGTGTTTGGCTTTGCACTTCGTGCGCCTCAAGCCTCTGGTTTAGGCTTACGCATGCGGCAAAGTGTTGATCAATTTGTCGACCTGTCCCAGCTAACAGACGCCCAGGCGGTTCAGTCCATACGTGAGCATGACATCGATATTGCGATTGATCTGAATGGCTATATCGAGGGATGCCGCCCTGGCATTTTTAAAGCACGTGTTGCGCCATTACAGATTAATTTCTATGGCTATCCGGGCACCATGGGGGCTGACTTTATGGATTACATCGTGGGTGATTCGGTTCTGATCCCCCCTGATGTACGAAGCCTATATAGCGAGAAGATCATATACCTGCCGGATAGTTACCAACCGAATGACGACAAGCGGGAAATCAGTAATAAACCCATCAGCCGGTCTGAGCATGCTCTTCCCGAGAACGTTGTCGTGTTTTGCAGTTTCAATAAGCCCTACAAAATTACGCCAGCGATGTTTTCCTGTTGGATGTCGATTTTGCGCGAGACCAAAGACAGCGTGCTATGGCTGCAGTCGACAGACGAACTGGTGGTCGCCAACCTGCGACGCGAAGCAAAAAAAGCGGGGGTTGATGAGGGGCGCATCGTTTTTGCTGGTAGAACGCCAACCACGGCAGACCACTTGGCAAGATACAGGCTAGCCGATTTATTCCTCGACACTTATCCCTACACCGCCCACACGACTGCTAACGATGCGCTTTGGGCCGGCCTTCCCGTTCTTGGGTTTTCGGGTCGCACATTCTCCGCCAGAGTTTCCAATAGCCTACTGAGTTCGCTTGGGCTAGCTGATCTAGTCACGCATGACTTCACAGCCTACAAAAATAAAGCCATTGAATTGGCTAACGACCCCAATCAAATCGCTGCGTACCGAGAGCGTCTCGAACTCGGCAAGTTAGAAAGCTCCCTTTATAAACCAGCCAAAATCACTCGTTGGCTCGAAAAAGGTTTTTACCTAGCCCATGAACGCTACGTCAATAAAGAGGCGCCTGAGCACATCGTCGTGCCACGCGACTAAAGGGTCGGGTCTAAGCGTATCCGAAGACCTGACAAACCCGTATCGCGTTTCACATTGATCGAAATGGCGGTATTCAGGCCGCCCGGTTTTGAATCATTGATCAAAATACGCTCACCCACCGGGAGCGAAAACAGCACGTGATCATATCGGCAGCCTTGCTGCTTCAGAAAATCCAATGTCGGTCCCATTTCCGCTTGTGTGCGCGCGCTGAGCAAAACGACTACGTCCGTATCGGGAATTTGAGACCAGAATTCCAGCACACCCTCTAACAGCTCCTCGCGCTCAACTTTGTGACCATTATGACGAACGATTGTGCCGTCAACATCGATTAGCCACGTATGTGGCAATAAACTCAAGCCGATATCGGTCATAGCCTATCCAAACCCGATTCAAGCCAATACAGCCCGAGGTAAAAAGCGCCAATGACCGAGTCAATGTCATCTCGAGCGTATCCGGTCAAGGCTAACCAAATTAATCCATGCAGTATCTCCACCTTCGCCAAATCAGGCCCTAGATACTCAGAAAAGATATCTTTCGCTGTTTTGGCAAATAACGGTTCTTCCATCAGGATTTCAGCCGTCTCGTTATCGACATACAGCTTGAATTTTCTGCGGTTAAAGGCGTCATACCCTCCCACGGCAGAATAGAAAACCTTGGCGAAGTCGTAAGACGGATCACCAAAAATCCCAGGCTCTAGGAAATAGCCGCGTGGGTCAATGAACCAAACTCTGAGCTTGTCATCAATGATCGTGTTGGAAAACGTTGCATCACCGTGTATTGGCACAAACCGGTCTGGCAATAAGCCAGGCATTAACTCCTCGAGCAAACCGGCGTATTTGGGCGAGAAAAAGTTACGACATTTTTTGCCGTTGATCGTCATGGTTTCAGACTCGAAACCCGGAATAATCGGCGCAACACTCTTGACCCGTGCAATGGTCTTGTGCAGATAAACCTGTCGAACTTGCTCAGGGTCAGCAGGCATCAGCCCAGCGTCATGAAGTGCGATTAACGAATCGAGGTAGTCAGCCATGACTGCTCGGCGTTCACGCGCGGTCAAATCCGTCATTTGATACGCATGCTGCCCCATTACCCGTTGGAGAATCAAGGGCGTTTCTTGAAACACCGTCGGAATTCGCCTAAATCCGAGCGCCTTCGCCTGACGGTACCAGGCAACCTCGTTGACATGGACTTGCTCATAATTGGCATCGATGACGGTTTTGACGACTTGCGTCTCACCGATTTCAACCCGATTAAAAAATCGGCTAAAGCCACTTCGATCGTTATCTTGTTCGATCGTCGCAAAATCCCCCAACTCTTCCAAATCAGGGCAATCCAACAATTCGTATTGAGGCACGTTGGCTGCAAACCACTTAACAAACTCGCCTTTTTCCGGCACGTCTGACAGCAGTTGAGCGTCGGGCAAATAAAATAGGCCAACCACGCCATTTCTTGCGCCAGGCTTTTCACGCAGCGTGCCATCCTGCGCAGCCGTCCAACGGCAAGTAAATGAACTGGTGACACAAACCACTGGAACACTGGTATCTGGCCACGGTGGCAAGTCACCAATAATCAGATCGCTCCAGACCAATACCACTGGCTGGCCTGGACCAATTTGAGCCAATGCTGCATGCACACCTGATGCAGTGCCTTTTTCACTCGCGTGAATCAAACAGACATCGCCGTCCGGTGGGTTAATGTTGATATAGCGTTCAAGCTGATCGTATAGATAATCACCAATCACCCAAAATTTAGCGCCTGCGAATTTCTCAAACAGGTGATAGAGGATGGGCTTTCCTCTGACAGAGACCAGGCATTTGGGTTTGTTCCACGTGTGGTGGCGCAAACGACTACCTCGCCCCCCAGCCTGAACAATGACGTTGAGTTGGTTGTTTTCAGCTGGTTTTGCAGACTGATTCAATTTGCCGCTCGCTCATGCATAAGACAACATGGCAAGCGTACACTAAATGCGTTCACGCTTTCCTTTTAAGATGACAACCACCGCCCGGCACGCCACAAGTCAACATACAATCAAGACACTGTCATGGCGATAAATCGTGGAATCAGTCAATCTCCGCCCAAGATGCGTTGCATAGAGCTCGCTAATTGAAATCCCATGAAACATGGCCAAATTTAGTGAGACGATGTCCGAGAAAGCTCAACACACCCCGATGATGCAGCAATTCTTCCGGCTTAAGGAACAAGCCGGCGAAATGCTGCTGTTCTATCGCATGGGTGACTTTTATGAACTGTTCTACGACGACGCAGAAAAAGGTGCACGGCTACTGAGCCTAACCCTGACCAAACGTGGCACCTCCAACGGCGCCCCGATTCCCATGGCTGGCGTACCGGTTCACGCCGTGGATCAGTATCTGGCCAAGCTAGTGGCCTTGGGCGAGTCGGTTGCTGTGTGTGAGCAGATCGGTGACCCAGCCACGAGCAAAGGACCCGTTGAGCGCCAAATCGTGCGCATCATCACACCAGGCACGTTAACTGATGCGGCGCTATTGCCCAGCAAATCTGATCGCTGTTTGGCAGCATTCTGGCAACCCACCCGTGCCGGCAATCCCATGGGCTCAGCCGGCATCGCCTGGCTGAATCTGGCCAGCGGCGAGTTCCGAATCACCGAGTGTCGCGGCGATTTGGTGGGCGCAACTTTGGACCGAATTAACCCCGCCGAATTAATTGTTGCCCAAGACCAGCCCACACCAGAGGTGCGCCACTGCAGTGTGACAGCCATTCCGATTTGGCACTTCGAACGCAAAGATGCCGAGCAGCAATTGCTAAGACATTTTGACGTTACGTCACTGGCTGGACTTGATGTGGGTGATCTCGATGCCGCCATTTGTGCGGCAGGCGCCCTATTGCGCTACGCCATCCGTACACAATCACAGTCATTGCCGCACGTCCAAACACTGACCGCAGAGCGTGCGGGTGAATTCATGCTGATGGATCCAGCCACCCGGCGCAACCTCGAAATCAGTGAAACCATTGACGG
This sequence comes from uncultured Orrella sp., assembly GCA_964558695.1. Taxonomy (GTDB): domain Bacteria; phylum Pseudomonadota; class Gammaproteobacteria; order Burkholderiales; family Burkholderiaceae_B; genus Algicoccus. The sequence goes on from CAZLFB010000069.1 coordinate 11,955, forward strand.
TCAAGCATCACCGACGCTATTTTCTTTACTCGATCATTGCGGCACCCCGATGGGTAGTCGGCTACTCAAACGCTGGCTGCACCACCCCTTGCGCGACGGAGCACCAGTGACTGATCGACAGCAGGCCATCACCAAGTTACTCCAAGGCAATCAGACCGGTGCGCTCGAGCGCTTACGGCTACAACTATCAGCACTGCCAGACATCGAGCGCATGGCCTCCCGAGTCGCTTTGCGCTCGATCAAACCGCGTGAGTTGGCAAGCCTGCGTGACTCGCTAGAAGCGCTGCCGCTTTTGCGTCAAGCACTGGCTGCACTGACATGCGAATCCAACACCAAGCTTAACGAGCTGGCACAAGGCTTGTTGGTCGATACTGGTTTGGCGAGCCTTCTATCAAATGCCATCGCAATCGAGCCCGCCGTCCAACTTCGGGATGGCGGCGTCATTGCCACGGGCTACGACGCCGACCTTGACGAGCTGCGTCGACTCTCGGCAGATCAAGGCAGCGTCTTGATCGACATCGAAACCCGGGAACGCGACCGAACTGGAATCCCCAATCTGCGGGTGGAATACAACCGCGTACACGGCTTTTTTATCGAGGTCACTAAAGCGCAACTCGACAAAGTGCCAGACGACTATCGTCGGCGCCAAACGTTAAAAAATGCAGAACGGTTTATCACGCCCGAGCTCAAGCAATGGGAAGACAAAATCCTGTCAGCGCAAGAACGGTCTTTAGCCAGAGAAAAGTGGCTGTTTGAAGACCTACTCGATCAACTCAGCACCAGCGTGAGTGCCCTGATCACTGCCGCCGCCTCGATCGCCGAAATTGATGTGCTAGCCGCACTGGCCTATCACGCCGGACTTAACGCGTGGATCGCGCCAGATTTGCTGGATGATCCGATTATCGACATTGACGCAGGTCGCCACCCCACCGTAGAAAACACCATTGAGCGATTCACACCCAACAGCTGTTTGTTAAATGCACAACGCTCGATGCTCATTGTTACCGGCCCTAACATGGGCGGCAAATCAACCTACATGAGACAAGTCGCCCTAATTTGCTTGCTGGCACGAGTCGGCAGTTACGTGCCCGCGCGTCGAGCCCGAATTGGTGCAATTGACCGAATCTTTACTCGGATCGGCGCGGCAGATGACCTGGCTGGCGGTCGTTCAACTTTCATGATGGAAATGACTGAAGCGGCGACAATCCTTGCAGCCAGCACGCCCAATAGCTTGGTGATCATGGACGAAATTGGTCGAGGGACATCGACTTATGACGGCTTGGCGCTTGCCTGGTCGATTGCGAATCGGTTGCTCACACACAACCGTGCCTTGACCCTATTTGCTACGCATTATTTTGAGATGACGCGGCTGCCAAACGACAACCCCTGTTCGGCTAATGTGCATTTGGCTGCCACTGACTCGGCGGCTGGCATCGTGTTTTTACATGAGGTGCGCGATGGTCCAGCCAGCCGCAGTTACGGCATTGAAGTCGCGCAACGAGCGGGGGTTCCAGCTGCGGTGATCCGCCAGGCGACCCGTGAATTGCAAAAACTCGAAGCGCTAGGCACCCCATCACCCCAACTTGGACTGTTCTCTGTCACCCACGAGCCGTCTGCTCCAACAGCGGAATCCGGAATTGCACAGGAAATTGTCGATGAACTCACCACTATCGACCCTGACACACTGAGCCCTCGTGAAGCGCTCGATGCGCTGTATGCGTTGAAATCGAAACTTAGCCAATGAGACACAACCCACTAGAAATGCTCGGCGGGCTGACTGCCACCGAGTTCATGCGAGACTACTGGCAAAAGAGGCCTTTGCTCGTTAAACAGGCATTTCCAGGCCTAAAGCCACCTGTCAGCACATCGGACCTCAAAAAACTCAGCAAGCGCGACGACGTTCAATCACGCCTAATCTTGCAAGAGCAAGGCCAATGGCAGCTCGAGCATGGCCCATTGACCAAACTGCCAGGGGCGAACAAGCCTGACTGGACACTGCTGATCCAAAGCCTGGACATCCACGACGACAGTGCCAGCGCACTGCTGCATCGATTTAACTTCATGCCAGCAGCAAGACTAGATGACTTGATGGTGAGTATTGCTACCCAAGGTGGTGGCGTTGGGCCTCACTTTGATAGCTATGACGTGTTCCTAATCCAGGCACAAGGTCAACGTCATTGGAAGTTTGGCCAACAGAAGGACCTTTCGCTCATCGGTGGTCTGCCGCTCAAAATCCTGAAAAATTTCAAGCCGCAAGAGGACGCAGTGCTTGAACCAGGCGACATGCTTTATCTGCCACCCCATGCCGCGCACGATGGGATATCCCTGTCCAATGACTGCATGACACTATCCGTTGGATTTCGAGCGCCAGACATGGCTACACTCGCTCAAGGCATGCTTGAAGCTGCAGCCGAGCAAATTGCCGCGCGTGAACACGGTGCCACCAGCCCCATGGCTGATCCACCTTTGCCGGGCGTGAACCTATCAGCCAGGTTTTGTGATCCGGGTCAGCCAGCCGTGGTAGAGCCGGCACTATTGCCTGAACGCTTGATTCAAGCCTGCGTTGAGTCGGTCAAACGGTTGCGGTTCGATCAAGCGCTGGCGAGTAGATTCCTAGGGTGCTGGTTGACCGAACCTAACCCAATGGCTGTGTTCGATCCTGCTAACGATCCAGTTGACTTACAGCCCGGATACAAACTGGTGCTGGATCGCCGCACACGCATGCTTTATCAAGGTCAAATGTTTTTTGTGAACGGCGAGCTCGCGCCCATCAAGCCAAACGCGCTGGTCAAAAAGCTGGCCAACGATCGGGAGCTTACGCTCACGCCAGCAAACTTGAGCAAAATGCCAGACTCAGTACAGCAGTGCTTGCTAGATTGGCTTGATGCTGGCTGGATCAAGATCCAGCACAGCATCAAGCCTTAATCACAAACGTTCCGCTAGCACGGAGAGCATCCGGATCGCTGTTTCATTGCTTTGCTGCACACCCTGTTCATCAAACACGCTGACAATCGTGCGATCGCCCTCGCTCTTGAGGTTCAAGCGATACTGCGTGGCAGCTGGCTCGGGTTTCGCGCCAAACAGTCTGGAGAATAAGCCCGGATCCTCAATCTTGCGACCTGTGTCAGTATCAACATAGCGCACATAAAAATCACCAGCTGAACGATTTCGATCGTCCACCGCAAAGTTACCCGAATCAAGTGCCAGACCAACCCTGCGCCAAGCTTGCTCGAATGGTTCATCGATGGTGATGGTGCCATCGCTTGCAACATTGTTTTGAACGGCCGGCTTAAGCGACTGTTCTTCGGCTTTGGCCATCTGTTGGCGCGCCTTTTGTACATCTTCGCCAAGGTAGACCATCAGACGCGCGAGCATGGCGGCATTTAAGCCCGGGTCTTCTTCACCACGCACCCACTTCACGTTGGCCTTATCAACGCCAACCTGCTCCTCGACCATGTTCTCATGGGAGATGAACACCTCAGAGCGGTTGCCGTCAACACGCTCCAGGATCGTGCGAAACTTGTCGCGCTCACCACTATCCCAGACCGTATCCAGGATTGAACCGAGCAGATTACGAACCCAGCTCTCA
>CAZLFB010000070.1:0-21346 GCA_964558695.1 uncultured Orrella sp.
CACCCGCCCGGGTGCTCGCAATGAAGACATGTTTGGTGACTGGGCCGATGCGTTGGCGGAGCATGGTGCTACTGCACGCTGGTACCGCAATTTCCTCTACTGGGTTTTAACCCCAGGTTTCTTTAACAATCAGGAAGCTGTTCGCCTATTGGTCAAACTCTCCATGGACTATGCACATGCACCCGATGCACTGGCGTTTCGCAGTCAAGCACTGGCCATGCAAGGGTTTGACGCCACGAGCTGGCTTGCCGAGATCCAGACGCCAACACTGGTGCTGGCGGCCAGCGAAGATTTGATCTTCCCGCCCGGCGGTGACGCAAGTGGCTTGGCTCGATTGCCCAATGCACAAGTGCAACTGGTGCAAGGACTCGCGCACAGCCTGCCGATGGAGGCACCGAGGGTGTTCTGTGAACGGGTGCTGGCGTTTTTAAACGCTTAGGCGGCGCTATCGCCACCTTGGTCGCAAGCAACATTGCGCCATTGCGCCATTGCGCCACTGCGCCATCGCCTCGCGAGCCTTATCGATGCCGCCAGCGCTGGGTTTTACCTTCTAACAACACAGTCGCTGCCCAGTGCAGCATCTTGACCCCGGCTGACGTCAGGACAATCACCACCGACATGGCTGCCGCGGACGCGGTGAACCCAGCCTCGTCCATGTGAATGATCGAAACAGATGCCACGCGCGTTTGTGATGAGTAGAGAAAAATCACCGCCGACACGGTGGTCATGGCGTTGACAAACAAGTACATCGACACATCCAGAATGGCCGGCAGACATATTGGGGTAGTGACCTTGCCAAACGTGCGCAACAGAGACACTTTCAATGACGCCGAGACCGCCTCAAACTCCCTATCCATTTGCTTGAGCGCCGTGGTCGCGGTAATGTGCCCAACGGTATAAAAGTGCGTGATCGAATTGATCACCATGATCGCTAAGGTGGCATACAAGAATCCAAGCGGGTTTGCCGGTGCGTTAAAGAAGAAAATGTACGCCAGACCCAGCACCAAGCCAGGAACTGCCATTGGCAGCATGGCCATGAACTGTGCCAAACCCCGGGCCAGTGCGAAGCCACGGGTTTTTTCTGTGAGATAGGCACCGACAAATATCAGCAGCGTGCCAAAGACGGCGGTCAGCGAGGCCAGCTCAAGCGAGTTCCAGTAAGAGCGCCAACCGTCTGTGTCGAAATTGGCGAAGTGATAGTTTGCCAAGGTCAAGTTTAAGTTGTAGGGCCAGCGCGTCAGAAACGACGCCCAGATTGACACGCCAAGGATCGCCAGAATCAAGACAGCCGTTAAGGTGCAGATCAACAGAAAGGTCAAATCCCGGCGCGGCTCGCGAACCGGAACAAGCGGCACCACCTTGGCAGACAGCAACGCAACCTGCTTGCCCTGTATCCAGCGATCAACCGCAAAAGCCACCATCGCGGGCAACAGCAACACAAACCCGACCACTGCCCCCATCTCGAAATTCTGTTGGCCAATGACTTGTTTGAATATGTCCGTGGCCAGCACATTAAAGCGACCACCAATGACCTTGGCGATGCCAAAGTCCGTAATCGACAACGTAAAGACCACAAATGCCGCGCTGATTACGCCGTACTTGGTTCCCGGCAAGGTGACGGTCACAAACGTTCTAAGCGAAGGCGTGCCCAAGGCCTTGGCAGCCTCATAGTGGCGCGCATCGGCAATCGACAGCGCCGCCACGAGAATCATCAGCGCGTGGGGGAAACAATAAAAAACCTGCGCCACGATGATGCCAATTGGGCCATATACCGACTCCCCCATCAAAACTGCTTTTAAAAACCCCTGGTTGCCGAACAGATAGATGAGGGAAATCGCTGGCAATAGCGATGGCGCCAGTATTGGAATCATGGCCACCGCATAGAAAATGCCACGTACTGGCATGCAGGTCCGACGCAGCGCATACGCATAAAGGTATGCCCACGGCATCACGATCAACGTCGTGACACTGGCGACAAACAGGCTATTGAAAAGCGATTCGAATAAGGCAGGGGTTGAAAAATAAACCCGGTAGTTTTGCAGGCCGATGAACTGCCCTGCCGAATTCTGAAAGCTTTTGACCAGCAAAAAGCCCAATGGCAGGATGAGCGTGATGGTGAGCCAAGCAACGAGCGCTAGCAACAAGCCCCGCATGAGCCAATCATCTCGGTCAAGCCGCTGAGCCTGACCCTTGGAATTCAACCAGGCAGAAAACTGCACTGCCATCAGGCATGCCCTTCGAATACCTGTATTCTCTCGACCGGGATGTGCACTGACAAATGGGCACCGCAAGCTAAGCTCATGTCACGGATCATCTCCGTGCTCCAGTCCGCCATGAGTGGTGACTCCAGATCGGACACCCCAAGCGCGACGCGACAAAACGACCCGAGAAACTCAATGCCCTGGACCTGAGCCTGCAAGGTGTTTGCCTGAACACTATCAGACTTAAGCCTGATGTGCTCCGGACGAATCGCCAGGCTGACTGGTTTGCCAGGTGCCGCGTTGGCCGGTAAATCGCATTGCAATGCCATTTTGCCATTGGCCCAATCCACTCGGTTACCAGCGGCCACGGTAGCCAAAATTCGGTTGGAAGTGCCTACAAAGTTGGCCACGAAGGGGGTGGCAGGATTCGCGTAAACCTCTTGGGGCGTGCCGACCTGCTCGATGCGTCCCTCATTCATCACCACAATTCGGTCGGCCATGGTCAGGGCTTCTTCTTGGTCGTGGGTCACCATGATGGTGGTGATGCCCAGCCGGCTATGCAACTTGCGTATTTCAGTGCGCAAGTGTGCTCTCACCCTCGCGTCTAGCGCACTCAAGGGCTCATCGAGCAGCAGCAAACCCGGTGATAGCGCGAGCGCCCGTGCCAAGGCGACGCGCTGCTGCATGCCGCCAGACAACTGGGCTGGGTATTTGTCATGCGCCAAACGCAAGCCAACAAGCTCCAATAACTCATCGACTTTCTGGTCAATCTGCACTCGCCTCATGCGTTGATTGACGAGCCCGTAGGCCACGTTGTCTCGCACGGTCAAGTTTGGAAACAACGCGTAGGACTGAAACACAATGCCAAAGTCGCGTTGCGATGGCGGCAGCGCCGAGATGTCCACACCGGCCTGCACAATCTGCCCGGATGTCTGGGTTTCCAGGCCAGCCACGATCCTGAGCAAGGTGGTCTTGCCACAGCCTGATGGCCCTAAAAAGCACACAAACTCATCTTTGGGAATGCTCAGCGACACCTCTCGCAACGCCCAGAAGTTGCCATAGGATTTGCTGATGTTGGATATGTCTAAATAGTCAGTTTGCATCGTTGCCACTCATTGCTCAAATAAGAACGAGCTGCTGGTGGGCTCACACCCGGCAGCAGCTCGTTGACCAGACAGTTCAGTCTTAACGGGGAGCTGACTTGCTGTCGTAACGCTTGGTCCATTCAGCCAGAATGCGAGCGCGCTCGGCACCCATTTTTTCCAGATCGACATCAATCATGGCTGCATCAGCGCTTGGCGGATAGTTTGGCGGCGCTGGGTTCATGCCCGGGTAGCCAACAATGGCGAAGTACTGACCGTACATGTCGTAAGCTGGCTTGCTCACGGCAAAGTCGGCGAGTTTTTTAGCGGCGTCCAGATTCTTGGTGCCCTTGACAGCATCAGGGTCGATCACCCGCTAGCACACGGGCCTCTATTTGTTCAAGCACCGGCATCAAATCGGCCACGGTATCAATCACAAAGTGCGCACCAGCATCTTTGAGTTGCGGTTCAGCGGGTTGCCGCAACGTTGCTTTCTCGTTGACAGACAGTTGCTCAAACTGTTGCTGCGTCACCCCACACAAACTGCCAGACAAGGTGACACCGACCGTCCACATACCGGCACGTCGCCCTTCCTCGATGCCAGGTGTGGTGTCGTCGATTTTGATGCAACGCCATACCGCAGCAGCGCCAAGCTCAATCGCACAAGCCAACGCCATCCAGGGCCCAGGACGCCCACCCACCGGTAAATCGCCCGTACAAACCAGACAATCCGGCTCATAGCCATGCTCGGCCGCTGTCGTCACTAAACGATCCATGACCGCACGGGGATAGCCCGTGGTCGAACCGATTTTGTAGCCCCGGGCGCGGCATTGGGCGAGCACATCGAGAAACCCGGGAATCAGATCCGCGTGCGCCACCACCCGCTCTTGCTGCAGCGGAATAAAAGTCTGGTAGATGTGATCGACATCGGCTGGCGCCATTGGGCGTCCAAACTGGGCTTGCCAACGGGCACCGACAGCGGGATCCTTGCCCAAGGCCTCAATATGCTCCCACTTGCCAAGGCCCATGGGTTTACGGGCTTCTTCTAGCGTGACCTGAAAATCAAACGCCGACTCAAAGGCATCGACAAATATCTGGGTCGGGGCAAAGCAACCGAAGTCCAATACCGTGCCTGCCCAGTCAAAAATCAAAACGTCAATTTGCTTGCTCACGCGAATGCCTTGCCGATGAAACACAAGTGACCTCGGACTCTAATAGCGTCATGTTTCAATCTGTTGACACGACTGACAGCCCACACAGCCACACTGTCACCCACGCATTTTCTCGCCCATACACCCAGACAACACTGGGCATTCGCGCCCTACGTGCGCAAACTCGGGTAGTCTTTGGCGATGAATCTTGAGCAACCGAACCAAGCACCTGACATCGCCGTGTATTTTGACGGGGGTTGCCCCATGTGTGCCAAGGAAATTGCCTACTACCGGCGCCTGGATACACGCAACCGTGTGCAGTGGGTTGATGTGGCTGGACCCAACCCGAGCTGCCCCGTGGGCTACGACCAGCAAACCTTGCTGGCCAGGTTTCATGTTCAGGACGTCGCCACAGGCAAGTACTACGACGGCGCGGCCGGATTTGCCAGGCTTTGGCAAGTCATGCCCGCACCGTGGCGTCAGCTAGGCATCTTTGCATCATTGGCACCGATGACGTGGTTGCTTGAGCTCGGCTACCGAATCACACTGAAGGTCAGACCAATAATTGCAAAGCGCTTGCAGGATCGTCCCTAAGCAATCTGAGGATTTCAAGGCGTTCTTCAAACTGCCAGCATTGAGTTTGCCCAACCGAGACAAAAAATGAAGCTCAAAGTATCCGCCGCAGTTGCCGCCAGCGTTTTGGGAAGTCCAACCATGGCAGAGCCCGCATTTGAGGGGTTTTATGGACAAGTTGCAATTGGCTATAACGACATCTCACCCAAAGCTGATAACGTGTCAGCAACCATCCTCAATGGACCATACGCCGGCACGTACGCGCGGACCAGTACATTGGCAAACACCAGCGAGTTTTCCGCAGCAGTAACGCTTGGATATATGGCCGCCATCAGTGATAAGTTGTATTTGGGTCTTGGCGTTGATTATTCATTTATCGCGGGTGGCAATAACGATATCGTGACGGTCGGATCAACTGGCGGTTTGAACTCGACGTACAGGTCCAGTTACAAAGTGCTAAACCATCTGAACGTCTTTCTGTCTCCGGCATATGCAATTGATCAAGACAAACTCGTCTACGGAAAAATCGGCTACTCACAATCAGACAGTGATTTTCAATTTGCTGGAGCTCAAAGCCCCGTACACACCGCAACCGGCTATGTCTTGGGCATTGGCTATAGACAATTCATCCAAGGTGGCTGGTACGGCTATGCCGAAGGCAACTATTTCATTTACACCCCTAAAACGTACGATTTCAGTGGCGTTGGCCCCCTAGGCTCCTTCACCGCATCGCAAAGCGTCACGTTAAACGGCTACAACCTCTTGGTTGGTATTGGGTACAAATTCTGAGGTAGCAGCATCACTCGGTTGTTATTCACATGCCGAAGTTTTGAGTCAGCAGGGAGTTAGTTATATCGACAAGCCGTGCTCATTTGGGGAAACGCCAAATATGGTGCTCACTCAACTGGCGGATTAGCTGAGCCTAAATCTGTCCAATAGCCTCTGCCTTATTGATCAACGCAGCGATCGGACGCCAGAAGCAAGCTGATACGGCAACTTTGAGCTTGTCATCAACCTGCGAACCAAAAAAGGGGGACTCGCGCACCCTCACACAGCACCAGTTGCGCTGGTGCTTTTGATGATGTCTGTTTGTCCAGGCGTCAGGGCATACCGGCCGATCACTGAACCTTGAGCAGCCTTACTTCTTTTGCGTGGTGAACCAGGCTGGCAAGCTCAAATTCCAGTAAATCGCCGCAAACCGCAAGGTAGCCGCTAACACCGTGCCCGCCAGAAGCCCTTCTGACTTGTATTCAGGCGCGAAATGCAAGACGATGGCCATCAGTAAACAGCCCAGCACCACTGGCACCGCGTAGACTTCATCACTCATGAGCAATGTTTTACGGCCAGTCAGCACATCCCGGATGAGGCCGCCGCCAATGGCGGTAATCACGCCCATGATCAGCAAGCCCAGTGGCCAGGCAAATCCGAGCTCGTAGGCTTTCATGGCCCCGCCCAAACCAAACAAGGCAGCACCCAAACCGTCAATGTAGAGAAACCATTTGTAAATCTGGGGCTTGGAGAAAAAGTTCAAAGCAACAAAGGTGATAATGCTCGCCAGCACGGCCACCCGGATTAACAATAAATCCTGTGACCAGAACACCGGCACGTCCATAATCAGGTCACGAACGGTTCCGCCGCCCACCGCGGTGATCACACCGAGCACCACCGCCGAGAAGAAATCAACCCGCTGCTGCGCCACGGCCATGACGCCCGTGACTGCGAATGCAACCGTGGCCATGATGGCCAGAATCTGCATGACATGATCGAATGACACGAGTCGTCTCCTGGCCAGTACTGGCGATTACAAATAAGTTTTCATACCTTATCAACGCAGCCATCATACCCGTGGTGGGCTGTTCTAGGCCAATCGGAGCCGCTAGCTGACCGCTTAAATTCAAACGGATGACTCGCTCAAATGCCCAGCCAATGAGCGATAATTCAGCCTGCCGATGACGTGATTCACCAGGCACCGCTGTTGTGGCTCAATCGACACGCCAGGCCAACAATCCAACCATCACGAGGTAATTCATGAGCCCCTCAGAGCTGAGCATGCTAACTGAGAACCTGATTCGCTCGGCCATATTTGGGCTAAGTGTTCTGGTCGTTGTGACTTTTTTTAGCGGCGCGATCCTCATACGGATTAACCTCAAATTCTCGCATTTCTGTCAGTCCAAGAGCAGCCATTCATCGCTGCCATTGCGCATGCAGTTTGTTTTTGCGGTCTTTAAGCTCTGTTTGGTGCAAATCATGGCCATGCTGGTCTGGACCGTCGCGGTCTACGGGGCGGGCCTGACAGACAACATCCAACTGGCTTTCATGTTCGTTGGCAGTTGCTTCACAACCCTTGGCATTGTCTCGGATATTTTTCCGGTCGCCTGGCAATCGGTGGCGTTTTATATTGCTTTTTCCGGGTTGTTCTCATTTGCTTTCGCCACGTCGGTGATGATCTCTCTGGTCACCGAAGTGATCAAAGCATTGCCAAAACCCTCGCGCGACCAAACGTCTGGGGTTTGAGGGTAGTCAATCGTTCCCCGATGGTGCCAACGAGTGAATCAAACACCGTCGGATACAAAAGCTCGGCCTTTTGTGACGAATCCAGTCAACGGAAGGCTTGGCAATTCTGGCAACTCTAGCGACTCACTGCACCCGACTCACTGCACCCAATCACTCAGGCCGCATGCACCAGATCAGGTTTTCCTCAACAGTGATGCTCCCTGCGCTGCGATAACCTCACCGTGATAAAGTTTGACGCTATCGCGGCTGAGCTTGCATGGTCGATCAGGCCGCGGGCCTAATCACTTGTTACCTATCATTGCAAACCTTAGGAGGACAGAACGTGACTGATTCAAACAACACCCAAAACGGTGCACAGGCCATCGTCAAGATCCTTGAGAATCACGGCATCACCCACGCGTTTGGGGTGCCTGGCGCCAAGATTGATGATCTTTTTGTGGCACTCAAACACTCAAGTATCAAGTTGGTTCTGTGCCGCCACGAACAGAACGCAGCCTTCATGGCCGGGGCGTTTGGGCGCTTGACCGGCAAGGTAGGCGTTTGCATCGCCACCTCGGGACCAGGAGTGACAAACTTGACCACCGGCTTAGCCACCGCAACCAGCGAGGGCGATCCGGTGCTTGCCATCGGCGGCGAGGTGCCAATCGACCAACGACTTAAAAAAACCCACCAGTCGCTTGACGCAACCTCATTGATGAAAGCAGCCACAAAGTTCTCCGCTGAAGTCGTGAGCGCCGAGAACTTGGCAGAGGTGATTGGCAACGCCATCCGAACCGCAGAGAGCGGTCGTCCTGGTGCGGCCTTCGTGTCACTGCCCAAAGACGTCGGTCTAGCCGAGTTTACCGGTGATGCGAGCGCCAACTGGGGTCAGAGCTGGCCTCAAGGTCCAGCCGCCGCGGCCTGCACGGATCAAGCCGTCGCGCTGCTGAATGCAAGCAGCAAGCCAGTCGCGATTTTGGGGATGCAGTCCTCCTCGGCTGCCTATCGTGACGCGCTGATTGCCTTTTTCAAGAAATCCGGCATCCCCTACATTTCCACCTTTCAGGGTGCCGGTGGCTGGCTGGCGAAAAACTCCGGCGCAACCTATGCCGGGCGCATCGGCTTGTTTCACAACCAACCGGCAGACAAGCTGCTCGACCAAGCAGATTGTGTGCTGACCATCGGTTACGACCCCATCGAGTATGACCCTTCCATCTGGAATACTGGCAACAAGCGGCCGATCATTGCAGTCGACGTCATCCCGTCGGATCAGGACAACGCGTTTCTACCTGGCGTGGAGCTGGTGGGCGACATTGCGTCAACACTGGACAACCTGGCATCCACCATTAAAATCTCCATCTCACCAGACCACCTGGCTGCCGCTACCCAAGCACGCGCTGAGTTATTGCAAACACTCGCTGAGGGTGACGCAATGGACAAATTCCCAGTGCAACCGATCCGCCTGGTGCGTGAGCTTCAGAAGCAAATCACCACTGACACCCATGTTGCCCTTGATGTCGGCTCAAACTACATCTGGACCAACCGCTATTGCGCCAGTGACGACGCCCGCCAACTACTCATCAGTAACGGCCAGCAAACCCTCGGTGTCTCTATCCCTTGGGCGATTGCGCTGAGCCTGCTCTATCCCAATCAACGGATTTTGTCAGTCTCAGGTGATGGCGGGTTTTTGTTCACTGCCACAGAGCTTGAAACGGCGGTTCGTGTTGGCGCGAAATTCGTGCATGTGATCTGGAACAGTCATTCCTACGACATGGTGGCCTTCCAAGAGCAAGTCCACTACGGGGAAACTGCCGCAATTACCTTGGGTAACTATGACGTGGTGAAATTCGCCGAAGCCTTCGGCTGCAAAGGCTACGAGATCACCGCAGCCGATCAGCTTGAAGGCGTGTTCAAAGAAGCCTTCCAATCGGATGTGCCCGTGCTCATCAACGTGCCAGTCGATTACAGCCTGAATGTGCGATTGATGCAGGACGTGATTCAGTCTTATTTGAATTAAGCGTAACAAAATTGCCATGGACAACCACCCATTACCCGGCTTTAGTTCGGTAAGCGTCAATTTGCCGCAAACACTGGTCAATGAGTTACAGGCGCATTGCGAGCGGACTTCTGAGAGCATGGACCACACCATTCAGCGTGCGCTTGCGCAAGCGTTTAGTGTGGAACATCACACCATCTATCAAGTCTCGACGTCGACCGCCTTGGTCCAAGGTGTCTACCAGGGCTGCGTCACAGTGGGTGACGTCAAGACGCATGGGGATTTTGGGTTAGGAACCTATGATTCGCTCAATGGTGAAGGCTTGATGCTCGATGGTCAGGTGTGGCAAGCCTTGTCAGACGGCTCCGTGGTCAAGCCCGATGATAGCGCCACAGCACCGTTCTGGGCCTGTACCACGTTCGAGGCGGACAAAACAGAGATGCTGTCTGCCGTGTCGAGTTGGGACGATCTATTGTCTCAACTTGACGCCATGCGCAACTCACAGAATCTCTTTGTTGCGTTTCGAATTGACGGACAGTTTGACGAGATTCACTACCGGGTCGCCTGCAAGGCCACTCCCGGTGAAGACTTAGTCGCTGCAACCAGTCATCAGGCTGAATTCACGTTAAACAATTGTGATGGCACGCTGATGGGATTTTGGTCACCGGCCTACGCAAAAACGCTCAACGTGCCCGGCTACCATTTGCACCTGCTAAGCCGGGATCATCAGCGTGGTGGTCACGTGCTCGGTTTGAAGGCACGCAATTTGAAAGTCCAGATGATGAACGTCAATAATGTGGTCATTGCCCTACCGGAGTCACCAGATTTTTTAAAGGCTGACCTCTCAGGTGACCCAACCGCGGCATTGAGCAAGGCCGAAGGCGCCAAGGCTTAAGACAGTTAGGCGATCAAGCAACCCACTGCAAGCAAACCGGTTCTCGGCAAACTGAGCGTAAAAAAGCCCCTGAGGTGAATTGACTCCAGGGGCTTTTACCTCAAAGACCTCAAGCTGTCGGTGTGCGCAACTTGTAGAGCTGATCTTTAACCTCATCCGACACTGGGTGACTTTCCGAAGCCGGGATCGCCACTTCAATGTAAGCGGGTGAACCGCTGCTTTGAATGCGGTTGATCGCATCTTCAAGCTCGGCTACGGTCGTCACGCGAGCCGTAATCCAGCCCTGACAGCCCATGGCTTCGGGGATCAAGTGATACTTCACGGGTGCCAAATTGTCATACTCGTGGCCCATCTCGCTAAGTAGATCCTCAATACCAAAAATACCATTGTTCAGAACGAACACAACGATATTGGCTTTGTAGCGCCCCATCGCAGCGATGTCGTTGTACGTAAATTGGTGCGAACCATCACCAGTCACCAAAATGGTGCGGCCGGACCTGTTGGCCATGGCAACGCCGAAAGCTGCACAAGTGCCCCAACCGAGCGAACCCCAAACCACTTGAGACTCGTAACCCACCTCTTTGGGCAACAGCATGGGGCCCAAGTGCAACATGCAGCTGCCAGTTTCGGCCACGAGCACATCACCGGCTTTGAGCATTCTCTGAATACGAGGGAAAAGCACAGCCGACCCAGTCGGGTCTGTCGGATTACCGGTCATCGCCAGCACTTGTGGCTTGTCAGCGCAGGTCACGGTGCTGATCTCAGGGGTCGCGGCGACCAAACCATTCAACACCGCTTCAATGCTGGTTCCCACCCAAACTTTTGACCCAATCTGAACCCAGCTGTCGCGGATGCGGATAATCTTGTCTTCAGACAAGGTATCCGACCAGAATCCGGTGTTCAAGTCCTCGAACACCACACCACCAATGTCCAGTATCAAATCAGCGCCTTCAACGACGCCCTTGACTGCGGCCGGCGAAGAGCTCACGCCGTTATAAATGCCGAGGTAACCCGGCAGTGTCTCGCTCACGACACCTTTGTCCATGGGCGTCAGTGCGAACGACAATTTGGACTTATCCAGAAACTGCACAAGCTTGTCCTGCACCCCAAAACGCTGAACCATCATCGAGGGCAAGGCAACAACCTTGCCAGCTGCTTTCATCTCTTTGATGATCGCAGCAACGGCAGTATCCACCTCGTTCTGGATGGCAACGCGGCGTGTGACCTCAGCCAAAGGCTTACCCTTGATAGGCGTGCCGAGAATCGGCATGTTGCCAAAATCCTGCGCAACCACGATGTAGGCTGGCTTGGATTGACCAAGCGCCTCTTCGATGACGCGCTCCATTTCACGTACCGCGTTCTCTGGCGTGAGCACAGCCGATACGCA
The DNA here is from genome assembly GCA_964558695.1 of uncultured Orrella sp. Classification (GTDB taxonomy): domain Bacteria; phylum Pseudomonadota; class Gammaproteobacteria; order Burkholderiales; family Burkholderiaceae_B; genus Algicoccus. Next base: position 11,779 of record CAZLFB010000070.1, read on the forward strand.
ACAAGCGGAAGCGGAGATATGTTCGAAGTTCCCGAAAACACCATCAGCCAGCGTGTGATGCGTGATCAAGCCCTGGTGCACGATACGGCGCGAGGGTGCACCAGCGATATGGAAAACAGGCACGCGATGCGAAAGAGAACCCATCACGCCATTCAATGCACTCAATTCACCCACACCGTAGGTCGTGCTCAAAATGGCGGCACCAAAGCGGCGAGCGTAACCATCAGCCGCATACGCTGCATTCAATTCGTTGGCGCAACCCACCCAGGTCACCTCAGGCACCTTCTCAACTGCGTCATTCACTGCGAAAGCGTAATCGCCTGGAAGCCCAAACACATGTTTGATTCCCAGATCCGCCAAACGTTGAATGGCGTATTGCGCAACTGTTGGTTTAGTAGCCAATTTGACTCTCCTGTGCAGATGGTTCCCGGGCCCGAGTTCTGACAATGTAGTCACATTGATCAAGGCTTAAAACGGTCCGATGTTTAAAACTCTAAAACATTACGCGCTGATATTACATGCCATTTAGGCTACGGGATCGTTACACCAACCAGTGAAAACCCCATACGGAAAATGCTTAGTGCGGAAGACACTTAGTACGAAATACGTTGCACGTAAACGCCTGCGTTCCAAACTAAAAAAGCCGCCAAACAAATAACTGGCGGCTTTTTATCGAACGATTGAGATTGACTATTTCAAGATCGCCTTAACAGCGCTCTTCATTAGCCCTTCCACATCTTTGAAGCGGCCATTGATGAGTGCCCTGGTCGAGTATGTTGCCATACCCACCACGTCTTTTGCTGAAATAGCGGGTGGCATGACAAGCTCGTACCCATTGATATGAACATCAAGCAAACCCGGCTCTGGGTCAGCCAGGAATTCCTTAACAGTCTGTTCCAGATCGGCGGGGTTGCTGACTTCATAACCCTTGATACCCACCGCCTTAGCAACTGCAGCAAAGCTCGGATTTTTCAGGTCAGTATAGTGATCCAGCATCCCTTCGGTCTTCATCTCCAACTCAACGAAATTCAGCTTCTTGTTGTTCAGGACAACGATTTTGATCGGAAGGTTTTCTTGATGAATGGTCAGTAAGTCACCCATCAACATCGACAAGCCACCATCACCAGACAAACTGATGACCTGCCGGTTTGGATATGCCTTCTTCAATCCGAGAGCCATGGGCATCGCATTGGCCATGGTGCCATGCCGTAGGCTTGTCAGTGTGCGACGCTTACCATTGGTCGTGAAGTGGCGCAGTATCCAGACCATGGCTGTACCGCAGTCACCTGTCAGCATCGCATCATCATCAGCATACTTATCGAGCAGTCTCGTCAGATATTCAGGGTGAATAGCATTGGCTTCACCCGGGGTTTCTTTCGACGATAGATCTTTCAGCGTTGCTTCGCGTTCCTTGAGGCATTCTTTGAGGAAGTGATCATCTGACTTTTCTGGCAAAAGCGGAATTAGCGCTTGAAGGCTGGGAATCACATCGCCTTCAAGACCGAGATCCACCGGGTGGCGACGGCCAACGCGGGCACCATCGCGGTCAATCTGAACAATCTTGGCATGTTGCGGATAGAACTGACCCCAGGCAAAGTCGGCCCCCAACAAAATAAGCGTGTCGCAGTGCGTCATCATGTGCATGCCAGAATGCACACCGAGCAGGCCAGTCATGCCTACGTTGTATGGGTTGTCGTACTCGACAAAATCTTTAGCGCGCGACGTGTGGGCGATTGGAGCATTGAGCTTCTTGGCCAGTGCTATTAGCAGATCGTGCGCGCCTTCAGAACCCATGCCGGCATAGATGCCTATTTTTCCACCCTGGGCAATGATTGCCGCAGCTTGCTTTAATTCATCATCGTTTGGTCGAAGAACTGGCTTTGGAAAATGCACTGAGAATGGCACCGAATCCTTCACCACCGTATTGCTGATGTCGACGGGCAGAATCAGGACGGCAGGGCCCTGACGTTTGATCGCGGCCTGACAAGCCATCACCGCAATCTGACGGGCCTGTTCGGCATTGTTGATTTGTTCACAAAAAACAGAGCAATCAGCGTAGACCTTTTTGAAATCCACTTCCTGCGGCATATCGGTGCCAAGGGTTAAGGTCTCCATCTGACTGGCGATCACGATCAGAGGAATGCGGCTGCGGTGCGCTTCATAAACACCATTGATCAGGTGAAGGCTACCCGGGCCGCATGAGCCGGCACAACCAGCCAGCGTGCCACTGACATACGACTCAGCGCCTGCGGCAAATGCACCAACTTCCTCATGACGCATATGCACCCAATTGATCTTGCTTTTGGAGATAGCATTTGTCACGTGGTTCAGGGTGTCACCAACAACACCATAGATGTTTTTGACGCCTGCCGATTCCAAAACTTCAACTAGCACCTCAGCTACGATCTTGCCCATTTTTTCTACCTATAAAGATTTATCTGAACATCGTCGGATCGAGTGTACGTTATCCGAATTCGATCCAACAATAAACATCACACTATGGTTTTCCTTATAAATCAAACTTAGTCAAACCTGACTCATGCAACATTTGTTCAGTTAGTAACCGAACTCCGCTTCGCGGCTATAAAAGACGAAATTTGCCGTGAGCATCCCTAGGTGGGTCATAAACAATTACCACGGCAGCGTGAGGACATGCTTTGGCGCAAGTATATGCTTTGGCTTGTGAATATCAGTTACAGTACGTTACACAAATAAGCCTTCAATTTGACAATCTAATAGAGACAATTGAGCTTTTTTATGTGGCCCCCTAAAAATCCCTGATAACCCATGCACCTGAAAACGAGCTTGTCATGTTTGATTTTGACGGCCGCGGCGACGGGTTGCATGTTCCACGGCGACACCCCGATTGCCCAGGCGCCCGCATCTTTTTCAGTTGACAACACCAGCAACGCGTCTGTAGACCTGCCGCAGCACCCCTGGTGGCAAGAGATTCGAAGCACCGAATTGAATGATTTGGTGATCGAAGCACTCAATAACAACCGCCAAGTCGCCATCGCAAGCAAGAACATCGAAATCGCGCAGAGTGCGCTAGACACGGTGCGCCTGGGCTGGCTGCCGAGCATCAATCTGATGGGTGGTCGCATCAACAGCGATGGCATTGTGCTGCTGCCTAACCTGCCCGTGCCTTTGTCAGGCAGTGGCGGTTTTCTGGCATTTTTGCCCACTTGGGTGGCTAACGTGATTCAGTTGCCCAACAAAACCAAAGAGGCAGAAAAGAAGGTAGAAGTAACCGCCGCGGAGTACCTGTCACTTCGCAGTGCTGTGGCGGCTCAGGTGGTCTCTTCATACGCAACACTATTGGCCTCGATCGAAGAAGAGCGCATCCTTGATGCACTGCAAAAGAATATTGAGACTCAAATTAAAACCACCCGGTCCATGGCATCGCGGGGTTTGCAGACTCAAGTCGTCATCAACGAGCAAGACAACGAGTTGCTTAAGCTGCAATCCCAGGCGGCCACGAATCGGGCCAACAAAATTGCGGCTAAGAATGCCCTTTTCAGTTTGCTTGGTCGACCCATCGGTGAATTCACCCCCGCTGAGACCTTCAGTTCACTGCATCTGGACCACGTGGCACCTGGCAACACGCCCACCTCTGTGCTGGCAACCAGGCCAGACGTCGCGGCTGCCAGAGCCAAAATACAAGCCGCGGATTACGGCATTTCTTCCTCGGCAAGCCTGTTTGCCCCAACCATCACCTTTGCGGCTGCCTCACTCCGAGGAAATGCCTCCGGCGATGGCAGCAATGCTACGTTCAGCGAAAACGTGCAAATGGGGCTGGCCTTCTGGACGCTAGACCCCAAGTTCATCGGCGAAATCAACACCGCCAACAAGCAATACGACTCGTCAGTGATCAACTATTTGAACGTCGTCAACCATGCTTTAAAGGACGTCGATAACGCGCTGGCGGAGTTCGACGCAAAACAAAGCCGACTGGTGAAAGAAGAAAAAACGCTGGCCAACTCGCGTGACAACCTGGCAACCTACAAAGCCATGCTACAGAATGGTTTACTGTCTCAGACCCAGTACCTACAGGGCACGGCGCAATTTAGTCTTGCCAACATGGCCATCGTCCAAACCAAGCTTGCTGCCATTATTTCGCTGTCCAAGCTTTATCAAAGCATGGGGGGTGGGGCAACCTACAATCAAGGAGATTACCGTTTACAAGACCAGTCCGTTGTTGGTGTCGACCGTGAACAACCCAAAAATTAACGTAAAGCAATCGCTGATGCAAAAGCCTAAATTCACCACTGTCATGTTTTTGCTGGGTGGCCTAGTGACGCTGGGCTACTACTTGCTCGGTGCGCTGCACTTTACGGACGACGCCTTCGTGGTGCAGGTCTCCACACCGGTCGCTCCACGCGTGTCTGGCGTGGTAGAGCAAGTGCACGTGGTCAATGGCCAGAAAGTCAAAGCCGGTGACCCACTGGTCAACCTTGACCCCACGAGCTTTGATCAACGTCTGGCAGCGGCCACAGCCAACTACGAAGAGGCGCTTGTCTTGCTTGAGCAGTCGGTGAAACAAATCGCCGTGGCCGAACACAAGCTGGCCGCCGCCAGCGCGAACCTTGACACACTCAAGCTCAAGTTCAAAGCCAAAGATCACCCGGGTGTTCGACCGGGTGTTTCGCAAATTGACATGTCCGAGCTCAGAAACGAGATCAAGGCTCAGACCAATGATGTCGAGTCACTCAAAGTTCAGATCGAGATCGACAGACTCAAAGTCCTGACACAAGAAAAGCAGGTTCAGGCGTTAAATGCCACGATGCAAGAAGCGCAGACAGCGCTAGAACACACCAGAGTAATCGCTGCCACAGACGGCATCATAGAAAACGTGTTCCTTGGCGTGGGCACGCATGTCTCGCCAGCCAGCGGCATGTTTACGCTCATCAATGATGGTGCGCTTTATGTACAAGCCAATTACGATGAAACCGAGCTAGCCGGGATCAAGGCGGGTGACAAAGCCACTGTCTACCCTAGGATTTATCTTGGCTCAAAAAGCTTCCAAGGTGAGGTCGTGGCCAATCCATTTGGCGTTTCACGCCAAATGAGCAATCCCATGTCTGGCTCGCAATTTGTTGCCACTCAGAACAAGTGGCTGTTATTGCCGCAGCGCTTGCCCGTCATCATCAAGATACTGGAACCCGATGACAAATACCCCTTGGTTAACGGCATGAGCACCTATGTCCGTCTTCACGATTAGAAACAAGTTTCTAGACGTCTACGATCCGTTCTGGCTCTGTCGGGTTCTCGCCCTGAAAGCGGGAACGGTCGCGATTTTGCTTTTTTTGTGCAATGCGTTTCTGAGCGCGCCTCCATCGCCGGTGATGTTCATGTTAACCACGCTAGTGGGTGTGGTTGGCTCCGAGGTCTTGCCATCCACATCCCGATGGAGCATGTTCGGCAATTACATGTCGATCCTTCTTCTGCTCTCACTGGGTGGCGTATTTTTTGGGTTGTTCTCCTACTTTACGCTGGCGTTGTTCTTGTTCATCATGATCTTTACCTACGTGGTATTGCGTTTCATGGTTAAAAGCGTCAGCTCAGCGGCACTGCCCGTGCTGATTCTCACCTGGGGTGTGATGCAACTCGAAGGTGGTGCGGCCACCAACTTCAATGCGGTCGCCAACAACCTGCTGTACTTTTTTGAGTTTGGCATGATGGGTGCCATCACCATTGCATTCTTTCCAGACCTGACCTCACATATCTTCAAAAGCGCGTTTATTCGTGTGCTCGAATCCAATGCACGCCATGTTGGCGACCCAAACTATCGCAACAGCAACCCGACGGTACTCGGCGCGCTTTACATGATGCGAACCAAACTGACTCGGCTTCCCGCTGCATACAAAGATCTCTACGAGTCGATTGTGGCGTTTCAGGCTGAGTACATGCGACCACATCAGTTGACACCAGCGCAGCAAGCACAAGCCAAGCGCATCCTGAACGAGCTGGCACAGGCCGTGAGCGATAAGCGACGGTTTGCGGATCAACAGCACCCATTGCAAGCGGCGGCTGAGCCTGAACTGCCCGTGCGCAGTGCCCTGCGTCGACTCATCAGAAGTTACGACCAATGCCAAGCGTAGCCTTGCGTACCCGCATCAACCAGATCACCATCATGGTGGGTGTGGCCTTTTTGTTCTACCAAATCAGCAACTGGGTACAAGGCATCTGGGTTTTGTTTTCTACGTTGATGGTGGTCGGGCCCATCAGCACTTTTCTGGGCTTTGAAAAAGCCAAGGATCGATTTTTGGGGACTGCTGTCGGTGTTCTGATCGCCTTCTGCATTGAGTACTACGTCTATTGGTTCCCCTCGCAACTGCCAATTGTCGCTTTCGTGGTTGCCGTATTGGTTGGGTTTATGGTTACACGACCCTACAAATACTTCATCATCATGATCACAACCTGTACGTGCCTAGGTTACACGTACATGAACATGCCCTACACATCGTTTGAGCCCATCGCGTTTGTTGTCTACCGCCTTCTCGGCGTTTTTGCGGGCGTGTTGATTTTCTTGGTGGTACAGCACTTTTGGTTCGGCACGGGCAATGCCAAGTTGGAGTTACTCGAAACCAGTTACGGAACGCTCACCAAACTGCAGACCACGCTCCAACAATATCTGGCCAATCAAACGCTGATGACTGCCTACCAGTGCGCCACGGATATTTTTAACAACAGCAAGGAGCTGAACAACTACGTCAGGACGGCACACTACGTGCTCGATGGCGATGGTCAAGGGGAGCTGCGCTATGCGAGACAAGTGATCACGCTGAACAATCGCGCACTCAAACTACTCGTGGACACCCCAACGGTCTCAGCTAAGCAAATTGAGAAATTGCTGCACATCGTGGACATGAAGCTCGAGCATCAGTAGTGCCCAAAGCTGCACGCAGCCGGCTCAAACCGTTTCCGGTTCTGCCTGCTTTGAAACGATCTGACGCAACACATCTGGTATCTCAAACAGGGCGCGGTTTTGCAACTGAGCCACGTTACTGCGCAGCGCGCTGATGTTCGTTGAGAGATCATCCACGGCATCGCCAATTTTGGCAAACGAGGGTAGCACTCGCCCGAGGTTGTTCAATTCAATCCATTGCGTATTCCAACGCTCTTGTGGCATCGTCCAGGCATTGCGAGCCACGATCACCGGCAAGCCACAGTGCAAGGCTTCGCTAATCGAGCCTGGGCCTGGCTTGCCAATAAAGTAATCGGCCAGCCGCATATAAGTCGCCACATCGTCTGTAAAACCAACCACATGGTGGTTTGACTTGGATGCAAGTGCAGTCAAGGCTTTGCGCAATGACTCATTGCGCCCGCACACCAGAATCAACGGTCGGTCGGCGAGCTGCGTGGCAATGCGTTTCATGGCAGCAGATCCATGCCCACCAAACATGACAATCCCAACTTGGTCGCAGGGCTTAAACCCCAGGTCAAGGCGCGCCGCTGACCGATCCTGTTGCGGTTCATCGTAAAAGCGTGATGACAACAGCATGCCAGAGGCTCGGTAGATCTGACTGGCCCTAATGCCTTGGGCGAGTGCCTGCGAAACGGCGTGATCGGTACCGCAAATCAGATGCTGTGTGTGGCCTGGCTCAACCCAAAAGTGTGGCGGGTAATCGGCCATGTCGGTCATGATCGTGACAAATGGCGTGTGGGGTATGACCTGCCGGATGCTCTGGGCAATGGCTCGATTAAAGTTGGGCACCAAGGACACCACCAGACTCGGCTCTGCCATTTGCCAATAGGCTTTCAGTCTAGTCACGATGGTGGGATGCGCCAAACGGATCATGGCTTGCAATAACTTTAGCTCTTGAGCCAGACCTAAGGTAAACCCCGTGGACAGTCGTTTGTTGTAATAGGTCTCTGGCGCGAATCCCGTCATCCGCTTAAAGCGCTGCTGTGGGTCTAGCACTTGAAATAGATCAACCAGCGAAACTGACCACTGCGGATGCTGACGCAACAGCTCACCCCGCAAGGCCGTGGCCGCTGCCCGATGGCCACCACCGGCATTGAAATAGATCAGACAAATTCGAACTTGACTTAAAGGTGGGTGGACCGACTCGGCGAGTGCGCCAAGATGATGCTGCCAATCGGGATATGAAGTGCTGCCTGCATTACGCATGTGTTCGAAGTCCACGTAGCACCTTTAGGCTTTCCAATGGTGGCGAAGAATATCGGACCAATGTGACAAGGCGATTAAAAGTAGTCCACGGAATGTGTATCGAACGTTCTGATTGAACAAACTTCTCTGCAGCAATTTGTGACGACGGCCTTTGTTACTATGCAACGGCACTTTTGCGTGTAAGCGTCATTCTCTCAACCACGAGGAAACCATCATGAGTCTGAAAGATAAAGTTGCGTTGATTACGGGTGCGGCCAGTGGCATCGGCAAAGAATGCGCCATCGACATGGCCAAAGCAGGCGCCCATATCGTCATCGCTGACATGAACATGGAAGGCGCCCAAGCGACTGCCAAAGAAATCGAAGCACTTGGTGTCAAGGCCATAGCGGTTTCCATGGATGTCACGAGTCAAGATCAAGTCAACGCCGGTATCGAAGAGGCTGTTAAAACCCTGGGCAGTATTGATGTGCTGGTCTCAAACGCCGGCATTCAAATCGTGCATCCCATTGAGGAGTACCCGTTTGCCGACTGGAAAAAAATGCTCGCTATCCACCTGGACGGTGCATTTCTGACTACCCAGGCTGCGATCAAACACATGTATTCGAGTGGCCGTGGCGGCTCCATTATCTACATGGGCTCAATCCACTCACACGAAGCATCCAAGCTCAAGGCAGCATATTGCACGGCCAAGCACGGTCTGTTGGGCCTGGCCCGCGTGGTCGCCAAGGAAGGCGCCGAGAAAAACGTGCGCGCCTACGTGGTTTGCCCAGGGTTTGTGCGCACACCGCTTGTTGACAAGCAAATCCCGGAACAGGCCAAAGCCCTGGGCATCAGCGAAGCGGATGTCGTGAAGAACGTCATGCTCAGCCAAACCGTTGATGGTGAATTCACCACGACCGGTGATGTGTCATCGCTTGTGACCTATCTGGCTGGTTTCCCGACGGCTGCCATGACGGGTCAGTCGTTCTTGGTTACCCACGGCTGGTTTATGCAGTAAATAAACTGTCGCGAGGGCGATGTTTCATTCAGGTCAAACCCTGGAGGAATATCGCCGTTTGGATCGCGCGAGGCGATTCGGCATTGATGCTGCTGCCTGCTATGTTCCAGTCAGGCCCGTGATAAATCGGTTCAGGTTAATCAGTTCAGGTGCGTAGGGTCAGGCTGAACCCTCCTAAGCACTGACATCGTCGCGATCTTCTGCGGAGTACTCCAAGAAGAATATGTGCCATCAGGGCTTCTAGGTGGCTTTGCACACAAGAACAGAGCCATCGTAGTCACCAAGCCGACCCAAAACAATCTATGCTCTGACGCTTTCATCCTGAATATGCGTTCGCCATGCCTGCCTCGAGTGTCATCAGACTGCTGTTGTTGTCAGCCATTTGGGGGGCCTCGTTCCTATTTATGCGGGTCAGTGCACCTTATTTCTTGCCAACA
>CAZLFB010000071.1:0-1601 GCA_964558695.1 uncultured Orrella sp.
GGCACCTTTATAGATTGGTGATCTGTTGGGGCTTGGGATGGAATACCGGTACCCAAAGCACTAATGCCATGACGATCGAGTTTCTTGGGGAGCAATAAGTCAATCTCTCGCTTACCACTGGCTATCTCGGCCTCCGAAGTTCGACACCAAATACCAGTTTTCGCGATTTTTGTTTTTGTGAATGCTTGAAAATCAATGAGTTAGGAAGGTTAGCGGGAAATTTGTGTACTGGCAAACTCTGCGATGATGGGTATTGGCAATTTATTTTTTAGTTGCTACACTTGTCTGCATGTACATCAAGCTCACCCAATCAGCCGGCCACTCCTACGTTCAGTTGGCCGAATCCTACCGCGACGACAATGGCAAGCCTCGTCAGCGTGTGTTGTCGACGCTCGGCCGTTTGGATGAAACCGGTGGCCAAGTCGATTCGATCCTCAATGCTTTATTGCGTGCCAAAGGTAGAACGGCTGACGAGCCACAGATCGAGTTTGAATCGGCGCTTTCATTGGGTGACGTCTGGGCACTGCATCGGTTGTGGCAAGAGGTTGGCTTTGATGAGCTGTCTCGCGTGTTTCGTAAAGCCCGGTATACGACAGCCGTCGAGCATGCGATTCGGGTAATGGTGTTTAACCGTCTCTGCGATCCTGATTCCAAGCTTGGCGTGTTGCGCTGGCTTAAGACGGTGAGCATCCCTGAAGTGGATGCGACTGCATTGACCCATCAGCAGCTGCTTCGCAGCATGGATGCGTTGATGGATCACCAAGTGGCTGTTGACGAAGTGGTCGCCAGGCAACTGCGTCCCATGGTTGACCAGGATCTGTCGCTGGTCTTCTATGACCTCACCACCATTGGCGTTGAAGGTCATAGCGAACAGTCCGTTGATGTCCGTCAATATGGCATGTCCAAAGAAGGCTTGATTGCACGGCAATTCATGCTGGGGGTGGTTCAAACGGCAGAAGGCTTGCCCATCTACCATGAGGTGTTTGATGGCAACCAGGCAGAAGCCCCAACCCTGTTGCCAACCTTGAAGAAGGTCATTGCCCGTTTCCCCCATATCCAGCGCTTGATCATCGTGGCTGACCGTGGGTTGCTGTCATTGGACAACATGGAGGCTTTGCAAGAAATCAAGCTAGATGATGGCCGCATGCTGGAATTCATTCTGGCGGTACCCGCCAGGCGCTATGGCGACTTCCTGGAGATCCTGACGCAGTTTCAGGCCAAGATCACCGACCAGGAGCATGAAACGATTGATGAAACCCGCTGGCAAGACAAGCGTCTGGTGATTGCCCACCACCCAGTGCGAGCCAAGGAACAGACCGAATGGCGAAAGGCCAAGATTAAAGATCTTGAAGACAAAGCCAATAAATGGGCAGGCAAGCTTGATGAGCAAGACACCGGTGCCAAGTACCGTGGCCGCAAACTCTCTGACAGTGGTGCCAAAGCGAGGTTCTATCACGAGGTCAAAGAGGCGCATCTAGCCAAAATCATCAAGGTTGACATGCAGTCCGATCTCTTCACGTACCAGATCGATGAGAAAGCGCTCCAACAGGCAGAACTACTAGACGGCAAACTGCTATTGGTCACCAACGTCACCGACTTGA
>CAZLFB010000072.1:0-3658 GCA_964558695.1 uncultured Orrella sp.
AGTGGTTGTTGCAGCGGTTGTTGTAGCCGTTGTTGTAGTTGTAGTTGGTGGAGCTGTTGAATTACCCCATTGACGAGCAAACATCTAACAACCACTGACTTCAGGGTTGTACTCATGCGCGCAAGCGCCTAGTATTGCCATCTATTGCTGAAACAAATTAAAAGAGAGACTGCCGCCATGAGCAAGCCCAAAATCATACAAATCGGTTCACTTGGCGGATCACCGGGCGCCGATCAAGCACTACGCGAGCACTTCGATGTGATTGCGCTCTGGCAAGCTCAAGACCGTGACCAGACGCTACGCGACGCCTCAGACGTTGAAGTGATCGTCACATCGGCTGTACACGGCTGTAAAGCCGACGTAATTGAAAAACTTCCCAATCTCAAATTGATCTGTAACTGGGGCGTCGGCTACGACTCGATCGACATAGCAGCGGCAGCCAAACACAGTGTCGCCGTGACGAACACGCCCGAGGTACTCAATGACTGTGTGGCCGATGAGGCGTGGGGTCTAATGATCGCCTGTGCCCGTCATATCCCTCAAGGCGACCAATTTGTGCGCAGTAACCGCTGGGAAAATCATGACGGTATGCTGCCCTTGGGCGTACGCGTGAGTGGCAAAAAACTGGGAATTGTGGGCCTTGGACGAATCGGCATGGCGATTGCCAAGCGCGGCGAAGGTTTTGATATGCAGATCGGTTATCACAACCGCAATGCACGTACCGATGTGCCCTATCTCTACATGGACAAATTAGCGGACTTGGCTCACTGGGCCGATTTCCTGGTGGTTGCAACCGTGGGCGGGGCTACAACCCGAAAGCTGATTAGCCGTGATGTGCTGAAAGCGCTCGGCCCGACAAGCTACATCATCAACATTGCCCGCGGTCCAGTCATTGATGAAACCGCCATGGTGGAACTGTTGCAAAGTGGCGAGTTGGGCGGCGCAGGCCTCGATGTCTTTGAAAACGAGCCCAAAGTACCCGATGTGCTCAAGCGTCTCGACAATGTGGTTTTGATGCCACACGTCGCAAGCGCCACAATCGAGACCCGTCAGGCCATGTTCGATCTGGTCATGCAAAATCTGCAGGCTTACTTTGCTGGCAAAGCGTTGCTCACGCCTGTGGCGACATCCTGATCACATTTAACCGTTAGCAGGTCATTGTCACCTGCGAAATCGTGCACAAACTTCCAGGCTAGCGGTTCAATCTCTCGCAAGCGCTCGTCAATGACCACGCATTTAATGCCCTGGATAACTCGGGGAATGACATAAGGCGAATAGGTTAAATGGCCACCCATTGACCCAGGTGGCCGATAAGGCGCCATGACACCGGCAAGCCGTTCTGCCCAATCGCTCGGGCGAAACCTATGCCCCTGCAGGGTCTGGCCCAGAATCACAAAGTACATTGGGGGATCGATCATTCGAGCATCTCAATGAAGAGTCAGCCAACAATCACAGGCTGACTCGCACAGGCATGGTCGTGATTGTATATGATTAGGGTTTCCCTGATCCCCTTCACTACTTTCACCTTTGCAAAGAGAACATCATGAGCTCTGCCCTCTCTCCTATTTATGGTCGTTTACCAGTCGCGTTTACGCACGGGCAAGGTGTGTGGTTATGGGACACCGAGGGCAAGCGATACCTCGATGGTCTTTCCGGCATTGGCGTTTCCTGCCTCGGACATGCTCACCCAGTGCTTGTTAAGGCCATCGCTGATCAAGCTGCCAAGGTCATCCATACATCAAACATTTACGAAGTGCCGCTGCAAGAGCAGTTAGCGCAACGCATCACAGCCATCTCAGGGATGTCTGAGGTATTTTTTGCTAATAGCGGCGCCGAGGCCAACGAGGGCGCCATCAAGCTTGCCCGCCTCTACGGCCACCTCAAAGGGGTAAAGATCCCCACAATTATCACGATGGACTCAGCGTGGCACGGTCGTACGCTCGGCACTTTGGCTGCCACCGGCAGCGAGAAAGCGCGTCAGGGGTTTGACCCCTTGCCAGCTGGGTTTATTCAAGTGACCTACAACCAGATCGACGCCATTACACGGGCTGCAGACCAATGCCCAGACGTGGTCGCTGTGTTGGTAGAAGTCTTGCAAGGCGAAGGTGGCATTCGGCCGTCTGACTTGAGTTACCTCCAAGACTTGCGCAAGCTTTGCGACCAGCGTGGTTGGCTGATGATGATCGATGAAGTGCAGTCCGGTATCGGGCGCACTGGCAAGTGGCTTGCACACCAGTGGGCTGAGATACTGCCCGATGTTATTACCCTGGCCAAGGGTCTGGGCGGTGGCGTACCGATTGGCGCAGTCGCTGCCCGTGGTCCAGCCGCAGGTATCCTCAAGCCAGGCCATCACGGCACCACGTTCGGTGGTGGTCCACTGGTCTGCGCAGCAGCACTTGCCGTGCTTGACACCCTGGAGCGTGACAACTTGCTCGAGCATGCTGAAAAAGTGGGTCAAGCGATGCTGGCGCGGCTACATGCCGAGCTCGATGGCCTTGATGGTGTGACCGAAGTGCGCGGGCGCGGCCTTATGATTGGCATTGAGCTCAGTCGGCCATGCGCTGAGCTGGTGCGTCGGGCACTAGGGGCTGGGCTGCTGATCAACGTCACCCGTGACAAGGTTGTGCGTCTCTTGCCACCGTTAATCATCAACCAAGCCGAGGCAGACCAGCTTCTCGATGGGCTGATTGACTTGATCAAGAAATTTCTAAGTAGCCAATAACCTGGCCTTTAGCGGAACAATGACATGACTGCCACGACCACCACACAAAAACAACTCTTGCGCCACTTTCTGCAGCTTGCAGACTTAACGCGTGAAGAGCTTTTGTATGTACTTGAGCGTGCTCGCATCATCAAAAACAAATTCAAGCGCTACATACCCTACCAACCCTTGCACGACCGCACGTTAGCGATGGTGTTTGAAAAAGCCAGCACACGCACCCGTGTGTCGTTTGAGGCAGGTATGTATCAAATGGGTGGTGCGGTGATTCACTTGACCACCAACGACTCACAATTAGGTCGTTCAGAGCCAATCGAAGACACTGCGCGTGTCGTATCGCGCATGGTGGACTTGGTGATGATCCGAACCTTTGAACAAAGCCGTATCGAACGGTTTTCTGAATACTCGCGTGTGCCAGTCATCAACGGGTTGACCAACGAGTACCATCCATGTCAGATTTTGGCCGATGTATTCACCTACATTGAGCACCGCCAGTCAATCGAAGGCAAGGTGGTTGCGTGGATTGGAGATGCAAACAACATGGCCTACACCTGGATTCAAGCCGCTGAGCGCCTTGGTTTTAAACTACATTTCAGCGCGCCTGAAGGCTATCGGCTCGATCCGAACCGGCTAGTCGGTATGAATCCCTCGGTCTACCAGTCGTTTGAGGATCCACATGAAGCCTGCCAAGGCGCGGACCTTATCACCACCGATGTTTGGACTAGCATGGGTTATGAGGCGGAAAACGAGGCTCGCAAGCAAGCATTTGGTCGTTGGTGTGTTGACGCCGCTATGATGGCACGGGCAAAGCCTGACGCCATTTTTATGCATTGCCTGCCGGCACATCGCGGCGAAGAGGTCAGCGCTGACGTCATAGACGGAGCACAAAGCGTGGTCTGGGATGAAGCGGAAAACCGACTCCATGCGCAAAAAGCACTG
>CAZLFB010000073.1:0-4415 GCA_964558695.1 uncultured Orrella sp.
TCAAAGCTCCAGTTCTCGACATTGACAACCAGATGAACCAGAATCGGGCTGCCGTCGTAGGCTTTCAGGGCGGGGCCCGCATTAGAAAATCGATAAGGAACGCGTGGATTGCTCATCTCATATCCCATGTACGTTGCACAGGTTTAGTCCAAACTATTTGCCTTGAAAATTCGGTGTGCGTTTTTCTGCAAAGGCCAGACGCCCTTCAGCATAGTCATCGCTCACAAAACAGGCCGACACCGCCTCAGACACCTGCTCGGCCGTGGGTGCGCCAGGCGTCTGGTCGATGTGCTGCAGGGCCATTTTGATGGAGGCCAGCGTCAAGGGCGCCAGTGCTGCGATCACTTTGGCCTGAGCCCGCGCATGCGTAAACACGGCGTCAACACAAGCATGCACCAACCCCACCTCTTTGGCCTCTTGACCGCGGTAAACCCTGGCTGTCAACAGCAACTCAGCCACACCAGCCGCACCTAAAATTCGATGCAAGCGGGTTACATCTTCCAGCCCATAACCAAGCCCAAGCTTGCCTGCTGGCACCGCAAAACGACAGTCTTGGCTAGCGTACCGTAGGTCGCATGACGCCGCAATGCCAACGCCACCGCCGTAGCAAACGCCTGAAATCGCGGCAATTACTGGCTTGCAACAGGCCCCAATGGCCGCCTCGGCACTCTCCACACAGGCATCATAGTGCGCCACCGCTTCAGCAGAGCTGCGCAAGGTGCCGAACTCCGAAATATCAGCACCCGACACAAAGGCAGCCTCACCCTCGCCGCGCAAAACCACCACTCGCACAGCATGGTCGACCGACAAATCGTGCATGGTCTTGGCCAGAGACTGCCACATACCCAGTTGCATGGCATTCAGGCGGCCCGGATTTGACAGGGTCACTGTGGCAATACCCAAGCCATCGCAATCGGCTCTCACTTCACCCATATCAGACAACCCCATTGTCATGAAATTGTTGTATCTGCTGTGCATCAAAACCAACTTCAGCGAGCACTTCATCGGTGTGCTCGCCCCAGCCCGGTGCCGCAGCCACAACTTCGGGCGGTGTGCGCGACAGCGTCATGGGTTGGGTGATGTAATGCATTTGCTTGTTATAGACGTTTGCCAGCGAGGTCACCACACCCAGATGTTTGACTTGCTCGTCTTCAAACATCTGCGGCACGTCATACACGGGCCCGGCTGGCACACCCGCGTTGTTTAGTGCAGTCACCCAATAGTGCACGGTGTTCTTGGCGAACTTTGCTTCCAGTAACTGTGTCAGTTTGGGACGATTTTGCACACGCAACTTCTCAGTTTTAAAGTCAGGATCCTCAAGCCATGCCGGCTCTTGGAGGAGCTCACACAGCCGCAACCAGTTACCCTCGCCCGAGGCCCCAATATTGAATACGCCATCCGATGCGGTGAATAGTCCCATTGGACTACTGGTGGGATGATCATTGCCTACGCGAACCGGGATATCGCCATCGTTTAAATAGCGCGCCCCCTGAAAGTCCATCATGGCGATTTGTGCATGCAACAACGAAGCTTGCACCCACTGTCCCTTGCCAGACTGCTCACGCTCAATCAACGCAATCAAGATGCCAATGGCTGCATACAGTCCCGCGCTCATGTCGGCCACCGCCAAACCCGCACGCACTGGACCAGAGTCCTGGAAACCCGTGACGGACATCAGACCACCCATGCCTTGCATAATCTGGTCAAAGCCCGGGCGACCTGCATAGGGTCCTGTCTGACCATAACCAGAGATACTGGCCAAGATGATCCTGGGGTTAACTTTGGCCAGTGACTCATAATCCAGACCCAGTTTTTTCTTGATATCGGGGCGCCAGTTCTCGACCACCACGTCAGCGGTCTGCACTAGCTTCATAAAAATCTCAAGGGCACCTGGTTTTTTTAGGTTCAAGGTCAATGAGCGCTTGTTGCGATTGAGGTTCTGAAAGTCGCCCCCATGGCGGTTTGCCGCAAACATTGCCTCGTTCGGGTCAACGCCTTCGGGTGGTTCGATGCGAATCACATCAGCCCCAAAGTCCGTCAAAACACGCACGCAATTTGGACCGGCGCGCACGCGTGACAAGTCCAAGACTCGAAATGGCTTTAATGCTTCTGAAGCCTGAATCTTGCTCATGGCTGTTGCTCCCCTACATTTAGCACTGGCATGATGCCTTGCCCCCCATGTATGTCGTTTTGTATTTGTTCACCCACGGCCAGCAACTGGGGCTCATGAAACGGCTGACCAACCAGCTGAATGCTGACAGGCAAGCCATCCGGCCCTAACCCAACCGGTATCGACAATGATGGCAACCCCAAGTAGTTGATCCAGCCGCAATACCGATGTAAGCCTAACAGTTTGGCGCTCTTAAACCCAGCTTGCCCCTGATATACCTCACTGGTTCTAGGTAATAAGCCTGTCTGCAACGGCGCCAGCAATACATCCACGTCTTTAAACACATCGGCAACAAAAACCTGCAAGTAATGGGCGCGGTCGCGCAAAGCCTGACCCCACCAAGCTGGGGGAATCGTCAAACCAAAACCGCCGAGTCCTGCAACCTGAGGGCAGGCCTTACCTTGTGCGATTCTTAGCCGGTGTGTTTGCCCAACCTCATAGGCCATGACAAGCTCCTGCAACGCACTTGCTCGGCGTTCGTGCTGCGCCATGTCAATGTGGCGATGCCCGTAACACCGCATGACGGGGTCAACTACCTGACGCACATCATCATCTAGTTCGGTTTGGGCAAGCCAGTGACCAACTCGAAGCGTCTTGGCCGGCGCCTGATTGTCCCAATCCAGCGCTCGGGCCAACACGCGCATGACACAGCGAATGTCATCAACAGCTCGAGCCAGCACCCCAATCGAATCAAGCGATGGGCAAAGCAGCCTCATACCTTGACGATCAATAAGTCCATGCGTGGTCTTTAAGCCCATCACGCCACAGGTCATGGCCGGAATACGCACCGACCCTGCCGTGTCTGTTCCGAGTGAGGCATACACCATGCCGCTAGCCACCGCCACCGCACTGCCACTGGACGAACCACCAACAGCCACATCCATATCTAGGGGGTTAACCGGAGTGGGTAGGCTGTCGGATTGCCCAGTGGCCGAGCAGGCATCCTCAGCCAAGGCCAAGGTGCCCAGATTGGCGGCACCAGCCCCGTCCAGCAAATTCAGCACTGCCGCTTGGGCCAGCCCTTTCTGAGTCGATGGCGCCTGGCGCCCAAGTCCAGGAAGGCAATTGTGCAAATCAAAAATATCTTTGTGTGCCAGTGCCACACCCGCTAGCGGACCAAGCTCGCCCTCTAAGCACACCGAGGGCGACAAATAACGGGTTACCGCCCGAGTAAGGTTGCCCATACAACGAAAACGATCATCTTGCATCTGCAGCGCTTGTGCTCGAGACAATACGCCATCCCGCAAGGCGAGCCGCAAGCCTGCCATGGTGTTTGGAAGATCAGCACTCATCGGTACGTGACCAGATGTCTGTCGAACGCCTGTTGCAAATCGTCGTGATCGGTAGCCATACCGTCGGGGTGCTCGCCACAGTCTGTCGGCACGCACTCAAATCCTGTCTGCCGCAAGCGAACGGTCAGCCGAGAGAGGTTTTTTAATGCCCGGCTTTGTTGTTGCTCTGTCAAGAGGACCCCCGCCAACTTGACCCGCTGCTCACCCGATTTGCGCCAGTATTGATCGACGTCTATCTCGCCACGCAGAAGGGCTTGCGCACAGTCCACGTCACTCAATCGGTTATCCTAAATTTTAAAAGCTGCTATGAATATATTTGTAGTGGATTTATTAATTTTTGGCAACAGGTAAAATCTATCTGAGGGCTTATTGGCTATTTTGCTGAAAGCTGCCTCCCATTGAACCCAGGGGTTTGCCGTGGTTACTCAACAAAAAACGCATAAAAACATCAGCGACCGCATTCGAGCCGACCTAGCAGAACAAATCAGTCAAGGACTGCTGGTGCCTGGAGACACCCTCGATGAGAATGAAATTGCCAATCGATTTGGTGCCTCAAAGACCCCCGTGAGAGAGGCTCTACTTCAATTAAAGGCCCAAGGACTGGTGAGCAATCTGCCACGTGGTGGGGCCATTGTGGCCAAGATGGACTTGGCCCAATTGCTCAGTCTGTGGGAGTGGCTCGCCGAGATTGAAGCCATTGCGGTTAAGCTCGCCTGTGAGCGCATCTCTTCGAAAGAGTTAGAGTCGCTGCAGCAACTTCATCAAGAAAGCCAGCCATTTGCTGAGCAAGAGGATTGGGATGGCTGGCAGGCCTGTAACCAACAATTTCATCAAGCGCTTTATGCGGCCTCACGCAACGGATTCTTGCGTCAAGAGATCATGCGCGTGCGGGCTCGCACCGGCGTCTACCGTCGACATGCCTTTGGCGCACTCGGTGCCACCAAAACATCTTA
>CAZLFB010000074.1:0-17120 GCA_964558695.1 uncultured Orrella sp.
GTTTGGGCGTTTGAGTGTACCGATGTGGAGCGAAGAGGAGTGGCAAGCATTATGCGCCCCGCACCCCGAACGATGCGCGCACTTTGTGGCGACTGAAATCATCGGACCCGGGCGCTATGCCATCGTTGGCATGGCTCGCTTAATTCTCGATGGCTCGCAAGACAGTGCAGAGTTCAGTTTGGTGGTTGTAGACCACCGGCAACACCACGGGCTAGGCAGGCAACTGATCCACGCGCTTGTCGGTGAAGCCAGCCGACGGGGGTTGAGTTCGGTATACGGCGATGTTTTACCAAGCAACGCAACGATGCTATCCTTTTGTGAGGGTTTGGGGTTTGTGTCGCGATCCTGTCCTGACGATGAGCGGATCCATCGCATGGTACTGCGAATCAAAACACAGAAATTCAGCGATCAGCTTGTGCCCACATCAGAAAAATCGCCCACCCGGCTTCGCATGCAAGCCTGACAAGCCTCTGAGATCTGTAACGATTTCAATGCGTTACTGCAGATGTCACTAACATGACTTCTGCATGAAGGGCAGCTATCGGGATTTTAGTCAAAGACAATTAGAAACTCGGATTCAATTTGTTTAAACTAAATCATGTAACTCAAAACAAAGGAGTGAAACATGTCAGAACAAGGTAAATGCCCGGTGATGCACGGCGCCCTCACCGAGAATGGTTCATCCGTGATGGCCTGGTGGCCAAAGTCGTTGAATCTGGACATCCTGCATCAGCACGATTCCAAGACCGACCCGATGGACGAAGGCTTTGACTATCGTGAAGCCGTCAAAACCCTGGACGTTAAAGCACTGAAAGCTGATTTGGTCGCTTTGATGACCGATAGCCAAGCCTGGTGGCCAGCTGACTGGGGTCACTACGGTGGTTTGATGATCCGCTTGGCATGGCACGCTGCTGGTACGTACCGTATCGCTGACGGCCGTGGCGGCGCAGGCACAGGCGCGCAGCGCTTTGCACCGCTGAACTCATGGCCAGACAACGGCAACCTCGACAAAGGCCGTCGTCTGCTGTGGCCCATCAAAAAGAAATACGGCAACAAATTGAGCTGGGCTGACTTGTTTATCCTGGCTGGTAACGTCGCTTACGAATCCATGGGCTTTAAAACCTACGGCTTCTCGTTTGGCCGCGAAGACATTTGGCATCCAGAGAAGGACATCTACTGGGGTTCCGAGAAGGAATGGCTACAAAAGTCCGGTGGCGAGGGCAGCCGTTACTCTGGTGAACGCGACCTGGAGAACCCACTGGCCGCTGTAATGATGGGCCTGATTTACGTGAACCCAGAAGGTGTCGACGGACAGCCCGATCCGCTGAAGTCTGCTCATGACGTACGTGTGACGTTTGCTCGCATGGCCATGAACGATGAAGAAACCGTTGCGCTGACGGCCGGCGGTCACACCGTGGGTAAGTCACACGGCAATGGCAGCGCAGCGAACTTAGGCCCAGAGCCAGAAGGCGCACCGATCGAGGAGCAAGGCTTGGGCTGGATCAACCACAAGACCCGTGGTATCGGCCGTGACACCGTGACCAGTGGCATCGAAGGCGCTTGGACCAGCAATCCAACCAAATGGGACAACGGTTACTTCGACATGTTGCTCAACCATGAGTGGGAACTGACCAAGAGCCCGGCTGGCGCATGGCAGTGGAAGCCCGTGGACATCAAAGAAGGCGACATGCCGCCTGATGTTGAGGACGCATCGATTCGTTGCATGCCCATGATGACCGACGCCGACATGGCCATGAAGATGGACCCCGAGTACCGCAAGATCTCGGAGCGTTTCCACAAGGATCCGGCCTACTTTGAAGAAGTCTTTGCTCGCGCCTGGTTCAAACTGACCCACCGCGACCTAGGTCCGAAGTCACGCTACATCGGACCGGAAGTCCCGAAAGAAGACCTGATTTGGCAAGACCCAGTACCGGCTGGCAACAGCAAGTACGACGTCGAAGCGGTTAAGGCCAAGATTGCTGCCAGCGGCTTGTCAACCCAGGAAATGGTTGCAACTGCATGGGACAGCGCCCGTACCTTCCGTGGTTCAGACTTCCGTGGTGGCGCCAACGGTGCTCGCATCCGCTTGGCTCCCCAGAAAGACTGGGAAGGCAACGAACCAGCACGTCTGGCCAAGGTTCTGAAAGTGCTCGAGGGCATTGCCAAAGAAACTGGCGCGAGCATCGCTGATGTCATCGTGTTGGCTGGTAACGTCGCTGTCGAGCAGGCTGCCAAGGCTGCCGGGGTGAACATCAAGGTTCCTTTCCATCCAGGTCGCGGTGACGCCACCCAGGAAATGACCGATGTCGATTCATTCGAAGTGCTCGAGCCTTTGCATGACGCATTCCGTAACTGGCTAAAGAAGGACTACATCGTTCAGCCCGAAGAGATGATGCTCGATCGTGCACAGCTCATGGGTCTGTCAGCCAAAGAAATGACGGTTCTGATCGGCGGCATGCGTGTTCTGGGCGCCAACTTCGGTGGCTCCAAGCACGGTGTGTTCACCGACCGCGTCGGCCAGCTGACCAACGACTTCTTTGTCAACTTGACCGACATGTCATACAGCTGGAAGCCCACCGGTAAAAACAGCTATGACATCGTTGAGCGCAGCTCAGGCAAGGCCAAGTTCACGGCCACCCGTGTTGACTTGGTGTTCGGGTCGAACTCGGTACTGCGTTCGTACGCTGAGGTTTATGCTCAGGACGACAATAAAGAGAAGTTTGTTAAGGACTTCGTTGCCGCCTGGACCAAAGTCATGAACGCTGATCGTTACGATCTGAAGGCCTAAGCTGTAAACCTTAAGTGCTTGGCCAGCGGCTAAGCACTCGCGAGTCAACCCGACCGTGCCACAAGCCGGTCGGGTTTTTTATCAATACAGAAAACGCTTTATGACAAGAGGTAGGCTCACACCATCAAGCGCCGCGCACACGCCTCGATAACACCAAAGACCGCATCGACGGTTTTCTGACGGATTGGGTAACGACTAGCGCGAGCTTTGAAGGTTTGAACTTGATCTAGTACGCGCTCAATCGCCTCAGTAGCGCCTACCAAGGGCAAACCACCCTCTTTCGCGAGCTGCAAAAGATGGTCGCGCCCAATTTCCTTCGCCCATCCGCACACGTCCATGTGGTGCTCGCCCCTTGGGCCGCTACTAAACGTCAAGTCGAACGCCGGTGCCAGCCGCCAACGATGGTCTTGACCTAAACGCCAAGCAAAGTTCTTGGGATGATCGTCACGATTGTGAAACACAACATTAAACACAGCACGTGTAAATGCTTTTTGCACCTCGTTCTCATCACGCGTTAAAAAACGGGTCGCTCTTAGAAGTCCCGTGTAGTCCACCGAGCCAGGCACCCTGAAGTCCGCGTGCATCAATCCCGCCAAGCTGTGACAAGCCACTCGCTGACCATCAACTCGGTCAAACCTTGCCACGCCAAATGCGGCGACACCATCACCGACATCAAAATATTCACTTGACGGGACATCTAGCCCACAGCCACTTGCAAGGTCCGCGTACAGTTTCTCTAAGGCGCAGACTTCCGGGTGTTCCCCCTGTGCGGGGAATTTAACCAACCATGGCTCCCCCAGCCCGGCTGTCAATGTGGTGACTTTGCCACTCTGACGGTCAAGCTGCACCAAGGCTTTGGGGCGTGCGCCCTGAGGCGACCCACCCATCACCGCCAGTTCACGTAATGCGGCTTGGGCCTCACCATTGACGACCAATGCGGTTTGCTCAGCGAGCGTCACCAAATCCCAATCAACAAGCGAATCACTTGCATCACTCGCCGGCACGAACCGCAATGCGCCCATGGCACGATCACCAATGAACGCGAGTCGGTCTAACGGTCCCGGGTAACGCAAACCCTGCTGCCGAAACAAACGATCCATCAGCAGCATGCCCCAACCATCAGGCAGGCTATCAGCCAATAAACCTGGCAAGTGATGCAGGTGTGACGGGAACTGAGAATAGGCTTGCGATCGAAGCTTAAGATTCAATGGTGAGAGCTCAAGACCACGCTCTAGCGCTTGACGTGAGTATTCAAACAGAAGCGCGGTGCCATCATCCGCAAGCGAACCCAATAACCAGTCCTCTGACCAACCGCTGTAGTAGACATCGAGACGCTTCATGGTCTGGCTGCTCGCTTGCGTGGCGCACGCTGGCGCTTGCTCACTGCTTGAACCACCTCCATCTGGGCAATGGAGGTTTTACGATACTCAAACAACGTATCGAGCTCTTGCACAAGCCCGAGCGTTTGCACCACTCGAATGAAGGTCTCTAGCGTTGACTGGCCATCCCGCTCGAACTTGCGCACCGCCCCAAGAGACAAGCCCGCCATGCTGGCAAGCTCCGCCTGTGACAATGACTGCGCGAGCCGATGGACACGCAGGCGCTGCACG
Organism: uncultured Orrella sp.; assembly: GCA_964558695.1. GTDB lineage: Bacteria > Pseudomonadota > Gammaproteobacteria > Burkholderiales > Burkholderiaceae_B > Algicoccus. The sequence continues at coordinate 4,399 of CAZLFB010000074.1, forward strand.
AGTGCGGCCTGAATTTCTGATGGAATAGATAATTTAAAAGTCATTTTTATATTTATAAAAAAACTTTTTTACCTTTAATAGATACTAAAATAGCTATTTTAGTTCACCACAACAAAAGGAACAAGACCTTGAGAATTCAGACCTTGGGTGGGAGGCAGCGGCTTCTAGAAGCCTTGAGCTAGCCAAAGACATGCCGCACATGACGACCAAGATTAGCGGTGTTGGCGATTAGGATCAATGGCGGCTGACGTGACTTGCCACCGTGTCCACATGAAGCTCAAACGTCTTTCTGATGCTTGCAGGTAACAGCTCACGCAAAGCGTGAGCCAGACACACCAGACCATGCCGACGGCTTAACCCCAACTAAAATCCAATCGTGTAGTTCAAAAACACACTGTTGGTGTTGATACCTTGATATGGCGATTGACGATAGATGTAGTTCAGCCCGATGTACTGAGTCTTGGTCACCGCAAAACTCACCCCCGCAGAAAACACCGCCCTGGTTTGAACCGTATTGCCCCCATAGCTCACGTCAGCGAGCTGGTTCAGACCCTCGACCGTGACCGTGTTAGTGGGATTGTTCAAGTCCGTTTCAACGCCAGCACTGGCTGACACTGTCCAGGCATCGGTAAGCTGGTGCTGTACCCCAATGCCAGCAAATATGGTGGTCAGATCAGTGCTCACACCGCCAAACGACAAGGGTGCCGTGACATTGACACTGGCTGATTCGTTGTATCCATCGGTCTTGCCTTGGGTGTAGCGCAATCCAAGATAAGGTGCAAAGACGGTCTTGCTGGTGGCTCGCAAGCCGTAGCTTGTCATCACCTGTGCACCCTGACCCGTGAGCTTGGTCGAACCCTCACCTGCCTCAGTACCATTAATGGATTGACGCGTGACGTCGGCGCCCTGTCTGCCATAAGCCGCAGATACCTTAACCGCCAAGCCTAAACCGTCAGCTTGAGATTGCCACACGCCAAACAAACCAAGCAAGGGAATGTTGGAGCTGATGTTCACACCAGGAGTCGAGTGATCGGCGAGCGATTGGTCAACATACGCGCCTAACCGGAAATTGGGGGTGAACCGATAAGCAGCAATCAACAAGGCTGCCGTGGTGTTCGCATCACCATTGCTAGAGGTGTATCGAGCGCCAGCCGACACACAGACATCTCGGCTGTCAAACACATCACAGTCATAGAAGAAACTGTTGACCAAGGAAGCGTTTTGAACGGCCAAGGATTGCTGCACACCAGAGACGGCCTGATTGACCGAAGCTTGAGTGTCGGCCGTACTGAAGGCAAACACGTCCAGATACAGATTGTTGCTGTCGTACGTGAACTTATGCGCTGCCGTCAGGTTCGTTGTGTAGGTACCAAACGTGCCACTTAAGCCATCGCTGGCTGTCACCAAGGTGTGTCGGGCTGCTGAATACGTACCCTCGGCTGCCGCGACATTCAAGGTACCGGCCACTTTGGCCGTGCCGTCGACATTCCATTGATCCGCCGCAGAGGGCGAGACACGCAAGCTCATCAATCCTGTATCGGTCTGGACAAAGGTTCCGCTGACCGCGTGCACGACACCTGCGCCTGCAGCCGAGATTTTGATGGTGCCGCTGTTCTCAAATCGAACATAAGGCCCGGCCAGAACAGAAACTTGACCATCAATAACACCACCCGCACCATTAACCACCAAGGAGCCATCCGCTGAACTGTCCGTTCTAAGGGCATAGTCGCCGTCAGCTGCCGACAGGGTTCCGTAGTTCACCAACGTACCAAAGGTGCCTTGCATCAACACCGCTGAACTGCCAGTGCCACCATTAACAGCCACGGTACCGTAGTTCGAGATGACCCCGCCGTATGCCGTGGTTGTGCAATCTTTGTAACCACAGTTAGAGCCACTTTGAATGCCATCGGCACCAGCCACAACCAGTGAACCGTTATTAATGATGTCTGCACCGCCGCCACTGACCGTGCTCGTTGCGCCATTAGTCACTAACGTCGGGTTATACAGTTTGGTCGATACCCCGCCTACGGAGATGATGGTATCAGCCACATCAGCGTAGTATGCATACGTAATGCCGCCATCAACATACACGCCAATCACATTACCCTGATACAGTGAATTGGCTGATGTCAATTTGTCCGAGACCTTGATCTCTGTCCAGGTGATATAGGGCTGATCGGTTGCCGGATCAATTCGGTTCAGATCGACAGTAGCGATGTAAGCCTTTTCGAATCCGCCAACAGCATCGACCGCATCCACGACCATGTTGTAGACGCCGGGTTGGCCAGCGCTGGTGATACCCTCAAAGTGCGAGACAATGGAACCACTGGGCGAAGAAAACGTGTAGGTCTTGCCGTTACCCTGGTTGTGGATGTATGCGTATGTTCCGGGGGTGCCCCCATATTTACCGGTGTAGCCTCCTGCAATCACGTTGTTGTAGACGCCATAAGCGGTGTTGCTTGCAACCTCCGTGATTTGCTGGGTTGGATGGAAACTGGCCCCATCAAGCGGCACAGAGGAATAAGTCTTGTCGGCGATGTTGTAGATAAATGACTGGCCTTCATCTAGCTGGGTATCGTAGTTTCCCACCACCTGATTACCAAAATTACTGTGCGCAATCGTAAAGAGAATCGGATCGGTGGTCAGGGTTGAGGGCAGTAGCGTCGTGCCCACCCCGGTTGCGCCATCCCACAAATAGCCTTGATCGTAAGTCGCACCAGCGACCTTGAAACTGCCCACACCGCGCAGAATTCCCGATGGCGATCCAAAGCTTGGCCCGTACGGTGTGCTGGCCACCGAACCCGGGTAGTTGGACTGGTTTGCAGTTGCCACTGGGTAGGGACTCGCGGTCGAACTAGACAAGACGTTGTCAAACAACAGCCCACCCGTGTTGCCGCCGTCAAGGGTGTAGTTGCCCGTGATGTTGCGATCCCGAATGCCCGTGATGGTAGTGACCGATGCACCGCTGTACTGCAACGATGCATAATCCGGTGCGGTAGCAAGGTCAATCGTCACCGCCTGCCCGGGTGCGGCAAATGCCAATAAGAGCGCTGTGGCAAGGACATTTAAGGCATATGGTTTGTTCATGTCTCTCTCTCTCGGCAATCGACGATGAACTTGAGACGAAGTCAGCTGACTAGCTCAGGCTCATCGACCGCCAGAGCGAATCGAACTGGCAAGCCGCTATAGATTAATCAGACTGACATCTGATTCCTTGCCAAACCTTGCAAACCTAGAGCCTGAACCATTTCAAGTATTGCACCCAAAAATTTGATCACAGCCCGCCATGCTGAGCCCAAAAGTCGCCTGGAGACAGGATTGAATATCGCTTCGATAAAACCAACAGATCTTTATCGCCCGTAATCATGTAATCAACCGAGTGACGACGCACACCAGCAATCAAGGCACCGAGAACGGGCATGTCCTGCGAATCTCTGAGCTCTGACTCATTTGGATCGTCAGGTTCTATTGTTTCAGCCAGAATCGACAACAAATCGACTAGATCATCAATCTCATCGCACGTTAGGCCGTGACGATGATGCAGTCTTGGTAGCACTCGCCGTAGCTCTTCGAGGATATATTGCGACAGAAACACTTCAATCGAACCGTTTCGCCAAGCAGCGACGATTTTGCCAGGCACACCGCTCGGGAAGGCGATCCCAGACAACAACACATTTGTATCTAGAATTACTTTTATTGTCTGCGACATGCATTAACCATTTCGTCGCTGTCGTTGCTCCAGACGATCCTGCTCCACTGCAGCCTGAATTTCATCGATTCCCTCGGCCTCAGCAATCCCAGCATAACCAGCCTCGATTCGCTGACATAAAGCATCGAAACGAGACTGCATACGGCGAATACGATCAAACAAGCGCGCATCGATCAATGCAGCAACCGGTTTACCATCCTTGTTAATAACAACGCTATCGTGGCGGTATTGCACCAAATTGAGCATTTCTCCGAGATTTTGCCGGAAAGTTACAGCATTAGTTTGATTGATCATGGCGAGTTTCCTAATCATTATGATCGATATGATTTATTCATAATACATTAACAGACACTGAACTACCAGCACACGGCGCACAAAATAATCCGGGATGGCAGGGGCAAACTCGTCTTAAGACCCGCCCCCCCACAAGAAGAAGATTGCTACGGCACTCAGTCAGCTAACGGTCCGAGCGATGGTTTTCTAGGCGATTGAGGAAGCTTACGTCGATGCCTTGTAAGGTTAAGCAGCCACGATGGGTATAAATACTTCAAGCCTGCTGTCCAGATACCTCGCCCGCCTGCCCTGCCGCCATCAACGTTGCAACTTGGTCAGCCAAGCCTGCCACCACCGGTTCAATATCGGTGCCATTGGCCAGCCGTTGCAACTCACCCATGGCCGTCTCGAGATTACGCTCTTTGACATGCCCAAAACCGCGAATCTTGCCAAACACCCCCGCTACCTCAATGGCCCATGGCAAATTGTCGGCCGTGAGGTTCGAAAGCAAGGCATCCACGATCTTTGGGTAGGCTTGGGCGAGTGCACGCTCCATCTTGCGCTCGGGGTTATAGCCAAACGGATCAAGGGCCGAGCCACGCAGGCTCTTGAACTTTGACATCACTTTGAAGGCACTAAAAACCCAGACACCATACGGCTTCTTTTTAAGATGCCCAGTGACTGGATCACGCTTGGCAAACAAGGGTGGCGCCAGATGGAATGTCAGTTTGGCATCGCCCTCAAACTGAGAACGGAGTTTGTCAGCAAAGCGCCCGTCGGTGTAGAGCCTCGCCACCTCGTACTCGTCTTTGTAGGCCATGAGGCGATAGGCCTGTTCAGCCACAGTTTTTACGAGACGCTCGGAATGAGCATTCAAAACCTGTTCAGCACTTTTTACCTTGGCAACCAAGTCTTGGTAAACCTTGGCGTAGCCCTTGTTCTGATAGGCAGTCAACTCAGACACCCTGCGCTCAACCATCTCGGTCAATGACTCTTTCGGTCTTGAAAGAATCTTCACCGTCTGTGCCGGGGTGACATCCTTTAAGACTTGCTCGAGGTTTTCTGCTGACTCGCGTCCGAGTTCGAGTGCGGCCAAGTTTGCTTTGATTGCCACACCATTCAATTCGATCGCGCGCTTGACTGCTGCAATTGACACTGGGATCCAACCTTTTTGCAAGGTGTAACCCAACACAATCATGTTGCTGGCAATTGCATCACCAAACACCGTAGTAGCCAATTTAGTGGCAGGCAACATCGAGACTGAGTTTTCACCAGCTGCCTCAGTGATGGCCTGCTTAAGCGAATCTTCGCCAAAGTCAGCTGTCACTGGATTCAACACAAAATCCGCGTGCGGTGCCAAATGCGTGTTTAACACCACGCGTGTGCGATCAGGCGACATGGTTAAAACCGCCGGCACGCTGGCTGCCACCATCATGTCGCAACCCAGCACCAGATCCGCATTACCCGTTGATACCCTGGGCGCATGCAAACTGTCGGCATCCGGTCCAATGCGCACATGGGAGAGCACCGCGCCGTTTTTCTGGGAGATGCCGGTCTGATCTAGGCAGGTCGCACGCTTGCCTTCGAGGCGCGCAGCCATCGCCACAATCGCGCCAATCGTAATCACGCCGGTGCCGCCGATGCCAGTAATCACGGTCTCATGCACACGATTTAAGACTGACACTTGGGGTTCAGGCAGACTGATCTTCTGCCGTTCTTGCACGACTTTGCTGGCGCCAAGTTTCTTCAGTTCGGCGCCCGACACGGTGACAAAGCTCGGGCAGAAACCATCGACGCAACGCAAGTCTTTATTGCACGCAGATTGATTAATCTGGCGCTTGCGCCCCCAGACTGTCTCAAGTGGCTCCACTGAAATACAGTTAGATTGATCCGAACAATCACCACAGCCTTCACAAACAAGTTCATTGATCAACGCACGCACATCCGGGTCGACCATCTTGCCCCGTTTGCGACGCCGGCGTTTTTCTGCGGCACAGGTTTGGTCATATAGCAACACCGTCACACCAGCAACTTCACGCAAACGCCGTTGCACTTGCTCAAGCTCGTCGCGATGATGAATGGTCACGCCCACTGGAAAACCGCCGTTCGAACCCGATACTTGTTTGTACTTTTCAGGCTGGTCAGTCACCACCACCACTTCGCGTACGCCTTCAGCCAAGACCTGGGCTGCAATTTGTTGCGGCGCAAAAGTCTCGGAAATCAGCTGACCGCCGGTCATGGCAACCGCGTCGTTATAGAGCAGCTTGTAGGTGATGTTGGCATTGGCATAGACAGCAGCCCGAATCGCCAGCACCCCGGAGTGGTGATACGTGCCATCACCCAAGTTGGCAAACACATGATTGCGCTGACTAAAGCCCATGGCACCCAACCAAGGTGCACCTTCGCCACCCATCTGGGTAAAGGTTTCGGTGTCGCGCTCCATAAAAAGCGCCAGCCAATGGCAACCAATGCCACCCAAAGCCAAACTGCCCTCAGGCACCTTGGTGGAACTGTTATGCGGGCAGCCAGAGCAAAAGTATGGCGTACGTGCGGCCAAAGCGCCCCGCTTAGCAAGCGCATCTACTTTCTGGGTGATGAGCGACAAACGCTTTTGCGCTTCGCCATCATCGGCCAAACCTGCAAACACACGCCCAATGACCTGGGCCACCAGCGCGGGGCTTGACTCACCATGGCTTGGCACCAAAACATTGCCTTGCAGGTCATGCTTACCCAACACGGTGGGGGTGACGGTGGGGGTGACGGTGGGGGCAAACAGAATGGCCTTGATCTGGTCTTCGATGAAGGATCGCTTTTCTTCGATGATCAGAATGGTGTCCAGACCTTTGGCGAACGCAAGGATCTGGGGCGCCGACAGCGGATAAATCATGCCGAGCTTTAAAAGCCTGACACCATGGCTTTGCAAACGATCATGGTCGACCCCAAGGTCGGCGAGGGCTTGCTGCAAATCTGCCCAAGGCTTACCGGCACTCACAATACCGATCTTGGCTGAGCCGCTGGTTACACCCAAGATTTGATTAATGCCCGAGAACTCAGCAAATGACCGAACCTTGGCGTGCTTGGTTTCATACAAGCGCTGTTCCTGCTCCACCCGATTGTCTGGCCAGCGGATATGAACGTTGACATCGTCATTCGACTCTTCGGGCCAGTCAATCTTCACCCGATTAATATCAACGTCGACAATGGCCGAGCTTTCACCAATGTCGGTGACAACCTTCATGCCCACCCAGCAGCCGCTAAAACGCGACAACTCAATCCCCATCACACCCAGATCGAGCATTTCCTGCACACTCGCCGGGTAGACCAGCGGCATGCCAGCCGATACGAAGTTGTAGTCTGAACAACCAGTCACTGTACTAGACACCGCATTGGGGTCATCACCAGCGATCGCCACCACGCCCCCAAACCGACTTGAGCCCGCATTGTTGCCATGGCGAAACACGTCAATGGTTCGATCCACACCAGGTGCCTTACCGTACCAAAGGCCAAATACCCCATCAAAACCGGTCGCACCCATCAGGTGTACCTGTTGCGAACCCCAGACCGCAGTGGCCGCCAACTCTTCATTCACACCGGGCTGGAATTTGATGTCGCGAGGCAAGAGCGCATCACGCGCCGCCTCTAAGGCCATGTCGTAGGTACCTAATGGTGACCCACGGTACCCCGAGATGTAGCCACCGAGTCTGAGCCCGGCTTGTTTGCCCCGTTCGTGCAAAGTCATCGGCAGGCGCACGAGCGCCTGCATGCCCGACATAAAGGCCACACCCTCTTGCAGCACATACTTGTCCTGCAGGGTAATGCCTTGAAAGTCATCCGTCTGGTCTGGAGATTTCATGCTGCCAAGATGCGAATAGTTTGTTTATATTCAGTGCAGTGTAAGCCGCTGGCGCACCGTCACCCAAATTGTCACTACTGGCCATGGGCAAGGCCGATCGCGTGCTGCAGTGCACACAAAATCCTTCCGTCTTTGCGGCGGCGATTTGCCCTATAACGGCACGGTCACTGAGCCTGGAGTTTGCGCCAACCGTAGGTGGTTTCGTTGGCTTGGGTGTTCAAGTACAAATGGTTTTGAATCAGGACATAGCCTTCCATGAATTGAACATCGCGTAAGAAACGCTGCACCACCTGGTTAGGATCACACGGTGACGAGGGCGCATCAATTAGCATCTCATCAAAATGAATTTCGCCCTGTGTTTCGATGCGCTCCCAACCTGCCCGCCAATCGGTTGAGCCTTGCTCACAACCCAATGTGAAGTTTGCATCACCACTTGCGAGCAATGTCATCCTCACATCCGCCTTGTTGGCGACGTAGTCACGGCCTGCATCGCCCGTTTTAGATTCAATGGTCATCAGCTGCCAAGACGTGTCCTTCAATGGCGAACCCATCCAGCCCTGATCGGGCGAAGCACAGCCCGCCATGGCTAGCACGGCAACAGATATCAACAAAACACGTAAGTGGTTCATGCTTGAGACAGTTCAGTTACACCAGACGTCAAAGTAACCCGAATGCGGTGAACACGCCAAGCAAACCCGCAAGCAAACCCGCAAGCAAACCCGCTTAGACCAGCGCTCACATTCACACCGTGTTGGTGCGCGGTAAATTCGGACATGGCGACGCGGGCTCGGGCGCATCGATCAATTCGATGCGAGCGCCTTGAACGCGGACCAAACCGTCTGCGCTTAGACGCTGCAACTCGCGCGACAGCGTCTCTTTGGCAATCCCAAGCATCGAGGCAATGGTACCTTTGGTGAGTGTCAGCCTGACCCAGTTCCCTTCCCGCGGCTCTGACAGCAAAAACTGATAGAGGCGTTCGCGTGCGGTTAAGCAATTGGCGGCTTTAATGTCCGCCAATAGGGTCACAAACCGCGCTGACATCGCTTCAAGCAACTTGACTGCAAACGCCGCATCAAGCGCGATGGCCCGAAGGCAATCGGCCTTGCTAACCGAAAGGTAAGTCACTGTTGTGATCGAACGCGCATCAATCAGGTGGTTACCGCCGCAAAACATCATGGCCTCACCAATTTGGTCACCAGGCCCCGCGATCTCGACCACCTTGTTAAAGCCACTGTCAGACGACAATGAAACTTCCACACGCCCTTGGAGCACCACAAAAAAACAATCCGCTACACCGTCTCTTCGTATCAGATACTCATGGCGCCTGATGCTCGACATCTGCATGGTACCGACCAGAAAATCGCTGGCAACTTGATTCAGGCCACTGAAGAGTCGCAGGCGGGACAAGGCGTCGGCCTTGATGTCATGTCGGGTTGTCATTTGTCTCCTTGCGTATGTTGAGATTCACAAAGCTCTCTGGCTTATCGAACCCAACCACTACCGCCTTTATCGAACCAAGCCGCGATTTGATCGCCGCACACCCAAACCGTCATGGGCTGACATTGACTTTAACAAAAACCACGAAAAATGTATGGTTCATTGACTTAATATTTTGCTTAACGTGGGCGAGCGCCACGATCTTGTCGGGGGTCACGTGACCTCAACACATTTTTATTCACAAAAATAATGGCGTACAGATTGCCTGAGAAAAAATTGCCATTGCCTTGTCATTTTGGCTATTGAATGCTCGGGCGGCTCAACGGTTAGCGGCCTAGCGCCAACAGACGAGACGCCCAGCTGCAGGATCAGCCTTAATTCGGTCATCCATGCCTGCTAAAACACGGCTCAGAAAGTGACGAATGCCCCTGACTTTTAACCGAGCGACCACCCATCATGATTCTCCAGTCTCGCCTAGCCAAAGCAAGCGCGGTCAGTGTTTGTTTACTTTGCTCGCCCGCGCATGCTTTTTTCCCGTTTCAGACCGATGACACGGGTACACAAGGCACCGGGGGCAATCAGATCGAGATCGACTATCAGTTTTTGCAGGAATACAACGATGACATCGATGAGGATGGTCGCGTCATTGACACCAACACAGGCAGCTCCAACTCATATCCCCTGACCTACACCTACGGCGTGAGTGAGAACATTGATGTCTTCTTTGGCATTGCCAGGCAGACCAGTCCCGTCAATGGCTGGCAAAACACCGAGATAGGCGCCAAATGGGTGTTCGCGGGCGATCAAACCAAGGACTGGAGCGTTGCCATTGCCCCATCGGTCATTTTGCCGGTTAGCAACAACATGCAAGATGCCGGCCTAGGCAATGCAAAAACCAACGGCAGCGTCAATTTGATTGGCTCCTACCTCAGCGAGGATTATGAATTGCACCTGAACGCTGGCTACGTGAGCAACCTATCCGCACAGACCGAGCAATCCGAAGCGCAGAGAAAGAGCATTTGGAGCATCTCGGCTGCACCCATCCTGGTGATTAACGACCAATGGAAATTTGGCATCGATGTCGGCCTATCAACCAACCCAGGCTACAACAGTCAATACACGTTAACCGGTGAAGTCGGCGTTTCATATGCACCCATCGAAACGCTGCAGATCGGTCTCGGACTGATCGGATCGAGAGACATCAGTGCCAACGACAATGCCAGAAGCTACGCCATCGTTGCTGGCATCACCTATCAGTTCTGATAGGGTCGGCTTAAAGGCGGCTACTCATGACGTAGAACGCTACGAAATCACCACACGATCGCTGCCCACACCAACGAGGATGCTCTTGACATCCTCCCCGCCCTGAAGACTGGGGCTTTACGGGCTGATTGGTAACATTCTTGTTGCCACGACTGTTACTGCTTCTAAGTTCATTCGTCGACTTCATTTGTCGACTTAGACAATACCTGCACGCTTAACCGTACACTTAACCGGGCATGCGACTGTGCTGATCGAAATGCGCTGATGCAAATTGCGTAGCTGAACTGCGGTGATATACAATCTAAGCGAGGCAGGTAAATCCTGAGCAAGCCGGGACGCCAACGCAGGTATCCTAAGCGCGCTATAAGCGCGTCGGCCTCAGGGACTGCCACCTTAGCGGCTCAAAAATTGCGGCTCAAAAATTGCGGCTCCAACATTGGAGCCTTTTTATTTGTATCAATGGCAGCACATATTTATCTGGATGAAAGCGGCGACACCGGCTGGTTATTTGAGCGACCCTACACCAGAGGCGGATCTAGCCGCTACCTAGTGATCGCTGCTTGCCAACTCACGCCTGAGGTCGAGCACAAACCCGAAAGGTTGTTGCGCAACATTTACCGACACCGTCGCTGGAAATCCGGGTCGGAGAAGAAATGGACGCGCATGTCCCCAGACGCTCGAACCGAATTTGCCCAAAATGCCGCCAAATTAGCCAAAACCAAAAAAAGGCATTGACCTCTTTGCGATCGTGGCAGACAAACGCAATGTCTTGGCGCACATACGCCAAGACGCCAACAAGCTGTACAACTATATGGTCAAAATCATGCTGCTAGAGCACATGGCCAAACATGACAGAATCACCTTCGTCCCTGACCCACGATCGCTTAAGGTCGAGAGTGGCAACAGCCTACATGACTACCTGCAAACAGAACTTTGGTTCAGTGCCGGCGCCACAACCCGACTAGAGACAACACCCCGCGATAGCCGTCATTGTCTAAACCTTCAATTTACCGACATGGTAGCCGGTGTTGTGCAGTCTCACTTTGAGTTTGGCCAATCTCGCCACTGGGAACATTTAAGACCACATGTAGCCATCAAAACCTTGTTCTTCAACTGATGGGTGAATCTGACGAGCAACATGGCCACTCGTTTTAGTAGGGCCGACACAGAGCGTTTGGCCTTTGTGGTTGTTAACAACTACCCCAACAGGATGGGACACCTATCTTGATGGTCTTAGGCATTTCTTTCTTCACTTGGTATGGCGAGCCCAATCTAGGCAAGCCACAAAGCTCCAAGCCCCTGCAAGGCAACATCAGGAAGTTCGCTCAGCCCAAGATCCTAGGTTGAAGATTCAGACGCAGTTTGTTTTGTGGTGACTTGACATACCTCAACTGCAAAAGATCGCAGGGCACTTAAACAGGAGTCTAATTAACTCACATTCATTCAATGCATTCACATGCAAGGAATCGGTCTTACCATGCCATCAATCTCCACCAGCCTGTCTGGTCATGCCGCTCATTTCACTAACCTCTTAAAACTGAATTTCAATCTCGTCGACAGCCTTCGATCGCTAGCCCAGCGAAGCGGCGTGGCGCTCATGACGCTTAACCACAAAACCCTCTTGCCTATCGTCCAAGGTGGCATGGGCGTGGGCGTATCAGCCAGCAAGCTTGCTGGCACGACGGCACGCTTTGGTGCCATGGGCACGATCTCATCAGTCGATTTGCGTCGTCTGCACGCGGACCTGTGGGAGCAAACCCGCCATTTGGACAAAGAGCCCAATGCGCGTGAATTGATCGACCAGGCCAACCTCGTGGCACTTGATCGGGAAATTAAAAAAGCACGCTCTATTTCTCAAGGCAATGGCATGATTGCCGTGAACATCATGAAGGCGCTTAGCGCCTACGACATCTACGTCAGGCAAGCACTCGAGAGTGGCGCAGATGCCATTGTCGTCGGTGCTGGCTTGCCCCTTGATCTGCCAGAGTTGGCTCAAGACTTCCCCAAGGCCGCATTGATACCGATTCTGTCAGATGCAAGAGGGGTGCAATTGGTGGTCAAGAAGTGGATGAAGAAAGGTCGACTACCAGGCGCCATCGTGCTGGAACATCCGCGTTTGGCTGGTGGTCATTTGGGCGCAGCCAAGGTGAGTGACTTGGAATCAGCGCGCTTTGAGTTTGACACCGC
>CAZLFB010000075.1:0-42594 GCA_964558695.1 uncultured Orrella sp.
GCAAGCGAAACTGCGTGCAGCACACCTGCGTTACCACCTCGACACGATTGAGATCCTCGACGCAAAGCAAGTTCAAAAGTACAACGAGCTGCGGGGCTATCAATAGCCTGAGAGGGATACCTGCTCGACAGATAACGTCCGACGCGCGCTGGCCGGCCACGTCAACAGACCCTGATGCGACAGCAAATTCGGCACCCTGTCAAAAATGAGCATACAAGACCAACCTGACCTGCTTTTCCCTTTTGTCCCTGTTGCGCCCGGCTGACACCGAAGTGAACTATGCGCGGGGAACGAAAAGCTTTCCCCAAACTCATGCAAAGCCTTTATCCATGCGGCTTCCGTGTCCGGCCCCAGGCACCATACCTAAATTATTGATTTAAATACTTTTTTACCGAGAGTTGCCAAGCCGTAATCACCAAAATAGTGTGACACAACGGTGACACAAAATCTCCGCAGATAGATCATTTAGTGATCCACGCTCATGGATAAATAGCTAAAATGGCCATTAATTCAACGGGAGCCGTCTGATGCGTGTATCTGCCACTGAAGCAAAAAACCGATTTGGCAGTCTTTCTGCCCTCGCTAAACGTGAACCTGTTTTTGTAGAGAAAGCAGGCAAGCTCGATACCGTCATCATCTCGGCCGAGCAATACTTGGCATTACAAGCCAGCAACGAAAAGGCCGATCGCGCCGCTCGTAAAAGACAATTTGAAACCGAGTTTGGTGACTGGATCGCTTCGCAAAACGCCCGGATCGAAACAAGCGGTATTCCCGGCGCCGACCTACGTCCCTGGTAAATCATCGATGGCACAGTATGACGTTTTTACCAATCCAAGCAAAAGCGCTGCCGATGGTATTCCTTATGTAGTCGTCATTCAAAGCGACCTGCTCGATGCACTCGCAACGCGAATGACCATACCGTTAGCGGTATTGGACGCGCAAATCAAGGTGCCAACAGCCTTGTGCCCTGTCGTCGCAGTAAAAGGAAAACGCTTTCACGCGCTTGCCCACTACGCCGCGCCGTTGCCAGCAAAGGCCTTGAAGCGCCCTCTTGCTAATGTCGCGTCGCAGGCCGACATGTTGGTGTCAGCAATCGACGCGGTCATATCTGGTATTTGACGACGACACAGGCAACAGTGATGTTGGTGCCTGGTTGTCTCGTGACACTCGCCATAAAAATAGGCACCAGCAGTGGAATAAGGAACTACTCGAGGTGGCGACCAATCGAGTTGAGAAATTGGCATGCAAGATCGATCTGGCATACTTTTCCTGATTATCCCTGTTGCGCCGAAGCTGACACTGAAGTGAACTATGCGTGGGGAACGAAAAAAATTCCCCAAACTCACGCAAAGCGTTTCTCCATGCGGCGTCCGTGTCCGGCCCCTGGCACCACGGTTTACGTAGTTTTGCGCGACCACGTATCAAACGATCAAACATCTTTGGCACACTAAGGGTCATGGATAACACTAAAAAATCGAGCCCAACTTTCAAGAAACCTGACTTAGCAGCCATACGGCGGGCTGTAGCTAACTCAACTATGTATGTACGCACAGACGAAAATATCAAAACACAAGCGGCCGAAACGCTGCCCTCAATGGGATTAACACTATCAGACGCCGTTCGTGTATTTCTGACGCGAGTCGTCGCCGACGAAGAACTTCCTTTTGTGGTCAAAACCCCAAATGCACGCAGTCGCGCTGCGATGGCTCAAACCGATGAAATTATCAATAGTCGTCGTGCTCGGTTGAACAAGGTCGACGCCCTGATTGATGACCTCGAAAAACCAGCCTCAGCTAATCACTGACAAACGCGTCAGGCCAAAGAACACGCGTTTTCCTCTGCCCAATATTGAATACCCAATATGGGTATAATAAAACCGAATATGGGCATAAAATCAGCCGTTCCCTCCCCACAAAGCCTGTCAGATGCGCTCTTTCCCGGCACCAAACAGCGCGTGCTGGCGATTTTGTATGGGCAGCCAGACCGCAGCTTTTACGCTAACGAGTTGATCAAGCTCGCAAATAGCGGCTCGGGTGCGGTGCAGCGCGAACTAGCAACGCTCGCCGGCAGCGGCCTCGTCTCCGTGAAACAGGTGGGCAACCAAAAGCACTATCAAGCCAATGCGAATTCGCCTATTTTCACGGAACTACATGCCATTGTTCAGAAGACGGTAGGGTTAGCGGACCCACTACGCCAAACATTGCAAGCAATATCCGATAAGACTGTCGCGGCTTTTGTATATGGATCAGTTGCCAAAAAAACCGATACAGCCAACAGCGATATTGACCTGATGGTGATCGCGGACGATCTCAGTTACGGCGCGCTCTTTACTGCCTTGGAAAATGCTGGTGTCACCCTGGGACGCCCCGTAAACCCCACGGTTTTATCGCGAGATGAGTTTCACGACCGGGTAGCTAATCAGGAGTCCTTCCTGACACGTGTCATGGAACAGCCCAAGATTTGGATTCTAGGAAAAGAAGGTGACCTCAGCATTTGAGAAACTGAACGGTGTTCACGCTAGCGGGCAAAGAGATGCACTCGAATGACCAATACCGTTTCCGAACTGAACTAGGCCAAACGCGCCTATCCATGCGGCTTGTGTGTCCGGCCCTTAGCACCAAGGTTGATTTTTTATGCTGCCACACACCACTTGATCAAAGGTCTTCAGTACCCTCATTGTGATGAATTACGGTGGTATGGATTCATTGGTGGTCGCTGGCAAGTCACTATACGGGTCTGGTGAAAGCGAAATGAATCCAAACATGGCTTAAGTTCGCGCCAACACCGACGGCACCGGTCGACACATCGGGGCACGTGGTCAGGTGGCAACCGCGCATCAGTCTGCGGACGTTTATCTGTATTTGATTGAACTCGTGGACTGGTGATTCACCAATCTGGGCGGACCACCAACGGCGGAACTGAGATCATCGCCAACGAAGCTCAAACCCCTGGGCACTTACCGTGGCTCGCACAGCCCCGGCTAGTACCACCTTTCAAAAAGCTCAGAAGTTTTTTTGGTCGCTCCAACGAGGTTATGCATGAAAGATCGTTTGTGGTTTCGTTTGAAACATGGCCTTAAAACTCACTCAGAACCGTCAGTCATGCTGCAAACCTCGTGGGTAGGCCAAAGCAATCAGTATCATGTGTGGCACGGTCACCGCAGCCAAACCGATGAAAACCAGCTTTAACACCAGCGCATCGACTGGTAAGTGTGCCCAGAACCACCAAAGAACGCCAGCCAGCGCAACGGTGGCCAAGCTGTAGACAATCGCCATGCGCCATAACCTGGGGCGAACCGCTTGAGGGGCTTGCCTGAAAACTCCCAACATGTGGCGAAGGCTATGCAGCGCACAAAAATACAACGCAAAGTAGACAAGGGGCGGCGCAATGTACGCCAAGACCAGCAAACTTGCGTATTCGAGCGCAGCATGCCATCGACCTAGCCAAATGGCCAGCGTGACCAACCCAACGATGCCCAAGCCCAACAACCATGATGGTAAGGCCAGTGCATCAGCTAATTGCTGACCACCCGGTCCAGACAAGTGGCCAAACAGCACAGCCACCTCTTGTGCATGAAATCCAATCGGCATTAACAACAACAGCAAGCCAGCAAGAACTCGCGGCCATAAACCGAGGTCTGATTGCCAATCGCCAGAGAAGTGCCACGCACTGATTGCCAGAAAGATCGCCAGGCTCCAGACCGGCAACCAAAGCCAAACCAGCACCACCATCGCAGCTATCGCCAGATAGATCACATTAAATCCAATCATGCGAGGCTTTGTAGAAACAAAACCAATGCGCTCGGCAATCCACGGGTCAAGCGCGCCATGCGGCAAGCCGAACACAATGACCAGCAACGCCAACATCATCAGTTGCACATCAAGAGGCAATGCATCAGGCTTTAACCACAGGATGAGTGCTGCCGCCACGGTGATTGCCGGAAACAATAGCCGTTCGTAAACTGGCGGCGCTTCGGTCACCGTCATCTACCAACTCCCGCGAGCGCAAACATACGCCTTGACAGGGCTGTTAAAAAGGGACGCTTGGGCATGCTGGCAATGATTGACATGCAATCAACCAGTGTTGCCTGATCGTTCATGAACCGCACAAACCGAGCTGGCTCAGTTTGAGTGAGCATGCGATTAAACAGTTCAGGCGCCAGCGCCGGGTCTCTTGCAACCACGTCAAGAAAGAGTTGATCCATCCAATGCCACCAAACACTCGGGCTGTCGTGCCCAGTCACCTCACCAGTGGCAAGGTAGCGCTGCGCGCACTGATCAGCCCAGCGCTGTATCCGCAAAAACCCGTACCCGGATGAAGCACGCAAGGCACCGCCATTGATGCCGGCACGCGTTGGCTCGCCACTGAGCGCTGACCTGTAAGGCAACCCCATGGGCAGCACGGCATATTCGCGTCGCACGATGCGAGCATGCTGCCAACCACGAGCCTCCAACACCCGGTTTAGCTCGGCCTGCAGCACAGATTGATCTGGCACGCTGCGCGCAAACAACGTCACTTCGACCAAGAGGCGGCTGTTTGTGTAGGGCAGGATGTAGGTAAAACAAAACTCGCCTTCCACCAACCGCATGTCAGTCATCAATTCCACGGTGCCGACATCAATGTTGGCGGGCAGATCAAATTCAATCTCCAACCCAAGAAACACTTGCTGCAATGTCGCCTGCTGGGATCGAGATCGATCCGGTGGCCGAGTGTCGATCACTTGGCGTGCAAAAAATACGTCCGTATCTGTTGTGATTTGCCAGCCGGCGGCAACGGGGGCAACCGCTTGTACCGCTTGTCCAAGCCGCATCTCTATATGGTTATTTGCCTGAATCTCTTCACAACACATCCGGTAGAAGTCAGATGATCGCAAGTACTGGTAACTGTAATCGGGCGCTTGCCTAGCCATGGCGTCTTGCCCAGCCAATCCAACTGCCCAGCTTGGCCACCGATGATGCACCAAACCAAGGGCTGAACCCGCCGTCTTGGGCAAACGGGTCGAGCCTGAAGCAGACCCCCAAAAGCACCAGCTGCGATCGTCTTCATAGGCCGTGCGAGGCTCGATGACTGCCACTGGCCGCTTGACTTCACCTTGCGCTAGCGCACACGCCAGCGACAACCCCGCGCAGCCGCCACCCAGAATGGCCAGATCAACCGTTGTGTGATGGCTCATGCCAACGCGGTTGTGTCCGCCCCGAAACAATCTTGTAGATGCTCATGCAAACGCCCATCGTGTGCGCAAACGGCAGTGCCGGACAGAGTGCCAAGGGCTTGGTTCGTTAGCGCCTTGGATGCGCACACGAGCTTGCGTGACTGTGCAACCACTGCCCTGCGATCCCAAGACTGAAAATTCGTTTGCTCAATGACCTGTCCGATTTCCCTGTAAACCATCGCAGCGACCACAATGCCATAACGCGCTGAGTTTGGCAAAAAACCAACGCCAGACAAGCCGCTGTTGTAGTAATGCTCAGCTAAGCGAAGCAAGCGACGTGTACCTTCACGCAACTTCTTCGTAGTGCCGTCATCCGGTAGCACAATGTCTTTGGGGTCAGTAAAACCAATCCAGGCTTGCGGAAGATAGACTCGGCCTTTGTGTGCATCTTCTCCGACATCGCGGGCAATGTTGGTCAACTGCATCGCGATCCCGAGATCAATGGCAAAGGGCCATGCCTGACGCTCATGCACATCCAGCAACATGCTCATCATCACCCCAACCGTTCCCGCCACCTGATAAGCGTAACGAATCAGCTCCACCTCCGTACGAATTGATGTCAGATGTACATCCGAACTGACGCCTTCAATCAAAGCCATCACTGGCTCTGGCGGTATCAAAGCCTCATCCATCAGCGCAAGCAGGTTGGTGACACATAACTGACGAGATTGTCCTGATTGCAGGTCAATCTTGACCTGCTCAAGCTTAGCCATGGCTTGTTCAGGGTCAGGCATTTCGTCAGCAAGGTCATCAACATAACGACAAAACGCATAAAGCGTGGCCGCACGGGTGCGATGCACGGGCGACAGCAGGCGACTGGCGAAGTAGAAACTGCGCCCCTTGGAGCGCAAGACTGACATCGCGTGGTCGGCTGTCATTGTCATGGGCGTCCCCTAGCTCGCATTGGGCAACAAACGTTCAACGACTTTGGCTGATGACACAACACCCGGCAAGCCCGCACCTGGGTGAGTGCCAGCGCCCACCAAAAACAGGTTGGCAGGGCCTTCACCCCGATTGTGGAACCTAAACCACGCTGACTGCGTAAAAAGCGGTGACACCGAAAACCCAGCTCCGTCTGGCGACAAGTATGTCTCTTTGAAGTCCACCGGTGTCATAAAGAACTGGTCAACGATTTGCTCGCCCAATCCTGGCAAAGTACGCTGTCCAAGCGCATCAATCACTCGTTGCGCGAGCTCAGGGCCCTTGACAGACCAATCGATGTTTGCTTGCAGGTTGGGCACAGGCACCAAGGCATAAAAGCTATCACCGCCAGGCGGTGCAAAACTTGGGTCCGTGGCGGTTGGACGATGCAAGTAAATCGAAAAATCATCCGCCAGAATCTTGCGATTAAAAATATCGTCTAGCAATTCTTCATAGCGCGGCCCCATCCAGATCGTGTGATGTGCCACCGCTGGATATTGACGTTTAGTCCCAAAAAACAGCACAAACAAACCCATGGACTTACGCCAGCGGTTGGCCTTCACTCTGGCCAACCAATTCACGTCTTGTGCTGGCAACAGATCCGTGTACAGGTGCGCTGGGTCGGCATTGGAGATCACCCAATCGGCTTTGAGCGTATCAGCGCGGCCATCAGCATCTTGCAAGTGCACTTGAGCAATGCGTCCGTGCTCGACCGACATGGATGTGACCGTGGTGTTCAACCGGATTTCGATACCTTGTTCCACCATCAGCGCGTCAATCGCGTCGACCAAAGCGCCTGTGCCACCCATGGCAAAGTGCACCCCGTGTGCCTGCTCAAGAAAATGGATCAAGCCGTAAATGCATGTGGTATCAAACGGATTGCCTCCAACGAGTAAAGGCTGAATCGAAAAGGCCTGTCGAAGATAGTCACTTTCCAGATAGCGGCACACCATTTGCCACACTGTGCGCCAAGCACCGAGGCGCGCCAAGTGGGGCACTTGCGAGAACATAAAGGCCATGCTGTGAAACGGCTGGTCTGACAGCTTGGTAAATCCAATGTCATAGAGCTTGCGCGACTGTTCGAGCAAGCGATGGTAGCCATCAACGTCGGGCGGATGGATACGCCTGATCTCAGCGAGCGTGTCGTCGAGCGTGCCACCATAATCGAAATGATTGCCATCAGCAAACTCAAATCGGTACCAAGGCTTAAGCGGCACCAGCTTGATACGATCATGAAGCGACTGCCCGAATAAGGCGAACAATTCCTCAAACAGGAACGGCGCAGTCAGCACGGTTGGGCCCGCGTCATGCTTGAACCCGGCCCTTTCAAACACCTGTGCTCGTCCGCCCAGGCGTGGACAACGGTCTACGAGCGTTACCGAATGGCCCTTGGCTCGGGCCCGCAATGCCGCCGCCATGCCACCGAACCCGCCACCGACCACGACCACGTGGCTCTTGCCGTGACTCATGCCGTTTGTGCCCGAAGGGGTATTTCAGTGGACAACGAATGCTGTAGTTGTTCGCATAGTTGCGCCAAGCCCTGGCCACTTCCCGCCGGCAGCCACTGCGCATGCGCCATGGCCTGATCCAAGTGCTTGCGCGCAAGTTGCGTTGCCATGGCGATGGCAGCTGCTTGCTCTGCGCCACTGCGCATCAGCACACTGACCACGTTGTTATGCCCCTGGCGTAAATCGTCGTCACAGTCGGTAATATCATCCATGATTTGATAAGCCCGAGCGACTGCATGGCCTGCATTGGTGGCCAAAGCCAAGCTTTCAGGCTGGCGTGCTGCAATCAGGGATAATTCCAGCGGCAACGCAAGCAAACTACCGGATTTGCCCGTGGTAATCCGCAAATAGTGCGCCAAATCTGATTGGTCGTCAGGCAAAGCAAGATCAAGGACCTGTCCCGCAATAAGCTCGGTGGTGCGCTGGTGTGTGTGAGCCACCAATTCGGCGCAGCCAGACGGAACATCGGCAAGCGCGCGGTAAGCGCCAGACAAAAGCAAGGTACCAGCGCACATGGCCGTGTTTACATTGAACCGATGCCAAGCAGCCTCACGCCCACGGCGTGAACTGTCTTGATCCTGTATGTCATCGTGCAGCAGCGACGCGTTGTGTATGAGCTCGCAACAAGCAGCCAATGCCAGACAGGTGCGGTCTGGCAGCTCGAGCGCATGGGCGCTCGAGAGCGCTAGTTTGGCGCGCGTGCGCGACCCCCCACTGCCCAGATGATAAGTAATCAAGTCATCAAGGGGCACTGCACCGGTTGGCAAGACACTGGCCTGCATCAATATCTCAGTGGCTCGCAAGCGGGACTCAAGCCACGTCGGTGACTGTTCTTCGCACGCAATCATATGCATATCCCTTAAACATCAATCCCCGGTCCAAACTGCTAACCGGGGATTGATTCGTGCCAGAGACGAAATGTCTACGGTTAACGCTAGGCTTATGCTGCTGCGCTTTGTGACTTACGCACGGCGATCATGAAGATCATCACACCGAACACGGCTTTGGCCACAATATCAGCGATGGTGTAACCCACCTCGATCACGGCAATTGCTGCACCGCCTTCGAGCGACATCACAAACGGCGCAAAGTACACGATTGGGTAAAACGACCAGGAGAGAATCACTACCCAACGAGCCATACTCACTAAGCCACGAACATCCTGCGGTTGTTTTGCGATTGACTCGGACAAGCCCGAGAACAAGCTAACCACGATGTAGAGGAACGGAATCATCGACAGCGCGCCCCAAATGAAGCGAGTCGAATCAATGCCGCCGGAGACTTCACCCGGGTAGCCGAGAATGATCATCAAGGCCGCAGCACCACCAAGCGCAATGCTCTTTCGCACGGTTTCTTCACGGCTCAAGCCCATGACCAGAATCAGCTCAATGAGCAACAACGGAACCGTCAAAAGCCAGTCAACATAGCGATAAGCCACGTTAAAGGACACACCCGTGGCCGTCACAACGCCATTTACAGCTGTATAGGCTTCGCCCCAACTCGCAAAAATGCGCAGATAGTGGTAGCCGGCAATGAAAGTCACCAGCCCCGTGATAATCACGGCAGTTTTATATTTTTGGGATACTTGGGTTAAGCCAAGCCAGAAGAACAAAGTTGCAGCGAGAAAAGTTGCCGTACCAAATGAGAAGGCGTTGTATATCAGTTCGTATTGACTAAAAGTTAAGTCCATTTAGACGTTCTCCGTAAAAGTTAGACATCGACATTCCGAAGCCCAATTCAGCTACGGAGCAACAGGTAGCCTATGGTGGCAGGTCATTTAAACAAAACAAGCCAAAAGCTTTTTTGGGCGACAAAAACAGCTAATTCTTGTTTTTTGTTTTTTTGACCAGAATAAATTGATAGTACGCCTCTAATCGACGTAGATGCAACAAATCAGTGCATCGATTTCATGCGCAGCGGCATTGCAGATGCAGAAGAAACGCCTTTGAACGCCTCTGGACGCCCTTGACCACTGCTGAAATCGCCGACCAGCAATTTTTATTGAGTTAATGAAACGCACTGGAATTTTGTCAGGCACACCGCTGATTGCGATGATCATGACCTCGCACGCGTGGCATGCAATGCTTCACGGAACGGCGCCCACGACATTTGAGAACCTTTATTCGCTGGGATTTGGTCTCGCCCCGCGAGTCAGCGCTTTACCGCATTGCATCCCGCAAATCCAAGCCCTACTTCATACGCAGAGCATGTCACCAAGGCGGTAACCTATCAAGCCACCCTACAGGGCTACCATGTTCGATACGTGGAGACGGACACAGCTGGCCACCACAACTGAGCAGGCCCTCATCATGCGCAGCTTGCTCGAGCCTGATCGTTACCGACTTAAAGAGGCTGCCGCGCGCCTTGCACGCAGTAGCGAAGATGACTGATAATCAACCCGTCCTGCCTGGGGGAATTTGAAGTGGCCATTCGGGTTTTGCTGATCCGTTTGTCAGCGCTGTGAGCAGTCTATGATCACCACAAGCGCTCAGGTGCCCAGCAGAACAACGCCGTCCTGAGTCAACGCCGTTAGCATTGCCCATCGACCAACACACCTGAGCAACCCATGACCGGAATATACGACTCCACCGCGCTCTTACATTTCCTCTTCTTGGTCGCCATCGTAGCTGAAGCGATGACTGCCGCACTGGTGGCCGGCAAACGCGAAATGGATTGGGTTGGTGTGTGCCTGCTGGGTTGTGTGACGGCCTTGGGCGGTGGATCGATGCGCGATGTGTTGCTTGGCAATCATCCCCTGACTTGGGTGCAAAACCCTTACTACCTTCTTTTGACCGGTGGCGCTGCACTTTTAACGATCGCCTTGGCACGCTACATGCATAAACTGCGCAATCTATTTCTGGTACTAGACGCTATTGGGCTCGTTGTATTCACGGTAATTGGCTGCAATGTGGCACTCGGCCTGAATCTGCCTTTTGTGGTGGTGATCGCATCAGGCATGATCACCGGTTGCGTGGGTGGCGTGCTGCGCGATTTGCTGTGCAACACCGTCCCCTTGTTATTCCGTGCCGAACTGTACGCCACCGTCTCCATCGTTACGGGTGTGCTGTACGTTGGCGGCGAGGCACTGGGCTTGAGTCATGACATCGTCATGGGCATCGCAATGGCCATTGGACTGAGTTTGCGCTTACTGGCCATTCGCTTTAGCTGGGGTATGCCCAAGTTCATCTACAGCGGCAACATGGATTGAGTCCCAGCCACGGATCAGGATCATTTTGCGCGGCACTAGCGCTGTGGATGGTTTTGCCGGTAGAAGGTCCACTCATCAACCCGGGTTCCGTCAGACAAGACACAGATGGATACGTCACCCTCGGGGCTCTCTTTAATGTCCAGCGTACCGCCGCGCTCGATGCAATAGACCGATGCCGGATTTGGCAACTGCAAGCCCATCAGCGGGTTGGTCCCAGACACGGTACAGCTTGCCAGCAAACCGGCAGCGATCGCGATGGCAAATTTGAGCATATCGTCACCCCTATTGATTGGTTAAAAACTTTACCGCACCCGACTATCCAGCCCATCGGTTCTCCTGCGAAACGCTGAAGCGGCGATACTGAAGGTAAGAACCAATCAGCGCTGGATCCAGGATGCTCTTCACATGCCTAATGCCTGGTGCCAACACCACGGCCACATTGCTAGCCCGCGTGTGCTTTAGAGTTTTATCATTGACCGGAGGCAACTTACCAAACACGCTTGGGAACTCGGCAAACAAGTCAATTTCATCGGGCACGTTCCCAAATTTTTAGGCCAGCCAGCAGGTCAGCGAACGAAGCGTCCGCTGACGATGACCGCAAGCAACTATCGTGGTAGCTTTGCAAAAACTGTTGCAATACGCCCACGCTAGGCACCACCAGTGAAATTGCCCTTAATCTGTTTGTAACAAACCTCCGTGATGCTTACTGAGTCGTACCAAATCAAAGCAATAATGCACACGACACCGGTTTTTGGCAAACCGTGCAGGTTGACGGTATTGGCACTTATCCGTCAAACTTGCTTTGCTTCCGAGTTATGTTCGCGTCGTCTAGGAGTTAGCCGTAATGGTCATTATGCAAACCGTCGTGCTCGCCATCATTGGTATATGGGCCGCCATGCGTGGTTCGCGCACCGTATCAATCGTTGCCTGGGCATTGGCTGTCGTCGCCATGCTCGGTGCGATGTGGTATCACATGGATAGTCCCTTGAAAATAGAGCTGTGAGAAACGCCATGACCAATCAAACTCATGTTTCGATCAGCGGATACCCCTCGCATATCCTGAATTCACTCGCGTTGGCCGGGATCTGTGTTTCCCTGCTGGTTGCGTTCTACTTTCAGTTAATTGTTGGCGAGATTCCCTGCCCACTTTGCATGCTGCAACGTTATGGCTTAATTCTGGTGGGTTTCGGATTCTTTTTGAATGTTCGTTTCGGACCCTCCGCTATCCATTACGCTATCACCATCATCTCGGCGATGGTGGCTGCCGGCGCCTCTATGCGGCAAGTGCTGTTGCACATATTGCCTGGTGACAGCGGCTTTGGCTCCGCTATCTTTAATCTTCATATGTACACTTGGGGCTTTGTGGCCTTTATGGCCACGATTGTTTTTACGGCAGTGATGCTGGTGATAGACCGTAACCGGCTTGCTGGACAGTCCACCCACGGCCCAACCTGGCTAGCCTCCCTGCTAGGTGGACTGCTACTGGTTCTTGCCATCGCCAACCTGACGTCAAACGTCCTGGTTTGCGGTTTTGCGATTTGTGTCGGGGATCCGCAGGGTTATATCTTCTCCAGATAATTGCCCGAAATAGTTGCTTAAATTACCCCGCCCACATCGATCATGTGGGCGGGGTAATTTTTTGCCTTCACAAAAAAGCCACGCGCACCCCTTGTAAGCTGCCGATAAGCATCAACTTATCGGTCAATCTTGTTCCATTTCCGTTTTAAACTTCAGTTACTTCAAATCCGTCTTAGTTGCTCAACCCGATTCATGAAGCTGTCACGCGTGAAACATTTTTTGCTGGCGTTAGTGCTCGCTGCTCCAACTTTGGTCAATGCCAACACAGGCGACCAAACACCGGGCTGGCTAGACACGGCCTGGCAGCACGTCTCTGACACGTGGGAAACGGGTGATGTGGAGCTGTATGTCCCGTTTTTGACTTACCACATGCCGTGGGCATACCGCGACGACCTGCTCAATAGCTATAACGAGTATCCCGCCGGTGCCGGACTTGGCAAAGGCCGATTCAACAGCAACGGCAACTGGGAAAGCATCTACGCCATGGGCTTTCTGGATTCGCACAGCAAGCCATCGTTTATGGCGGGCTATGCTTGGGCGCCAACCTGGGAGCTTGGCAGCGATATCAAGGTTGGTGTCGGTCTAACAGGATTTCTGATGTCTCGAAGTGACTACTGGAATGGCATCCCATTTCCCGGAATACTGCCGATTGCGTCGATTGGCTATAAGCGCCTGACGATTCAAGCCGCCTATGTACCCGGCGGACAAAACAATGGCAATGTTCTGTTCATGTGGGGCAAGTGGACATTTGATAAATGACGCTATCCGGGCGACGATTACTTCCTGGGTGTCAATTTTACTAACTGGCCCGATGAACTATCGGTGAGGATGTACACCAAGCCGTCTGGCCCCAACCGAACATCGCGCACGCGTTGGCCCAACTCGGGCAACACGACCTCTTGCTCAACCACGCGGTCACCGTCGAGCACCAGCCGAACCAAATTCCCAAACTTCAGTGAACCGAGCAATAAGTTACCGTTCCAGTCTTGTCCATAGCGATCGGTGTCGAGATAAGCCAGTCCGGATGGTGCGATGGACGGTGTCCAATAAACCTCGGGCTGCGCCATGCCAGGCCCGCTCGTTATCCCCTCGCCTATCTTGCCGCCGCCATAGTTTTCCCCATGAGTAATGACGGGCCAGCCGTAGTTCACACCCGGCCTGATCAGGTTTAGCTCATCGCCACCTTGGGGCCCATGCTCAGTCATCCAAAGTCTGCCCTGGCGATCAAACGTGGCGCCTTGTATGTTGCGATGACCGTAGCTCCAGATAGTGGCTGCGGCCCCAGCCTGCTGCAAGAAAGGATTGTCAGCAGGGATAGAACCGTCTTGGTTGATATGCACCACCTTGCCAATTTCATTGCTGGTGTTTTGTGCTTCTTGCATCAGCTGAAAACGGTCACCAAGGCCCAGCCATAAGGTGCCGTCTGGCCCTTGAACAATGCGGCACCCAAAATGAAACCCACCGCGAAACGATGGACCCTGAACAAACAGCTCCCTCACGTTCTCAAGCGAACGGGCATCTTGGCTCAATCGTGCCGAAGCCAGCGCGGTCGAGTTATAGCCGCTGCGCTTGGGATCCGGGCGGCTGTAACAAAAGTAAAGCATTCGGTTTTGTGCGAAATCACGGTCAGTGATGAGATCCAGCAGCCCACCTTGACGCTGCGCATCAATCGCTGGCAGCCCGGTAATCGGCTCACCCACTGAGCCATCCGCACCAATTAAGCGCAGTTGCCCAGCGCGCTCTGTCACCAGCATATTGCCGTCACCTAAGAAAGCGACCGCCCAGGGATGCACTAAACCTTCAGCAAGCACTTCAGTCTGGACTGAGGCTGCCTGTGCTGGCACAAGCACACTGACCATCAGGATAATGGCCACTTTCTTCAGTCGTGACAACATGGATCGCTCTCCCCAATAAAACGTCTGGTGATACATCACAGGGCACTTCAAAATTGCTGCTTGAGTCTTCAACGCGTTATCTTCTGGCCACTAAAATACCGAGTCAAGCAAGACCCTTGACAGCAAGACCCCTTGATTTCAATACCCTCTATCGTGCAAACATTCCAATTCGGTATCGACCTAGGCGGCACCAAGACTGAGCTCATCGTACTCGATGAGACCGGCCAATCGCTGCTGCGCAAACGGGTGCCCACGCCGGCAAGTGACTATCACGCCATCTTACGCACCATGGTTACTCTGGTTCATGACGCACAGTCAGCACTTGGAACGCGAGCAAATGCCCTCGGAGTGGGTGCGCCAGGCACACCGTTTGGCGCGCAGGGTCGCCTAAAGAATGCCAATACCACTTGCTTAATCGGGCAAGCCCTGGCCACTGACCTGCAACGCGCATTGGATATTCCAGTTGTCGTAGAAAACGATGCCAACTGTCTGGTTCTTTCTGAAGCCACCGACGGCGCGGGGGCAGGCCAGCGCGTTGTGTTTGGCGTGATTCTGGGCACCGGCGTGGGTGGTGGCCTTGTCGTCAATGGGCAACTCGTTAACGGTCCGAACCGCATCACAGGCGAATGGGGCCATAACCCTTTGCCACGTTGGTTTGACAGCGGGCTGGGTGGAAATCAACCAAGACGCTGCTACTGCGGACAAAATGACTGCATTGAGACATACCTGTCAGGTCAGGGGCTCATCAACACCCATCGTGCGCTAGGCGCAAGGTTCGATCAAGCAATGACCGCCACGGGCATCGCCCTGGCTGCGCGAAACGGGCACAACATTGCCTGCCAAGCGCTAGATCAATATTTTGATGCCTTGAGCCAATCGCTGGCCACGGTCATTAACGTGCTGGACCCCGATATCATCGTGTTCGGCGGTGGTTTGAGTCAATTGGATGGCCTGTGCGATGCAGTGCAGCGCAGGCTCGCAAAGCATGTGTTTGGGGCGGATGTGCACACCAAATTGGCTATCGCAATGCATGGCGACTCTAGCGGTGTTCGGGGTGCCGCCTGGCTGTCCCGTGACTACCATCAATAAGCAAAGCACCGAGGTACAGAAATACCGACACCGCAACGCACTACCGACGAGACATAATCACACCGGGCACAGGCTGCCACACAACCTGTGCGTCAAGTTCAGCCCCATAGGTGCGTTTGAGAACATCTGGTGTCAACACCTCGTGTTTAGGACCATGCGCCAGTATCGATCGATCTTTCAACACAATAATGTCATCGCACCACTGAGCCGCGAGTGTGAGGTCATGCATCACCAGCAAAACCCCCACAGCGCCTTGCGCTGAAAATTCGCGACACGCCGAGAGCATCATCTGTTGCTGACTGGGGTCTTGGCTGGCAGTCGGCTCGTCTAGCAGCAGCCACGCCGATCCATGTTCCTTGAAAGCTGCCTTGGCTTGCAAAAGCGCACGCGCGAAATGCACACGCTGCTGCTGACCCATCGACAGCGCCGTAATGAACTGATCAAGCCAAGGGGTGATTTGGGTGAGTTGTGCCACTTCGTTCATTAACGCAGTGCGCTCGCGCGCATTCCAGCGGGCAAACGCATGCAAGCCCAGCTCAAGCACCTGACTGACCGCGAGATTAAAAACCGCGGCGGTCTGCTGTGCCATTACGGCACGCCGCTGAGCCAACCCACTGATCGATGTTGCGCCAACAGGCTTGCCATCCATTAGAACCCGACCTTGATCAATCTGAAGGTCGCCTGCCAGGGTTGCCAGCAAGGTTGACTTGCCCGCTCCATTGGGGCCAATCACCCCGATCAACCGATCCCGCGGCAGTGTCAGGCAAAGATCGTCGAGCACGACTGTGCCGTGGTGCGAAACCGTCAAGTGATCCAGTTGGTATGTCATGCTCTGAAGTGTAGTCGTGAACGGGCTCGTCAGACTGCGCCAGCCCCGTACAATCAATCCAAGTGCAACACGAATCAAATAACAAGTTTGGGGAGACAGATCATGACCAGCACAGACCCTCACGTCATCGTTCAAACGCAAGGCGCCGTCACTATCCTCAAGTTCAGCGACCCGCCGAAACGTAACGCCCTGTCCATGTTACTGCGAGAGAAACTTGGCCATGCCTTACGGGATGCCCTGCATGACGACCAGTGCCGTGTCATTGTGCTCACAGGCGATGGGGGTCATTTCTCATCGGGCGGGGATATCAGTGGCTTTGACGGCGTTAACTCGATCAACGGTCGCCACCGCATGCAAAAGACCCATGAAATGGTTCGCCTGATCATGAACAGCGAAAAGCCCATCATCGCTGCGGTGGAAGGCCATGCCGCTGGCGCGGGGATGTGTGTGGCCGCTGACTGCGACATTGTGGTGGCCTCAACCGATGCCAAGTTCACCTGTTCGTTCAATAAAATCGGGTTGCTGCCTGACTTGGGCGGGTTATGGTCCATCCCAGCGCGCATGGGCCTGGGCCGCGCCAAAATGATGATGCTCACCGGGCGCACACTGGACGCCACCAGCGCTTGCGCCCAAGGCTTGGTTGAAGAGCTGTGCCCGCCCGGGCAGGCCCTGGCCACCGCCATCCAACTGGCTGAAGAAATTGCCCAGTTTGCACCATTGACACACGGCATGACCAAGGCGGCACTGGCACGCGGGGCCATGAGCGTGGACGAATTGCTTACCTTGGAAGTCGACTTGCAAGGACTGATGTTTGGCACCGAAGACTTCCAGGAGGGCAGGGCTGCTTTCCTGCAAAAGCGCAAGCCTGATTTCAAGGGAAAGTAAATCAGAGACAGTCCTTTTAATGGATAACCCCGATGGTTCTATGGTGGCCATCGGATGCATGCTAGCCAAGGGCTATAACCTCAACATAGACGAATAGGGGAGCAACATGCGAATCGCAGCTTGGTTGGTTTCTGTCTGCATGAGTTTTGTGGTTGGTAGCGCGCAGGCCGAACCCACACGCAATTCAGATATAGAAAAAGTCATTCAGCAACAGATTGATGCATTTCAGGCTGATGACTTTAAAGCAGCATTCGAATACGCCGCCCCCGGCATTCAGCAACGCTTTGGGTCACCCGAGAAGTTTGCCTTTGTCGTGTTGCACCGCTACCCCATGGTGTGGCGTCCCTCCGACGTTCAGTATCTCGGCGTTGAGCTTTACAGCAACCACGCCTTGCAGACAGTCATGATCACGGACTTCAACAAGACCCTGCACATACTGGTTTATGAAATGGTGCCGATCGACGAGGGCTGGCGTATCGGTGGGGTACAAGTCGTGCGCCAACCAAAGTCAGACACATAAAGACCAATCGATAAAGACCAATCGTCCTGGCCAACCCATCACTGGGTTCGCCAAGGTGGTACAAATCCCAACAAACCAGACCGTTGGGAGACAATTGCATGACTAAGCCAGTCACTGAGCTGTGCACGCACACACCCACCAGCATGAACTACCGCGACCAGGATCTGGTCGAGGATTTGCTGGGCAAACGTACTTTCTCTGAAGTGATGTTCATGCAGATCATGGGGCGCGAGCCTCGTGCGGTGGACATGCGCATTTTGGATGCAGTACTCATCACTTTGATGGAGCATGGCTTTACGCCTAGCGCGATTGCCGCTCGCATGATTTACATGAGCGCACCAGAAAACCTCCAGGGTGCAGTGTCCGCGGGGCTTTTGGCGGTTGGCAGCCAGTTTGTGGGCACCATGGAGAACAATGCCCAACTGCTGGATCAAATTATCCAGGCCGATGACCCGGACACCAAGGCCCGTGAGATCGTACTTGCAATCAAGTCGATCAAGGCTCACTTGCCCGGGTTTGGCCATCACTTGCACAAGCCCGATGACCCGCGCACGATTAAATTGCTGGCCTTAGCAGATGCAGAGCCCGAGTTGCCAGGCACGCACGTCAAAGCACTACGGTTGCTGTCAAGCGCTGTCGATGACATTTACGGCAAGCACATCACGATCAATGCCACGGGCGCTACCGCAGCGCTACTGGGTGAAATCGGTGTGCCATCGACATTGATGCGGGGATTTGCGGTCATCTCCAGGGCGGCCGGACTGGTGTCCCACATCGCCGAAGAGCAAAAATCGCCAGCAGGTCGTTTCATCTGGGACAAAATCGATCACGAAATCCCTTACATCAAGACACCACTGAAGTAACCAAAAAAGAAAACGGGCAATTGTTCATTGCCCGTTTTGCATGTATGTCTTCACCGATACCCAGCCCTAGTAGTTAAGGACTAGTAATTAAGGACTAGGAACTAGGCACGATGCGCTTACGGCTGACGACCGGCTGCCACGCGAATGGCCGTTTGCACCCACTTGTCAGCAAGCTTTTCAAATGCTTCTACAGAACTGGCCTGGAGCCGGAACGATTCGCCTGAAACGGTGTACAGCGCCTCACCAATCAACTCGCCAGACTGACTGTCATTAACCTTGGCTTCAACCACCAGCATGGCGTTCTTGTCATCTAGACCAGTAGCCTTACTGGCCACATTCAGCACGGCGCGAACCGGAATCAGATCCGTTGGTTTAAAACCATCAGATAGTGTCTGTGCGCCCGTAATCGCGATGCTCAGGTGCGCAACACCTGGGCCAGGTTTATCGACCACCTTGACGTGTTTAGCCACATCTTGGCGGATCTTCTCTGTGATCTGCTGTCGCACTTTATAGAGTGTCTCTTCGGTTAAACCGTTGCCCGCGGCATCTGCAGTTGCAGTTTGATAAATCACCACTGGATCGATAATGACCGCGTCATACTTACTGATATCGATCTTGGGATTGCGGTAGCCGTAGATTTCAACGCCCTGTTCAGGACTCTCAATGGGTGCAAGGCGACTGTAGCCTTTCAGGTAACCGGATTCCAACTGGGGATTAAGGCTCTTTTGACTGGTGGCGCAGCCGGCCAGAATCAATGACGCAGCCAAGGCAACACCGATCAGCTTTAAGCGCGAATGTGAGCGCGAAGGTTCCTGATTGGAAACAGCAGATGGGCTGGAAGAATTCACGGAGGTCTCCTGGTTAGCCGGAGCCAACACCTGTTTGCGCTAGCCCTCGTTCACGAATGTTACCTTGCTTACGTACTGCTTGGTGCGTTGGCTGCCGACCTTTTACACCAAAGGCTGTCGCGCCAGACCCAGATCATGGCTGACGCGCACACCACACCAATGGCTGAGTAGACCGCCCAAGTCCAGGCAAAGCCGAACCAATCGATTAGCGGACCGGCCAATAACAACCCCAAAGGCAAACCCAGAATAGCCAGAATTCGCATGCCCATGACCCGGCCGCGATACTGCGGTTCAGTTGCCCTCAACATCACAGCCGCCAATGGCGTCACGCACAAGCTTTGCGTCGCACCCACTAACATTAATAGCACCACACCCACGACAACCACGTTGTTGATGGCAAACAAAAATCCAGACGCAAACCAGGCAATGCCAGCCATGATCATTAAACGGCCCGCTCCCATGGCGATGCGATTGCTACTGATTAATAAAGACCCAATCAAAGAACCGAAGGCATAAGCGGCACCCAGCACACCCAGCAAGGTCTCTTTTGCCTCGAACACATTATTGACCACGTAGGGCAACAAACCGAGCGCCAGCGGGTAAGCGAATACGTTGACCCAGAACGCCAGCATGAAGCAGCCAGTCAGCGCGGGGCTATGCCACACGTATTGAATGCCCAGCTTTAGATCTTGCAAGACTGACGCCGGCGCCTTGGCCGCAATCGAGGCCGCCTCCCGACCGGCCACACCAAAGGAGAGCGCGAGACTGATCACATACATCGTCAGAATAAGGATATAGGTGCCCACCATCCCAAACAGCGTAAAGATCCCCACACCCGCAATGGCACCGGCCATACGAGCTGAATCCACCGTCAAACGAGAAATACCGAGTGCCCCCACTAACTGCCTCGGTGCAAGCGTCTGTGCAATCAAAGTAAAGCGGATCATCACATCGGATGGCTTCAGCGTCCCAGAGATGATGGAAAGCAAGATAACAATGATGGGGTCGAGTAAGTCCGCGATGGCCAAGGCGAGCAACACCATCGACAGAAGAACAAACACGACGCGCATGGAGATGTAGAGCGACTTGTAACCAAATCGGTCGCCAAGCACACCGACATACGGTGATACCAAGGCACCGATGTACTGCAGTGCACCATACAAAACCAGCAAAAAGACTGACTCGGACTCAACCAAAACATACCAGCCCAGAATCAGCATCTCGATTTCGAATGCCCAAGAGGCAGCCAAATCGGCTGGCCATTGGAAACGAAAGCTTCGAACCGCAAAAGGCGCCAGTGCACGTGAGTTGTCGTTGGTCATCAATCAGTCACAACAGTAAGCTGCTGTACTGTAGCGCCAAGACCCATAGCGAGCCTGCAGTCGTTTGGCCACAACGTTGCGTCAGACAACATGACGAGTCAAAAAGACTAATGCAAACCGATTTGGCCCTTCACCGAGATTTCAACCGAGGTCATCGATGGCTCAAGCGTGACCGCTGGTCCAGCGTCGGCCATCAAAGGCGCTGCAACCATTCGCTGCATCGTCGGGCGCGCACTGAAATCAGCGCCATCGGTGAAATCCAGTGCCACCACGTGATAACCACTAAAACCAAATGCCTGCGCTGCCAGGGCAGCCCGTGCAGCAAATTCAGCCGCCAAATCTTGCATCAGCAGGTTCTGTTGCTCGCGACGGGCATCACGCGACAACGAAAACTGCACCGAAGAAATCGCCAGCGACTGACCCAAATGCTCAATCACCAACGAGACAGACTCGAGCGCTTTGCTATCAACCACCAAACTGGCACGGCCCGCCCACCCCTTGGGCTTGTTGTCTTTGCCATAGTCTAGGTAGACACTAAAACCACCTGTGGACAGCTCCACTGCCGCTGGAATCTTGAAGTTGGCGCGCGCTTGATTTAACGCATCCGATAACTTGCGATTCACCTCAGCAGCAGTACTGCCAACTGCTTGTGCGCTAAAGACCACCTGCACTTGATCTTGCAAGACTTCCTTGGCTGCCGAAACCTCAATGGTCGCCATCGCCCCATTCTTGTGACCACTACCATCACCTGCTGCGTGCGCGACCGACGATGCTGCCAACAGCAGTCCTGCAAAAATCACGCCAAGGCGGGCTTTGTGCCGCAGCCCTTGAACACTGGTCAGTACATGCATCTCACACTCCTAAAAAGAATCCGACTTAGCGCCTCACTTTAGCCATACCCTCGAGTTAACGCAACGGGAATCGAGGCGTCGAGAACTGAGGCGACCGAGTGGTGCGGGTACAGCAACGCCCCTCAGGAACACCTGTTTGGAAATGGTTTTGAGGACAAGCGCCTGCTGTTTACTGCAAAATGATCTCTTGTATGCCGATTTCAGCGAGAAGCCAGAAAAAAGCGAGGGACCACACAATGAATCACATCACGGCGCATCCCATACAAAGGCCCGCCATCAAGGGGCTACACCACGCTGCCTACCGCTGCCGAAACTCAGAAGATACTCGAGCGTTCTACGAAGACTTTCTTGAACTGCCGTTAGCGGGTGCACTCAAAATCACCGAAACCAAAACCGGGCGATCAACTGAGGTATTACACACGTTCTATCAACTCGGTGATGGCTCACACCTGGCGTTTTTTGAGGCGCCTGACCAAACGTTTGAGTTCAAGTCACAGCATGATTTTGATCTGCACATTGCGCTTGAGGTCGATAAGCCACACCTGAACCACATGCTACAAAAAGGAAAGGATCGGCGAATCGAAACCCGCGGCCCCGCTGACCACGGATTTATCGAGTCGATCTATTTCCGCGACCCCAACGGCTATGTGATTGAGCTTTGCACCAAAAAAACTGGGCACGATGAGCACTTAAATCCAGGTAACACCGAGGCGCGCGAGTTGCTAACCCAGTGGAACAAGCGTGCCAGTTAGGACGTGTATTCGCTGATTTCAATCAGATTGTTGTCAGGGTCTCTGACATAAACCGACTGGATCTTCCCGGCAGCGCCAGTGCGGGCGACCGGGCCCTCAATAATCGGCCAAGCGTTCGCTTTTAAGATGTCGATAACTTGCACAAGCGGGCAATCAGCAATGAAGCACAGATCGGCTGACCCTGGGGTTGGCAGATGGGCTTTGGGCTCAAACTCTTTACCCGCGATGTGAAGATTGATTTTTTGATTGCCGAACACAAATGCTTTGCGCTCAACCGGCGGCGTGCCACCAACAAAGGTCTCTAGGCGCATACCAAGAATGCGTGTGTAGAAATGAATGCAGGCCTGCTCTTGTGCCGTTGTCAAAACAAGATGGTCTAAGTGATGAATCATAAGCACGCTCATAGATACTGAGAAACATAAAAGCCAGATTAACGCGATACGGCTCGATCAGCCAATTGCCTGAGAGTGGCCAGCGTGTTTCTAACCAAGCTTTGTCGCCAGATCGTCCTGGTCTAGACAAGACACGTCAAAATGAAAGTAGCAGCCCTATAATTACTACTAGCCCGTGTTTGAACTCATCGATTTGTCCACAAAACACCAACAGTTCGCGGGACTTCCAATCCTTGGTAATTCATACGAGAGGCAAGCAGTGATCGAACGTTACTCAGACCATGCAGCCAACGAACGAACTTTTCTTGCCTGGATCAGAACCGGCATTGCGTTAGCTGCATTTGGATTCGTGCTGGAAAAATTTCACTTCTTTCTGGTTCGCATTGATGCGCTTGGTCTTGGGCAAAACACCCATGCCGGTACGCACGACACTAAAACAGCAGGCATTGTTCTGGTGGTGTTTGGGTTGCTGACCATCATTGGATCGATCCTGCGCTACCTTCAGACAGATGCCAGGATCAGAAGCCCAGAGCCAGTCGCCTATTCAACCCGAGCGGCAACGATCCTCGGGCTTACTTTGCTCGCGTTAGGGTGCCTGATGCTCTGGACCATGGTTGGATTTTGAACAGTTTTCTTAAATCTATTCATTGGTCTTTAGTTGAACCACCGTCCGTTGAACCACCGTCCGAACTTTCAATGACCTGTTGCCGTCTGTCTTTGTCATCTAGAACTTTACCCACCAGTATCTTTACGACGATCATGAGCACCAAAATGGTCGCGACAAAGACAATGGCGATAGTGATCGGGCTCACAAACAAAATCTCCAGCATGCCACGGTGAGGTTCATTGCCTGGCGCAGGGGGTAGCGACAATAACAATGATCGCCCGTGCTGGGAATCCGTCCACCCATCTTCACCCTGCAAAAATCCGAGAGCCCACCCAAGATAGCCTGTCGTCAGCTCGAGGCCGATGCCGATGCCGATGCCGGATTAGGCGCTGATGCATCAGATCCCGACCGAGCCTCTCGATCGTCCTCCTGTTTGGCGATAACTGCCGTGGCTAGGCTGTTGCCAACCACATTGGTGGCCGTTCGACCCATGTCAAAGAACTGGTCAATACCAATGATGAGTAAAAGTCCTGCCTCTGGCAAATGAAACAAAGGCAGCGTTGCCGCAACCACAACCAGAGAACCGCGGGCCACACCCGCCATACCCTTGCTCGTGACCATGAGCACAAGCAATAGAGCAACCTGCTGACTAAAACTCAAGTCGATGTTGAAAGCCTGTGCAATAAATAAAACAGCAAAGGCCTGATACATCATTGAGCCATCGAGATTGAACGAGTAGCCCAGTGGCAGCACAAATCCAGAGACACGTTGCTTGACCCCAAATTTGTCCAACGCCTCCATGGTTTTGGGGTAGGCGGCCTCGCTACTGGCCGTGGCAAACGCAACCAGCAGTGGCTCTTTAATCAGACCGCCGAGCTCGCGGGTACGTGAGCCCAGAAAGTAGTAAGCCACCGAGAACATTAGCACCCACAAAATCGCCAGCCCCAGGTAGAACTGACCGATCAGCTTGCCATAATTGACCAGCACACCCGGCCCCTCCACGGTGATCGACGAGGCAATCGCCGTGAATACGGCCAAAGGCGCAAAACGCATCACGTAGTCGGTGACCTTGAACATGACGTTGGCCAGTTCATCGATCATTTGATACAGCGTGGTCGCGCCACGCATTTTGATGTGCGCCAGACCCATACCAAAGAACAACGAGAAAATGAGAATCTGCAGAATCTCATTCTTTGACATGGCCTCCGCAATACTTGTTGGCACCAGGTGGGCGACGAATGTGCGAACATTAAATCCCGCGGCTTCCACACCTGTTTTGACACTATCCGGCGGGACTGTCATGTTCAGCCCAGCACCAGGCTCAAAGACATTGGCCAGCAACATACCCACTGACAAAGAAATCAGTGCCGCAGTGACAAACCAAATCATTGCTTTCAAGCCGATACGACCCACCGCACCCGTTCCACTCATGCTCGACAAACCTGAGACCAGCGTGGCAAACACCAGCGGGGCAATGACCATTTTGATGAGTCTCAGAAAAATATCCGTGACCAGACTGAAATACTCCGAGATGTCTTTGGCCATCACCGCATCAACAGCGACCGAGTTACAAATCCAGCCGACCACGATACCGAGCACCATGGCGATGACAATCTGCTGGGTCAGTTTTTTAGTATTCATCGATGCGATTCCAAAGTTGGCGATCAGGCGTAGAGGTAGTCATGTAACGTAAGACAGTGACTATTTAAGAATAGATCTGGGCGCAGTCAATGTCTCTGCTTTCAGAATCTCATCGAGCTTGCTGCGGTCCATCAGCTTGCGTTCAAGCACAATGTCATAGACTCGTTTACCAGTGTGCAGCGCCTCTTGTGCAACTTCAGTAGCATTCTGGTAACCGATGTAAGGATTGAGTGCAGTGACTAGCACAATGGAGCTGTCCATGAGCTGCTGCAGGCGAAGCGGATTGGCCGTGATGCCTCGAACGCAGTTTTTGTCCAGCGTCAGCAGGGCTTGCGTTAGGTGAGCAACACTGCGGAACATCGAATAGGCGATGACCGGCTCGAAAGCATTGAGCTGTAACTGGCCAGCCTCTGCAGCAAAGCTGATGGTCACGTCATTGCCAATGACTTCGTAGGCAACTTGACTCACGACCTCCGGGATCACCGGATTGACTTTGCCAGGCATGATGCTTGAACCCGCCTGCTTGGCGGGCAGGTTGATTTCCCCCAAACCGGCGCGCGGTCCGCTCGACAGCAGCCTGAGGTCATGACAGATTTTGGAGATCTTCACCGCAATCCGCTTGAGCACACCAGAGAGCTGAACAAATGCCCCGACATCCTGCGTTGCCTCAATCAGGTTAGGAGCTGTAATGAGTGGCAGACCGGTGATGTCAGTTAGATGCTGCCTGACTCTAGCAGCATACTCCGGGTGGGCGTTAATCCCAGTTCCAATGGCCGTGGCACCCAGATTGATTTCACAAATGAGCGGCAGCGCTTCATCCAAACGTTGTATATCCTCACCAACCATCACCGCATAGGTTCGAAACTCCTGCCCCAGTGTCATCGGAACAGCGTCCTGCAGCTGCGTGCGGCCAACTTTTAGCAAGTCCTGAAACTCGATCGCCTTGCTTTCAAAAGACAACTGAATGATTCGCATCGCCGCTAACAACCTCACACACCCCCTATAGGTCGCTAGCTTTAGCGCAGTTGGGTACACGTCGTTGGTTGACTGGCTCATATTGACATGCTCATTGGGATGCAAATACTTGTACTCCCCCTTCACATGACCCATCAGCTCAAGTGCGCGATTGGCGATGACTTCGTTGGCATTCATGTTGGTCGATGTACCAGCACCACCTTGTATGAGGTCGACTTTGAATTGATCATGAAGTTGGCCGGCCAGAATCTCACGCACAGCCGCAACGATGGCGTCACATTGGGGCTTCGCCAAAAACCCCAGATCTGCATTGGCCATGGCAGCAGCCATCTTGATTTCTGCCAAAGCCTGGATCAGGTCGGGAACCGTACCGATGGTTTGGCCTGTAATAGGGAAATTCTCGATGGCCCGCAGGGTATGTACGCCGTAATAAGCATCACTGGGCACGTCGCGATCTCCGAGCAAGTCGTGCTCACTCCGATAAGCGAACTTTGTGGGCGGTACGGTGACCATGTCTGTCTCCAAGCAATTTTTAGTGATTGTGATTATACGTTTTGGAGAAGTCTAATCGCGTTGCGAATTTTTGAATCGTCTGGAAGGAAATATATTTCTTTGCGCTTCCCCGGATCAGGCCTCACAACCCGCGGGTGCGATACACCATCACCCGGGAAGGTCTCCCGTTGCGATAGTTCGAGCGCTGTTACCATGGCGCCATGAAAATCAGAAATATCCGGGAATTGACATGAAATGGTTTTGTGTGGGCGCATCCGCCTTATGTCTGATGGGAAGTGCTGTCGCTCAAGAGCACACCATGACCACCTACGCCGTGCTCAGTGCGCCGGAATATGTCGACACGGGTGTGCAGGGTCCGTCCGTGGGCGATATGTATGTACGTCATGGTGAGGTTGCGTTGTCGGCGGGAGGACCACCTGTTGGCGAGTACTACTCCCAGGCAACGATCGTCTATCTTGATCGTGAAGGAAAGGCCAGTGCGCGCTCATTCTTTAAGGAAATCATTCTGCCTGAGGGCTCAATATATAAGATGGATTTCGTGAAGACCGAGAACGGCAAACCTGCCGGTGGCAAACATACCCATGAGGGTGCCATTATCGGGGGTACGGGTGCATACGCCGGTATACGAGGCACGTATTCTCTTGAAATTGCCGCATCGGGCGAAGAATCCAAGACCGTGCTGAGATATTGGGTTGGTCAGTAACTCTTTTTGAGAATGATGTCCACAGATTCTGATTTGGCGTGAATTAGATCCGTGCAGGAAAGCTCGAGAGTCTCGAAAGCCATCGGATGAGTAAAAAGCTTTTTGAATGACTGGTCGGGGCGAGAGGATTCCGAACGCAGCACTCTCAAGCAACCGAGCTAGCGTCGCTAACTCAGTTCCATCTAGCGGGAGTGACAACTTTCGGGTTTCACACTGCTTGTTAACCTGTCATCAAGCGTTCGGCTGCAGCAACCAATCCCTCAAATACGGGTTCGCTGATCGATCGCGGAAAATTCTCTGGCAGTTTGGCTTTAACCGTATTGACCACATCACGCGTTCGGTTTGCCAAATTATCCAGGATCGCATCCACGGCCTGACCATCCGGGCCCACGATGCCATACTCCCTACCAACATGCAGCCAGTGGCGACGACGAACATCGCGTATCACCCAGTGAGGGTTTTTTGAGCGCACCGCCATCGCCAGTTTGGCTTTGTAGGGCGAAAGCATATTGGATCCCTTGCCCATGACCGGATAGGCAGATAGGACATCATAAAAAGGAGCCAGCGCATATGCACCACCAGCACGCAAAAAAATGCTGAAATTTTTTGCGTGTCCATCGGTCGCAGCCAACATCCAATAAATAACTTGAGCTTCAAAGAAGTTGCGCTGATCGCGCTCAGGCTCGGCTGCTGTGGCCAACAGTTTCATAATGGCTCTTACGCCCGGTCCACCATCTGATTCATATTTGAGCCCGGGTGGCGTGCCAGTAGCCTGACACATATCTTCTTGAGGCAGGCGAACGATCCAAGGCTTTGCCTGACCAGATTTGGCCCATGCGCGGTCGAACCTTTCAACCGCCAATACCTTCACATCTTCAAACTGTAACGGGTGTGCAAGCGGCACAGGCAAGCCATAGGCTCGCATGATCTCCAGGCAAAGCCATTCGTTCTCTATTGACGCACTCATATCGAAATTCAAGTTACCGACGAGTCCAAGCGGCAACTTCAAAATATGTGTAGTCGGTGTTGAGCCAATTGGCCTGCACCATTGACCATCGAGCCACACGAGTGCTGTTTTCTCTTGAGCACCGGCAATCGAGAGCCGAAACTCTTCAAACTCATCTGCATACTGGTTGCCAAACTGCCCTGGAGTCACCAAATGACGCAACATATTGGCAACATCTGACTCGTCTAAGGGTTCAGCGCGCACTCGTCGGACATCCTCTGGCGGATTTGCATCTGGCAATATCTGTAGCGCGCCAGCGCAATCCCGCCCTACCTCGGTCAGCAAAGTAAAAGCATCTGTTGAACCGAGTCGAAACCTTCTGGCAACCCGATCACGGATATCACGACTGTCTGGTAGCAGGTTCTCGAAATAACTCCTGACAAGGATCCCACGGTGAGGTTTGTTGCCTGGCGTAAACGGCAACGACAATGACAAGGCACGACCATGCTGGGAGTTTACCCACGCACTGTCGTACCGCAACACATCGCCCATCGCGGGACGTAATGTCCATGTGCCAACAAACTCTCCATTCATCCAGAGATACAAAATCTGTACGTTAGAACGTCCGCCCATGACGCTTACCAATCAGCTTCAGAATTGGATCTAGCAGGCTCTCCAGCCCGCCGTTGACGTAGCACCAATTCAACACCAAGGATGCTCAGGTACTCCAGTAATCTGTCTGCGCTGGCCTTATCTGCGTTGCGCTCAAACGCTGAGAGTGTTTGTTGAGTAATACCGAGACGCATGGCCATGTCGGACTGCGTCAAGCCAGCCTGCTTACGAAAACCTTGAAGCAAAACTGACAGGTGCTCCGAGGTGTGAACAGTAAATTCATTCATACAAATTAAAATATGTATAATCAATTTACAAAATATAATCTGTATTAGCCAAATACACAAGATAATAAGTAGAGACTTCTGCTCCGGCACAGCGAGGCTTTAGGTCCTTAGACTATTGGGGAAGGATCGCTGTGGATGGCTATAAATCGATATTCACGCATGCGAACGGCTACGACCGCTGGCAAATTGACTGGTGTGAGACCAGATTTGACTGGTCGGGGCGAGAGGATTCGAACCTCCGACTCCTGCGTCCCGAACGCAGTACTCTACCAGGCTGAGCTACGCCCCGATGTCGGAATGGCAGACAGCTGATGCTGTCTCGGGAATCCGGCAAGCGCCGGAAAGACTGTGATTCTAGCAGGTTTCAGGGCTCAGATAACTCGGCTAATTATCGCGGTTCAGGGATAGTCCAGCTACTCTGGTGAGCACCGTGCGGATTTGATTATCTGGTAAGTCAGCGAGCGCTTGGATCGCCAATTCAATCTCTACTTCGGCGGCCACACGAGTGTGCTCAAGCGCATCCGTCTCCTGAATGGCTTTAGCAACCGCCAAAAAGTCACCCTCACCGGTCTCAATCGCATGGCGAATCAGCTGCTTCTGTGCATCCGTACCGACATCAAGGACGCGAAGTAATGGCAAGGTCGGTTTGCCTTCGCGCAGATCATCGCCCACGGTCTTGCCCAGCGTCTGGGCATTGCCGGAGTAGTCAAGCAAATCATCAATGAGTTGAAACGCAGTACCCAAGTGACGGCCGTACGTGCCCGCAGCCTGAAGTTGCCGATCAGTGGCCTTGGCCAACATGGCGCCCGCCACGGCTGCCGCTTCAAACAGTTTGGCTGTTTTATAGCGCACGACCTGCAAATACCGTTCCTCAGTCACATCTGGATCATTCACGTTGAGTAACTGCAGCACCTCGCCCTCGGAGATCACGGTGGTGGCCTCGGCCATCACCCGCATGATGTCCATGCTGTTGACCTCGACCATCATCTCAAAGGCTCGGGAGTACAGATAATCGCCTACTAAGACACTGGCCGGGTTCCCGAATACAGCGTTGGCCGTGCTTTTACCGCGGCGCATATCAGAGTCATCAACCACGTCGTCATGCAAGAGAGTGGCGGTGTGAATAAATTCCACCACAGCAGCCATCACCGCCTGCTTGTCACCCTGATAGCCTAAGTTTTTAGCCATGAGCAGCACCAGCGCGGGACGAAGTCGTTTGCCACCGGCGCCGATGATGTAGTCACCAATCGTACGAATTAGCACCACTTCAGAATTCAGGCGCGCTCGTATAACGGCATTGACCGCCGCCATATCGTCGGCAATCGGGGACAGAAGCTCGGCAATGGGTGTCGACACAGCGGTTTCTTTTTGACTTTCAATGAGTTATGGGTTAAATTCTTCGGTTCGGCTACGTGCCGAAGAATTTTTTTACCCTAAAACCAAGAGGTTAACCCATGTACGCGGTCATAAAAACCGGTGGCAAGCAGTATCGCATTGCCGCTGGCCAAAAACTGAAAATAGAACAGATACCGGCAGACATTGGGCAAGAAATCACGCTAGACCAGGTTTTATCGGTTGGCGAAGGCGAGCAAATCAAAGTTGGTGCTCCCATCGTCGTCGGTGCCGTGGTTAAGGCAACAGTTCTTGCGCAAGGACGCCACGACAAGGTCAAGATTTTTAAAATGCGCCGTCGCAAGCATTACCAAAAGCGTCAAGGCCATCGTCAAAACTACACGGAAATCCGTATTGAGTCGATCTCGGCTTAATTAGGGTAGAAACCAGGAGTAAATAAATGGCACAGAAAAAAGGCGGCGGCTCGACGCGCAACGGACGCGACTCAGAATCGAAACGATTAGGCGTGAAAGCCTACGGCGGTGAGTTGATTCATGCTGGTTCGATCATTGTGCGCCAGCGCGGCACCAAGTTTCACCCTGGTGTGAACGTTGGAATTGGCAAGGACGACACCTTGTTTGCGCTGAAGAACGGTAAGGTGAAGTTTGAAGTCAAGGGTCGCTTAAACAAGTCGACCGTGTCGATCATCGCGGAATAATTCCTGCTGTTGCGACAGACAAAGCCCTGTCGTTGGCGGCAGGGCTTTTGTTTTTTTGGGAAAGGATCATGAAATTTGTTGACGAAGCAACCATTGAGGTCATTGCTGGCAAGGGCGGCAATGGTGCTTCAAGTTTCAGGCGCGAGAAGTTCATCCCCAAGGGTGGACCGGACGGCGGCGACGGCGGCCGT
This sequence comes from uncultured Orrella sp., assembly GCA_964558695.1. Lineage (GTDB taxonomy): Bacteria > Pseudomonadota > Gammaproteobacteria > Burkholderiales > Burkholderiaceae_B > Algicoccus. The sequence goes on from CAZLFB010000075.1 coordinate 31,199, forward strand.
GGCGGCAGCGTGCTTGCCGTTGCTGATCGCAACATCAACACGCTCGTGGACTACCGCTTTGCGCGCAAACACGTTGCGCGCAACGGCGAGAATGGGCGTGGCTCAGACCAATACGGCGCTGGCGCCGATGATGTTTCCCTTCGTATGCCAGTGGGCACCGTGATTTACGATGCCGATACAGACGAACAGCTGTTTGACTTAGACAAGCACGGTGAATCCGTGGTGCTCGCCAAGGGTGGCGACGGTGGCCTTGGCAATATCCACTTTAAGTCGAGCATCAACCGCGCACCACGACAGTTCACGCCCGGCAAAGAAGGCGAGCAACGACGTCTACGTCTTGAACTGAAAGTCTTGGCAGACGTTGGGCTGCTTGGCATGCCCAATGCCGGCAAGTCCACGTTGATTAGTAAAATCTCAAACGCGCGCCCCAAGATTGCAGACTATCCATTTACTACCCTGCACCCTAACCTTGGCGTGGTACGCACATCGCCCTCCAAGAGCTTTGTGGTGGCCGATATTCCCGGACTGATTGAGGGCGCCGCCGAGGGTGCCGGTCTTGGGCACTTGTTCCTGCGGCATCTTTCACGCACACGGGTGCTATTGCATCTGGTTGATCTCTCAACCATGAACCCGGATGAAGATCGCATTGACGTGGCAATTGCAGAAATGCAAGCCATCGAGAATGAACTGCGCAAGTACGATGCTGAGCTTTATGCCAAGCCACGCTGGCTGGTGCTCAACAAATTCGACATGGTTGAAGACGCAGCGCAGGCTCGCGATGATTTTGTGGCAGGCAGCGGATGGTCAGGGCCCGTGTATTGCATCTCGGCACTCACGGGTGAAGGCACGCAGCAGCTCATCTACGATTTGCAGGAAATGATCGATAAAACCAAGGCAGCCGAGCAGCGTGCCCAAGACATTGCGGACGGCACAGCACAGTTTGAAGATCCGAGGTTTGATCCGGGCAGAAGCAGCTGAGATAGAACGACTAAGCAGGAAGCAGAAGCATGTCCTCCGAATCATCGTCCCCCGTGAAAACTGGCAACCGTTTGGTTGTCAAAGTCGGATCTAGCCTCGTGACCAACGACGGTCGCGGCCTTGATTTGCAAGCCGTGGGCCAATGGTGCGAACAAATCGCTACCCTCAGACAAGCCGGCAAAGATGTGGTGCTCGTCTCTAGTGGCGCCATCGCCGAAGGCATGGCGCGCCTTGGCTGGAAACGTCGTCCGGTGGAAATGCATGAGCTGCAAGCAGCAGCAGCCGTTGGCCAGATGGGTTTGGCACAAGCTTATGAGAGCGCGTTTAGCGCTCATGGGCTCAAAACCGCTCAGATTTTGCTGACCCACGAAGACATGGCCGATCGATTGCGTTACTTAAACGCTCGCTCGACGCTATTGGCGCTTTTCAAGTTTGGTATTGTGCCCATCGTCAATGAGAACGACACGGTGGCAACTGACGAGATCAAGTTGGGTGACAATGACACGCTAGGCGCGTTAGTCGCTAACTTGGTCGAAGCCGATGCACTGATCATTCTCACCGACCAAACCGGTCTGTACGACCAAGATCCCCGCCAAAACCCCAACGCCCGTCTGATTAGCCAAGCACTGGCCAATGACCCCAGCCTGGCAGCCATGGCGGGTGGAGCCGGCAGCCACATCGGCAAAGGTGGCATGCTGACCAAGGTGCTTGCTGCTCAGCGTGCCGCCAAAAGCGGCGCATCCACCATCATCGCCTCAGGGCGTGAACCCAATGTGCTGACTCGACTTGCTGCGGGCGAAGCAATCGGTTCAGCGCTTTTAGCGAGTGAACCAGTCTGGTCTGCCCGCAAACAATGGATGGCGGATCATCTGCGCTTGCGTGGACGCTTGTTGCTCGATTCGGGTGCGACCAAGGCACTCACCAAAGACGGCAAAAGCCTTCTGCCGGTCGGTGTGCGTGGTGTTGAGGGCGTCTTCGAAACCGGTGACCTGGTGTCCTGCATTGACCCCGATGGCAAAGAATGCGCGCGTGGATTGATCAACTATTCATCGTCAGACACCCGTCGCATTATGGGTAAGCCCAGCAACCAAATCGCCGGTATTCTGGGTGAGATGACAGAGTCTGAACTGATTCACCGCGACAATCTGGTGGTGTTGAACTAGAACACCTAAGGTGACTTTGGGCTAAGCAAGTCAGACAGGACAAACGCGGCATTGCGGTCAGATGTCGCCAAGGCAAACATGCCTTGCTCGATCGGGCCATCGATCAAGGCTGCGCCAAGCAAACGATCATTCACCACCAACGCCAGTTGCTTGCCAATCATTTGCGGCGTGGTCTGCGCCAGCTTACGCGCACCACTGTCGTTTAACTGGACGCCAACAAAGAAGTAACCCGCCGGATCCTTCATGGGTACAGCCATTTTGATGTCGGTGCCCTCGACAATGGGTTTTTGCTGCGTATACAGCTTGGGTTCGCCGCCTCTGGCGGTGCGCATCACCAAGCCTTGTTCGTAGTCGTTTTGGGCATAGTAAAACGCCACGTTGCGACGCTCGTCCGGTGGCGGCGGCACGATGGCGTCATAAATAGCGCCGCACCCAGTGAGCCCAACTGCGAACGTCAATAGCGCCAATGCCCGACGTAGAGAGATGCCAAACTCGTTCGTAACGAGTAACCTTAGGGCGTCAATGGCCTGCCTCCTTTTGATGCCTGATCGCTAGCAGCGTGGTTAACTCATGATCGGTTCGGTACAGCGCGACATAGCCGCTGCTGCCGAAATCGATGAACCACTCCCGAAACTGCTCGTCCATGCCTTCGACTCGCCTGCCAATGGCCGGATAGCCATCAAGGAAGCGAACGCCAGCCCGAATCGCTGCGATTACCTTTTTTGCAGCGTCTGGATTTTTCTGTTTCATGGAAGCATGCAAACGAGCCAAGTCCTGCGTTGCGGCTGGTGTCCAAATCAAGCGGGCCATGGATGCCGGAATATGGTTAAACCGGTTTAAGCGTGTTTAAGCGTGAGGCTTGGGTGGTGCGACGTCGAGTCCCTGCTCAAGTTGCGCCAGCCACTCATCGGCCTCTCGGGCGCTGACATGCAGGCCCGTTTCCTGGTAGTCGCCCCATGCTTGGAGAGCATCTCTACGAAGGGCTTCATGTTGTTCTTCGCGATAAACAAACTGCGCAACGGCTTCTTTAAGCAGCCAGTGAGTGGTGCGCTGGCGCGACTGTGCAAGCGCATGTAACCTGTTTTTCATATCGGCATCAAGTTTCACAGCCACAGGTGTGATTTGCCTGGCGGTCGGAGAGGGCTTGGACATGCAACAAATTCGCAATAAAAAGTAATACCTCGTAGTTTACATGAATACTTTAATCCCTATTGATTCTGCAGGCACCGACTTAGGCTAGGCGATATGCAATACGTCCAGCATAAAAAATCATGACAAACTGCTACACCGCCGCACGATGAGCCTATACTGCACAGGCAACGCAGGGGTACTGGGACAAACGTCCCGGTTGAGAGAGTCCCTTAGCACCAGTCCGGATAATGCCGACGCTGGAAGCGCGTTCCATCTCCATCGATGGACTTCTTCCGACTCGGCTCCAACCTTTTTTGGAGCTACACATGAACGCCAATCCAAAGTTTCTCGCGGCCACTGCCGAAGTTGATGCCGCCGCAGTCGCACCACTGCCCAAATCTCGCAAGGTATATGAGACCGGTTCACGCCCGGATATTCGTGTGCCATTTCGTGAGATCGAACAATCAGACACGTCCACCTCTTTTGGTGGTGAGAAGAATCCACCACTGACCGTTTACGACACCAGTGGTCTGTATACCGACCCTGATGCCTCAATTGACATTCGCAAAGGATTGCCCGCACTACGTGCTGCGTGGATTGAGGAACGTGGCGACACGGACGTGTTGTCGGGCCCCACCAGCCAGTACGGCAAGGAGCGTCTGGCTGACCCTGCATTGCAGGCCATGCGGTTTGAGTTAAAGCGAGAGCCTCGTCGCGCCAAGGCTGGCAAGAATGTCAGCCAAATGCACTACGCCCGCCAAGGCATCATCACGCCTGAGATGGAGTACGTTGCCATCCGCGAGAACCTGCGTATCGAGCAGTACATCGACTCCCTGCGCCAGAGCGGGCCTGACGGCGAGAAGATGGTCAAGCGCCTACTGCGCCAGCACCCTGGCCAGTCGTATGGCGCATCACTGCCCGGCAAAATAACGCCCGAGTTTGTGCGTGACGAAATCGCACGGGGCAGAGCCATCATTCCGGCCAACATCAACCACCCGGAAATCGAACCCATGGCCATCGGCCGCAATTTCCTGGTCAAGATCAACGCCAACATTGGTAACTCGGCCGTCAGCTCCGGCATCGGTGAAGAAGTCGAGAAAATGACCTGGGCCATTCGTTGGGGTGGTGACACGGTCATGGATCTGTCGACCGGCAAGCACATCCATGAAACCCGCGAATGGATCATTCGTAATTCACCGGTACCCATTGGAACCGTCCCAATTTATCAGGCGTTAGAGAAAGTCGACGGCAAGGCCGAAGAACTAACGTGGGAGATCTTCAAAGACACGCTGATTGAACAGGCCGAGCAAGGGGTGGACTACTTCACCATCCATGCTGGGGTGCGCTTGCCATTTATTCCCATGACCGCAGACCGCATGACTGGCATCGTCTCTCGCGGTGGTTCGATCATGGCCAAGTGGTGCCTGGCTCATCACAAAGAGAGCTTTCTCTACGAGCACTTCGAAGAGATCTGTGAAATCATGAAAGCCTACGATGTGAGTTTTTCACTCGGCGATGGCTTGCGTCCCGGCTCGACCTACGATGCCAATGATGAGGCGCAGTTTGCCGAACTCAAGACCCTGGGCGAACTCACTCAAGTCGCCTGGAAGCACGATGTCCAAGTGATGATCGAAGGCCCTGGCCATGTACCCATGCACATGATCAAAGAGAACATGGATTTGCAGTTGGAACACTGCCATGAAGCACCCTTCTATACCTTGGGACCACTGACCACCGACATCGCACCAGGATACGATCACATTACCTCGGGCATTGGCGCAGCACTGATCGGATGGTATGGCACGGCCATGCTCTGTTATGTCACCCCCAAAGAACACCTCGGACTACCCAATAAGAAGGACGTCAAAGACGGCATCATCACCTACAAAATCGCAGCACACGCCGCCGATCTTGCCAAAGGCCATCCGGGTGCCGCCATCCGTGACAACGCGCTGTCTAAGGCCCGGTTTGAATTCCGGTGGGAAGACCAATTCAACCTCGGTCTTGATCCAGACACCGCAAAAGACTTTCATGATGAGACTTTGCCCAAAGACTCCATGAAGGTGGCACATTTTTGTTCGATGTGTGGGCCGCACTTTTGCAGCATGAAGATCACACAAGACGTGCGCGAGTATGCGCAGAAGTTAGGCGTATCCGAAACCTCCGCACTTGAAAAAGGCATGCAGGAAAAGTCTGTCGAGTTCGTTAAAAAAGGCGCTCAGATCTATCACAAGGCTTGATCGACCGCAGACTAGCTAGTAGCCGCTGACCCCGCCCTTTTGTTAGACCACGGCTAATGCGTTCATGACCAACAAACCATAGATCCTGGCTGCTTTGGCTAGGGCTGTGGTTTGTTGTGTTTCAAGGCGACAGAGCTGGTGTTATTGCCAAGACCGAGACACCTCTGAATCGCTAGCGCACGAAACAGCTTACTGACACAGCAACGACTCTCAATCACCAAAAACAGTCGCCCTTACTTCTCTCGACGCATCCAAATCGATAGACAACTTTAGAAACTTATCAATACCAAATGACTAGTTTTGGTTAACTATAAATCACCTAACGGAAATGATAATTAAACATATAATACGATTTATTTTTATTGTATATTTATGTATTAGTAACTAAAAATGCTACAAAACAATCTCTTGGATCCCTACCAGAACCCTTTTGCACCCGGCGCAGGCAACCGCCCGCCGGAACTCGCAGGCCGAGACACCATTCTGGAGAGTGCACGAATTGCGTGTGGACGAGCCATTAGGGGTCGAAGCGCCCGGTCGATGATGTTGCTCGGTTTACGCGGTACAGGCAAAACCGTCTTATTAAATGAGATCGGCAAAATTGCGCGTCAGGAAGGTCTACTGGTCTCGAAAGTAGAGTCTCCAGAGCGCGAAACACTCGCACGTCTGCTTTATCCGGAAATGCGCAAAGTCATGCGCGCACTCTCAGGCACAGAAGCCGCCAAGCAAACCGCGAACCTCGGTTTGCGTGCCTTAAGGGGTTTCGCCTCCATCTTCAAAATAGACGTTGGTGGCATTGAAATCAGCGTAGAGCCCGAACCAGGGGTTGCAGACAGTGGCGACTTGCAATACGACCTGCCTGATCTCTTCGATGTCATCGGTCGCGCCGCACAAGCGGCTGGTAAGGGCTGGATTCTTCTCATTGACGAGGTGCAATACCTGTCGCAAGAAGACTTGGCTGCATTAATCGTGGCCGTTCACCACGCCACACAGGAAGGGCTGCCTATTTTGCTGGTGGGTGCTGGACTACCCCAGGTCGCGCGTCTGGCTGGTGACGCCAAATCCTACGCTGAGCGGCTATTCCTGTACCCGAGCGTGGGGCCCCTAGCACCCGAAGACGCCACCCTTGCAGTCGAAAAACCAATCATCGATGAGGGGGTTCATATCGAGCCAACAGCACTTGAGTTAATCGTCGAGCGCACAGGTGGTTATCCATTTTTCTTGCAAGAATGGGCTTACACAACCTGGAATGACGCGCAAGGACCTTTAATCACATCAGAAGATGTGGAAACGGCTTACAACGAGACACTGGCAACGCTTGATACCGGCTTTTTCAGGGTACGAATCGATCGCCTCACCAAAACTGAAATTCAGTTTGTCAAAGCGATGGCCAACCTGGGCGATGGCCCCTATCCCGTGGCTGACATCGCCAAATCTCTAGGGAGAAGCCAATCATCGATTGCTCCCATGCGTGCCAGCATTATCAACAAAGGCATGATTTACAGCACCGATCACGGCTACCTCGACTTTACTGTGCCACTGTTCGCGCAATACATGCGCCGCCGCCACGCCTGAACACCACTCATTGGTGGCGTGTCAAATCAACCTAACCAATCACTGGCGCCAGACTCCTTCTGACATCAGCCTCGGTGCGGCCACTGCGAGCCACGTAATCTCGCAACTGGTCTTCACCAATCAATCCCACGCTGAAGTATTGCGACTGTGGGTGACTGAAGTAGAAGCCACTGACACTGGCCGCCGGATCCATCGCAAAACTGTCGGTCAGCGTCATGCCAATCTCTTGCGGCTCAAGCACATCGAACATGTCACGCTTGACCACGTGCTCCGGGCAAGCGGGGTAACCTGGTGCCGGACGAATGCCGACGTATTTCTCCGCAATCAACTCCTCGTTCGAGAGCGATTCGTCAGCCACATAACCCCAGAGATCCGTACGCACACGGGCATGCAGGGCTTCCGCAAACGCCTCGGCCAAGCGGTCTGCAAGCGACTTGAACATGATGGCACTGTAGTCATCTTGCACTTTCATGAACTCGTCTTCTTTCTTGCCAACACCCACGCCGGCTGTCACAGCAAAGAGTCCGATGTAATCTTTTACGCCAGATGATTTCGGTGCGATGAAGTCCGAGAGGCATTTATTGTCGACGCCCTCGCGCTTGACACCCTGCTGGCGCAAGCCACGCCAGGTGAACAAGACCTCCTCGCGCTTGTCATCACGATAAACCTCGATGTCATCGTCGTTCACACTATTAGCCGGATAAAAAGCCATCACCCCACTGGCCGTCAGCCATCGACCATCGATCAAGCGTTTGAGCATCGCCTGTCCGTCAGCAAACACCTTCTTGGCCTGCTCGCCGACTACCTCATCTTCCAGTATCTTGGGATATGAACCAAACAGGCTCCAAGTCTGAAAGAACGGCGTCCAGTCGATGTATTTGGCCAGTTCAGCCAAATCAAAGTTTTTAAAGAGTCTACGGCCAATGAACTTGGGCTTGGGTGGCTGATAGTTCGCCCAGTCAAACTGCGGCTTGCCAGCACGGGCATCGGCAATCGAAATCAGCGGCGTGGCCTGCCGTTGCGCATGGCGTTGGCGCACGGTTTCGTATTCTTGGGCAAGGTTGTCGAGATAGGTCTGTGCGTTGTCTGACACCAAATGCTGAGCTACACCCACTGAACGACTCGCATCTGGCACGTAAATCACTGGGCCTTCGTAATGCGGCGCAATCTTGACGGCTGTGTGCACACGACTTGTTGTTGCCCCGCCAATGAGCAGCGGGGTCTTGCGACTGCGGAAATACTCATCGCGCTGCATCTCAGATGCCACGGTGGCCATCTCTTCCAGGCTGGGCGTAATCAAGCCAGAAAGACCGATGATGTCGGCGTTTTCTTGTTTGGCACACTCCAGGATTTTAGCCGCGGGCACCATCACGCCCATGTTCACGACTTCGAAGTTATTGCACTGAAGCACCACGGTGACAATGTTCTTGCCAATGTCGTGCACATCGCCTTTGACCGTGGCAATCACAATCTTGCCCTTGGCGCGCACATCACCACCAGCCTCAGCGATCTGGCGCTTTTCTTCCTCAATGTACGGCACCAAGTGGGCAACGGCCTGCTTCATCACGCGCGCAGACTTCACCACCTGCGGCAAGAACATCTTGCCCTCACCAAACAGATCACCCACCACGTTCATACCATCCATGAGCGGGCCTTCGATGACTTCGATCGGACGGCCACCCCGGTCAGCGACTTGCTGGCGAATCTGCTCCGTGTCTTCGGTGATGAAGGTGGTAATTCCATGCACGAGCGCATGGGAAAGGCGCTTTTCTACCGTTTCAGCACGCCAGGCAAGGTCTTCTTCTTTCTTGGCGCCCGAACCCTTGACCGTGTCGGCAAACGTCACCAAGCGCTCAGTGTTGGTGCGCTCATCAGACGGATCGGTTTTACCAACGGGCGATTGCCGATCAAGCACCACATCCTCAACCAGATCACGCAAGGTTTTATCGAGCTCGGCATACACACCCAACTGGCCAGCGTTGACAATGCCCATCGACAAGCCTTCGCGGATGGCATAGTAGAGAAACACCGTGTGAATCGCCTCGCGCATGGGCTCGTTGCCCCGAAACGAGAAACTAACGTTGGAAATGCCACCGGAAATGCGGGCGTGCGGCAGGTGCTCGCGAATCCAGCGAGTCGCCTCAATAAAATCGACCGCGTAATGGTCATGCTCTTCAATGCCTGTGGCAATCGCGAACACGTTCGGATCAAAGATGATGTCTTCCGGTGGAAAGCCCACTTCATTGACCAGCAAGTCATAGGCACGCTGACAAATCTGTTGCCGACGCGCCAGCGTGTCGGCCTGCCCTTGCTCATCAAATGCCATGACGACCACAGCAGCCCCATAACGCCGGCATAACTTGGCTTGCTGCAAAAAGGGCTCTTCTCCCTCTTTCAGCGAAATGGAGTTGACCACGGGCTTGCCCTGCACGCACTTTAATCCCGCTTCGATCACCGCCCACTTGGAGCTGTCGATCATGACGGGCACGCGCGAGATGTCAGGCTCAGAAGCCACCAGCGTCAAAAACCTGTGCATACAGGCTTGAGAATCCAGCATCGCTTCATCCATGTTGATGTCGATGATCTGAGCACCGTTCTCCACCTGTTGACGCGCGACCGACAACGCCTCGTCGTAATTCTCTTCACGAATCAGCCGCGCAAACATCTTGCTGCCCGTGACGTTGGTGCGCTCGCCAACGTTGATGAACAAAGACTTTTCATCAAAATTCAAGGCCTCAAGGCCAGACAACCGCGTACGCACGGGAATTTGCGGCACAATCCGCGGCGTCATCTGAGTGACCTTGGCAGCAATGGCCGCAATGTGCTCGGGCGTGGTGCCGCAGCAACCTCCCGCCATGTTGACCAAGCCAGACTGCGCAAACTCTTCCAGCAGATTTGAGGTGTCCTCTGGCGTCTCGTCAAACCCAGTCTCACTCATTGGATTGGGCAAGCCGGCATTCGGATACACGCACACATAGGTGTCACAGATTTTGGAGAGCTCTGCAACATAGGGCCGCATCAACGCAGCCCCCAACGCACAGTTCAAGCCAATAGTCACGGGTCGCGCATGCCGGACCGAGTTCCAGAAAGCCTCGACCGTCTGACCCGACAAAATTCGGCCTGACGCATCCGTGACCGTACCTGAAATCATCACAGGAAGACGTTCGCCACGCGCTTCAAACACCTCTTCAATGGCGAAGATGGCTGCTTTGGCGTTCAGCGTATCAAAAATCGTCTCTACCAAGAGTAGATCAACGCCCCCGTCAAGCAGACCATTGATCTGTTCGGCATACGCCACACGTAACTCATCAAATGTCACATTGCGTGCGCCTGGGTCATTGACGTCTGGCGAAATCGAGGCAGTTTTAGGTTGTGGGCCCAAGGCCCCGGCCACAAACCGCGGACGAGCCGTTGTGCAATGCACATCCCGCGCTTCACAGGCGAGCTTGGCTGACACCAAATTCATCTCGTAAGCTAGCTCGGGCAATTCATAATCGCCCTGCGCAATACTGGTCGCACCAAAGGTGTTGGTCTCGATGACATCTGCACCGGCAGCCAAGTACTGCTCATGGATTTCACGAATAATTTCGGGCCGCAGAATCGACAGTATTTCGTTGTTGCCTTTGAGATCCTTGCCATGCGCGGCAAACCGTTCTCCCCGGAAATCCTCCTCAGCCAGTTTGTAGCGCTGGATCATCGTGCCCATGGCACCATCGAGAATCAATATGCGCTCGCTCAGTGCTCGCACGAACGCTTGGCCGCGGGTGTATGACTCGATCGAATAAGGAATTTTTGGGTAAGACATTCGGTTGCCAGCGAAATTACTCGCATTTTGCTCAAAAGTTAACCGCCAATCGTAACAAATTCGGGGAACTTGACGGTTGGTAGAGTTATATCAAAGTATGGTTTTAGCCACATGCTACAGTAGACTCGCTCTGGTGCTTTCGATGCGACGCCGCGAATCTATGTGAATTGCAGTCGTACGGCGGAAGTTAAACGGGAAACAGGAAGCGGAGATTCGCCCGCCCGCCTGTGCTGCCCCCGCAACGGTCAGCGTCTGACAGACATGTCAGCAACGCCAGCCCGATACCGGCCAAAGCGGGTGAGCTAGCGCGCCGAGAAAGGTCGCTGGCTCGTTGATTGACCGGTCATGCGGGGACGCATGTCCACATCACGAGAAACTTATGCATTCCTTTAGATCAAGGCGCTTGACCGTCACGGTCGCCTGCGTGCTCAGCGCCCCTGCCTTTGCGCAAAACAGCTATACCGCCCCCACGGAACTCGACCCAGTCATCGTGACCGCCACCCG
>CAZLFB010000076.1:0-10778 GCA_964558695.1 uncultured Orrella sp.
CATCGGGGCTGCTCCTCGCTCTGAAAAAAGGGGTTACCTATGTGTTCGGCGGCGCTGAACCGGCGCAATGTTTGCGGTAGGTAAGTGATGACGCCACGACCCTGAAAGGGCTAAACCAGCGAAAAACACTCGAAACACATGGGGTATGGTAGCAAGAGTGTCTTGATCAACTCAAACCGGTTGGCAGACAAACCATGGCGGCCGATTTGTGGCGATGTGGTCAACAGAGTCCCCCCAACCCCAAGCGAGCCATTTCGAGCAATCCGAACCAAAAAAAAGACCCGAGACCTAACGGTATCGGGTCAAATCCACCAAAGGAGGAGGGTGGAGGAGACAATCTTGCCGAGTCGCTGTCGGACTTGCGTAACCTTGAACTGTCAGCAGAACTGATTTTGCTGGATTTCCCAGACAACCTCAGACAACCCCAAACAACATTTCCTATCAAACTTATTCGGGAAACTACTGATACCGAAGGTTTAGCGACGCACAACCAAACTATAGCAGAAAATTTGTGCGATGCAAGAAACTTTTTGATGTTCCCCTATGAAGACAGGGGGAAATCACCCTACAACACTGCCTAGAACAATCAGATTGTAAGAAATTAGTTTTGTATGACTAAATATAGTAAGCACTTTTAGTCATAACCTTAGACATTATTTTCATAACATTTGGTACTGGAAACGGCAAATCGACACCGCCGTGCCGTTGCGCCGTTCGGCGATGCTCAATCTCATCATCACGCATCTGCGTGATGATTTTGCGGGAGCGCTGATCATCCTGAGGCAACGATTTCAAATGATCGTTCAGATGAGCCTCCACCTGACGCTCTGTTTCAGCCATAAATCCGAGGTTGTAGCGCTCGCCAGCTCGGCTTGCTATGAGCCCAAGGGTAAAAGAGCCCGCATACCAGAGCGGGTTTAGGAAACTCACCCGGCTGTTGACCTCTTTCAAACGATCCTGGCACCACACCAAATGATCAACTTCTTCGCGCGCCGCCTCACGCAATAGCGCTTTGGTCTGCTCACGATCAACGGCCAAAGCCTGGCCGCGATATAAAGCTTGCGCACAAACCTCACCAACATGATTAATTCGCATCAATCCGGCCACATGACGCTGTTGTGGCGGCGTCAGTGACTCGGGCGCATCGCTAGTTAAGCGTCCAGCCGGGTTAGGCCTCGATGCAACGGCTGCGCCAGACAACACCTGCAGGGCGACGGCCGCCTCACCAATCAGTGAATCAAACAAGCCTTCACGGCGGCGCATGGCACGTCGGTTTAATGTCGTCATATTCCTGGACCTCCCATATCCTTAATGTCCTGCGTGCAAGGCACTTCACGACGCAACAACACCCCATTTCACCAAAAACCAGGGAATCCTCACCAACGCATCAATTCCCTTTTTATTTTAGTCACCGATTCACTGGCGACCAAGCTTCACCCCACCATCCAATGGCCTCAAAAGGCTATCATTGATGACAACACACAAGCTTTAAGGAAAATCAAACATGCAGTGCACAGTTCAATGGGGCGGACCCGATGGCATGTTGTTTATCGGAAAGACAGGCACAGGCCACGTCGCCGCCATGGATGGGGCACCCGATGGTGGTGGCCACAACTTGGCACCGCGGCCCATGGAAATGGTCTTGCTTGGCACAGGTGGTTGCACCGCGTACGACGTTGTGCTGATCCTCAAACGCGGGCGCCATGCGGTAACCGGTTGCAATGTGGCACTCAGTGCTGAACGCGCTGACACCGACCCAAAAGTGTTCACCAAAATCCACTTCGCTTTCTCTGTGACCGGTCAAGGCCTGACCCAAGCAGTGGTCGAGCGTGCGGTCAAGCTGTCGCACGAAAAATATTGTTCTGCCTCTGCCATGCTGGCCGGCAGCGCTGAAATGACTTGGTCAGTCGACATCATCGACAGCAACCAACCCTTGGCAAGCGAGTAGACGGGATGAACCAATACGAAACTTTCATGCGGCATGTGTACGAGAACGGCGTCGACAAGTCCGACCGTACCGGCACTGGCACGCGGTCGCTGTTTGGCCACCAAATGCGGTTTGATCTTTCCGAAGGCTTTCCGCTGGTGACCACCAAGAAATTGCACACGCGCAGCATATTTGTGGAATTGCTTTGGTTTTTACGTGGTGACTCAAACGTTAAATGGTTACAAGACCGCAACGTCACGATCTGGGATGAATGGGCCAGGGCCGATGGTGACCTCGGACCCATATACGGCGTGCAATGGCGATCATGGCCCGCGCCCGATGGCCATAAGATTGATCAAATCAGCCAGGTCATCGAACAAATCAAAACCAATCCCGACTCGCGTCGCCTGATTGTCTCGGCCTGGAACGTCGGCCTGATCCCGGAGATGGCGCTACCGCCCTGTCATGCATTTTTTCAGTTTTACGTGGCGCAAGGCAAACTGTCGTGCCAGCTCTATCAACGTAGTGCCGATATTTTTTTGGGGGTGCCCTTTAACATCGCCAGTTACGCTTTGCTCACGCACATGATTGCGCAGCAAACCAATCTGGACGTCGGCGATTTCATCTGGACTGGTGGTGATTGCCACCTCTACAACAACCACTTCGAGCAGGTACAGCAGCAACTCGCCAGAGAGCCCTACCCTTACCCAACACTAAAAATCACCCGACAACCCCAGAGTATTTTTGATTACGAGCTAGAAGACTTCGTCATCGAGAACTATCAATTTCACCCGCATATCAAGGCACCGGTGGCTGTATGACTGTCGTTTCACTGATCGTGGCATACAGCCGCAACCGGGTCATTGGCAAAGACAACCAGTTGCCCTGGAAGCTCCCGGCGGACCTCGCTCACTTCAAGCGTCAAACGCTGGGCAAGCCCATCATCATGGGCAAAAAAACCTGGATATCACTTGGCCGCCCCCTGCCGGGTCGCCTGAACATTGTGGTCAGTCGCTCAGGTGAAGGTGATTTCACCGGTGCGCAGCGCGCGGACTCGCTTGACAGCGCATTTGAGATCGCGGGTGACGTTCAAGAGGTTTGCATCATCGGGGGTGCACAACTCTATCAAGATGCACTAGCACGCGTGGATCGGATTATTGCCACGGAAATTGATATCGAGATCGAGGGTGATGCGTTTTTTGCGCCGCTGGATCCAAAAATTTGGGTTGAGACTGATCGCCAGCCCCAACCCGCAGAAAACAACCTTCACTACGACTTCGTTGAATACCGCCGCAGACCTTAATTGGCTTGCGCGTATTCACTGACTGGTGGGCATGCACACACCAGATTGCGATCACCCCACGCGTTATCCACCCGTGCAACTGGTGGCCAGTACTTGCTTTGCACCAAACTCGCCACAGGAAAGCCAGCTTCTTGTCGGCTGTAGTCATGATGCCAGTCTGCTGCCATCAACATGTGCGCTGTATGCGGCGCATTCTTGAGCACATTGTCGTTGGCATCGCGCTCGCCCTTGGCCACTTGCTCAATTTCACGGCGAATGGAAATCATGGCATCGACAAAGCGGTCAAGCTCAGCCACGCCTTCAGACTCGGTGGGCTCAACCATCAGCGTGCCAGCCACCGGAAATGACATGGTCGGCGCATGAAAGCCGTAATCCATCAACCGCTTGGCGATGTCTTCAGCTGAAATGCCAGTCTGATCCTTGATTGGGCGCAGATCCAGAATGCACTCATGTGCGATGCGCCCGCCCTTGCCCGTATACAGGATTGGGTAATACGGTGCCAGACGCGTGGCCACGTAGTTGGCATTCAAAATCGCCACCTCAGTTGCCTCGCGCAAGCCCTCAGGTCCCATCAAAAGGATATACGCCATCGAGATCGGCAAAATGCTGGCTGAGCCATACGGCGCTGCACTGACAGGCCCAACCGGCGCGTTCGACGGTAACTGACCGCTGGATTGCACCACGCCCGGCAAGAAAGGCGCCAGGTGGGCTCGGCAAGCCACGGGACCCACGCCCGGCCCACCGCCGCCGTGCGGGATGCAAAACGTCTTGTGCAAATTCAGGTGCGACACATCTGAACCAAACTTGCCTGGCTGAGCCACACCCACCATCGCGTTCATGTTGGCGCCATCCATGTAAACCTGGCCACCGGCCGCATGCACGAGCTCACAAATCTCCGTGATCGCCTCTTCAAACACACCGTGTGTGGAGGGATAGGTCACCATCAAGGCGGCAACGCGATCGCCAGCCTCACCGATGCATTCCTTTAAGTGATCCACATCGACATTACCCAGCGAATCCGCACGAACCACGACCACATCCATGCCCACCATATTGGCCGAAGCTGGGTTAGTGCCATGCGCAGACTCGGGAATCAAGCATACGTTGCGGTGGTGATCGCCGCGCGACCGGTGATAGGCGCGAATGGCCAAGAGGCCAGCGTACTCACCCTGTGCGCCAGAGTTGGGCTGCAAGCTGACCGCGTCATACCCCGTGATTTCACACAGGTACGCCGATAAACGCTCGATCAAGACCTGATAGCCTTTGGTCTGCGCAGCCGGCGCCAATGGGTGCATGTTGGCAAACTCAGGCCAAGTGACTGGAATCATTTCGACCGTGGCATTGAGCTTCATGGTGCAGGAGCCCAGCGGTATCATGGTGCGATCGAGCGCCAAATCCTTGTCGCTGAGCCGACGCAAATAGCGCAGCATATCGGTCTCAGACTGAATACTGGAGAACACCTCGTGCGTCAGAATCTCACCCTGTCGAGCGAGATTACTGGCAACGCCCGGCAATTCATCACCGTGGGGCCAGACCGGTTGGACCTGCTTGCCAAACACTGCGGCAAACACTGCCAACAACGCCGTGATATCGTTTGCACGAACGGTTTCATCCAGCGACAGCGCAAGCTCATGCTGGCTGACATGTCGCAAGTTCATGCCGGCTTTTTCTGCCGCTGCATGCACCGCTGCCGTTTTATCACCTGTCTTAACGTGCAGGGTATCAAAGAACCCCTGATTGACCACGCTCAAGCCGAGTCGCTCAAGCCCAACCCGCACGGCGGCGGTATGCTGGTGAACACGACGTGCAATGGCTTTCAGGCCGGCGGGGCCATGCCACAAGGCATACATGCTCGCCATCACAGCCAACAACACTTGTGCGGTGCAGATATTGGATGTCGCCTTCTCGCGGCGGATGTGCTGCTCGCGCGTCTGCAATGCCAGACGCAAGGCCGGATTGCCCATGGCGTCGCGCGACACACCCACCAAACGGCCCGGCATGTGGCGCTTAAAAGCATCCTTGCAACTCATGAAGGCCGCGTGCGGACCGCCAAACCCCATCGGAACACCAAACCGCTGCGCCGAACCGATGGCGATATCAGCACCCCAGTGGCCGGGGGCCTCTAGCAAAGTCAGCGCCAACAAATCGGTGGCGCATGCCACCACACCATCTTGTGCGTGAATTTCCTGGGTCAGTGCGCGGTAGTCAACCACATCACCCAAGGTTTGCGGGTACTGCAGCAACACACCAAAACAGGCGGGAACGCCGGCAGCCTCATCGGCAATCACCAACTCAATACCCAGACCTTCGGCACGTGTTTTGACGACCTCGATGGTTTGCGGATGACAGTTGGCCGACACAAAAAACGGACGGTCTTTGTGTCGAGTCACCCGCCACGCCAGCGTCATGGCCTCAGCAGCTGCCGTACCCTCATCAAGCAGGGAAGCGTTGGCAATATCGAGACCCGTCAAATCGGCAACCATGGTCTGGAAATTCAGGATCGCTTCAAGCCTGCCCTGAGCGATCTCAGGCTGATAAGGCGTGTAAGCCGTATACCAGGCCGGGTTCTCCAGGATATTGCGCAAGATGACATTGGGCGTGTGAGTGCCGTAGTAGCCTTGCCCGATGTAGCTGCGCATCACCTGATTCTGGCTGGCCATTTGCTTGAGTTCGGCCAAAACAGCTGGCTCATCTTTAGGCGCCGGCAAATCCAGCAAACCAGATAGATGAATGTTGGTCGGCACCACCGTGCGCATGAGCGTCTGCACGCTATCCACGCCAATGGTAGCCAGCATCTTCTGGCGATCAGCCTCGTTGGGGCCAATGTGGCGCGCAATGAAGGCGCCCGCTGTCTCGGTCGTCGGTGATGTCATGATTTAGCCCGCGTCAACCACTGCCTGATAAGCGGCAGCGTCAAGCAACCCATCAATGTCTGCCATGTTGACAGGCTTGAACTTATAGATCCAAGTGCCATACGGGTCGCCATTGATACTTTCCGGCGCGTCGTTCAGGGAACCGTTAAATTCCAACACTTCGCCGTCGATCGGCGCGTAGATGTCTGAGGCAGCTTTGACTGACTCCACCACGCCAGCCGTTTCGCCGGCCTTGAGCTTGGCGCCCACACGCACATCACCCACAAACACCAGGTCCCCCAATTGGTCCTGGGCTGTGTCGGTAATACCAATTAGCAGTAGGTCTCCTTGTGGAAGAATCCACTCGTGAGAGGAGACATATTTACGATCGTTCGGAATGCTCATTCAATTCTCCGCAAACACTGCTTGATTAAACACATTTTTTATTCCACGGCTTTGCCGTGACGCACAAAAGGTAGCTGGCAAACCTTAGCTGGAACTGACTTTCCACGAATTTGTACGTGAACATCCTCGCCAACTGACACGCCCTCAGGAAGCCTGGCCATCGCAACCGAAACACCCAAGGTAGGTGACATGGTGCCACTGGTGATCTCACCGTCGCCATGAGCCGTTTTAACCACCATATGGGCACGCATGACGCCTTTTTCCTGAAGTTTGAGTCCCAACATCTGGCCCACGGCCCCAAACTCACCAATCGCTTTGCGCCCCACGAAATCCCGTTGCTCATCGGCCAAGGCAACCGTCCAGGTCAGTCCGGCTTGCGCTGGCGTGGTTAGGGCATCCATGTCCTGACCATACAGATTCATGCCCGCTTCCAAACGCAAAGTGTCGCGCGCGCCAAGGCCACTGGGCTTAACACCGGCAGCCAATAAATCGTTCCATAAGGCCACCACATCAACAGCTGGCAACATGATTTCCACGCCGTCTTCGCCGGTGTAACCCGTACGAGCAACCACCACGTCGCCAAACACAACGGCCGAAAAGGGCTTGGCCTCAGACATTGCTGCTGACCACTGAGCGCGCACCTCACCAAGCACCTCAATGGCGTTGGGCCCTTGCACCGCCAACATCGCGAGATCGTTACGCGGCGTGATCGTTACATTAAACGACTTGGCGCCGACCACTCGGCGCATCCAGGCGATGTCTGCTTCAGCGCAAGCGGCATTGACCACCAAGCGCCACTGATCTTCAGCGAAGTAATAAGCGATCAGGTCATCAATGATGCCGCCTTGCGGATTCAACATGCAACTGTACAAAGCACGGCCTGCGGCTTTTAGTTTGTTGACATCGTTGGCCAGCAAGTAACGCAAAAACTCGCGCGACTCTGGGCCTGAAATATCAACGCTGCGCATATGGGACACATCAAACATGCCAGCGGACTGTCGAACCGCATGATGCTCCTCGATTTGTGAGCCATAGTGCAAGGGCATTTCCCAGCCACCAAAATCGACTAGGCGTGCGTTGGCCGCCACATGGGCATCGTACAGAGGGGTTCTATGCAAAATAGCTGACATTCAAGCACTCCAGGCTGGTGAGGGAATCACGGTTCGTAATGGCAACTGCAACTTCATCCTACGATCCGCCCCTCTGTCCTTTTGCCTGAGAGTTTTCTGGTTAGTTAAGCAACAAACGTTAACAACCAGCTGCACCTTCGGCGCTCACCAATAGATCGGCAAGTCTCTCCAGAGTCCTGTGTCGCTATCAAACGAAACCTTGCGCAGTATTGGGTGCCTGAGCGATTCTGGGCGAATTGCGCCTTCGGCGGTGTCTGAACGACACTCTCTCCCGCACGGGGTATTCACAGATAGCCATAGATTACCCGGAAAACCGTCACCAAGACAATCAGGCGCGCCATTAAAAGACACTAAGGTGTCATTTAATAAAAACTAATGTTCAGAACCGGTTTAAACCAAAGCGCCTAAGCTGCTGAGATTAAAGCGATTGGTCAACTGACGGCATCATCTCGTGACGACACCATCTCGGTCACCACCCCATCTTGGCCTGCGATTTGAGTCCGTCCATGCAACTAGCGAGCAGTGCCCGCCTTGGCCGCCAAGGCTCGACCACATGCCACACCACTGGCCCAAGCCCACTGAAAGTTGTAGCCGCCAAGCCAACCGGTAACATCCACGGCCTCACCTAAAAAGTACAAGCCCTTCGTGCCCGTCGTGTCATTCGTGCCCTTCGTACTGCTCATTCCGTTCATGCCCTTAACACCCAGGGTGCGCTGGTCAAGCGCATTGGTATCAACCCCGCCCGCCATGACTTCGGCCTTGCGCAGCCCGGCGGTGCCAGACGGCATGACCTGCCAGTTTTGAATTTGCTGGGCTAGCGCACGAACGGCTTTGTCTGACCATTCCGCAAACTTGCGTTGCCCTTGATCCCCGAGCCACTGTTCAGCCAGTCGCTTTGGCCAAAACTGCCCCAGTATCGTGACGGCCTGCTGCTTGGCGCCAGACTTCAGCACAATCAATTTTTCAACAAAATCGGGCTGTGGCAATAAATTGATGGACAGTGACTGGCCGGCACGCCAGTAACTCGATATTTGCAAAATGCCCGGCCCAGACAAACCACGGTGGGTAAACAGCATGTCTTCCAGAAATCGCTGCTTGGGTCCATCGGCCACCGATATCTCAACCTCGAGCGCCACACCGGCCAAGTTCGCAAACGGCTGCCAAACATGGGGGTCAAACTGCAAGGGAACGAGCGCTGGCCGCGGCTCGATGACTGGCAGCCCAAACTGGCGCGCCACGCGCAACCCAAAATCCGTGGCGCCCACCTGCGGCACGGCCGTCCCCCCGGTGGCAATGACCAGATCTTGGCAACGCAAGACACCAGAGGAAGTCAGTAACTCAAAGCCACCGTCGACTGGTTTGATGGTATCGACTGAACACGGCATGCGCCATTGAACCTGCGCACGGTCGCACTCGTGCCTGAGCATGGTAATGATCTGCTCGCTGCTTTCATCACAAAAGAGCTGGCCACGATGTTTTTCATGCCAGGCGATGCCGTGCGAGTTCACCAGCCGTATGAAATCTTGTGGCGTGTAGCCGGCAAGTGCGGTTCGACAAAACTTGGGGTTGGCCGAGATGAAGTTATCTGGCGCAACGTTCAGGTTGGTGAAATTACAGCGCCCACCGCCAGAGATGCGGATTTTTTCTGCGAGCTTGGTGGCGTGATCAATCAGCAAGACCGCACGGCCGGCCTGGCCGGCCGTGGCGGCACACATCATGCCAGCAGCGCCAGCACCGATCACGATCACATCGTGCTGCGTCACGCCTGGCTAGCTCTGCTTAATGCAGTCAACATAGAGCCGCTGGTTGCCACTGGCATCTTCCTCTTGCGCCAAGCCGTGAATATAGGTCTCAAACCCAGGAAAACGACCGTTGAAATCACGGGCGAACTGCAAGTACTGCACGATGGTCTTGTTAAACCGCTCGCCAGGAATCAGCAAGGGGATGCCGGGCGGATAGGGCGTTAACAAAACGCCAGTGGCACGCCCTTCTAGTTCGTCAATCGACACCCGCTCGACATCACCGTGCGCCATGTAGGCAAACGCATCCGACGGCTTGAACTCGGGCACCATGTCAGACAGATACATTTCAGTGGTCAATCGTGCCACGTCATACTCACGATAAGCCGAGTGAATCAATTGACACAAATCGCGCAATCCCATCCGCTCGTAACGCCGATGGTCACGACAGAACTCCGGCAAAATGCGCCACATCGGCTGGTTGCGATCGTAGTCATCCTTGAACTGTTGCAAAGCAGTCAGCAAGGTATTCCAGCGGCCTTTGGTGATACCAATGGTAAATAGGATGAAAAACGAATAGAGGCCGGTTTTCTCGACAACGACTCCATGCTCGGTGAGATACTTGGAGACCAAGGCAGCTGGAATGCCGGTTTCACCAAAACTGCCTGACATATCCAGCCCGGGCGTCACGATGGTCGCCTTGATCGGGTCAAGCATGTTAAAGCCTTCGGCCAAGTCACCAAAGCCATGCCAATGATCATTGGCCTCGAGCACCCAGTCCGACTGTTCGCCAATGCCACTGGCAGGCAAGTCATCGGGGCCCCAGACACTAAACCACCAGTCCGAGTCACCGTATTCCGCCTTGACTTTACGCATCGCGCGCCGAAAATCCATGGCTTCGCGGATGCTTTCTTCAACCAGTGCGGTGCCGCCCGGTGGCTCCATCATGGCTGCCGCGACATCGCAGGACGCGATGATCGCGTACTGTGGCGAGGTCGATGTGTGCATCAGATACGCCTCATTAAAGACGTTTCGGTCAAGCCGGCGTGTTTGGGGCTCCTGCACGACAATCTGGGAAGCCTGGGAAATACCCGCAAGCAGTTTGTGGGTTGAGTGCGTGGCATACACCATGGCGCGTTCGCTACGCGGGCGATTGGCGCCAATGGCATGCATCTCCCGGTAAAACTCATGGAATGGCGCGTGTGGCAGCCAAGCCTCGTCGAAATGCAGCGTGTCTATCGTGGAACCGAGTCTGTCCTTGATCATTTCAACGTTGTAAATCACACCGTCATAGGTGCTTTGCGTCAAGGTCATGATGCGCGGCTTTTTCGAGCGCGCTCTGGCGGCGAACGGATTGGCATCGATTTTTTTCTCGATATTGTCGGGCTCGAACTCACTAAGCGGAATCGGACCAATAATGCC
>CAZLFB010000077.1:0-2608 GCA_964558695.1 uncultured Orrella sp.
GTCGGTGAATCGTCATGGATGTCAGCACTGGCCGGCCGTAACAGCCGCTCGCGATCTTGTGTGGCTTGCTTCATTGCCTCTTTAAAGCTGGGGTCGGCATTGAGCAGAGCAATCAAGTCACGATCTGAGAGTTCTAGTAGCGTGGTGAAACCAAGTGACCGAACCTCACGCGATGGTGCGTGAGGATCAAACAGCCTGAGCGCCCCGAAATGCTCCCCGGTGCCCAAATCAATGTGTGTTGAGTCTGGCAACATGACTGACACGGCACCAGAAGCCACAAAGTACATCGAGTGGTAACGACCTTTCTTTTGCAGGATCAGTTCATTGGGCCCGAATAATCGCGGGCGAAGTTTTTTTCCGATCGCTTTGCGCGCCTCGTCGGACAGCCCTTGAAGCAGTGGAACACCACTGACCAGATCCAGAGCGGATTGGTGCAGATCCAAATCGGGCAGTTTGTCCAGATGCGCCCAGCGCGATTTCAGCTGCTTCATCAGATCGTGATACACCTCGGCGCTGATCAGTGAGTCACTCAGCATGGAACGATAGCGGGCACGCTCTCGAGTGCGAGCCATACGACCGAGGTAGGTTTCCTCTAGCCAGTCCGCATATTTGGGGAACTGCAGGCGCATGGCGAGGAGCTTCTCCTCGATCGCGGCCAATCGTTCCTGCAAAAGCTTTTGCACGGCATCGGCCGCCATATCACCGATCATCGAGCGTATTTCCCGGTCTGTGCGCTTGATCAGTGACCGTGTGATCGCACGCAAATCAATCAGCCTGGCAAATCGATAGGCCAAGGACAGACCTAGCCATCGCTGGATCCGGAAGTAGTGATGAACACTTAACTGAAATCGCAACCAAGGGCTGTACGCCAACACCCGATCCGTCATGGCCCGATACCCTTGAACACCGCTTTGCTTGACCTCGTCGAGTAACTGTTCAGCGTTGCTCATGATGGCGGTGGCGCTTAAGCGATCGACCAAGTCTTCGCCATAGGAGCGTAATGTCAGTTCGTACTCTTGTTGGGCAATCATCGATAGCCCCAAACGCACTCGTTCATCGTCATTAAGTTGCTCGACCGCTACGTCAGTGACTTGATCCACGCTACGCTTGAATACGGCGCTGACATTCTCCCTGGCTACTTTGCCGATACCGTCGTCGATTGCAATCTGGTCAGTTTCTTTGTCAAGCTCGGTCAGTGTCAGTGCCAGCGCTTGGTTACGCAGGGCGCGCTCCTGGTTGCTTAGTTTGTTCAAACCGAGAAACGAGATCAGTGGCCGCAACGTTAAGCCGTGAATGACCATGGTCGAGAGCACGAATCCGGTCACGCAAACCGCCACAAACGTACCGATGGATTCATCCACATACTTGTTTTCGGTCACGGCCAGTGCCAGGGCCAGCGACAGGGCGCCGCGCAACCCACCCCAGGAAATCACGGCTTTGTAGCGCCAGCTGACCTTGGCGCCTGAACCGGGGAAGATGGACAACAGTGGCATCAGGCCAAAGACGGTCGTGAGTCTGGCCACCAGCGCTGCGCCGAACATCACCGCGACCACCACCAAATGGTGCCATTGTGCGTGCTCCATGAGTCGGGGGATCATCATGGCGGCGATCAGAAACACGAGCGAACTCGCCCAAAAGCCATATTGGCTCCAGGATTGCTGCATGGCCAGGTAGGTGGCCGGGGTTAACCGCGTGTGACCAATTGACGATACGACCAGTCCACATACGACCGTGGAGACCACACCAGAGACATCCAGATAGTGCTCAGGGATGATATAGGCGACGTAGGCTGCAGCAATCGTCAATGAAATCTCAGCCGTTGGCCACCCACGCAACATCAGGGAGAGTGTGCAAACAAAGCGACCGATCAGAAAGCCGCACACGGCGCCGCCAATCA
Source organism: uncultured Orrella sp. (assembly GCA_964558695.1). GTDB lineage: Bacteria > Pseudomonadota > Gammaproteobacteria > Burkholderiales > Burkholderiaceae_B > Algicoccus. The sequence goes on from CAZLFB010000077.1 coordinate 1,898, forward strand.
GCAGGTGCGCGAAGTTCAATAAGATCGCACCCGCGGTTGGTACTGTTTGCGCCTGTCCCACGACCAGAGCCAGCATCACGGAATAGAGGGCCAAGGCAGCTGCGTCGTTGAGCAGGCTTTCGCCCTCAACGATGGTGGTCAAGCGCCGCGGGGCGCCGACCTGCGCAAAAATGTCCACGACCGCAGCCGGATCGGTGGTGGCGATGACAGCAGCCAGCAAAAAGCACACCGCTAGACCAAACGTCGTGAAATAGTTAACAGAAAGACCCACGAGCATGGTGCAGATGAACACGGCAACCACGGCCATCAGCATGATCGGCCCGATGTCTTTGATGAGGCCTCGCACATTCATCGAGACGGCGGAGTCGAAGAGCAAGATGGGTAGGAATACCACCAAAATGGTGCCAGCTGGCAGCTCGAAGTCCCGGAGCGTGACCAAATAATTGCCCAACCATGGGGGTGCCCATTGGTGGTAATGGATGACGTAGCCCAAAAGTGCCCCAACCATTACCACTACTAAAGAAAAAGGTAGACGCAGCGCAGATGCGACCGGCGTTAGCAAACAAACTAACGCAAGCAAGCCTGCTAACCCCAACACGAGCATCAAAGTCTCCACCGGCGTATCTTAGTCAATCCGGCATTGAAATGAGCAATCCCCACTTCTTTTTGGTGGCCAGATGATGGCTTGGTTGCGGCGCTGCAACATAATTG
>CAZLFB010000078.1:0-24185 GCA_964558695.1 uncultured Orrella sp.
GGGCCAAAGGCGGCTGCTTGCGCACCATGAGCTGCCAAACAACCACAAACCCAAGAATACCAAATCCAATCAGATCCGTAAGTCCGCCGGGCTTGATCAATGACAAAGCACCCACGACGAGTAGGACTCGCTGCGGCATCGTGGCATAGTTCAGCAACCAGCCAAACAAGCCGCCGGCCAGTGCAACCACACCAATCGTTGCCGTCATGATCGGCCAAATCGAGTGATACCAGTGTTGGCCCTCATCAACGATGAACAGCAGCGCTGGCTCATATACGAACATGAACGGAACGATATAGGCCGGTGCGGCCGCCCGTACGGCGGCCAAACCCGAGCTCCACATGTTGGCACCGGCAATGCCGGCTGCCGCAAACACTGACAAAGCGACCGGTGGCGTGATGGCAGACAGAATCGCGAAATAAAGTGCAAACAAGTGCGCCGCCGGTGCAACGATGCCCATCTTGATGAGTGCTGGAACGAGCAGCGCTACCATCACAATGTAGGCTGGCGTGGTGGGCATGCCCATGCCCAGGATAATCCCGGCAATCGCTGTCACCAGCAACGCGAGGAAGATGTGGTTGCTCGCCAGATCAACCACCACCTGGGTAAACACGATACCCATGCCCGTGATGCTGATTGAGCCGATGACTAGACCAGCGCAGGCGCATGCCATGGCCACCGAGAGCGCGCCGCGCGCCCCGTCTTCCAGTGCCTGAATCGGTGTGGCCCAGGTGATGGTTTTGCGCGTTTCTTTGCGTAGCATGGCAATGGGCAGGCAGCTCAGTGCTGCTACTAAAGCACACATAGGCGCTGAGTAGCCAAGCACCAGGCCAATCAGGATGACAAACATGGGGATAAACAACTGGCCACGTACCAGCATGACTTGCCAGAGTTTGGGCAGCTCATCTTCTGGGATACCAGCCAAGCGGTATCGCTTGGCCTCAAAGTGCACCGCAAAGAAAACAGACAGGTAATACAGCGCCGCCGGCACAATCGCCCAGATGGTGATTTGCAGATAAGGCACTGCTAAAAACTCCGCCATCACAAATGCCACAGCACCCATCACCGGTGGCATGATCTGTCCACCTGTGGATGCCACCGACTCAACCGCGGCCGCAAATGCGGGTCTAAAGCCCGTACGTTTCATCAGTGGAATGGTGATCGGTCCGGTCACCATGACGTTGGCCACGGCACTGCCAGACACCGTGCCGAACATCGATGAGCTGATGATGGCAACCTTGCCCGGCCCGCCTGACGATTTGCCAGTTAGCGACATGGAGAAATCCATGAAGAGCCGCCCCGTGCCGCTTTTTTCCATAAAGGCGCCAAAGATCACAAAGAGCATCACATAGGCGGCTGACACGCCCAGCGTGGAGCCAAAGATGCCTTCGGTGGACAGATAGAGCTGCTCTAGCAGGACTTGCCAGGTCACATTGGTAAAGAAATAGGCATAACCGACAAACACCAGTGCGGTCAGCGGCAAAGCCCAGCCAATGATGCGTCTGGTCGCCTCCAGCACAGTAACGATCATGATGAGCCCCCAGATCACGTCGCTGGTGGTCAGGTCGTCGATGTAGATAATCCGGTTGATAAAGTCCTCATACGTGATGAAGATGTGCAAGACTCCCCCGAGACCAAGCACAAGCAACAGCATGTCAAAGGCGCGCCACCACGGATTGGAGGATCCGCGGTGGCTAGGGAACAACAAAAACACCAGGACCATGGCAAACATCAAATGGGTGCCACGGTAAATCACCGCCTCGGGTGGCCCGAACCACGTGACATACATGTGGTAGAGCGACATCGTGACGGCGATCACGGTGATAAGCCGCTTCATCATTGATGAGGCGGGGTCAAACGCTGCTTTCTCTTCCGAGATGACTTCACTCATGTTTTTGTCCTGGTGTGAAGTGGTTGTTTTTATTAAATTGATGATCCCTGTAGCGACACTGATTTACATCGCGCCGACTTCTTTGTAGTACTTGACCGCACCGGGATGCATCGGCACACCCATCTCGGTCGCCATGATTTGCGGGGTCAGGTTGGACATGCTCTTGCTGACTGCCACCATGTCTGGAATGTTTTCAGCCATGGTTTTAACCATGGTGTAGACCAGTTCGTCAGGCAAGTCACACGCCACAATCACGTGCGTGAAGTAACCAATGGCTGGCACATCCTCTGTTTGACCCGGGTAGGTGCCAGCTTTGATCATCAGCTTGTTGTAGGCTGGATTCATTTCGCGCATGCCCTTCATGGTCTCATCATCAACCGGCACAAGCACCACATCGCGTGAGTTCGCCAGATCCATCACCGCAGATGACGGCGCAGCAGTGCCGAGCGTGAAGACATCCACGTGGCCATCTTTCATCATCGACACGGCATCGGTGTAGCCAGCCTGGAAGTTGGCTTTGCTCATGTCGTCATAGGTCATGCCGTTCAGTTGCAGCACCGTGGCAGTCAACACTTCAGCCGTGTTGCCACGCGGTTGAGTGACCAGACGCTTGCCTTTCATGTCTTTAACTGAGTTCACGCCGGAATCTTTCTGTGCAACCACCTGGAAATACTGGGGATACAAATTGGCAAGCTGACAGACGCCATCGGCTTTTTCCTTGTAGGGCGGCTTGCCCTGAATGCCGTCAACGGCGGTGCTGGAGTTAGACATACCAATTTGCGCTTTCTTTTCATTGACGCCGCGCACGTTTGCGATACCTGCCCCCGGTGTGATGGTGATGTCCAGACCGGGCACTGCTTTTTCCCACATGCCTTTTAAGGCGCCACCGAGTGGAACCCACACGCCGCCCTGCGGGCCGGTCATGAAGGTGACTTGCTGCGCGGCAACCGGCGCGGAGGCCAGCGCGGCGGTAACGGCAATCGCACTGAGGCTTAATTTGGTGATTTTTTTCATGACGTCTCCAATTGATTAATCAACATCGGCTTGCGTAAATTTTGCCGAGTGAATCGATTCTATCTGTAAGAATCAGTTAAGAAAACTTTCTGCTGCCCCCTGTTTTCCCTAGGTAAGGGAAACTTGGCAATTGATTGAATCGCGTCGGATGTATATTGCATCGCAGCAATCGGCGCATGCAGCCATGGCTGATTTCACGCGCGTGTGAAGCAGATTTCAGAAGAGCAACACACCCCAAACAGCTGGCATAAAGCGCAGGCACTGAGCTCGGGGAAATTTGCAAGCAGAGGTATCGGCTGCGACAGCGGATGCAGTCGCCACGCTACTCTCTGGAGCCAGAGCAGCGTTGATTCAGGCAGTGATGGTTTTAGATTGAGTAACGTTTACCCACGGCCGTCGGTGCCAGCACCTGGTCACCAAAGGCATTGCTGAGCGCGGCCATTGCGCGCCAGCCGGTGCAGTGCCCCGCGCCAATGAGTTGCAGCTCGAACGCTTTGAGCCCCTGAACCGTGTCATCAATCACGCGCTCGTTCGGCCCAGACAGATGGAAGCCGCCAAATACAGCATGTATGGGTCGATCTGGATACATCCGTTTGGCATCTTTGAGTACGTTCACAACGCCGGCATGGGAGCATGCGCTAAAAATCACCAGCCCTTTGTCTTTGACATCAATGCCAAGCCACCGCTCATCCATCATGAGTTCGTCTGGCTCCCATTGCCCCTGCTCATTGAGCCTGACTTGCCCGGGGAAACCCTGTTCGAAAGGCGTGATACGCGGGATCTCGCCACTGACCAGGAACATGCCGTCGTGTAAGGCAGTGGCCTCACGCGTTAGCCGAACATCGGCACCAAACGCAGTCAACTCCTCCTGAGTGGGTATGTCGACCATCGGACGTTGAAGCCCACCAGCCAAGGTGATTGCTCTGGAGAAAAACATATCCGGATGCCCGTAAAAAGGGATGGAAGGTGTTTTTTTGCGGGAATGAATCATGCTCAGCGCTAAAAGCAAGGCACCGGCATGATCCCAGTGTCCATGTGACAAGACAATGCTGTCGACCGTGCCAAGGTCAACCGCAAGCCGGCTGACGTTGCGCTCAAAAGCCTGCTCTTCTGGACCGGTGTCAAACAATACGGTGTGGGTGGTATTGCCACGCTTTGCCGTGATCAGGCAAGACAAGCCGTGTGCAGCGCAGCACAGGCAAAGTCCACCTAACATCCGCGCGCCCCGCTTGAACAGTCCAACGGCTTCGCTTTCCACATTGGCAGGTGTCGATGAAAGCATGTCCGTTGAGTTGTCAACGATGATCTGGATGTCGAGACTGTCTACAGGTTGCAGCATGGTTGTGACTCACTGTTTAACTAGGTGGATCCTGTTGATCTGATTTTGGCATGAGCGCCGGGTGGCGTCCATGAGTTGCATCAGTCGTGTGCAAGTTAGGGTGCTTAAAAGACTAAGTAAAACGTGGGAATTTTGGTGTGCGCACCGATCTCCACCTGCACGATAAAAATTCAAACACATACCTGATTCCCATAGGGTAATTCATAGCCTTACCTTGGTGCTTGATGTCTATAATCGAGCGGTAGTTAACTAACCAACTTTTCAGTTAGTAGGAGACCAATAATGAATCGTCGTTCGTTTATCCGCCAGGCTGGTATGGCCTCGGCCGGTGTTGCGGGTTTGTCGGCCGTTGCCGCGCCTGCACTTTCTCAGAACAAAATCACATGGCGCATGGTGACGACGTGGCCCAAAGGCTTGCCGGGTTTGGGCGTCGGTGCACAGCGTTTGGCGGATCGCGTGACGGCAGCCTCAGGTGGTCGGTTGACCATACAAGTGTTCTCGGCCGGTGAATTGGTGCCGCCGTTTCAGTCAGTCGATGCTGTGATTGACGGCGGTGCAGAAATGTCTCACGGTGCGGCGTACTTCTGGCAGAACAAGAGCAAAGCACTGGCCTTTTTCACCGGCGTGCCGTTTGGCATGACCAGCCGTGAGCTGTCCGCATGGATGCGGTTTCTCGGTGGTCAGGAGCTTTGGGATGAGGTCTACGACCAGTTTGGTTTGCAGGGCTTTCTGTCCGGCGATACAGGCACGCAGGCTGGTGGGTGGTTTCGCAAGGAACTAACCGGTCTTGATGATGTGAAAGGTCTGCGTTTCCGCACGCCTGGTCTGGGTGGTCAGGTCTGGGGCAAACTCGGTGCGTCGGTGACCACCACGCCGCCGGGTGAAATTTTCCAGGCGTTGCAATCTGGCACACTCGATGCAGCTGAGTTCGTTGGTCCATACAACGACTTGGCACTTGGGTTCTACAAGGTTTGCAAGTACTACTACACCTCGAGCTTCGTTGAGCCAGGCTTGGCCACAGAACTCGTGGTCAATAAGGCAAAGTACCAGGCACTGCCCAAAGACTTGCAGGCAATCATTCGCGATGTTTCGCAGGCCGAGTACGATCAAGTGGCTTCGGATTTCGCAGCCAATGACCCGCGTGCACTCGAGGTGTTGGTCAAGGATCACGGCGTGATTGCCATTCCACAGTTCCCCGACAGCATTGTCAGCGCTGCTGCTACGGCAGCTGCAGAGGTCATCACTCAAATCAGAGATCAGGGTGATCCACTGACGCAGAAAACCGTGGACAGCTTCATCAAGGCCCTGAATCTAACCAAGATCAAGACCGATGGAACTGATGCGCAGTACATTGAAGCACGGACAAAGTACTTCAAGCTATAAGCTAGAAGACTGCCATTGAAAAAGCCCAGCTCGATGAGCTGGGCTTTTTTACTATCAAGTGATCGCCAGGTGAAGCCACATCCCACAGGCCTATTTATAGATAGCGTCGGGCAACCACGTCACCAGTTCGGGGAAGATAAACAGCAAAGCGATGGCGACGATTTGCAGTCCCACGAATGGTATGGCACCCTTGTAAATCTGCCCGGTCGTGACAGTTCGTGGCGCGACCCCGCGTAAATAGAACAGCGAGAATCCAAACGGGGGCGTTAAGAAACTGGTCTGCAGGTTCACGCCAACCATGACGCCCACCCAGACGGGGTCAAGCCCTAGCATCAGCAAAATCGGTGCGGTGATCGGGATCACGATAAAGATGATTTCGAACGTGTCCAGAATAAAGCCGAGTACGAACATGATCAGCATCACCACGATCATGGCGCCAATCGCACCACCTGGCAGGTTAGACAGGAATTCGTGCACCAGATTGTCACCACCCATCTGCCGAAACACAATGGAAAACACCGATGCGCCAAAGATGATGATGAAAATCATCGAGGTGATGGTTGCCGTCGATATCACGGCATCCTTGATCACTTGCCATGAAAGGCGCCAGCGCAAAGCGGCCAAAATCATGGCGCCGATGGCACCCACCGATGCGGCTTCGGTGGGTGTGGCCACACCACCCAGAATCGAGCCAAGCACGGCGATGATCAGAAGCAAAGGAGGAATGAGTGCCGTCAACACTTCTTTGAACAGTGCCGCGCGGTCTTCTTTGGCCACTGGTGTTGCTGGGCAAGACTTGGGGTCGGTAATCGCCTTAAAAACCATCCAAAGCAGATACAAACCAACGAGCAACAAGCCAGGTATGAAGGCCCCTGCAAATAAGTCACCGACAGACACGGGGTCCGGTGCAAAGTTGCCCTTGGCCATTTGCACTTGCGCATTGATGCCAGCAAGCATCTCAGCCATAAAGATCAGCACCGTCGAGGGCGGGATAATTTGGCCAAGTGTGCCTGATGCACAGATGACACCACTGGCAAGTTTTGGATCGTAGTTTGCCCGTAGCATGGCAGGCAGTGAAATTAGACCCATTGTCACCACTGTGGCACCAACCACACCGGTGGAGGCGGCCAGCAAAGTACCCACCAGAATCACGGAGATGCCAAGACCTCCTCGCATGTTGCCAAACAGCTTACTCATGGTCATGAGCAGTTGCTCTGCAATACGGGACCGCTCGAGCATGACGCCCATGAAGATGAACAGTGGCACCGCAACCAGTACTTCGTTGGTCATGAAGCCGATGTATCTGCCGGCCAATGAGGAAAAGTTGCTGAAATCAAATACACCGAGGTGATAGCCGATGAATGCAAAAATCAATGATGTGCCGGCCAGCGTGAAAGCCACAGGAAACCCGATCATCAGGAATCCGATCACCCCAAAAAACATCAAGCCAGAGAGAATTTCTCCCAAAAGAATTGGATCCATGGCTTAGTCCTTTGTCTGTGCAGCCACGGGGGCTTCGTAGCGATAGTCGGGGGGTATCAAGTCGTCGCGATGTTGGAGTACCAAAATTGATCGAATCAGCATCGAAATGCCTTGTAATCCAATCAACAAAGTAAAGACGAGGATGAAACTCTTTAAAACAAAAAGACCTGGCATGCCGCCCACATTGGCAGATGCTTCGTATAAGCGCCACGATCGTTGCACAAAGGTCAGGCTAAAGGCATAAACCACATACATAAACGGCAATAGAAACACTAGGACCCCCACCAAATCTGCAATGGCTTTGCCGCGGTCGGATGCGCCTCGATAAAAAATATCGACTCGCACGTGGTCGCCACGAAATAGCGCGAATGCAGCGACGGCGGTGAACATGGCACCGTTTAGCCAAACATACAGATCTTGAGCCCAGAGGCGAGTGCTGCCAAAGGCATAACGTTCTACGACCACCCAAAAGCAGACCAGCACGATCCCTAGGGAGAGCCAAGAGAACACTTTGCCTATTATTTTGTTGATGCTGTTGATGACGTTCATCAAAGCAGCAAGCATTGCTAACATAAGATCTCTCCATGGCCGCAAGATGGCAAGTTTGCAAACGGGCAGCGGCTCTAACCAACAGTTTACTGACCCATTGCGTCAGCGAAGCCCCGGATTTTAAAGCAAGCGGGCGCCGATGCTACTTTTTTAATGCAAACACGCACTCAGTTCTGTTTGGTGGTCTATTTTGACAAGGCCTCAAAGTCCGCAGCGTACCCAAGCAGTTTGGCTTGCAGGTACGCGCGCTGCATCTCTGTCATGCTGTTTAAAAGCGATACGGTCAGTTGGGCCAGAGATTGCAGGCGAGCCTGGCGTTCAGCTTGCAAGTTAGCCACGCGATAGCGTGACAGACTTTGGAAATAGTTGTGCAGCTCGATGGCCGCTGCCTCGGCTGATGGCAATTGACGGGCATCGGCCAGCAGTTGCAAAAGCGCGCGTTGGCGCGCTAGGCGCTCCTCGCCCCAGAGTTGCGCCCGGCTTGGTTCAGCCGCTAACCACTGGTTGAGTGTTTGTATTTGTTCTGCAGTGAGATCGCCAAGCCAATCTTGGTAACGCTGCTCAAAGCGCTCGCGTCGCTCGGCTTCACTCGCAGCCGTGTCTTCGAGGATGTCTTTCGCGTACTCGGCATTGGATTCATCGAACTGTGCTTGTAGCCTAGCCCGTTGGGCATCGCTGAGCGTGAGCAGCAGTGGCGCGAGCCGGTAGGCTGATCGTTCAGCCATCGTCAACAGGGCCTGTTCAAACAAGGCCTGTTTTTCAAGTACCTCTTGCGTGGTGAATACATGAGGCTGGTCAAGCTTGGTGGCCCACTGCCGCAAGGTTTGCGCATAGACGGGTAACTGGTCCTGACGGTGCCAGGCTTGGAACGATCTGAGCTCTTGTGCAAGTAACGCCTCTTGTTCTTCATCGAGGTCGAGGTAACTGTCCATTTGATACTGCAGCAAAGAAGGGGCGTAGTTATACCCGAGCTGGATCGAGCTGCAGGCTGAAAGCAAGCCGGCAGCGCAAATGACTAAGCATTGAAAAATCCTGTTGTGCTGCATTGTTTTAAGAGCCTGGTTGGAATAACAGGGGGCGGGTGTCTGTGACCAACCCATGAACGGCTAGGGTCACAGACATGAATGGTCTACAGGATACGACCCTGACGCGCTAGCTTGGTTCCCATCCCGATTAGCAGTAGCAAGAGCCCGACAAGCATGGCCAAGGCGCTGACTTCTAGGGACTGTCGTCGGTCAAACGTAATGCTAGCCTCGATGGCTTGGAAGATTTGCTGCAAGTCACCGGTGGAGGCGCCCTCGTAATAGGTTCCTAACGTGGCGGTCGCAATGTCTGCCAGCACTCCGGATTCGAGTCTGACTCGCTGCGACACGCCCTCAGCTTTAACCACGGCGCCTTGACTGGTGCCAATGCCGATGGTGTAGATTCGAACACCAAGCTCAGCCGCTATTTCAGCCATTTGCATCACGTTTGGCCCCATGTTCGATTCGCCATCTGAAATGAGCACCATGGCCACTGACCGATTGGAGCCGGGTGGGCGCACCACGTTGGGGTCTGGCCGCCAGCTTTGAGTGGAGCCAGGCTGACCGCGTTGCATGGATTCATTGATCAGTGACTGCACATCGATGCCCGCGCTTGGAAGCAGCTCAGACAGCCCAATCAGTAAGCCACTGCCAAGCGCTGAACCGGTTTGTATGGTGACGGTATTGAGCGCATCATCGAGTGCATCGCGCTGCGTGGTGGGTGGTTGAATCAACGTCGCCGTGGCTGCTGCAGTGACCAGACCAACCCGGGTGGAAGCCGGTTGATTGGCGATGATATCCTTGATTGTGCGCTTGGCAGCGTCTAAGCGACTGGGCTTGACATCGTCAGCACTCATGCTGCCTGAAATATCGAGGACAACCATCACTTGATCAGCACGTGATGGCAGATTGATTTGAAGTTTTGGTCGTGCGACTGACATCAGAAGAACGGCAAGCCCAATCACAACCATCCCACCAGCCACGACGCTGGTCAGGCTTGATTTCTCACCCCGGCGGGCAAACTGGTAAGTGACAATGGCCAGCGGCACAATCCATAACAGCCACAACAGACTTGGCCAAACAAACTCTAGCCCTGGCACAGAGACGGATTTGAACCACTCATGCACGGCGCGTGCCCCCGCCAGACTGGCGCATCAGCGCCTGACGCTGCCGAATGAACTGAATCAAGCCTTCGTGCACAGACTCGCCCGTGGCCAGTTCAAGGCAATCAACCCCACTGCGCGATAGTGTCTGGGCTAAACGCGTTTCGTGCTCGAACGCACGCTGCGAGAAGCGCTCTCTGAAGCGGCTATCGCTGGTGTCGATAAATACTTGTTCACCAGTTTCAGCGTCACGCATCGTGAGCATGCCCATGTCGGGCAGGTTTTGTTCTAGCGGGTCAACCAGACGCACGGCCACCACATCGTGACGGCTTGCCAGCATCATCAGTGCCTTGTCCCAGCCGTGATCCGCATAGAAGTCAGACAGGATAAAAACCGTGCTGCGCTGTTTGATTAGTCGGGTCGCGCGCACAAAGAGCTGCGACAGGTTCGTTACCTGGTTGGTCGCTTGCGTTGGCGCTGTCAGTACTTCTTGCAGCACATGCAATAAGTGACGCCGTCCCGATCTGGCTGGAATGATATCGAGATTGGCTCGTCCCCGATCGATGATGGCGCCAACTCGGTTGCCATGCCGTTGCAACAAGTGCCCAATCGTGGCAATGGCTTGTGCGGCTACCTCGCGCTTGGTCTGACCCTGAGATCCGAAGTCCACCGAGGCAGAGAGGTCCACCACGAACCAGGCAGCCAGTTCACGGTCTTGTTCGTACTGACGCACGTACGGTGTCTGCATCCGAGCGGTGACATTCCAGTCGATATGACGAACATCATCGCGCGCTTCATATTCGCGCAGATCCGCCAGCATTAGCCCCGCGCCGCGGGAAAGTGTGCGGTAGTCGCCTTGCAACAAGCCGTCTAGCCGTCGCGCGCTCGTCCAGGCCACGCGAGCCAATAGCGCACGTGCATTGATGCTGGCCGCTGGCGCAGCCCTTGCAGGCTGCGCCACGAGCGCCGGCTTACGTGGTTTGAGCCAATTGAACATGGCGATGCAATGGCCGTTGGGGTGCCGCGACGGCTTTTAGAACCTCGGCAATGATGTCGTCAGCGGTGACGTTTTCGGCGAGGGCTTCGTATGAGAGCACCAGCCGATGGCGCATGACATCGGGGGCAATGTCAATCAGATCCTGCGGTGTGGTGTAGGCCCGGCCTCGTAAAAACGCCAGTGCCCGAGCGCCTTCAACTAAACCGATGCTCGCGCGTGGGCTCGCGCCAAACATGATGTAGGGCGCGATCTTGCCTAGCCCAGCCTTCTCGGGCGTGCGCGTGGCATTGACCAGATCGACGGCGTACTGCACCAGGGCCGAGTCAACAAAGCCCTGTCGGCATTGCTTCTGAATATCGGCAAGCTGTTGTGTGTTGGCGCGTGCATGGACGTCAATGTGCTCACCGATGGCTCGCTGCACAATCACAAATTCCTCTTCGGGCTGGGGGTAACCCACCAGCACCTTCATCATGAAACGGTCAACCTGGGCCTCAGGCAACGGATAGGTGCCTTCACTTTCGATGGGGTTTTGTGTGGCCATCACCACAAAGGGCCGAGGCAGCACATGCGTTTGTCCCGCGATGGTGACTTGACGCTCCTGCATGACCTCAAGCAACGCGCTTTGCACCTTGGCGGGCGCACGGTTGATCTCGTCGGCCAATAGCAAATTGGCGAACACGGGCCCAAGCTCGGTGCTGAATTCACTGGTCTTCTGGTTGTAAACCCGGGTGCCAACCAGATCCGCAGGCAAAAGGTCTGGGGTGAACTGAATCCGTTTGAATGACCCCTGCAGCACTTTGGCCAGTGTATTGACGGTCAGTGTCTTTGCCAGCCCGGGTACGCCTTCAATGAGCAAGTGTCCACCCGAAAGCATCGCAATCATGATGCGCTCAAGAAACGCGTCTTGACCCACCACGATTTTTTTGACTTCATACAGCACGCCCTCCATGAGCGCGGCTGAGACGGCTACTTCGTTGGCGGGCACGTTTTGTCCTTGCCAGATTTGCGGGTCATTCATTGGGCGAGTAACTCCCGTTAAAAGGGTGGAATGCCAGCGGCGTTGGCTGCACTTTCCATGGTGATGGCAAACCCAATGCCTGCAAATGCGCCATCGGGTGATGGGTTCAAAAGAGCGGTGACAACACCGACCACTTCGCCTAACTGGTTCACCAACGGGCCACCAGAGCTGCCTGGGTTAACAGCCGCATCAAACTGAATCAGTCCAGTCAGTGCGTCACCACCCGGGATCGGGAAGGTTCTGTCTAGGCCAGAGACCACGCCAGCCGAAACGGAGGGGCCCATGCCAAATGGGAAGCCAACAGCCACCACCATGTCACCAGGCGCCAGTTGTCCGCTCGGGGCTAACACCACTGGCTTGAGATCGTCAGGCGTGCGCGCTGGCACCAGCACCGCCAGATCACGCTCGGGCTGAGCCGACACAATCGCGGCCGGTGATTCAAGTCCATCGGCGAATGTCACCACGATGCGCTCGGATCCGGCCACAACGTGATGATTGGTAAGGATGCTGCCATCTTCCTTGATGACAAATCCCGCACCTTTTCCGGGGCCACTGATTAAGCCCGGTGGGGGCGGGTCGCCGTCGAGCGTGCGAATTTTGACGACCGACGGCCAAACCATGGCGGCTACTTGTGCGGGCCGAGAAGGCAGCGACTGGGTGGTCAGTGTTTCCAGCACAATCGATTCGACTTTGCTCTCGGTCAGTGCAGGTGGTTGCTGCTGCGCGCTGCCCTGAAGTGCCCACACGAGTGCGGCGCCCAACGCAATGCCGAATACCAACAAAGAGTAGGGGTTTTTAAGGTATGGTTTGACCGATTCAAAGCTACGCTTTTGTTGAATCGGGTTTTGGGCGTGATCAGTCGTCACGGCAGGCTGCTGGCCTAACCGATCCGCACTCGGCGTGCTGCGGCTATATAGCGTGGCGCGTTTCATGACCTAACTGACCTCAATGCGGCCTGCGATGATACAGTTAAGTCATCTTAACGCCGACGGTACTTTTATGCACTTTATTTGGCCGCAGGCTTTATGGGGTCTTTTGCTGGTGCCGTTATTGGTGCTCGGTTACCTCTGGCTGCTCAAACGCCAGCGGCGGCAGGCGTTTGCCTATTCAACTCTTCTGATTGTGCGCCAGGCACTGACGCGGGGCCAGGGCTGGCGCCGGCATGTGCCACCGGCTTTGCTGCTCGCGGCCATCACCGTTGGTTTGGTGGGTGCAGCGCGCCCCACGGCCAAGGTGGTTTTGCCAGCGGATTACATGACATTGGTATTGGCAGTTGATGTGTCTTTGAGCATGATGGCGGAAGATGTGCCACCGAATCGTTTGCAAGCCGCTCAAGATACCGTTAAAGACTTTATCAACCGTTTGCCAGGTGATATCCGTGTTGGGCTCGTGACATTTGCTGGCACCGCTCAGGTTGCGCAACGGGTGACCGATGATCGTCAGGCTTTGCTGGAAGCCGTGGATCGTTTCAGGCTGCAAAGAGCGACGGCAACGGGCAGTGGTCTTCTGATGGCTTTGGCCACCCTGATGCCAGACATCGCGTTTGACATTGAGTTACTGATTTACGGCTTTGACATTGAGCGATTCAGGGGCGCACCGCCCGCATTTGCAGGTCGCCAGCCCGTGCCACCAGGCTCGTTCGAGTCGGGCGCGGTTATTTTGCTATCTGATGGCAGGCGAACCACGGGGCCCAATCCTATTGCGGCCGCACAGCTCGCTGCGCAGCTTGGCGTAAGGGTCTACACGGTGGCATTTGGCACACCCGAAGGTTTTATCCCTGGGTTTGAAGGGCGTTCTTTTTACGCGGCTGTTGATGAGAGCACGCTACAGTCAATTGCGTTGATTACAGAGGGTGAGTTTTTTAAAGCAGAAAACGCAGCCGAACTCAATACAATCTATCAGCAACTCTCAACGCAGTTTTCGCTTGAAAGGGCGCAGACCGAAATCAGCGCCCTGTTTGCAGCGTTAAGCGCTTTGCTGGTGTTGCTCGCCGCTGGCTTGTCTTTGTACTGGTTCCGACGTCGCGATACTTGAACGCTCAAAACGTAGCGCCAGCCAACCACCGATGCAAATGCCTGCAAATGCCAGCATGGAAATAAACGACAGCGTTGACAGGCCGGTCAGGCCTTGACCAACTGAGCATCCGAGCGCCAGTGCGCCTCCCACACCCATGCACAGGGCGCCTACCAAGTAGCGAGGCATGTCGGTTGACTTGTCGAATCCCGTGACGCTGAATTTGCCCGTGGTCTTGGCTGCTATAAAAGAGCCAATCACTACACCGAAGACCACCATCACCCCAAAGCTCAGTGTCATGCCCGTGGCGATCATGGCGTACTGCACGGTTGAGCCAACTGGTGCGACAAAGGTTAATGACACCAAAGGCGTGGGCTCAAACTCATCAAAGCCGATCCAGCCAGTTACTAGCCATCCGGCAACCACCAGTAAGCCAATCACGATACCCGCGATGACATCCATGCGTTGTCGCCAAAACCCTTTGTCCCGTAGCAGAAATGCCAAGAGCAGGCCGCCAAAGACCGCGATAAAACCCCATCGTCCGGCTTCGGATGTAAAGGTGCTGCTTTGCATGGTGACCAGCGTTGATTCAGTTAGGCTCGTGCGCAAGGGACCTAGCACCCCGCTGAGCGTCATAAAGGCGGCGATGCCCATGATCAGCAATACGACCAAGCTGCGCAAGTTGCCTTGACCAAGTAGCACCAGTGAGCGAGCACCACAACCGCGGGCTCGAATCATGCCGAACCCGAACAGCACGCCGCCCAAGACGGTCAATGCCCAGGATGCTTGTGGTGTTTGATAAATGCTTTGCGACAAGTCGATCACGCCCGCGGCATCTAGCAATTGTGAGCCGAGCATGGCCACCAGCATGGCTAGCGCGAATGCGCGCAACTTGGTACCGTTGTTCGACAGTAATTGCTGTCTGAAGGCGCTGTTTAAGCAGAATCCGGAGACTTGGCCGATCACGCCATAAACCAGACCGATTGCCAGTCCAAGCCATATAACCCATTGCGACGGTGATAATTCCATTTGCGAGACGCCTAAAAACCAAAATCCAGTTCGAGTTAGTGAAAGTACGTTAATCCATGCTGCAAGCACAAATACTGATTCGCAAATAGCTTATTTCGGAGATTTAGATGATCGACCTTTACTACTGGCCAACGCCCAATGGGCATAAGATCACCCTGTTTCTAGAAGAAGCAAAACTGCCCTATCAGATCAAGCCGGTCAATATTAGTCGCGGCGAGCAGTTCGAGCCGGACTTCCTCAAAATAGCCCCCAACAATCGCATGCCCGCCATTGTCGACCATGCCCCGGCAGACGGTGGCGCACCCATATCTTTATTTGAATCGGGCGCTATCTTGCTTTATCTGTCAGATAAAACCGGACAATTCCTCTCATCTGATGTCCGAGAGCGTTGGCTGAGCTTGCAATGGCTTTTCTGGCAAATGGGTGGTTTAGGCCCCATGGCAGGCCAGAACCATCATTTTGTGCAATATGCGCCGCAGCGTATTCCCTACGCCATGGACCGCTATGTGAATGAGACTAGTCGCTTGTACGGGGTACTGAACAAGCACCTATCGGACGGCCGTGCGTTTGTGGCGGGCCAGTCTTATTCGATTGCCGACATGGCGATCTACCCGTGGATCGTGCCCCATGAGCGCCAGCAACAGAATCTTGCGGATTACCCCGCACTACGAGCCTGGTTCGATCGCATTGCCAAGCGGCCTGGTACGGTTGCGGCTTACCTCGCGGGTGCAGCTGTTTCCACCAAACCCACGGTGGATGAAGAGGCCAAGAAGATACTGTTTGGCCAGACTGCCAAGACCGTACGTTAATCACGCGCGGTATGTATTGCGCACGAGAGATTACGCACTAGACATCCATAAAAAGGCAAAGACATGTCAATTAAAGCAGTGGTATTTGATGCGTACGGCACCTTGTTTGATGTGTACGCAGTGACAGCTCGTCTGGAAGCGTGTTGTCCCGGGCAAGGCAGTGCAATCGCTCAACTCTGGCGGGATAAACAAATTGAGTATTCGCGTCTGGTCAGCCTCAGTGATCCAAGCGCAGCGGGTAGCTGTTATTACGAGTCATTCTGGTCAATCACCTGTAAGGCGCTGAATTACGCTTTGATGCGATTTGACCGAACCTTAAGTGAGGGTCAAATCAAATCTGTCCTAGATCAGTACTACGCGCTCGATCCCTTCCCTGAAAACGCGGACGTACTCAGCGCACTCAAGACTCGCGACATGACAACCGCCATTCTTTCAAACGGCGATCCAGGCATGCTTAGCGGCGCGGTGACGGGCGCCGGGTTTGATCACCTGATTGATCACGTGCTGTCGGTGGATGAGGTTCGCCAGTTCAAGACCACGCCGCAGGCATATGCGTTGGTTGAGCAACGTCTGGGCGTCAAGCCCACTGAAGTGCTGTTTGTCTCAAGTAATGGCTGGGACATTCTCGGGGCGCAGTGGTTTGGGTTTCGCACGTGCTGGATCAATCGCGCAGGCTTGCCTGCCGAGACGCTCGGCCCCGCGCCCGAGCACCAAGGCCAGAGCCTGCAAGCGGTGCTTGATGTGCTGGCCAAGTTGTCGTCTGGCGCTTAGTCTCTATTTGTGATTACGGCTTGAGCCAAGTGACATGTGACCAAACACCCCGTCTCGATCCACGAGCAGGTGTTTGAGCGCACCGGCGATGTGCAAAAACAAGACCACGCATAGCGCAACAGCCAGCCAGCCATGAATCCCAAGAATCTCCTTGGCCAGCTCTTTGTCTACCGAAATACCGGGCATGGCGGGCAAGCTGAACCCGCCGAGTGTGTTCAAAGCACCGAAGGCGGTGACACCGGCCCAGCCCAGCAAGGCAATTGATACCAATAACGCATACGTCACCCACTGCGAGGTTTTGGCTAAGCGACGAACCGGTTCGGACACGCTGTCGGGGTAGCCCGGTGCCTTGTTCATGGTGCGCAAGATGAGTCGCCACACCACGAGCCACAAAACCGTAAACCCCATTGCTTTGTGTGCCCCGTAGAGCGTGCCCGTTAGATCGTCCCAGATGTTGGCGCCAGCACGATCAACCATCCAGAAGCCCACGGGCAATAGCGTCAGAACCATCACGGCCACAATCCAGTGCAGCCAGCGTTGCGTGGCAGAAAAACCTTGAGTATGCATATCAGGACACCTCCGCCTTTGTGCTTGAGTCAATTGAACCGCAGCCGTTACTGACTATTGTTCCATCAAATCCTAGTCGCCCCACAAAAGGCAGTCGTAAGGCTGGGCAATTCAAGTCAACGCCAATGCTTAGGCCCAGTACGTTTAGCTCAAGCCCCTCTTGGGGGCTCGCGATCAGGCCCAATAGCCCTTCCAAGGAGACCTGCACCCCGCTGCCCGATGGCGCCACCCCAACAGGACTGCTCAAGGGTCGATAGTCCTTGCCAATGGCTGTGGGTGGCAGATCCAGCCCAAGCGCCGGTACTTCACGCCCGATGTGAGCCAGAAAGGTGTTGCTGTTTGGACCAGGGTAGCTACGGTAGTTCTGCGGGTATGGGTAGCTGGCGATGGCCTGTTCAATCCCAGGAATGAGCGTTTGGGCTTGCTCGCCGTGCTTAAACACCATGAGCGTTGGCGATGCGCCATACCATTGGCCGTCTGCGCGTGCGTGGTTGCGCCGCACGACATTGGCACGGCTCCAGCCAATCACTTCATATCGGGTGTAGGCCGTCTCACCGACGCGTTTGTAGATAATCCATGGATGAACGGCAAAGTAGCCGCGCCAACCGTAAGTGGGTGCTGATAACACCGCAACGATGGCATCGGGGGTGGTTGCTGGATCTGGCAGCAGGTTGGTGGCATCCCGGGGTAGTTGGTACCAACCCAGCGTTTGTGCGTGGGCGATCCGCTCGCCGTCCTGCCACCATTTGACGGCGGCAGCCATTGCCACAATCGCCAAAAAAACCAACAAGGTTCGACCAAAGATTTTCATGCAAACCAGAGTACACCCAAAGCTAACGCTGATATTGGCTTACCAAGACATTGTCGTAGCGTTGCTGAAGTTGCTCGTTGGTCGCAACACTGACGCCAAGCTCACGCACTAAGCCATCGTGCAAGCCGTATATCCAGCCATGCACGGTGACTGCCTGACCGTTGCTCCAAGCTTCTTGGACGCTACTTGTCTGGCAAACGTGTAGGACTTGTTCGATCACGTTTAGTTCGCACAACTTGTCTAGACGTTCATCGTCTTTGATGATGTGGCCCAGATAAGTTGAATGCTTTTGTTGAACATCGCGGATATGGCGAATCCAGTTGTCCGCCAAACCGAGGCGTCGGTTCAGCATGGCGGCTTTGACACCGGAGCAACCGTAATGCCCCACCACGATGATGTGCTTGACTTTGAGCTCTTCGATGGCGAACTGAATCACGGACAGTACATTCAGGTCCGTGTGCACCACCACGTTGCCGATGTTTCGATGGACAAACACTTCACCCGGCGCCGAGCCTGTGATTTGGTTGGCAGGCACGCGTGAGTCAGAGCAACCAATCCAGAGATACTCAGGTGATTGCTGGTTAACCAGCCGGGTGAAATAGTCTTTGTCGGTTCCCGTAACGTTGGCAACCCATTGGCGATTACGCTCAAAGAGTTCGGCCAGCTCGTTGCTTGGGTGGGTAGTTGGTGCAGGGTTAGGCATGGCGAAAACAAAAAATCAGTGAACTGAGGGTTCTAGTGCGAGCGCAGCTTGGCGCGCCTGAGCACCACAAGTGTGATGACAACAGCGGCCATGCTGCCAATGGCAGCTGGGAACAATATGGTGGTTAGCGAGTAGCTTTCCAGTGCCATGAGCACCAGCAGGTTACGCACCACGATCATGCTAAAGAACAGTAGCGACTCCGAATGGGGAACATCATAAGCCTTACGTAACGTTGGACCAAACCCCAGTACATCGACCGCAGTCACGAGCAGCACCGCCAGTAACGGGCTACTGGTGGCGTACCACAGCGGAATGGCAGCCAGTGCAGACAGAAAAAATAGCCAGTCAGTGCGAGTGATGTGCACATCACTGCGTTTGGTGAATGCTGCGATGGCAATTAAGAAGGACACCACGGCAGAAAAACCAATTGGCCAGCTCCCTACACCGCCGCCGGCTTCACGTTGCGCCCAAAACACAATGGAAGTGGTGATTCCCCAGATAGTCCAAGACATCACGTGTGGTCGAATCGCACCTCGAAGCGTTGAAGCCACGTAGGGGAAAATCGCCAGTACGCTGATGGTGGTGGCAATGACCGACAGCCAGGTTTTGTCGATCACGCGAGCCCAGCCAACTTAATCTGCTTGCTGCAGCTTGTGCAGGTCGGTGATGCGATACAGACGTCCGATGCGGTCCATCGGTTCAATGGCGCCTTCTTTTACCCAGCGGCTGACCTCACGGCTGACGGTTTCTAGTTTGAGGTCCGACATGGCGCCCATGTCCTCCCGAGAAAACAGTGAGGTCAATGAGGGATCTTCGTCATGGCGCATCTTTAAGATGATGTTGGCCACGCGCTGGCGTGCCGTTCCGAAATTCAGATCAGCCAACCAGTCTTCTGCATCCTTGACGGCTTTGTGCCAGCGCTCCATGAGTCGCATGTGCAAGCGTGGGGAGGTGGTTGAGAGATTTTTGATGATGGAAATCGGAATGCGGCAAACGCTGACTTCGCTAGTGGCCACCACATCGCATTCATAGGTCGACGCAAACAAGCCCTCAAGTCCAGCCACATCGCCGTGATTCAAGATGCGCACGATGCGAACTCGACCGTCAGGGGTGTTGCGCACCACTTTGACCAGACCTTTGCGGATGGTAAAGACGTGTTCGGCCGAATCGCCCTCAAGAAATAGGGTGTCGCCGGCATGAAACACCAGATCATCAATGGGTGCATGGATCGACGCAAAATCCGACTCGTTCAGGTCGGCAAACAACACCATATCGCGGATACCGCAGTGGCGACAGTCTGAGGTGCCGCGCCAGGCTGACTCAATGTTGATGGGGATCATGTTTCTCACTTTGCTGCTATCGAAATCAATCGCACGGCCAGCGTGATACGGTCAGGCGCTTATCCGTCAACTGGGCTCATGGGCGTGCTGAGCACCTTCTGATAGAAGGCCGCATCTAGCCAACGACCAAACTTAAACCCGGCCTGTTTTACTGTACCGCAATGCTCAAAGCCAAACTTTCTGTGTAAGGCAATGCTGGATTCATTGTTCGCATCGATACACCCGACCATCACATGATACTGGTCATGCTCGGCTGTTTGGATTAAATCCGTCATCAAAGCAGTGGCAATGCCTTGGCCATGGTTGGTCTGACTCACATAAATGGAGTGTTCGACGGTGTATTTATAGGCCGGTTGTGGCCGAAATGGCCCAAAGGTAGCAAAGCCGAGCAACGCGCCGTTCGCGTCAAACGCGCCGCGCAACGGCAAGCCTTGGGCACTCTTTTGGTTGGCCCAGGCAGTAACTTGATCGAGCGACCTTGGTTGATAGTCATACAGTGCCGTCGAGGTCTGGATCACGTGATTCAAAATGGTCTGAATGCGCGTGATGTCGCGCTCAAGACAGCAGTTCTCAATGACGGTGTGCTTTTGCATGGCGTTCCACACAGGCTAATTTGAGTAGGATGCCCACATTATTGCTCAGCAGGGTCGTTGGTGCGCTTGAGTTGTCTATTGGTCTGTCTATTGATCTGTCTATTGATCTGTCTATTGGATCTTGAGCCTGCACTCGCGTTGGCGTAAGCTTCTTGGGCATAGGGTCTGCAGGTTTTTGTGCGCGACTGTGTCACGCTTTGGGCATCGAGGAGAGCTGTTGTGAAAGCCAATCATCTGAGGCTGCCAGTCAACTTACTGGCTGACTTGCCAGCAAGGCCTGAACCCAATGAGAGGTTTGAAACCCTCTTGACCCAGCCAGGCGTGCGCATTGAGCGCATCATCTCCACCGGACAAGCCAGCCCAGCAGGCTTTTGGTATGACCAGGCCCAGGCTGAGTGGGTGCTACTGATTCAAGGTTCTGCGGTGCTCAAGTTCGAGGATGAACAAGTGCAAGGGGAAGTGAGAGAGGAAATAGTAAAGACACTGACCCCGGGGGACCATTTGTATATTGCGCCGCATCGCCGTCACCGGGTCGAGTTCACACAGGCGGATCCACCCACGGTTTGGCTCGCCATTCATATTGCGCACGACTCCAACCGCGCAGGCCTTGACGCAGCACAAAGGCGTTTTGTGCACCAATGGCGACAATCAAGCCTAGGCCTAAACCAAAAGCCTAAACAAAGCCAAAAGCCTAAACAAAGACCGATAATTCAGCCGATAGGGAGATCGTGATTGCTGTCATGGTCGGTGCATCATGCCTGATAAGCTACATTTGGGTAATCCCGATATTCAGTGAGTTTGCGCAAAGGAATATGAATGTTGTTTCGACTTAAATGGTTACTTTCAGCCTTGTTGATGCTGCTGTCTGCCGCAGTCTTTGCGCAGACAAACCCGGCTGAAATTGGTGCGGCCGATGCTTATGCATTGCTACAAGATGGCCAGATTACGTTAATTGACATTCGACGCCCTGAAGAGTGGCGTCAGACTGGTGTGGCGCAAGGCGCGCAGCGCATCAATATGGTCAACCCCAAGGGCTTGCAGGGTTTTGCGCAAGAAGTCTATAACGCCGTGGGTGGTGACTTGAATGCACCGATTGTGCTGATTTGCCGCACAGGCAGTCGCACCAGTCGTTTGCAGCCTATTCTCACTCAAGCGGGTTTTACCAACGTTAAACATATTCCAGAGGGAACCCTGGGCAACCGCACGACGCCAGGTTGGATCGCACAAGGCCTGCCGACCGAAACCTGCAAAGACTGTTGAGTGGGTACTGGATCACTGGGGCAAATAGTGTTCAGTTAGTTTCTCAAACGCGGCGAGCTCTGGGTCTAAGCCTGATTCTTCTTGCAGAATGCGAGCAACGGTTGGTGCCATGGCCCGCGCCTGCCGTGCATCGAGAAATAGAACGCGCCAGCGCCTAGCCAACATATCCTCAACCGTCTGCGCGTACTCATGGCGCACGGCAAATCGGACCATGGCCTCGGTCAGACCAAAGCCAAGTTCGAGATCTGCGCCCGGACACTGGCTGACCGCTTCGATTTCACTGCCATATAGGTGGGGTCCGGGTGGCTGCCAAATGGCGTGGTTTTGGCAGCCGATTTGTGCCGCGCCGACTAGGGTATGTGTCTTGGTGGCCCCGCCTGACCGTGCCGGCAGTACCCCAGCCTTAAAGCAGGCAGTCATGACGTCTTCAGCCATGGCGCGGTAGGTGGTCCACTTGCCACCGGTCACGGTAACTAAGCCGTTGGCATCCGTCACAATGGTGTGCTCACGTGACAGCGTCTTGGTGCCTGAACTGCCGTGACTTGGAGGTGCTGCGACCAGCGGACGCAAACCAACCCACAGGCTTTTAATGTCTTTGACTGTCACTGGTTTGCTCAGCACTTTGGAAGCTTCTTGCAAGATGAAATCTAGCTCACTGGCAAACGCGTCTGGTTCACGCGGCAGATCGTGGCGGGGGGTGTCGGTGGTACCCAGAATTAACGACCCCATCCACGGGACAGCAAAGAGTACACGCCCATCGGCTGTTTTGGGGACAAGCAGTGCGTGCGTGGCCGGCATAAAAGACCGATCCACCACCACGTGCACGCCCTGGCTCGGTGAAACCATGTGGTGGTGCGGTGTGGTGTCGCTCGGGTTGCGCGCCATTTCGCGCACCTGATCGACCCAGACACCTGCTGCATTGACGAGTGCGTGGGTTTTAAAGCGGTGCACTGAACCTAGTCGCTTGTCTGTGACCTGCAGTTCAAACCTCGCGTTTTCCTCAGAGAGGTTCGTAATCGACTGGACATCGGCATAGTTGAGCACAACACCGCCTGCGCGCTCGGTGCTGCGCGCTAAGGCTAACGCCAAGCGGGCATCGTCGAACTGACCGTCCCAGTACTTCACACCGCCCAACAGATGATCCGCCCGAATACCCGGCAAGGCAGCCTGGACTTCGGCGTGGTTCAACAGTTCGGTCGACCCCAGGCCAGCTTTGCCGGCAAGCAGGTCATAGGCTTTTAAACCTATCCCGTAAAAAGGAGTCTGCCACCATTGGTATGACGGCATGACAAACGGCAGAGGTTGAGCCAGATGGGGTGCAATGTGCATGATAGTCGTACGTTCAGCGAGCGCTTCGTGCACGAGCGAAATATTGCCTTGCGCCAGATAACGCACGCCACCATGCAAAAGCTTGGTTGAGCGCGATGAGGTTGCGCCACCAAAGTCATGCGACTCGAGCAGCAGCACATTGAAACCACGTAGCGCGGCGTCGAGCGCAACTCCAAGGCCGGTTGCGCCACCGCCGATCACTGTGACATCAAATACTTCGGTGTGGCCGGCTTGGACCCATTGTTCAGCACGCATCATGGTGGCATTTTTACCATCAATGCTGCGCTCGTAGCGGTAAAGCCGATTGAATTTAAATCGACACGCAAGATGGCAATCAGCTAGACTCGGTCGGTAAAACCAAACATTCAGAACAACTGACTCGCTCAGTGCAAAGGGGACACAGTTGAGATTTATCTTGGCACTTGACCAGGGAACATCGAGCTCTCGCAGCATCGTGTTCGATGAAAACGGA
Source organism: uncultured Orrella sp. (assembly GCA_964558695.1). Taxonomy (GTDB): domain Bacteria; phylum Pseudomonadota; class Gammaproteobacteria; order Burkholderiales; family Burkholderiaceae_B; genus Algicoccus. The sequence continues at coordinate 23,496 of CAZLFB010000078.1, forward strand.
CAGATCGTTGCCATGGCTCAGCGCGAGTTTGCACAGATTTTTCCCAAGCCAGGCTGGGTTGAACATGACCCCCGAGTCATTTGGACTACCCAGCGTGACACGGCGCTTGAGGCCATAGCCGCAGCCAAGCTGACGGCCAACGACATCGCTGCCATTGGCATCACCAATCAGCGTGAGACCACCATCGTTTGGGACAAACAAACGGGTGAGCCAGTCTACAACGCCATTGTTTGGCAGGATCGCCGCGCAGAGCCCACTTGTGCTGATCTGCGCGTACGCGATTTTGGCGCGCATGTTGCGCAAACGACGGGTTTACTCATTGACGCCTACTTTTCTGCGACCAAGCTGCATTGGATACTGGAACATGTGCCACAGGCCAGAGAACTGGCGAATCGAGATCGGCTCGCGTTTGGCACCGTGGACAGCTGGCTGGTGTGGCAACTGACAGGCGGTGCCAGTCATGTCACGGATGTCAGCAACGCCTCGCGCACCATGCTCTTTGATATCAGACGCAATGCATGGGATCCCAAGATGCTTGAGGCACTGAACATCCCGGAATCGGTTTTGCCGAAGGTGTTGCCTTCAAGCACGGCATTTGGCCAGACCGACCCCGCGATCTTTGGGTGCTCGATCGTCATTGGGGGCGTGGCTGGCGACCAGCAAAGCGCGTTGTTTGGGCAGGCTTGTTTT
>CAZLFB010000079.1:0-9819 GCA_964558695.1 uncultured Orrella sp.
CTGGAGTATTTGGTTTGTTCGCTCATGACCCGATTTTAGAACATTTTGCACCGAGAGTTCCGTTCATTGAATGCTCAGGCAGCCTGTTGCCAAAGCCCACTCATCCATAGACCAATTTGTTCACGGTTGGTTTCAGACAGCGTCATCGTCGGCGAAAGCCTACCGTTAAACATCACGGCAATCCGATCAGCCACATCAAAAATCTCCTCAAGTTCTTCGGAGATAATCAGCACAGCACAACCGCCCCGTGCTAGATCGATCAGGGACTGACGAATCAAGGCCGCGGCGCCCACATCCACGCCCCACGTAGGCTGCGCGCAGATCAGCACTTTCGGCGCTTGCAAAACCTCACGCCCCACTATGAACTTTTGCAAGTTGCCGCCCGAAAGAGAACGGGCCTGTGCATCCGGGCCTCTTGCCTTAACCTGAAACGACTTCATGCAGCGCTCGGTCCATGCGCGGGCTTTTTTAAATTGCAGAAACCCGTTGCTGACCAAGCCCATGCGATCAGCCCCGGTCAGAATGGCATTTTCTGTCAAGCTCAGGTCGGCCAAAGCCCCCGTACCAAGCCTGTCCTCAGGTACATAACAAAGGCCTAGGCGCCTGCGCTGCATGGGATCATCCGACGTTAAAGAACGGCCAAACCAGCGCAACTCGCCCGCATCGGGCAAGACCTCGCCAGCCAATAATGCACAGAGCTCACGCTGGCCATTGCCTGAAATACCAGCAACCCCCAAAACCTCGCCGGCACGCAAGCCCAGCGAAATGTCAACTAGGCTGACGCCCTGCGATTCAACAGCTTTAAGTGCTAGCCCATCTGCCTGCAAGGCGATCTCACCCAGCGAAGGCTCGGGCTTGACTGGATGCTCAAAGTCATGACCAATCATCATGCGCGCAAGCGACGCTGGCGTTTGCTGATGTGTGACACACTCGCCGGTGACTCGCCCATCGCGCAAAACCGTGACCCGATCGCACAAAGACAAAATCTCGTCTAACTTGTGACTGATGTAGAGAATCGCGCAGCCTTCTGAGCGGATCTGGCGAAGGGTTTCAAACAAACGCTCAACGGCCATTGGCGCAAGCACTGAGGTGGGCTCGTCCATGATCAAGAGCTTGGGTTTCTGGATCAGGCATCGAATGATTTCGACGCGCTGACGCTCACCAACAGAGAGGTCATGCACATAACGGCTTGGATCAATCGGCAGGCCATAGTGCTCAGACACCTCGCGAATCTGTTCAGATAAAGCGTCAAGCGATTGCCCAGGAGGCAAAAACAATGCTGTGTTCTGTGCCACCGTCAACGTCTCAAATAACGAAAAGTGCTGAAACACCATGCCAATACCAAGCGCCCTGGCTTGGGCAGGGCTTGCGATCGTAACCGGACTATCTTCCCAAAAAATGGTGCCGCTAGTGGGGGAGGTTACGCCGTAAATCATTTTCATGAGCGTAGACTTGCCAGCACCATTTTCGCCAAGAACGGCATGAATTTCGCCAGCGTCAATGCTCAGGCTGAGCTGATCATTGGCCAACACAGAGGGGTACGCTTTCGACAATGATTCGACGCGCAAACGCGGCATGGTAGGCAGTAAAACAAGGGTTGTATCAAGCCCGCATTATCGTCTAATTTCTAAGTAAACAGACTCAGAAACAACACAAAACAGTCACGCTTGGCACATCCAACATGAATCTTAGCCAGCAGGCACATGATCGGCTCGTCAAACAGCTAGCCAGTCGCTTAAGCAAGCAAAGCGGCAAGCGGGCAAGCGTCTATCGCACCCACATTTCAAGCGTAATCGTTTGCGGCAAACGCGCCTACAAGCTTAAACGCCCAGTTAAGCTGCCCTTTGTGGACTTCTCCACGCTGACCTTGAGGCATGAGGATTGCAAACGGGAGACGCGCATCAACCGACTTGCCGCCCCTGCGCTCTATTTAGGGGTGGTCAAAATCACTGGCACGCCAGAGGCGCCACGAATCAATGGAGCCGGGCCAACACTCGATTGGGCCGTGCTAATGCGGCGGTTTGATCAAACCGCTCTTTTGAGTCATTTGATTCAATACGATGGCATCTCAAGCCAAGATGCCGAGTCACTTGGCCGCTATGTCGCACACCAAATCAGTCAACGACCCGCCCTTAAAGTTCATATTACCGAAGGGCACCGCCCCGCCCTTAATTGGCTGCAAGAAAGCTTAAATGAAATCACGGGCATCTATGCCGACCTACTGCCCGAAGCCAGCGCCATCGAGCAGTGGGCAAAGAGTCAAGCAACACAGCACCACACCTTGATCGAGCAACGCCGCAAAGCAGGCTATTACCGTGACTGCCATGGTGACCTCCACCTAGGCAACCTCTTAAAGCTCGGCAAAAACATCGTCGCCTTCGACGCGCTTGAGTTCAACCGCGACTTAAGCCAGATCGATGTCATCAACGATGTTGCATTTGCTTTCATGGATTTTCTGGCGCACGGCCGATCGGACTTGGCCTGGTCGATGATTAATCAGTGGTGCGAAGTGACGAAAGACTACGAAGCACTGTTACTGCTACGCTATTACACGTTATACCGCGCTGTGGTTCGGGCGAAAGTTGCTGCGCTAACGAACAAACGCAATGCCCGTGACGAATCGTTTGAACGCTACTGGCGCTTGGCAAATAGGCTAGCGAAACCTGCCAATGCGCCTAGGCTGATCATCGTGGCAGGGCTCAGCGGCAGTGGCAAGTCAACAGTCGCACGCGCTTTGGTTGGCAAATGGTCAGCTATCCAATTGCGTGCCGACATTATTCGCAAGCATTTGTTTACTGATCTGATCAACGACCCAAAACGGCTCTATTCAAAAGACGCTAGCCGACGGACCTACGCAAATCTGGCAAGCATTGCTGACGAACTACTCAAACAAAACCTCACGGTGCTCGTAGACGCCACATTTCTACAGCAAGAATACGTCGACCAATTCAGCCAGCTCGCTGACAAACACAAAATCAAGCTAGAAGTTATCTGGTGTGAAGCCCCTCTGTCGATCATGAAGCGGCGGATCAAACAACGTGCCAAGCTTGGTCGTGATCCATCTGACGCCGATGCCGAGGTACTTGATCGACAAATAGAGTGGCTTGCAAGTCACCCAATCCATTGGACAAGTCAGCCCAATATAATTAAAACCAATGCGACGAGTCCAAATACAAAACGGCAAACAGCTCGACGTGTATCAACCCGGCGTGCATTAGAATGACCACGAAGCATGAGTTGATTTAGGTCAACTAGGGTAACTACTAGTAGTATTATAAATATGACGTGAACTCTATCGTGGGCTCACCGCACTTGGGCGCAACATACCCTATCCATGTGGAGCCAGCCATGGAACTTGATCCTCTGTTTCTTTCCCGTCTGCAATTTGCCTTTGTTGTCTCATTTCACGCGATCTTCCCCGTCTTCACCATTGGACTGGCCAGCTACATCGCCGTGCTTGAAACGTTGGCTTGGCGCACCCAGAATCCCCATTGGGTCAAGCTCGCCACATTCTGGACCAAAATCTTTGCCGTGGTATTCGGCATGGGTGTGGTCTCTGGACTTGTCATGGCTTTCCAGTTTGGCACCAACTGGAGCAACTTCTCCTACACGGCATCAAACTTCCTAGGTCCGATCCTGGCCTACGAGGTTGTCACAGCGTTCTTCCTGGAGGCCGCTTTCTTGGGCGTGCTGCTCTTTGGGCGCAATAAAGTACCGCCAGGTTTGCATTTGCTCTCGGCGTTTATGGTGGCCATCGGCACGTTTATATCGTCCTTTTGGATTTTGTCAGCCAACTCCTGGATGCAGACACCAGCAGGCGTTGAGATGCGTGATGGCATGATCCACGTCACCAGTTGGCTCGAGGCAATCTTTAACCCCTCTTTCCCCTACCGTTTCGCCCACATGGCGTTGGCCTCTTTTCTGACTGGTGGATTTGTGGTGGCGGGTGTATCCGCGCTATACATATTGCGAGGACACGCCGTACCAACTGCTCAGAAAGCACTGAAGATGACCATTGCTTTGTTAGCGGTCATTGCGCCACTGCAGATGTTTGTGGGAGACGCGCATGGCTTGAACACCTTGGAACACCAGCCTGCCAAGGTCGCCGCCATGGAGGGGGCGTGGGAGACCGAATCAGGCTTACCCTTGCTGCTCTTTGCCATACCCGATCAAGCAGCGCAAAAGAACCACTTCGAGATTGGCATCCCTAAGCTTGCCAGCTTGATTTTGACCCATGAGCTCGACGGCACGGTCAGAGGCCTGAAATCGTTCCCCGTGGCCGAGCAGCCGCCCGTATTTCCAGTGTTCTGGAGCTTCAGAGTCATGGTAGGCATTGGCATGCTGATGATCGTGGCGAGTCTCTGGGGTGCCTGGTTGATGTGGCGTGGCAAATTGCTGCAGTCCCGGGGCTACTTGCGCTTGTTAACGTTCATGATCCCAGCGCCCTTTATCGCTGTACTGGCCGGCTGGTTTGTCACCGAAATAGGCAGACAACCTTATCTAATTTACGGCATGATGACCTCAGCCCAAGCGGTCACGCCAAGCTTAACCGGCTGGATGGTCTTGGCGACTTTAATCGGTTACGCGGCGGTCTACGCCGTGGTGTTCACCGCTGGTATTCATTTCTTGCGCAAACTGATCAATCAGGGCATCAGTGACGAACTACCGGTCGTCAGTGACACTGGCCGCCCCAAGCGGCCAATGTCAGCGGCTGATGCACAGCCCGGCTCTGCACCCTCATTCTTTAGTGCGTAAAGGAGACCTCGATGTATGACTTTACGTACCTGTGGGTCGCCATCATTGGTTTTGGCGTGCTGATGTATGTACTGGCGGATGGTTTTGACTTGGGAGTCGGCATTCTGTTTCCATTTGCCAAGGATGATACCGAGCGTGACATCATGATGAACTCTGTCGCGCCGGTCTGGGACGGCAACGAAACTTGGCTCATCCTTGGAGGGGCCGGGCTGTTAGCGGCATTCCCGCTGGTTTATACCGTGTTTCTGCCCGCCCTTTACATTGGTGTTTTCTTGTTGCTTGCTGGCCTGATATTTCGAGGGGTGGCCTTCGAGTTTCGCTTCAAATCATCACCCGAGAAAAAGCACTTCTGGAACTTGTCGTTTAGTTTGGGCTCTTTCGTGGCTGCATTTGCGCAAGGCGCCGTGGTGGGGGCATACATCCAGGGGTTTAAAACAGAAAACTTTCGCTACGTTGGCGGCGCATTTGATTGGCTCACCCCATTTACGGTCATGACGGGCTTGGGGGTGGTGGTTGGCTACGCTCTGCTTGGCGCAACTTGGCTGGTCCTTAAAACTGAAGGTCAGCTGCAAGACCGTGTGCGTCAATGGGCTCACAAACTGCTAATTGCCATGATGATCTTTTTTGCGATCGTCAGTCTCTGGACGCCCATGATCGACTCTTATGTCAATGATCGTTGGTTTGGCAATGTGAGTTGGCTCTGGATCTTGCCTGCATTAACGGCATTCATGGCGATCATGGTGTGGCGCTGGCTTGGCAAGAAATATGATGCCCTGCCCTTCATCGGCACCATCATCTTGTTCGGCTTATTCTACGGTGGCCTGCTTTTTAGCAAATGGCCCTACGTCGTGCCACCGAGCTATACTTTCCATGACGCGGCTTCTGCGCCTGAAAGCCAATTGTTCCTGCTCGTAGGGGTTCTATTTGTGGTGCCGTTTGTCTTGATGTATACAGCATGGACGTATTACGTCTTTAGAGGCAAAGTCACCAGTGCAAGTGGATACCACTGACAACCCGAATTCATCTGCTGATCCAAGGCCGACGCCTGAATTTGCGTCGGCCTCTTTTCTGGGCCAACTCAAAACTGAATCCAAGCCAGTGCTCAGGCTACTCGGTGTGGCAGCAGCTTTGGCCACCGTTGGTGCGGTAGGCATGAGCGCAGCAGTCGCGCTAATTGTTAACGCAGCCATGAATGAGCGTTATCCTGAACACTGGCTTTGGTTACTTGCTGTAGCAGGCATTGGCACAAGGATGATCGCTAACCTTTGGCGTGACCATCTTGGTCAATCCCTGTCTGCGCAGGTACGCGCCAACCTCAGAAGTCAATTACTGGCACACGCCACCCAATCAGGTCCACATCGGTTAGAGCGGCAAGGCAACACGGCCTGGTGGGCGCATCAATGCCTCGAACAAGTTGATGCCTTGCATGGTTACCTCGCAAGATACCTGCCAGCCAAGCAGGCTTGCGCTGTCATTCCACTGATCATCATTGGCATAACGCTTTGGGTTGACTGGATTGCTGGCCTGTTGATTTTGCTGGCCACACCCATCATTCCGATTTCAATGATACTAATTGGATGGGGTACAGAAGCGGTGCATCGTGCGCAACAAGACCAGCAAGCCTCACTGGCCGCGCACCTGATGGATCGCCTTCAAGCCTTGCCATGGCTTAGACGCATGGGTGCCATTGAACAGGCCAAACTTGGGGTTGAACAAGCCGCCGAGGTCTACCGAAAAATATCGATGCGGGTGTTGCGCGTCGCCTTTCTATCCTCGGCTGCACTGGAGTTCTTTAGTGCACTGGCCATTGGACTGATGGCCATTTATATCGGCTTTGCCTTGCTCGGTTTAGTCAGCTTTGGGCCGGCTCAACAAATGACCCTGGCCGCTGGCCTATTCATCTTGCTACTCGCACCGGAATGCTTTCTGCCGCTGCGCCAACTTGCTCAAGCGCATCACGACATGAATGCCGCCAAAGCGAGCGCTCAAATTTTGGGGCCGCTCATGAGTATAGAGTCTGTTGCGACAGCCAAAGGATCTGAAGATCGAGCGGTATTCGGCATGCCAGCTGGCGATAGTCAATCTGAACCCCATCAGCCCGATGTCGCAGCTGATTTAATTGGGGTCACACTAACCTGGCCAGATGCCACTGAACCGGTACTTGATCGCATTGACCTGCGCATTAAGCGTGGCGAGATCATTGGCATCGCAGGCGACAGTGGTCAAGGCAAATCAACATTGATCAACATTCTGGCGGGCTTTATTGAACCAACACAGGGCAGATCCATTCGTGATTCACATTGGGCGTGGCTTGGCCAGCGCCCGCACCTTTTCCATGCAAGTCTGCGTGAGAACCTATTACTTGGCAGCCAAACGCTTATCGCAGACGATGCGCTGAAAGTTGCATTGGCCAAGGTTGGACTACCACTGCCCAATCCCCTTTTACCAGCAGGCCTTGACACGCCGATTGGCGAGACCAACCAGGGTGTTTCTGGCGGCCAGGCGCAGCGTATCGCGTTATGTCGTGCCGTGCTAAGCGGCGCAACACTTTGGCTGCTCGATGAGCCAACGGCAGCACTGGATACTGATACCCGTGACGCCTTACTTGACATCATGAGGCAACACGCCAAGGAGCACAACATTACTGTTGTCATGGCCAGCCATGACCAGGTTGCACTGTCACACTGCGACCGCGTCTTTGTTATCAAAGACGGCTCTTTGCAGGAGCGCAGATGATTACCTGGCGCTATCTGCTAAAGCTATACCGTCCCAGGGCTGGCTGGCTGCTCATCGCGTTTCTTAGCTTGGCGGTGACATGGTTGTCTGCCGTTGCTTTACTGGCCGTTTCAGGCTGGTTTATCACGGCCTGTGCGATGGCTGGCCTAGGGCTTATCGTAAACCTCAACATATTCACGCCATCCACCGCCATTCGAGCTTTGGCCATGCTACGAACGGCTGGTCGCTACGCTGAACGCGTCATCGGCCACGAAGCCATTTTGCGTATTCTGGCCGATCTGAGAGTTAGGTCATTTGACGCATTGGCCAAACGCCCTGCCCGCAGCATAGAGATCGCCCGACACGCCGACCTGGTCAATCGATTGACCGCTGACGTTGACACACTGGATGGTGTGCCCTTAAGGGTGATCGGGCCGCTATTTGCGGCACTGCTTACCTGCGTGGCCGTGGTCGCCATCGGAGCCATCTGGGGCGGCTGGCTGATCGCGCTGGTCATTACGATCGGCACGGCACTGACGTTCATCGCAGCCCTCTGGTGCGCCAGATCTGGACAGTTACGCGGGCAAGCTGTCATCCAATCGCGCGCAAAGCAGCGGATCGCCGTGATGGATCACTTGGGTGGCTTGGCTGATCTCTTGGCCTATCGGAAAGCCAGCATCTCGGAAAAAAGGTTAAGCGATCTCGATCAAGATCAATCAAAACGACTGGTGTGGCAAGAGCGTTACGTCAGCGTCTCGGAGCACAGCGTACAGGCGCTTACCGCGCTCATGGCGCTGACCGTGCTGGCACTGGCTTGGCCAAGCCTGGATGCGCCGCAAGCCACCCTGCTGGCACTGATGACCCTGGGCTTAAACGAAGCGCTAGGCAGCTTACCTGGCGCTTTTTGGCGCATGGGTGAGTCCAATGAAGCTGCGAAGCGCCTGATGCATCTGGAGACAAATGCTCAAGTTGGCACAGAACAAGCGCAAACGCCAAGTGATCTTGCAAGAAGGTTCGTCAACATCAGTTCTGTTGTGGATATCGTCGACTTGTCCTGCCAGCGTCAGCCCGATGCACGCTTGCGACTCAATACCCGCCTGACTGCAGGTCTGCCCTTGGTGGTGCACGGTCGCAGCGGCACTGGCAAGTCAAGTCTTCTAGCCACCATGGCAGGCGAATTAGCGGCAAGCAGCGGCCAGGTGATGCTCAATCGGGTCGACTTGTTGACGTTGGCAGACCAATCACGCTATGCAGTGCTTGGGTTTTTAAGCCAGAACGATCAGCTGCTTGATATCACCATCCGTGAGTTTCTGTGCCTAGGACTAGGTCCCGTCAAAGAGAGTGACCTGTGCCACGCTTTACATACAGTTGATCTGCTGGAGACGCTACAGAACACCAAAGAAGGTTTTGACTATCGACTCGGTGTTGGTGGCAGTCGGGTTTCAGGTGGCCAAGCAAGGCGCCTTCAGCTTGCTGCGCTGCTGCTACGAGACCCAAGGCTGGTGTTGCTTGACGAACCATTTCGAGGTTTGCAGGCATCCCTGGTGCAGACCATTGTCAAACGCATGAGCCCTTGGCTGTCTAGTCGCTGCTGCTTGATCGTAACCCACGATCCGCACGCCCTGCCAGAACAATGGCCACGTTTTGCGTGGCCATTGGAACAACATCGTTGAGGTCGATTCGACAGCATTAGTGTTGCTCGTCGACATCCTCCCAGCCGGTGATCATGGTTTTAATGTGCGCTGTTGGCGTGTGCCCCGTGGTAGTCAGGTATACATGCACGATTAAAAAGAGCAGCACCAAAAAAGCAGCCGCCACATGCACCCGCGCTACCCACTGCACTGAAAGCAAGCCATCCAGGCCGATCACAGCCCACTGAGCGTGAAACAAATACAGGATGCCACTGACCCAAAGCGTGGGCAAAATGAAAGCCAATAAGCCAAGGTAAGTCAGACGCTGCAAAGGATTGTGTTTACGCTGCACGGTTTTTTTGTAGGGATGGGGGGCACCAGTAAAAATGCCCCACACATAATACTGAGCCACCGCACCTAAGCGCTTGTAAGTTGGGATGTACTGCTCCCACTCACTGGTGGTCAAATGCCAGAACAAGGTAAACGACCACAGCACCACCAGCACCCATGCCGCAACAATATGAAGCCTGATGGCCGGCTCAAATCCGAGCAACGCATAGGTGCCATGAATTTCAAAGCCCGTGATGATTAAGGTAATGATCAGCAATGCCTGAGACCAGTGCCAGAACCGCTCGTAACGCTTGTAGAGATAGATGCGGTTTGGTGTCTCACCGCATGAATCAAGATGTGCATCAACATGAGGCTCCGCTTTTGCCTG
>CAZLFB010000080.1:0-43914 GCA_964558695.1 uncultured Orrella sp.
AGTCTAAATGTGTAATCTGCATCTTCACAGGCGTACTGGCTGGCCTGTTCAATCGCGACTTCATCAAATCCGATCTGTTGGGCACCCTTGCCACAAATATCCTGATAACTCAAGCCCTTAAGCCCAAGCCAACGTTGTGACAGTTGATCTAAGGCCACGCTTCGATGGGACTCTAGTACGTAGGCTTGCAGCATCGTGTCATGTGCCACACCTGACAAGGCAATGCCCTCGTTGGCCAAAACGTGCGTATCGTATTTCGCGTTATGAAGCACTTTGGTTGCTTGCTCAGACTCAAGCCAGGGCTTAAAAAGCGCCAAGACCTCCTCTTTGGACAACTGATCCATGCTTTGTGGACCCCGATGTGCCAAAGGTATGTAGCAAGCCTTACCGGCCGCAACACTCAAAGAAAACCCAACAAGCCTAGCCTGCATGCCATCCAGAGACGTGGTTTCGGTATCCAATGCAACCAAATCAGCGGCTTTAATTTGTGCAAGACAATCGTGTGCCTGCGCCAGCGAGGTGACAATCTCGTAGCTGGTTTCGATCGCTTGCGCAACCACCGCCGGAGCATCGTCTGTCTCAGCCGTTGATCTGACCACCCGACTGTCACCACTCGGAATACGCGTTTGATCGCCGGTGAGCTCACGAAGCCAGCTGCGCAAACCATATCTCTCATACAAACTCAACAGTTTGTCCGTGTCGGCGGGGTTGGGCACCAGGGACTCGATCGAGGCGAGATCGTCGGGCAAGGTGCAGTTCGTGCGCACGGTTAACAAATCACGCGTTAGATCAAATTGCCCAAGCGCCTCGCGAAGGTTATTGCCCACCGCACCCGTGACCTCCTCTGCTCGGGCCACGAGATTGTCAACACTGCCGTAGACATCAAGCCATTTGACGGCAGTTTTAGGACCCACTTTGTTCACGCCAGGCACATTGTCCACGGCGTCTCCAACCAGCATCAAATAATCGACAATGCGCTCAGGCGGCACGCCAAACTTGGCCTTCACGCCAGCGGGATCCAGTTTTTCACCATTCATGGTGTTCACCAATGTGCAGTCGGGTGTGACCAACTGTGCCAAGTCCTTGTCGCCGGTGGAAATAATTGTCTGCACACCGTGCTCGCTAGCAAGCCTAGCCAGTGTCCCGATGACGTCATCGGCCTCCACGCCAGCAATGCCGATTACCGGCCAACCCAGCGCCGCCACGGCCTCATGAATCGGCTCTATCTGCTGCGCCAGATCCTCGGGCATGGCCGCCCGATTAGCCTTGTACTGTTCATACATATCCTCCCGAAACGTCTTGCCTTTCACATCAAAAACGCAAGCCGCATAGTCAGGCTGGTAATCCTGAATCAGTTTGCGCATCATGTTGATGACGCCATATATCGCGCCAGTCGGTTCGCCTTGCACATTTCGCAGGTCAGGCATGGCATGATATGCACGATACAAATAGCTTGAGCCATCGACTAGCAACAGGTTTTTTTTCATGAATCAGAACCATCAATCACTGCCCGCCATCGAGCAAACACCCCAAATTATGTCAGAGTTGGTGCGCGCTGCCGAAGCGCTCTCACACATTGGGCCTGCCGCCAGCATTTTTGGTAGTGCCAGGCTACCCGCTGACTCGCCCTATTGTGCGCTGGCCACTGAGCTTGGCGAGCGTTTGGCAAAAGCTGGCCTGGCGGTGATCGCCGGCGGCGGCCCGGGCATCATGCAGGCAGCCAATCGAGGTGCGTTTGAAGCCGGTGGCACCAGCGTCGGGCTAAATATCCGTTTACCCGCTGAGCCGGTCAACAATCCATTTCAAAGCATTGACCTTCAGTTTGAGTACTTCTACTCGCGCAAGGCGACTTTTTTCATGCACAGCATGGCCTATATCGCACTGCCCGGCGGGTTTGGAACACTGGACGAGCTGTTCGAGGCACTCACTCTCATTCAAACCCGCAAAATCCCGCCAGGACCAGTGATTCTGATGGGCAGATCATTTTGGGCGGGTTTAATCGAATGGGTCGAGCGCGAAGTACTGAGTTTGGATATGGTCACGCCGAGTCATATGGCGCTTTTTCAGATCGAAGACGATCCTCAGAAAGTCGTTGATATGGTGTTGGCCTACGAATACGCCCACTTGGCCCTAGCCAACCGGCCAAGCAGCCTGCCCCGATAAAAGGAGTTTTACAACGGCCCGCTTTGCCCGAGCCCGACTGCAGCGATACACTGAGGATCAATGTTTTTTATTAGAAGAAGAGGACAAACCAAATGTCATCAGCAGCCTTTCCTGTAAAACTCGACAACCCTGCCTTGCTACATACTCAGGCTTACATCAATGGCGCTTGGGTTGACGCACCAGATGGTGCGGTATTTGCAGTGGACAACCCGGCCAGTGGCCAATCCGTGGCCCAAGTGGCCAATCTCGGGCCAGATCAGGCTGAAAAAGCCATTGCCGCAGCCAATGCGGCTTGGCCTGCCTGGCGCGCGCTCACCGCCAAAGCACGTGCTGGCATCTTGCGCAAATGGTTTGATCTCATCAATCAAAACGCCGATGATCTCGCTCGAATCATGACCGTAGAGCAAGGCAAACCGTTTGCCGAAGCACGGGGTGAGGTGGCTTACGGCGCTTCGTTTGTTGAATGGTTTGCCGAGCAGGCTAAGCGCATCATGGGTGACACCATTGAGGCGCCGATACCCAACACCCGAATCTTGGTACTGCGCGAACCCATTGGTGTTTGTGCGGCCATCACGCCTTGGAACTTCCCCAACGCCATGATCACCCGCAAAGTGTCACCGGCACTTGCTGCTGGTTGCACCGTGGTACTCAAACCTGCCGAGCAAACGCCTTTATCTGCGTTGGCACTGGCTGAGCTCGCACAACAAGCAGGCGTACCTCCGGGTGTACTGAACATTATTACGGGCGACAGTGAGCGGTCAATCGCCATCGGCAAGGTGCTGTGTGACAGCCCTGTGGTGCGCAAGCTCACATTCACCGGTTCAACTCAGGTGGGCCGGATTTTAATGCAGCAAAGTGCCCCGACAATCAAGAAGCTCTCGTTAGAGCTCGGTGGCAACGCTCCCTTCATTGTGTTTGAAGATGCTGATCTTGATGCGGCGATCGAAGGGGCCATGGCGTCCAAATACCGCAACGCCGGTCAAACCTGCGTATGCACCAACCGTTTTTATGTTCACGCCAAGGTCTACGATGCCTTCGCCGAAAAGCTCGCGCGCGCAGTCGAGCAGCGTCTAAAAGTTGGCGAAGGCTTTGAAGACGCGATCACCACGGGTCCGCTCATTGACGACGCAGCTATTGCCAAGGTTCAAGAGCACGTACAGGATGCAATCGCCAAGGGAGCCAAAGTGATCACCGGCGGCAAGCGCCATGCCCGTGGTGGCCGGTTCTTCGAACCAACCGTGCTAACTAACGTAAGCCGTGACATGATTTGCATGCGAGAAGAAACGTTTGGACCCGTCGCGCCCATCGTCAAGTTCGACAGCGACGCGGACGTTATCGCCCAGGCCAACGACACCGAATTCGGGCTAGCCGCTTATTTCTATAGTCGTGACATTGGTCGTATCTTTCGCACCGCTGAAGCACTGGAGTACGGGATTATTGGGGTCAATGCGGGCATTATCTCTAGCGAAGTCGGGCCATTTGGCGGGATTAAGCAATCTGGCCTTGGCCGCGAGGGCTCGGTTTACGGCATCGACGACTTTCTCGAAATGAAATACGTCTGCTTAGGCGGCGTATGATTCAAGGGCCCGTACCAATATTGGTACGGGCCCTTATCCTTGACTTCAATTCAAACACGACATAGCGCTTACACATTGACAAGCGCTTGGCAAGCAACGATCAGACTGCACCCTCGCGCGACATGCGTCGACGCTCATGCTCTTGCAGATAGCGTTTACGCAATCGGATCGATTTAGGCGTTACTTCGACGAGCTCGTCATCATCAATAAACTCAACCGCATACTCAAGCGTGAGCTTCACTGGGGGCGTCAGATCGATGTGCTCATCTTTGCCCGATGCACGAACGTTGGTCAACTTCTTTTCACGAATCGGATTGACCACGAGGTCGTTATCACGGCTGTGGATACCAATTAGCATGCCTTCATACAAGGGCTCGCCGGGGCTGACAAACATTCGGCCCCTTTCCTGCAGCTTCCACAAAGCGTATGCCACAGCGTCACCATTATCCTGACTGATCAGGACACCATTGCGCCGTTCACCCACAGACCCATCCCGAACCGGTGCGTAGTCATCAAAAATGTGACTCATCAGCCCGGTGCCGCGAGTCAGGGTTAAAAACTCACTCTGAAACCCAATCAAGCCACGAGCCGGAATGCGATACTCCAGACGCGTACGGCCACGACCGTCTGACTGCATATCCTGCAATTCACCTTTACGGCGACCCAACTCTTCCATCACTGCGCCCTGATGCGCATCCTCGACATCACAGGTCAGCAACTCAAACGGTTCACAGCGCTCCCCGTCAATCTCTTTAAACACGACGCGCGGACGCGACACCGCCAACTCATAGCCTTCGCGACGCATATTCTCTAACAAAATAGTCAGATGCAATTCACCACGACCAGCCACTTCAAACACCGTGTCATCGTCTGTGTCACGTACACGCAAAGCCACATTGGCCTTTAGCTCACGATCCAAGCGATCACGCAACTGTCGGCTGGTCACAAACTTACCTTCCCGACCGGCCAATGGCGATGTGTTGACCATGAAGTTCATCACCAGGGTTGGCTCATCAATTCTCAACATCGGCAATGGCTCGATCGCACTAGAATCCATCAAGGTGCAACCGATACCGATGTCCTCGATACCATTGATGAGCACAATGTCGCCCGCTTGGGCCTGGTCAACCAGAACGCGCTCAAGACCTTGAAATTTCAGCACTTGATTGATGCGCCCCTTGCCAGACTGGCCACCTGGACCATATTGATAAACCACTTCCATGCCGGGCTTAATGCGACCACGATTGATACGACCAACACCAATCTTGCCAACGTAACTGCTGTAGTCAAGAGAGATGATTTGAAGCTGCAATGGACCATCCGCATCATCGTTTCGCATGGGCACATGGTTTAACACTGCCTCAAACAATGGCCGCATGTCACCGTCTCTGACACTAGGCTCGTGACCGGAATAGCCATCAAGACCTGATGCATAAATCACGGGGAAGTCAAGCTGCTCTTCTGTGGCGCCAAGCTTGTCGAACAAATCAAAAGTCGCGTTAACCACGAAGTCCGGGCGAGCACCAGGACGATCGATCTTGTTGACCACCACAATTGGCTTTAAGCCAAGCGCCAAGGCCTTCCGTGTAACAAACCGGGTTTGTGGCATTGGACCCTCAACAGCGTCCACGAGCAACAATACACCGTCAACCATCGACAGCACACGCTCGACCTCACCACCAAAATCAGCGTGCCCCGGGGTATCAACGATATTGATGTGAGTGCCCTCATACTGCACAGCGCAGTTTTTAGCCAAGATGGTGATGCCACGCTCACGTTCGAGATCATTGGAATCCATCACCCGCTCATCGAGCTGCTGATGTTCCTGAAAGGTTCCTGATTGACGAAGCAACTGATCAACCAAGGTCGTTTTGCCATGGTCAACGTGGGCAATGATAGCGACGTTACGCAGCGCGCGTGACATAAATATTTCCTTATAAATCAATAAATTACTGAGCCATCGACGTTAACCGGTATGGCTCAGGCACTTGCTCAAGCCCAAGCACCGCATCAGCAGCGGATTCAAGCGACTCCAATGCCTGCAAACTCCAAGCATCCTCGAGTCTGAAGGGACCAATACGCGTACGCTCCAAAGCCACTAAGTGGGCACGCACGCCTAATACACGACCGATATCCTGAGCCAATGTACGGATGTAAGTGCCCTTGCTGCAGTCAACCGAGACCGTGGCGCTGACACCATCGATATCAAGCAAGCTCAGATCATGAATCATGACTTGCCGAGGCTGACGCTCAATTTCAATGCCCTGTCGGGCGTATTCATACAAAGGCTTGCCTTTGTGCTTAAGCGCCGAAGTCATTGGCGGCAATTGAGTGATGTTACCGACAAATCGTTGCAACACCTCGAGCAGGCTTTGTTCACTGGGCCTGACAAACTCCGACCCTAGATCAACCGTCACAACACCGGTCAGATCACCCGAGTCAGTCTCTTGACCAAACTTAAGCGTTGCCACGTATTGCTTATCAGCGTCCAGCATTTTGCCGGCTAGTTTGGTCGCCTTGCCTAGACAACAAATCAACAGTCCTGTTGCGAAGGGATCTAACGTGCCGGTGTGACCAGCCTTTTGTGCATCAATCACGCGTTTTACACGCTGCAATGCTTGATTGCTAGACCAGTCAACCGGCTTATTGACCAGAACAAGACCGTCAATGACCTGACCACGACGTTTACGCATTAGCGCCTTCCAAACTCACCAGCACCACTCAGTTGTCACCATCATGATCAGACAGGGACTGGTCTGCGTTGGCACGATCAATCAGCTTGGACATCTCAATACCACGCTCTACCTGAGGATCGTGGAAGAACCGCAAAGTCGGCACCGTATGAATATGAAGCATCTTAAATAACTGGGCATGCAACCATCCCGCTTTATCATCCAGTGCCTTCTGTGCAAACGCTGGCTCAGCACCGAGCACGGTGAAATAAACCTTGGCATGCGCATAGTCGGCCGACAATTCAACACCTGACAAGGTGATTAGACCCGCCTTAGCCGTATCGATTTCTCTTTGAATCAAATGTGCCAAGTCTTTCTGGATCTGATCAGCCAGCCGGATATTTCGCCCGCCTGCGACCTTCTGTTTATGCCGTGTCATCGCACAAACCTCAAAGCGACCTAGCCACTTCTCGAACCTCAAAAACCTCAAACTGGTCACCCACTTTGATGTCGTTGTTGTTCTTTAAGGTAATACCGCAATCAAATCCAGATTTCACTTCTTTGACATCGTCTTTAAAGCGCCGCAAAGAATCAATATATCCAGTCCACATGACGACGTTGTCTCTGAGCAAACGAAGCTGGGAATCACGACGCACATGACCGTCGATGACCATGCAGCCAGCCACCGTTCCAATCTTGGAAATCGTGTAAACCTCGCGAACGTCGACCATACCGATCACCTCTTCACGGCGTTCCGGAGCAAGCATGCCGGACATCGCGGCTTTGACCTCGTCTACTGCATCATAAATGATGTTGTAGTAGCGAATATCGATGCCGTTGTTTTCAGCGAGCTTTTTGGCACTTTGATCGGCACGAACATTAAAGCCAATCACGACAGCACCCGAGGCAATGGCCAGGTTGACATCACTCTCTGACACACCACCAACCGCAGCGTGCACAACCTGCACCTTAACTTCCTCAGTCGCCAATTTCAGCAATGCCGAAACCAATGCTTCCTGAGAGCCTTGCACGTCCGTCTTGACGATCAACGACAAGGTTTGCATGCCTTCTACCGCCTGATCGAACATGGACTCAAGCTTGGCCGCTTGCTGTTTGGCTAACTTCACATCACGGAACTTACCCTGGCGGAATAGTGCGATTTCACGCGCCTTTCGCTCATCGGCTAGCGCAATGATCTCATCACCTGCTGCCGGCACCTCAGTCAAACCCTGGATCTCAACAGGAATCGACGGTCCGGCAGACTGTATCTGTTTGCCGTTTTCGTCGAGCATGGCTCGTACCCGGCCAAAGCTCGCACCCGCCAAAACCACATCACCGCGGTTTAGAGTGCCCGATTGGACCAGCACGGTAGCCACTGGGCCGCGACCTTTATCCAGACGGGCTTCGATGACCAGACCCTTAGCCAAGGAAGTAACCGAGGCTTTCAACTCAAGAATCTCTGCTTGAAGCAAAACGTTCTCAAGCAATTCGTCAATACCCTGCCCTGTCTTGGCTGAGACCGGCACAAATGGGACATCACCACCGTATTCTTCCGGCACGACCTGCTCAGCGACGAGCTCTTGTTTAACGCGGTCGGGATTGGCTTCGGGCTTGTCAATTTTATTGACTGCCACCACCAACGGCACACCCGCAGCCTTCGCGTGATGAATCGCCTCACGCGTTTGCGGCATCACGCCATCATCGGCGGCAACCACCAGAATTACGATATCGGTTGCTTTGGCGCCACGCGCACGCATCGCCGTAAATGCTTCGTGGCCCGGCGTATCCAAAAACGTCACAATGCCACGATCAGTCTCTACATGATAAGCACCAATGTGTTGCGTGATGCCACCGGCTTCTCCAGAAGCCACTTTCGCGCGACGAATGTAGTCGAGCAACGAGGTTTTGCCGTGGTCAACGTGACCCATCACCGTCACCACTGGGGCGCGCGGTGTTTCCTCAAACACCACAGTGTCCGATTCGTCAAGGAAAGCTTCAGGGTCGTCAAGTTTTGCAGCCACTGCAGTATGACCGAGCTCCTCGACCACAATCATGGCGGTCTCTTGGTCAAGCACCTGGTTAATGGTGACCATCTGGCCGAGCTTCATCAAGTGCTTGATAACCTCAGCGGCCTTGACAGACATTTTGTGAGCCAAATCAGCAACTGTAATGGTCTCAGGCACATGGATCTCACGCACCACAAACTCGACTGGTGCTGCCTCTTGTATCTGAGCGCCCTTGCCACGCTTGTTGGACTTGCCACCCTTGCCTGCACGCCAACCATCACGCGCCGGAGCAATGGCCTGCTTACCCGTTGGCTTCTTACGTCCCGCCTCTTCTGACCAAGTCGAAGCAACCGCGCCCGCTTTGATTGTCTTTTTAGCGCCGTCGGCTTTCTTATCTGCGGCTTTTGTACCAGCCGGCTTATGCAGAGTCCCTTTAATGGCTGAAGCATCAGCCTCTGGCTCCGCCCGCAAAACCTTTTTGGGACGATTGAGCATATCGCGTAACGCAGCTGCTTCACGCTCGGACTTGCGTCTGGCTTCTTCCCTGACAAGCTGACTAGCCTCGGCTGAAGGCGCAGTCACCTGAGTCTCTACAACATCGATTGGTTCGGAAACCTCGTCTACAGCAGCAGAGGGTTCTTGCTCAGTCACAGACTCTGGACCCAAATCGGGGACAGCGGACTGTGCCGGAACCTGTTGCGCAGAGTCAGGCTCAGTTTGTGCCGGAGAGTCTTCTGTGGGTGTTGCCAAGACAGCCTCAGGCAACTCTGCCGCAGCCGAGGTTTCAGAAACTGGCTCTTGGCCGATCGCGGTCTGTTTGACAAGCTCATTCGAATCAGCGAACTCTGTATTGGTTTGCACCAACACATCATCGGCTACCGGCTCGGTGGCGATCAACTCTTGTGGCACCTCCGCTAGCGCTGTATCACTTGCGTCCGCAGCAAGGTCTCGCTTTACAAACACCCGCTTTTTACGAACTTCAACTTGAATGGTGCGCGAACGACCAGCTGAGTCGGCTTGCCGGATTTCAGACGTCTGTCGACGCGTGAGCGTGATCTTTTTTCCATCCTTAGCGCCATGCGATCGACGCAACGACTCGAGCAACTGCGATTTATCTGCATCAGATACGGCATCATCCGCGGACGCAACACTCACACCCGCTGCGCGCAACTGTTCAAGCAGCACTTCGGCTGGCATCTTCAGTTCATTGGCAAACTGGGCAACGGTAATACTCGACATTAGACTCTCTCTTACCTTGAATTGGCTCGTAACGTACTCGTTACTCAAACGTCACGAACCATCACGCTACGCTAGCTCTTCATTGCTGGTCTTCAAACCAGTGGGCACGGGCCGCCATGATAAATTCAGCAGCCTGTTCAGCCGACAAATCAGCCATTTCAGCGAGCTCATCGGTTGCCAAGTCGGCAAGGTCATCGCGGGAATTGATGCCGTGCTCACTAAGCTTGGCAACCAGATCAGTTGTCATGCCCTCAATGTTGAGCAGATCCTGAGCAGACTCAACTCGCTCTTCCTGGACAATCGCCTCGGTTAGAAGCGCATTACGGGCACGATTACGCAATTCATTGATGGTGTCCTCATCGAATGCCTCAATTTCCTGCAGTTCCGACATCGGAACATAGGCAATTTCTTCGAGGCCAGTGAACCCCTCATCAATAAGAATGTCAGCGACTTCCTCATCGACATCGAGCTTATCCATAAACGTGACACGCAACTGGCTGCGCTCCTGAGCCTGACGGTTTTCACTTTCTTCAGGCGTCATGATATTGATCTGCCACCCTGTCAAATCAGAGGCAAGGCGAACGTTTTGCCCGCGTGCCCCAATCGCCTTGGGCAAGTTCTCTTCATCAACAACGACATCCATGGCATGCCGGTCCTCGTCGACCAGAATAGACTCGATGTTTGCCGGTGCCAACGCGCCAATCACGAATTGCGCAGGATCCTCAGACCACAGAACAATATCTACCTGTTCGCCACCGAGCTCATTACGCACAGCAGTTACGCGCGAACCACGCATACCGACGCAGGTTCCAATTGGATCAATGCGATTGTCATACGCAATAACGGCGATCTTGGCACGTACACCTGGATCGCGAGCCGCGCCTTTAATCTCTAGCAAACCCTGCTCGATCTCTGGCACTTCGTTTTCAAACAATTGCTTGATGAACTCAGACGCTGTGCGTGACAGGATCACTTGCTGACCTCTGGCTGCGCGGTCAATGCGCAAAACCCAAGCACGAACACGATCACCTAGCCGCAAGTTCTCCTTGGGAATCATTTCACTTCTTGGCAGTCGCGCTTCGACCTTGCCAACCTCAATGATGGCATCGCCTTTATCCATGCGCTTAAGGGTGCCAGACACGATCGTTTCGCCACGTTCGAGAAAGTCATTAAGCATCTGCTCACGCTCTGCGTCGCGAATTCGCTGCAAAATCGCCTGCTTGGCCGCCTGAGCACCGATCCGACCGAACTCTACCGGCTCAACCGCTTCTTCGATGTACTCGCCAACCTGAATATCAGGAATCGACTCTTGTGCATCGCTCAAGAGCTCTTGACGATCTGGCTCCTGCAATCCAGCATCATCGGGGACAACAAGCCAACGACGAAACCCCTCGTGCTCGCCGGTTGCGCGGTCCACCGCGACGCGAATGTCCGCATCCTGGTCAAACCGTTTTTTCATAGCCGAAGCCAATGCACCCTCAAGCGCATCGAACACAACCTCTCTGCTGACGTTTTTTTCGCGCGCCAGCGCATCAACTAGCAACAAAATTTCGCGACTCATCGCTTTCTACCCTTGAAATCTAGGAGCGGATCAAGCTTGGCACGCTCAACATCCATCAAACCAAACGCCACCTGTTTGATCACACCCTTGTTCTCTTGATACTCGACTACAAACCGTTTTGCACTGCCCTGCTCAGAAGACAGCTGTAAAACACCCTGAAAAGACCTACGGTTCTCGACAGCTTCCCGCAACTTAAGATCAATACGCTCACCCACAAATCGCTCAAAATCCTGCTCGGACTTCAGTGGTCTGTCGATGCCTGGCGACCCAACCTCGAGTCGTCGATAGTCAACCCCCTCGACTTCGTAAACTCGAGACAACTGACGTGAGACTCGTTCACAGTCTTCGATTTTGACATCCGAAATCGCACCCACTTGACCTGAAAACGGACGATCGATCGTGACACGCAATAACCCAAGCGGTGCGCGCTCAACATCAACAAGTTCCAGATCCATTCCAGCGATGGCTTCGCGGGTTAGCTCGACTAAGTCTTTCATGCCCTAAAAAAAATGGGCTGTTGAACAGCCCATTTGTATCCGGCGACGGATCTTTCAAACGTCACACCGTGCGAGTTTGTTCAAAGACCGTACATTCACGAAAAAATTGTAGCATGATTAAAACCACAAGCAGCTATCGAAAATTCCGCAACTACCAATAACTTAACGATTCTTTAAAAACCCAAGGCGGGACTCATGCGCCTTGGCGCCTGACGGTTGCCAATCGTCATCCCGACGGGCGTTACCGCCTTCGCGCGGCCCTTGAGACTTACCTGCCGTTGACTGGGATGTTTTCTTGGGCCCATTACTTTTGCCTCGGGCGCCGGCAAACTGCCCCGCTGCCTGGCCGCCGCGGCTCTTGCGGCCAGGCGCCGGAGATCCAGGATGTCCATTGGCAAACCCACCATTGACCGACAACCCGGACGTGGCCAATGGATTCGGGGCACCACCCTTGCCCGACTTGGTCCGGCTGGCACTCCTGCGGCCTTGGCCGGCAGGCAAGGAGGTTTTCTTTTGAGCGCCGTAACCGGGGGGCATTGCGCTGTCGTGACTGACTGGCTGTTTTGGCTGGCGACTACGCCCGCCGCGTTTAGCCCCCGCCTCGTCCTCATCCTGGAGCAGGCCAACCTGCACAAGCAAGGCATTAACGAGATCACCGCTGAGCTCTTCCCATCGTCCACGACGCAAATTGCTCGGCAACACCACCTCACCGAAGCGTGTCCGAATCAATCGGCTCACAGTCAAACCAACCGACTCAAAAACTCGCCGAACCTCGCGGTTTCGGCCTTCTTGCAAGGTCACCCGATACCAGCGGTTGCTTCCCTCTCCGCCCAGAAACTCGACACTTCCGAACTTCGCCACACCGTCTTCGAGCTCCACACCTTCCAATAACTTGGCTCGGATATCGTCGGTAAGCTCACCCAGAACACGCACCGCATACTCTCGCTCATTGCCATAGCGTGGATGCATCAATCGATTGGCCAAGTCACCAGAGGTCGTCAAGATCAACAAACCTTCGGTGTTTAGATCAAGGCGCCCAATGGAGAGCCACTTCCCGACCTTCATGCGAGGCAATCGAGAAAACACCGTAGCACGACCCTCGGGATCATCGTGGCTAACAATTTCACCAGCCGGCTTGTGATAAAGCACCACACGAGGCGGTTTTTTGCTTGCGCTGCGATTAACAGGCTTACCGTTTACTCGGACAACATCGTTGCTACCAACACGCTGACCAATATGCGCTGGCTCACCATTGACCGAGACTCGCCCAGCGATGATCAGCTCTTCCATCTCCCGGCGAGAACCAATGCCAACTTGAGCAAGAACCTTGTGCAACTTTGGCATGAGCACTTCGCTTTGCAAGTATTTGCCCAAACGTTGTGCTGTCTTTGGAGTGGCCTCCAAATAGTTCAGCGCTGCCGCAGGCGCCTCATCCACTACCGGAGAATGCTCAGCCATCGCCTCTTGCTCACTTTGGTCTTGTGCGCTTTGCCTAATCTGCTCGGCCTCGCCAGACCCACGCTGATCAGCTTGCGGATCAGCAACAGTCGCTTGATTACGCCGGCGCCGAAACGGTGCTCGTAACTTGCTCGACTTAGATCGCTTTTCACGAGCAGGTTTTGTCTGCAATGCCGAATCTTTCATTTCAGTGCTGGCGCTGGTTGAGTCCAGCGTGGCGCCCTCACTGGATTTGTGTACATCATTGTCATGTTCAGTGGCGGTCACGATTACTCCGATTCGCGCTTGGAAATATTGAGGGAATTGTCTTCGTCTTGGGTTTGTTCAGCATCACTTTGAACCCTAATTTGAGTGTCTGTTGACACAAACTCACTGGCTGTAACCAGTGCTAAATCTTCATCGGGCTTTCTATCGTTTCCAGCAAACTCTGGAGCCTGGTCACCTCCATGCGAGCCTTGAGCACCACCCTCAGACAGATCGGAATCCAAATCCACCTCACTTGCCAAAACATCCGTAGCATCTTCGGACCCCGAGGCTTGCACGAATGCCTGCACAGGCTCCTCGGTGGATCCAGCCCCATCATCACCAACACCCTCAGTAAGGCTAAGTGTTTGATCACTATCCTCAACCACATCGTGTTCGGTCGCCATCTCTGGAGATAGGTCAGCGGCATTAGCCTGCTGCGGCTGAACTGCAGCGGTCTCATCAAGCGCCAAACCATTCTCCTGCTGCGGCTGATCTGCAATGGAATGCAAAGCTGGCAACTCATCTAATGCTCTCAATCCGAGATCATCCAAAAAAAGTTTGGTCGTACCCAAAAGCGCAGGCCTACCTGGCCCATCGCGGTGCCCAATTGTCTCAACCCAGCCACGATCCTCAAGCGTCTTGATGATCTGCGATGAGACAGTCACACCTCGTATGGCCTCAATATCTCCGCGCGTCACTGGTTGCTTCCACGCAATAATCGCGAGCGTCTCTAGAACTGCTCGTGAGTATTTAGGTGCTCGCTCAGGGTTAAGTCGCTCCAGAAACCGTTGCATCTGCGATCTACTCTGGAAACGCCAGCCGGTCGCAATTTCAACCAGCTCCAACCCCCTTTCCTGCCAACCCATTTGCAATGTCTCAAGCCATTGTCTGACTTGTTCAGCACTGACTTCCTCGGGTTCAAATAGTTTCTGTAGCGATCCCACGCTCATTGGGGAGTCTGCACATAGCAATGCCGTCTCAACCACGTTTATTGCTTGTTGGTCTTCCATGTTTCTCCGTAACTTCTAAATGCTTTACTGATTGATCAAAATTACCAACTTGAAGAGTAAGCGGCGATTTGCTATACTTCGTCCCATCAGACGCGGGGTGGAGCAGTCTGGCAGCTCGTCGGGCTCATAACCCGAAGGTCGTAGGTTCAAATCCTGCCCCCGCAACCAAATTAGAGAAACCGGCTTCTGGCCGGTTTTTTATTTGCTCTCTGTTCGCAATTACTGCCGTCAAGCCACTGAGCAACCAAAACCGCAAAACAAACAAAACCGCGAAACGACACTGCAAAACGACACTGCAAAACGACACTGCAAGAAACATGTTTCGCCGCCCGCCAAGCGTTGCTGCAAACTACACCATCCCGTGCCGCACGCGAAATCCATACCGTGTCATTTTGAATATAGTCCGCCTGCCAGACGCCCAACGAATCTAAGGCTGTGCCCACAAGTATGGCTAGCCTTTGGAAAATCACTCAAGACAGTGTTCTGCTATCTAATGTAGCCACGGAACTTCGGCGAGAAATGTTTCGCCTCTACCCTACTAGATACCAACTCTTGGTAAACCATTCCTGGTAAACGCCAAATTAAGATGTGGCAATTAAAACCTAAAGGTATTAAGACCGACACTTGGCGCGACGCTAGCCAATAAAGCTCACAGCCGTCATTGCTAACCGCAGCGAAATAATGTGAACCGAAGCTGGATTAGCATCATCTCGGATAGTTTATATCATGCAACCACAGACGGCAAACTAGCAACAAGCCTGTAGCGCTGGCCTAAAAACGGTGCGTGCTTCAGTGTGTTGGCCAAAACATCCGCAGCATTGGCCTGCGTTACGACAATTACCATACCCACCTTTCCCTGTTGACGTCTAAGCGCACTAAAAAATAATTGGCTCAAGGCGGCGGTAAGTTCAGATCGAAATGCACAGCACAAACACCCATCTATATTGACGAGCTCGTCGTCAGAGATATGAATGCAGCGCAGACTCCCTGGCCAACGCGCAGGCTTAGCATGGCCCGCGAGCACCACAACCTGCCTGAGGACTTGAGTGTCGATACCCTCAAAAACCTCGACCAATGCTCGACTCAAAGACGTACCGAGTAGCACAAGCACTGGGATACGCTTGTCCGCAGAGGCAGTTCGGATGATTCGCTCGATCAGAGGGCCGGCTTCATTGGTCACTTTATCTTGCCCATTTGGAAACCTCAGCAACAGGCCTTCGATTGCCTGTCAATTGGGTATATTTCGTCAAGGGTTATTCAACCTCGTTATTCAACCTCGACCGAATTAAACAAACCACACATAGGTGTATCTGTACAAAAATGATTGAATCCGAGTCACAACGCATCGTAGATCAAGCGATTACGTCCAGGCGTTCAGTACGTGCATTTCTGCCCACAGCCATCGCGCGCGAAGACATCGAGCAGATTCTCGCTGTAGCTGCTCGCGCGCCATCAGGGACAAATACCCAGCCCTGGAAAACCTATGTGCTGACCGGCAAGCGCCTTGCAGTCATGAGCGATGAGATTGTTCAAGCCTTTCTCAACCCGGACGAATCCGAACAGTTTACCGAAGAGTACCAGTACTACCCGCAACAGTGGCACTCACCCTACATCGAGCGACGACGCAAAGTTGGTCTAGATCTTTACCGCTTATTGGGGCTTAAGAAAGACGACCACGATGGCATGCAACGACAGCACGCCAGAAACTTTAAGTTCTTCGATGCACCAGTCGGATTGGTTTTTAGCATCGACCGCACATTAGGGACCGGATCTTGGCTAGACTTCGGTTGCTTTATGCAAAACATCATGGTGGCGGCAAGAGCACGCGATCTAGATACCTGTGCCCAAGCAGCATTTAATCGGTACCATCGGATTATTCGAAAGCACACCGGTATGCCTGAACGAGAGATTCTGATGTGTTGCATGGCGCTCGGAAAAGCAGATACGAGCAAAATCGAGAATACGCTCATCACTGAGCGTGAGCCAGTCGATCGCTTTACCAAATTCCTAGATTAATCCTACGACGTCCTGAAAGCCGCTCAGCTAGAGAGCACCACAGGCCGAAGTCGCTGCCCCAGTTTGGCAACAACAATGGCCACGGCAGCAATAATCAGACCAGCCACACTCAATTGAACGTGGCTCAAACCCAAATCACCACCGCCAGGAATGGCCATGGCTAAACCAGCAGCAGCAAGCAAGACCCGCGCCAACAACCCCATTGGACCTGTGTGCATCGACCCAACTTTGACCAGATAACCTTCGAGCGCAGAGGCGATCAGAGCGATGCCAACAATCGCCGTCACGAGCACCACCACGATATCGCCCCACTCGCCTCGCAAAATAAGCGCCGGATTCAAGACGAAGAAGAAAGGCACAAAATACATCGCGCTACCTAACCGCATCGACTGCACACCCACTTCAACGGGACGTGCGCCAGCCACACCGGCCGCCACAAACGATGCCAACGAGACAGGTGGTGTAATGAATGACACCATGCCCCAGTACATCATGAACAGATGAACAGCCAGCGGGTCAAAACCCGCATTGATCAATGGCGGGGCAAGCACAATCGCCAAAAAGATGTAGCACGCGGTGATGGTCATACCCATCCCGAAAATAAAGCTCGTGAGCGCCCCCATGACGAGGAGCACATACACATTATTGCCGGCCAGGTAAATCAGATCATTGGCCAGGGTCCCAGCCAAACCAGTGACCGACATGGCACCAATAATCAACCCCACGCCAGCCAACAAGGCAGCCAGCTCGGATAAAGACGCCGTGACGCCGGTTAGCAACTTGCCCAGCTTGCTCCAATTCAACCGATATTTGGAGCTGAACTGGTTAATCACCAGCAATAGAGCAGTTGCGTAAAAAGGTGCCAGCGACTCGACCTGCTCGACCAATAAAAGATAAATCAACACCACGAAGACGATGATGTATTGCCAGCCATCCTTCATGGTTTGCTTCATTGAAGGAAGCTCATCGATGGGCAAACCTTTGAGTCCGCGCCGGGCAGCGTAGCTGTCAATTTGAACAAACAAAGCAAAATAAAAAAGAATCGACGGCACAGCGGCCGCGATAGCAATCTGAGAATAAGGCAGGCCAAGAAAAGCCGCCATCACAAATGCTGTGGCACCCATGATGGGAGGCATTAATACACCACCGGTTGAGGCGCATGCCTCGACACCTGCCGCATATTTAGGTGAAAATCCGATACGCTTCATGGCCGGAATCGTCACCACGCCAGTGGTCAGCACATTCGACACCACACTGCCAGAGACGGATCCCATCAAACCGCTGGCAAAAATCGAAACCTTCGCAGGCCCACCACGCACTCGACCAAATAATGCAAACGCGATGTTGTTAAAGAACTCAGATGCCCCAGTAAACTGCAACACGGCTCCGAACATAACAAACCCAATCACCAGCTCACCAAACGCTCGCATTGGAATGCCAAGTACGCTCTCACTACTGGTGAAGTGGTACCCAATGGTTGTCATGAGGTCTTGTGGCAAACCAGCAATTGGTCCCGGCATGAGACCAGCATAAACGGGGTACAAAGAGATGATGGTAACGACCACGAATACCGCTGTGCCGCCGGCTCGGCGCGTGGCCTCTAACAAGAGCACCCAACCAACCGCCGCGATATAAACAGCGCTATCTGGCGCCATGAACTCCCACGCTTCAGAAATAATTCGTTTGCTGTTGTAGGCGAAATAAGCAAAAACCGCGATGGTTAGCAGAAAACAGACCGCGTCGTACCATGGGACACGATCACGTGGTGCCTGCTTGGTTGCAGGCACAAACAAGAACACCAAACCGATTAACAATGCAGCCAGTGAATACAGGTAAGCCGTATCCAGTAGCACGAAGTCCAGAAAAAACCCCCAGTTCAGCAATTGATTCAAAGCCAAAAACAGCGCAGCCACCCCAAAGGTGATGGCCACGCCGCGCCAGAACCCTGTCAATACTCGAACCCTGGATTCACTTTCTCCTGCAGCAGCGGGACTGCCAACCAAGGGGTCAGTTACGCCGCTGTTTGCTGCCTGCTGCTTCATGGTGTTCTCGTTTGGCGTTCAAAAGTTCCTTACCAACTCGTCATCACGGGGTCCATGCCCGCTTTGGTCAAAGCATCCGCCCTGGTTTTCATCCAATCCTTAGCGAACTCCTCATCGTTGGCATGGGAGCGACCTTTGACCTGCTTCCAGGCGTCAGCCAAAATTTGCTGGCGCTTGAGCAACATGTCATTGTTCTTCTGGTGCGCATCAGTCCAAACGCCCTTCTCTTTGAAAAACGCGATAGCACCGTCATGGTATGGAATCACCCAACTAAGCTTCTGGCGATCCATTGCCCAGCCAACGTTACCTGGTGCTGCGTCTTTATAGGCACCGAACGTGTCAACCATGGCGGTCATAACGGCCTTGGTGAGCTTTGCGTCCTGATCTGCATAGGTCATGAGCACCGGATACGGGTAGGAGGCCGAAACAGCTGGCTTTTGAGGGCTGATGCCAGCACCCTCGGTGCCATTGGCAGGGTAGAAAAACGGTGCAATCGCTTGCAACCGCTTCCAGCCCTCTGCATTATTCGGATCCATCGTTGGGTACTGAATACCACGGGGAGACTTTTCAAGTGCATAGGCTTTTCCCGAGATGGATGAGCTAAAAGCTGCATCTGCCTGACCGTTGATAACCCCGTCCATTGCCGCACCAAACCCACCAAACTCAACCTTTTGAACATCATTCCAAGTTAGATTGGCAAACGCCAAGATTGCTGTGATGTTTTGATTCAGCGAAGGCGCACCAATGACCCACGCAACACGCTTGCCTTTGAAGTCTGCAGGGGTGTTGACACCCGCATCGCCAGCAGCAATCGCTGTCAATACCTGATCGGAGTTATTTAGCAATAAGGCACGAACTGGCTGTGGTCCCCAGTTCGCCTTGCCGAAATCGTAAACACCCTCCTGAGCCATGTAGCTACCACCCACGCCATTGGCAGAGAATTGAACCTTGCCCTCACGCAATGGCAGGGTACGCGAGACGTCATTCTTGCCCGGCAAAACCCGCAAGTTAACGCCATACTTTTGCTTAAACGCATTACCAATCGCAACGGCTTGGTTATAGCCACCTGAACCAACGTCATATGCACTCCAAGCCAACGTGTCAGGCAGACCAATGTTGTTGCTTTGAGCGGCCGCTGCGCCAGCAACGACTGCGCCGGCGAGCGCGAAACTAACAAGACTGAGGGTTTTTTTCATAAGAGTCTCCATGAATTTAATCGGGGTAACCTACCCGTTTGATTCCCCGCATATTGAATAACCGGCTTAGGCCGTTGTTATATTTTTAAATTGAGTGTATCGGAAAAGACAGCTGCACCCACTTGAGTGTTTTCCCGAACAAATGCGCCTCACCCGCACTACAAAACTTGCTGCACTACAGCATTAGGCTGGGCTAAATTTGTTTATGAATTGACTCGATCTAAATCCCGCTAAACATGAATCACGTTACTAGCTCGCAAACACCGTGCACACTGAAATGAAACACAAAACAAACGCCCAGACGCTTCATGTGTTCACGTATGGATCTCTGATGTACCCCGACGTTTTTTTACAGGTCACCGGATGCAACCCCGAATCTGTGACGGCCGTCGCACATCACTGGTCCAGATATGGCCTCAAGAACCGGACCTATCCGGGCGCAATACCCGACTTTCGGAAAAGCGCCTCCATCGCTGGGGTAATCTGGCTCGATGTCACTCCCATGGCACTAGCTGCCCTAGACCGCTTCGAAGGTCACGAATATCGGCGAGTTGCAATCGAGGTCATTAGCCAATTAGGACCGCATCGAGCACAAATTTACGAGTGGCTCATGCCAGACGAACTTGATGGTGCATGGGATCCGATTGAGTTTGAGCGCAGCCATCGACAAAACTTTGCGCAAATCCACGCGCCCAGATAGGTTTAGCCCGGCAAGCGGCTAGTCATGGCTACAATCCATCCGTACGCAAAGGCTATCTTGCCCGGCAAAATCATGACCAAACCCAAAGCAGACAAATGGGCACACTTTTTTATTTCCTGATTTATCTTGCGTTCGTCAGTTGGGTAAGTTACCTGCCCGTCTACACCACCCGAAAATACGCACCACCCTACTTTTGGCGTTGGACGTTACTGGTGACGGGAACCGGACCACTGCTTTCGATTCTAAGCATTGCCGGCTTTGCACTGACCGCACCTTCCGGCACCGGTTTCGATTCGTTCATGATGACGGGACTTTTTATTCTGGTATTGATCGTACCCTTTCAACTGCTAGTGCCGATGACTGTCTACCTATTTATCTGCAGCAGCCTGAAAGAGCGGCGCGAACAATCCCAAACGCAAGCAGCCCAGGCTGACTAATAAGCCAACTGCCTCGCACAGCAGCTTGGCCGATCACAACTCCCTCAGAGTTTACGCTCCCAGGTCAACATTGGGTCAAAGTCTTCATTGCCACAGGCGCTTCACAGTCTAGTGGCTAGTTCGACCTCACTTTTGATCTGTAACAAGAATGATTTTCATTTACGTGTGTATAATTCAATTGTCATTACGACAATGAACATCGGAGATCAGGAAAGTACATGGACCGCAAATTGGCGCAGCAAACCCTGCCACTGAGCATGGCGCAATCAGGCGTACCACTTCGAATTGTCTCGGTGTTGGGTGGATGTTCACTGCTACACAAGATCACTGAAATGGGTTTAAACGCAGGCGCCCAAATCGAAATCAAGCAGCACGAACGCGGCTCCGTGGTGGTCTGCCGGGGGCAAACCCGTTACGCCATCGGTGCCGGCATGGCACACAAAATCATGGTCGAACTCCTTTGACAAAAGACTTAGGCAAACGAGTTCTCAATTTATGGAAACAGCAATGAAAACGTTAGGTGAGCTGAAAGTGGGCGATCACGCGAAAGTACTAGGACTATCTCAAGGTGGCTCAAACTATCGGCGCAAATTACTCGCCATGGGCTTAACACCATCAACAGCTTTCGTGGTCGTGCGCATGGCACCCATGGGAGACCCTGTTGAGGTTCGAGTGCGTGGCAGCAATCTCTCTCTGCGCCGCGATGAAGCCAGTTTAGTCAAGGTAGAGCTGATCTAAATGTCAAAAAACAAACCATTCACCGTTGGGCTAATCGGCAACCCGAACTGCGGGAAAACCACGCTGTTTAACGCACTGACTGGCTCAAAGCAACGCGTTGGCAACTGGCCAGGCGTCACCGTTGAGCGCAAGAGCGGCCAATTTCGGCTTGAAGGCACCACGGTAGAAGTCGTTGACCTGCCAGGCACCTACTCGCTCGACGTTGTTGACCACGCCATCTCCTTGGATGAAATGGTTGCGCGAACATACGTCCAGCAAAATACAGCTGACCTCATTATCAACATTCTGGATGCAGCCAACCTAGAACGTAACCTATATCTAACCACGCAACTGTGTGACATGGGCGCACCCTTGCTGGTCGTGCTCAACATGATGGACGTGGCGAAATCCAAAGGCATGACCGTCAGTGTTCAGCGGCTGGAACAGGAGCTTGGATGTCCCGTTGTTACCGTAGTCGCTTGCGAGGGACAAGGTATTGCCGAACTAAAAAGCGCGATTGTCCATTTGGCAAACAAGCCGGCACGCTGCACCCTAAAGGTTAAATACGACACTGCCATCGAGATAGCCATCAAACAGATTCAACACGCAC
Organism: uncultured Orrella sp.; assembly: GCA_964558695.1. GTDB lineage: Bacteria > Pseudomonadota > Gammaproteobacteria > Burkholderiales > Burkholderiaceae_B > Algicoccus. The sequence goes on from CAZLFB010000080.1 coordinate 22,148, forward strand.
TCGAGCATACTGCGCCCAAACAAGAGAACACCCGATGGCTAGCAACTCAGTTGCTCGAAGGCGACGCCACTGCCCATCGGGTCGCTGTCAAAAGTGCCTCCAATTTGGCTCGAAAACTTTCTAGCGACATTGGCGAAGACCTTGACTTGATGTTCGCTGATAGCCGTTACGCCGTGGCCAACCAGGTCAGCCAAGTCGTGGTCAAAACCCAAGGCCAGGTGGCTAGGGACATGACAGACCGCATAGACCGAGTTGTGCTGAACCGAATATTAGGTATACCCATTTTTTTGCTCATGATGTACCTGATGTTCATGCTGACCATCAACATTGGCGGAGCTTTTATCGACTTCTTTGACATGGCTGCGGCGGCTATTTTTGTCGATGGCTTTGGTCAAGCACTTGGCGCCATCGGTTCACCACAGTGGCTTACGGTGATTTTGGCCAATGGGATTGGCGGCGGCATTCAGACAGTCGCCACTTTTATACCTGTGATTGGCTTTTTGTACCTGTTTCTTTCTGTCTTGGAAGATTCGGGCTACATGGCTCGGGCAGCATTTGTCATGGACCGCTTCATGCGCTGGGTAGGCTTGCCTGGCAAATCCTTCGTCCCACTCATTGTCGGATTTGGCTGCAACGTTCCGTCAATTATGGCCACACGCACGCTCGAGCATCGACGTGATCGCCTGCTAACCATTGCAATGGCGCCCTTCATGTCATGCGGTGCCCGTTTACCGGTTTATGTGCTGTTCGCCGCTGCTTTCTTTCCAAGCAACGCTCAGAACGTGGTGTTTGGACTCTATCTGATCGGTATTGCTGCTGCGGTCATGACCGGTCTGGTGTTGAAAGGTTCGCTTCTCAAAGGCCAAGCAACGCCATTCATCATGGAATTGCCTGCTTATCATCTACCGACAGTTAAAGGAATTGCGATACACACCTGGGAAAGACTAAAGGGATTTGTTGTACGAGCCGGCAGGATCATCGTGCCGATGGTGCTGGTGCTCAACGTGCTCAATGCCATGGGAACCGATGGAACATTTGGGCATGAGGACAGTAAAACCTCGGTTCTTGCCGAAGTCGGCAGAACCATCTCACCCGCGTTCTCCCCCTTCGGGTTAAACGCAGAAAACTGGCCCGCGGCAGTTGGCATTTTCACGGGCATTCTTGCCAAGGAAGCCGTGGTCGGCACTTTAAATGCGACCTACGAATCATTGGCCAGAAGCGACGCCATGGATCGTGGCGAAGCACCGGAACCTGAAGAGCCCTTTAGTTTGGCCGAAGCACTGACGCAAGCCATCGACACCGTCCCTGCAAACTTGCTTGACGCCGTATCAATGTGGACTGATCCGTTGGGGATCAATGTAGGTGATTTATCCGACCAAGAGGCGGTAGCCGAGCAAGAAGAGGTATCTGTCGCAACCTTTGGTGCCATGGCTGAGCGCTTCGATGGAGCGGCAGGCGCTTTTGCGTACTTGCTCTTCATACTTCTCTACTTTCCATGCACCGCCGCCACGGCAGCGGTCTATCAGGAAAGTGGCCCACGCTGGACATTTTTCGTTGTCGGTTGGACAACTGGGCTGGGGTACGGCCTGGCCACAATCTGGTATCAGGCTGCCAATTTCGGACGTGACCCTGCGTCAGCATCTGCGTGGATTGCTGCTATGGCAGTCGCCTTCATCGCCGCCATATTGGCCATGCGCCAATATGGGAAGAACAGCGAGAGCGCCGAACTACCGCTCGCACAAAACGCCTGAGAGATCAAAGATGATTTTGAGCAAAGTCAGCAGCTACCTAAAACTCAATCGACGAGCTGCCTTGCTAGACATGGCAGCCGTACTCGATATCAGCCCCGATGCGCTAAGAGCCATGCTGGATCGGCTCGAGACAAAAGGCAGCATCAGGCGTTTGCCAGCCGGAACAGCATGCGGTGGTGGTTGTAATAAATGTAAACCAGACGCCATCGAGCTATATGAGTGGGCTGACGCTTAACGAACGCAACGACCTGATCTGAGGGCTGGTTCTTGGAGATGCCCGTGAACCAGCGCCTCGATTCTTGACACCACCAACTCATCCTCGATTCAAGCAACACACCATGAAACGCCTCCATTGGGCCTCCTGTATGACCGGCGCGCTCGGCTAACGATCGGGCACGCCATCTGGCAAACCACTTTGTTTGCTTATTTTCTATGGAGATATTTCATGACATTTCGCCCCACTTTGGCCGCACTCGCGCTCACCGCTACCGTTTCAATGGCGCCAACTGCGCACGCGTTCTTTCCCTTTGTCACCGACGACACTGGCACACAAGGTCAAGGCGGCAACCAAATTGAGGTCAACTACGAGTTTGTTAAAGAACGCAATGACGAACTTGATCTCGAGGGACGCCCTATAGGAAGCGGGTCTGGCGTGATCAACGCATTCCCGGCCGGATATACCTATGGTCTGACAGACAACCTTGATCTGTTTGTTGGCGTAGCACGTCAAACCAGCCCGGTGAACGGTTGGTTGAACACAGAGCTCGGGGCCAAATGGGTGTTTGCTGGTGATCAAGCACAGGGTTGGAGCGCTGCAATCAAACCGACCCTATTTTTGCCAATCAGTAAAAACATGCAAGATCAAGGATTGGGCAATGCCCAGACCAATGTTGGCTTAACACTGGTCAGTTCGTACATGACCGACACCCACGAACTGCACCTCAACCTTGACTACACGAGCAACAACTACGCCTCTACGGAATCATCTGAGGCGCAACGCAAGTCACTTTGGCGCATCTCAGCGGCACCTGTCTACGTGATCAGCGATCAATGGAAAGCGGGCCTTGATGTCGGCTTTGAAACCAATCCTACCTATAGCAGTCGTTATCAAGCTTTCGGCGAGCTAGGCCTGCAATACGCGCCCATAGAGAACCTGCAGCTTGGGTTGGGGATCATCGGGGCAACCGCGCTGAACTCAAGTGACAATGGCTGGAGCTGGGCAATAACCACAGGCATTGCTTACCAGTTTTAATTCGAGTGCTCGAAGCCCTGCGGGGGCCCATGAATCTGGCCGGATGGGCCTAAACCCCAGGGCGATCATGTCCCCTGCCGCCTCATAACCGTTTCATTGACACTCCATCATCCAACACCGTGTCGGGCATGAGCAGAGCCAAAAAACGTGAACGCTCGCGGTCGACTTGATGATGTACCGAGAAAGCGCAAACTGATTCAAATCATTTTGGATCGGATGCGACCGTTTACTGCTATAAGGAATCAAATGCACAGCCACAGGACTTGCAATGAATGCGTGCAATACCCGAGCAAGCCGACGTCGCGATCACTCAAGCATTGACATGCCCCAATGGCATGCTGAACCGATCGATTCAGTACTCGTGTCCCTCGATGTCGATTCATTTGGCCTGAGCACTGAACAAGTGCTCAAACGGCGTGCCCAATATGGTGAGAACCTCTTCGAACAAGAAGAATCAGCGAGTTTCTTCAAGCGCCTCGGAGCACAAATTCACAATCTGTTGATTTATGTGCTCTTGGCGGCTGCCCTGATCACTTGGCTGATAGATCACAAAATGGACTCAGTGGTTATTCTTGCCGTGGTGATCTTAAATGTCTCCATCGGGCTATACCAGGAAGGAAAGGCGGAGAAGTCACTGCAAGCGATCCGCAAGATGCTAGCGCCAAAGGCACAAGCACAAAGGGATGGCAGGCTTCAAACGCTAGATGCGCACGAACTGGTGCCGGGTGACATCGTTGCGGTGGCTTCAGGCGACAATTTACCAGCGGACCTTCGTTGGCTCAGCGTGATTAATTTACGGGTCGACGAGTCTGCCTTAACGGGCGAATCCGTGGCGGTGGGCAAATCCATCGACACTGCCCCAGCTGACGCCCCCATCGGTGACCGAAGCAACATGGGGTTTGCAGGAACGCTGGTTACGCAAGGCCAGGGTCGAGCCGTTGTGGTTGCCACTGGCATGAATTCCGAGATGGGTCGAATTGGACGCTTACTGAAAACCGTTCAAGCTGGTCAGACACCACTGGTGCAAAACATGGCTCAGTTTTCGCGGTGGCTGACCTTCACGATCTTGATCTTTGCCGTGTTGCTATTGTTTTACGGCACGCTGCTGATGAAAATGCCCTTGGCCGAAACCTTCATGGCGGTGGTTGGTCTGGCCGTGGCGGCCATTCCCGAAGGTCTGCCCGCGATTTTGACCATCACACTGGCCATTGGCGTTCAACGCATGGCTCGACGCCATGCTGTCATACGTCGCTTACCTGCCGTAGAAACACTGGGGGCTGTCACCGTCATTTGTTCAGACAAGACCGGCACCTTGACCCGCAATGAAATGACGGCCCAGACACTGGTACTCAAGGAGCAAACGCTTGACGTTACAGGCTCCGGTTACTCGCCAGATGGTGAGGTCCAAGGCAGTGATCAATCCGAAATCAAGTGCAACAATTCACTGGAGAGCCTGGCTGAGCTTGGCTCAGTCGACTGGATCACCTTGTGTAGTGCCCTTTGCAATGACGCAGCCTTGTCAGAAGACACCAATGGCAACTGGACTGTTAGCGGAGACCCAACCGAAGCGGCCTTACTAACGCTGTCCATGAAGCTGGGCAGTGAACTCAAAGAGTTACACACGAAATTCCCTCGCACCTGTGTTGTGCCGTTTGAGTCGGAACATCGGTTCATGGCAACAGGTCACCGAGACTCAACGCCTGATTCAGCGCGAGACAGTTTTGTGTTGGTCAAAGGCGCCCCAGAAAAGCTACTAGCACTGTCTGCAAACGAAATGGCAGCGGATGGACAACGCGAGCAGCTTGACCAAGAGTATTGGACACAAGCGATTAGCCGGGAATCTCAATGTGGGCGTCGCTTATTGGCCATTGCAATCAAAACCGATCTCGTCGAACTCAATCAACATAACCTTGAAAATCAAATTCATGATTTAACCTTCATCGGGCTCATTGGCATCATGGACCCCCCCCGAGATGAAGCGGTGCGCTCGGTCAGTTTGTGCAAACAAGCGGGCATTCGAGTCAAGATGATCACGGGCGATCACTCAGGCACAGCACTGGCCATCGCTAATGCGTTGGACATCGGCGATGGCAAGCACACGATTTCTGGTCACGAGCTTGAGAAACTCTCGGACGCTAATTTGCTCGAGTGTGTGGAGCAAGTGGATGTATTTGCCAGAGCCAGCCCAGAGCACAAAATCCGAATTGTGCGGGCTTTACAAGCCAAAGGCCATGTGGTCGCGATGACGGGGGACGGCGTCAATGACTCCCCTGCACTTAAGCAGGCTGACATTGGCATCGCCATGGGCAAAAAAGGCACAGAGGCAGCCAAACAAGCATCAGCAATCGTGCTTGGCGACGACAACTTCGCATCCATTGTGAGCGCAGTCGAAGAGGGCCGAACGGTCTATGACAACCTGAAAAAAACCATCGCCTTTCTATTGCCGATCAACGGCGGCGAGTCTATGGCCATTGGCGCGGCTATCTTGCTTGGTGCAAGCCTGCCGATCACGCCGCTACAAATCTTGTGGATCAACATGGTGAGTTCCATTGGATTGGCCATGGTTCTAGCCTTTGAAGCGCCTGAGCCAGACATCATGAAGCGCCCTCCCCGTGCCCGAAACGAACCCCTGCTGTCGTCCTTTCTCATATGGCGCATCCTGTTTGTGTCCACTTTGTTCTTGGCTGGCATTTTTGGTGTGTTCCATTGGACCTTAAGCCAAGGCGAATCCATTGAGGTTGCTCGAACCATGGCGGTTAACGCCTTGGTGTGTATGGAAGTGTTCTATCTATTTAGCGTGCGATACTTGAAGTCCAAGTCATTTAGCTGGACAGGCGTGCAAGGCACACCGCGGGTTCTGGCCTCAATTGCATTGGTGACCGCCCTGCAAGTCGCCATGACCTATTTGCCTGTTTTACAGACTTTATTTCAAACCAAACCTCTTTCTTTCTCACAGCTTGGCGTTATCTTCGTGACTGGTGTGTCAGTGCTTGTCATACTTGAACTAGAGAAACTGATCATGCGCAGGAATCACCAGCACGGTCAGACCGTCTGAGCCGTTTGCGTCAGGACAGACTTCAGCTTTGCCTTATCGGCGCGATGAGGCAATATTGCCCGGTACCTAGAGTGCCAGGCAACCCTTGTTAACAATAAAGTCAATGATCTCGTCCAAAACCTGACTCGACTTTAGGTTGGTCATGACCCAGGGACGATCTGGACGCATTCGTTCGGTGTCATGACGCATGACATCCAGATCAGCGCCTACGTGCGGTGCAAGGTCAATCTTATTGATTACCAGCAAGTCACTCCTGGTGATTCCAGGGCCACCTTTACGGGGAATTTTTTCACCGCCAGCGACATCAATAACGTAAATGGTCAAGTCAGAAAGATCAGGGCTAAAGGTTGCAGCCAGATTGTCACCGCCAGACTCTATAAATATCAGTTCCAAATCAGGGAATCGTTGATGCATCCGGTCAACGGCTTCGAGATTAATCGAGGCATCCTCCCGAATCGCTGTATGCGGGCAGCCACCTGTTTCCACACCCATAATTCGCTCGGGTGCCAATGCACCGGCTGCAACCAGCAATCGCTCATCCTCTTTGGTGTAGATGTCGTTGGTAACAACCGCAAGGTTGTACTTTTGCCGCATCCGCTTACAGAGCATTTCAACCAATGTCGTCTTGCCTGAGCCAACCGGCCCGCCGACACCCACACGCAATGGGCCGCTCACTGATGTCATGATTCAACTCCTAAATAAACGCGCATATTGTGTTTCGTGTTGAGTACTGGCCATGACCAGACCAATCGGGGCTGATCCAGCATTCGACGTTGGTGTGGCCATTGCAATCTCAACCGCTTCCGAAATCTTGGGCTTTATTTCATGCAGCACACGCTGGCCGTCACGCTGCCCTAATGGCACGAGCTTGACTGCCGCAAGCACCTGGTTGTCCAGCCACGACCAGAGCCAGGCGGTCATGGCCGATGTGATTGGCATCTGACGCGCACTGCACAAGACAGCATGGGCTGCGGTGTAGTCGGCCTGTAAAAGCAGCGCCAATTCACTGGGCAACGTTCCCGAATCAGCTGCGCAGGCATCATTGCCATGCCCTAACCACTGATCGTATAGGCGAACAAATGCGTGACCCATTTGCCTGGACTCCAATCTGAGCTCCGCAGTTTCACGCAATGCGCATAAGGTGTTGGTAGCGTCCCGCACAGCTGACCAGTCGCGCTGGAGACTTGCGCGGTACACCGCTATCCACCACGGCATTTCTTGTCGAGATAAAACGAGCAACAAGTAATCTTCAATCCACGTTTGTGCAGATACGGCATCGTGCACATTGCCCAAGTGACAGGCTTGCTCGAGCCCTTGCGAATAGGCAAACCCGCCGATAGGCAGACTGGCACTGGCCAAATGCAAAGCGTCAAGCCAATGTGAATCATGCGTCTGCATGATTGCCTCTTGACTGATGCGCAGCAATCGACAGCATTTCGCCGATATTGCCCATCGCTTGATCGGCTGGATCATACTCACCATGATGGTGGTGCCCACCGGCATAGGCGCCAGCCTCAGGCTCAAACACCGCCTGAACCGCTTGAACCTGTCCCCCGAGCACTTGGATCATTTGAGCCAGCACCGGATCTGGCTCAATAAAAACTGCGTCGGCCGAAATCATGGCCCGCACATGCCGGTTAGCCAAGTGATAAATCAGACGCATCAAGCCAAGACTGGTTTGCGAGCTTACTTTCATCAAGGGCTCGACTGCAGCCTCAATCCGTAACGCCTTATCGTCACTGGCCAAAAGAACATCGCCTGGCTGCATGAATTGGCCACGTGGCAAAACAATCGCCGCAGCCTGGCCGTCTGGCAGCAGAATCGCTAAACGATTACGCTGACGCTCGTTATAGCTCAGCTGCAGGGCCTGCGCTTTAGGGTAGCTCGTACCGGCCTGAGCTCGCACTAAATGGTCATAGAGTGTAGGCATGATCAGAACAAAAAATATCTTTGCGCCATGGGCAATACGCTGGCTGGCGCGCAATCAAGCAAAACACCATCGGCATAGACCTTGTAGTTCTCGGAATGAACCTTGATCTGTGGCGTAGCGTCGTTGAGCTTCATGTCGGACTTTCTAACCTGACGAACATTGCCGACCACACTGATCAACCGTTGCAAGCCGGGCTTGTCGGGCACACCGCGCGTCATGACTGCCTAGGACAAAAATGTCAGACTCGTTTGTGCCACTGCCCTTGCAGACGCACCAAACTGGGGGCGGTAATGCACAGGCTGTGGTGTCGGAATCGAAGCGTTTGGATCACCCATGAGGGCGGTTGCAATCATGCCACCCTTGATAACTGTGGTTGGCTTGACCCCAAAAAACGCGGGTCGCCAAAGTACGAGGTCAGCGAGCTTGCCAACCTCAACAGAACCAATGTCATGAGCCACGCCATGCGTAATGGCTGGGTTAATGGTGTATTTGGCGATGTAGCGCTAAATGCGGTTGTTGTCGTTTAGGTCAGGATCAGACAAGCCACCTGAGGACAAGGAGCCAAATTGCGCCTTCATTTTGTGGGCAGCTTACCAGGTACGAAGGATCGTCTCACCCACACGGCCCATCGCCAGGCGATCACCACCGGCAATCCCACCAGGCGGATGGACAACAACAGCGTGACAGCAATCATCGCCCTCTGGATAAAGGGGCTTTTGTACTCGCAAAGGACCTTCATGCCGAAAACGTAGGTCGGTGACGTCAAACCGCCCTGAGAAATCGAGGCTGAGCCTAGCCTGCCAGCCCACAGGCACTGCAGCCGACCCACCATCTTGCTCGGTCTCATTTACCAGCACGGACATACCCCCTGCTTTATCAATCGTTTGAACTCAGTAAATTCCATGCCATTGCCATGCAATACCAAGCCACACCCAGCAAAGCCAAGCCAACACCAAAAAGGTGCGGAAAGCTTATTTATGGTGCAACGCCAAGGAAATGCACTATAAGCGTGCTTTCGTACCCGTGATGATGGGCTCAGGTGCCTTTGTCGGAAAGTTCAATATTGCTGACATACTTAACGCCAAGGACAAAGACGGCAAACGGGTCGAGGACGAACTGAAAGCCATTGGATACGACGGCCAAGAACCGGCTGGCAATCAGACGATCGGCGCGTATTTTGAAGCACACATTGAGCAGGGCCCCATCCTAGAACATGAAGACAAGGTCATTGGCGTGGTCACTGGCTCGTTGGGGTTGCGCTGGTATGACGTGACAGTAACTGGTATGGAAATGCATGCTGGACCAACGCTAATGCCAATCCGGCAAGACGCCCTTTATGCGGCGACATTCATCATGCAAGACGTGGTGCAAAATGCGCTGGATCACGCCCCACACGGCCGTGGCACGGTTGGATCCGCCACGAGGATGCAAAGTCCCTGCTAGCGATGCATGAGCGCCTAGTTGCCACGTGCGAACATATCGCAAAAGCGCACAACGTCGATGTGCAAATAAAAGAGGTGTCTTATTTCTCACCCACCTCGTTTGGCACATCCATGGTCAGCGCCGTGCGCAATGCCGCCCGAGAAAATGGATTTACTCACATGGACATCGTCACCGGTGCTGGTCACGATGCGGTTTATATCGCAAGTGTGGCGCCAACTGCCATGATTTTTGTCCCATGCAAAGATGGTGTCAGTCACAACGAAATCGAAGATGCCAACCCTGAGGATTAAGGAGCTGGCGCTCAAGTGCTCTGTGACGCCATGCTAGCGCGAGCAGTGCTCTAAAGGATAGGCTAGCCAATTTGGGGGCTGGGCTATTCGACCCCCAGATAAAATGGTCACATCGATTTTTTAATTGCCTAGCTGACCATCATCACCTAGTTTGATACCCATGCGCTCAGCTCTTTTTCTTCGTAGTTGCTGAGCGAGACTTTGCATATCGACCACTCGATCACCTTCGTCGAGAATTTCACTGCCCAGCAAAGCTTCGACGACATCTTCAAGCGTCACAATTCCTTCGGTCTCGCCATACTCACCCACCACCAGCGCGATATGCTGACGCTCTTGCAACAATGTCTCCAGAACTTTAGAGACTGGCAATGTATCGAGCACGGCCACGATATCCCGATGGAATGCTTGCACTGCTTGTTGCCCCTGACCACGAGACTGGGCCAAAAGCAAATCTTCACGCAAGACAAACCCAGTTACTTCGTCAATGTTGTCACCGTAAATCGGCAACCGGGAAAACGGCACTGAGCTGGTTTTCACCAATGCCTCATCGACCGTCATCTCTGACTTCAAAGCCGCCACCACAACGCGAGGTGTCATGATCGCACTGGTTTTTAGTGACTTAAAACCAAACAAATTGCTGATGATGGCTGACTCACGCTCATTCAAATGCCCCGATTCCTGGCCTAGGCCAGCCATGGCGACGAACTCGTCCCGACTGAAGTCACCCGTCTTCCTGCCACGGGAAATCAGCTTGGTGATTAACTCAGTGACATAGATCAGGGGATACATCGCCTTGATCAGGAAATTGACGTACAGGGCCGTCATGCCACAGACTTCACGCCAATAAACAGCACCGAGTGTTTTTGGAACGATTTCTGACAAAAACAGGATGAGCAAGGTCATCAGCGCTGAAAAAACGCCCAACCAATCGCTACCGAATACCGCTGTCGCTTTGACACCTGCGCCAATCGAGCCAACAGTGTTTGCTATCGTGTTGACGGTCAGAATCGCGGCCAATGCCTGATCAAGCTTTTCCCCCTTAAGTTGACGTAACAACTCAGCACGTTTGGGGTTTTTGTCACGCAGACCGGCGACGAAAGCCGGGGTAATGCTCAGCAAAGAGGCCTCTGCTATCGAGCACAAGAAGGAAAAAAACAACGCCAATACAACAAACAGCAACAACAAAATGACGTCTGTGCTGACCACTGGCTCGGGCAGAATCGCCAGAGTACCGCCCAGATTCGTTGCGAAATCAACAAAGGGCACAACAAAGTCAAACGATCCCATCAGGGCGTTGCTCACTTATTCAAGTTAACTAAACACGCTTGTAACGAACAAAATCACACTTAGCGCACATTGTTGGATGTTAACAAACAGATTGAGCTTTCGACCCCCGACTAAGCTCGCGAATTTTACAGGCAGCTAGGTGGCCTCATAGCCAAACAGTTGGTTACCCTCTGGCGAATGAACCTGGGCATTAAAAGATACAACAATGCGGTCTTGCTCACCCTCGTAGGGCATCGCCTTGTGAGGCAAATAAGATGGAAACAACACGAGTTTGCCCGCCTCAGGCTCAACGTCAAGCGTATTCTTTTGCAGGTAGGCATTACCGATGTCCATATACGCTCCACTTAACCAATCGGTGTAGGGACCATAAAAACGCGTCACGCCATTCATGCTGCCCAAACTTTTATGTGCCTGGCGCTTGTCCTGACTATCGCACTGAACGTAATACACGCCAGACCAAGAGCAATTGCCGTGTGTATGCACATCGTGAAATGCCATGCCGTTTTGGATCTGGAACCAGCACCCCACAATCTGCAGTTGCAATCGCATCCGGCCGCTGGGCCAAACCCCGGCGTTGGCCTGGCCGACGGTCTTTTGTAGCGAATCAGCGATGAAACTCACCAGTGACTGAAACTCAGGCAACTGAACACGACTGAGCAACTGATCGTGACTGGCGTAAAAAACATCGCTCGATGTTTGCTCACCGGCTTGCTGTGCAAGATCAGTGGCGCGCATGGCAGAAAACGCGCGCGCCAGCGTCGGATTAACCTCTTGTGTACGATCAAACTGATGAATGCCCAGTGGCACTGGCCAGTGAATGCCCGCCATTTAAGACACCGCCATGCGCCGCCTAAGCGCCAAATAGACTGGCTCAGCATCAAGCCCTTCACCACCTTCTTGACCTGATGCTACTGAATTAGCCACAAGCTGTGGCAATTCGAGCTTAAAACCTGAACTCTGCTCAAAAACGCTCACGTCCTCAAGCGTATCGACGTCCGTCACAAAGTGCTCGTTGTCCGTATCAAAAAAAGTAACCAACTCCGGGTGTGCGTCGATGTACTTTCGGCAGTACATCTTCTGCCCCTGCGACAAAATGTCGCCAATGGCCTTGCCCGACAAAACAATCGGGTTGCCTCGTTTGCCATTGACCACTGGCATCAAAATTTCACCGTGGGTGCGTTTTTTGAAAGCGGCAATTAACGCGGTGATATCAGATGCGCTCACAAGCGGTTGGTCACACAACATCATAATGACCGCATCAAAGCGCTCCCCAATCGTTTCGATGCCGAGCCTGACTGAACTCGGCTGACCGACTGCTGGGTCTTGGTTGCGTACAATCTGAACCGGAAATGCTTGGACCGCCGGCTCAACCATCTCATGATAAAAGCCCGTGACCACCACCACTTCATCAACACCCGCACCGCTGAGCGCAATGAGGTGACGATTAATGAGTGGAATACCTTGCAAGCGCATCAAAGCCTTGGGCACATTGCCCATGCGACTACCTTGGCCGGCGGCGAGCAGAACAGCGCCAATGCGCATCCTTGAATATAAGCCCCCGCCCTGTTTCAACATGCAACCCATTGCAATCACTCCTAGCGTGAACCAAACTCAATCATGAACCGAAGCAGTCACCAAACCGAGGCAAATCGAGGCAAACCGACACTCTAAAGACTTGAGGACGCCTGATTACTCAAGGGCATCACCTTACTATCATACCCGCCGCGCCCGCCAATCAAATCAACGAGCCCTTCGAGACTGCTCAAGTGACTGACACTCAAAAAACCTGACATGAAATCGCGCGCCTCATACATTGCTCGTGACTGTGGCAAATCCACTGTGGGGTGTAACCAAAACACCTCGGCGCCGGCACGGCGTATCGCCTGAACCGATACCGACAGCTGATCTGGCGGATCCGTATCAAAACCATCACTGAGGACAAACACCAAGTCGCGCCGGCCCAAGCTCCTGACCCGCTGACCGCCAGAACCTCTTCGCGCTTGCTCCATAAAGCGCTGAAGGTTACTCGCAATCTTGGTACCACCACCAAAACCGAACGCAACTGAATTGATTTTTTCCTGCACCCTGCCGCTATTGCGTTTCAGCAATTCAGTTACTTCAATCAACGAAGTATGAAACACAAAGGCCCGTGCGCTCATGACCTGACAAAAAGATCTCGCCATCCGCAAAAAAAACTGAGCATGCGTTTCCATCGAATGACTCACATCGACGAGGATATAGACCTTGGGCATCACAGTCTTGCGAGTGCGAGTTTGTAGCCGGATCAATTCGCCGCCCGTGCCCATGGCTCGTCGAATGGATTCACGCAAATCAATCCGAGGCGCAGTGGGTGAACGCCGATACCGCTGAATCAGTTTGCGCCGCAGTCTAGCCTGCAATGGCTCAATCAGACGATCAAGCTGCTCACTGTCATGGGGTAACCACTGGCCAAGCGGTTTGTCAGCCAAAGGATCCACGCGACTAGCGCCGCCTTGACCACGCTCACCCTCGTCACCGCTAGTTGTTTCACCCTCACTGCTCAAACCCAGCGTGCCCGATTGATCGCTCGTCGGCACACTTTGCCCTTGGCCCTTGATTTCCTGAACCAACTCGTGCAAGGATTTTCCTTGGCGCTTCTTCTGCGAGGACTTGACCTTGCCCTTCATTCGCTCGGGAAACCAATAGGCCTCAAACAACCCAGGAAACTGCCGCCACTGCTTTTGTGAAGAGCAAGCAATGCCACGCCAATACTTTTGAATTTTTTCAGGTTGATCAATTCTGGCCCGCACGGCAACGTCAAGCATGGCGTGCAACTCAGCCAATCCAATCACAAATCCGTGATCTCGCAAATACCCAGCAAAGCTTCTAACGCTGTAAGCCGGACTCATCACTTAGGCTCTTGAGGCAACCACACCCGCATCGATTCCGACCCGATTACGCGATCCCGCGAGCTTGGCCACCACCTGATCAGACACTTGCCATTGATCACCACGAGTCTTGAGCAATGCGCTCAGCGTACCGGCTAGCTCAGCCGGGTCTTGCGGCAAGGCCTTGTACTGACGCGCGCACAGCACGCGAATCCAATCCAGTGTTTCAGCGATACCAGGCGTTTTATCTAGATCTTCTTTGCGCAGCTGATGCACAAACAGAACCGCTTGTTGCACTAACTCCGCATTCGCGTGCGGTATAAGTGTTTGCACGATATTGAGCTCGCGCGAGACCGTCGGATAGTCTACGTAGTGATACAAGCAGCGCCGACGTAATGCATCAGATAGATCTCTTGTTCCGTTACTCGTGAGCACGACCATCGGGCGGCTTTTGGCGCGAATGGTTCCGAGCTCAGGAATTGAGATTTGATATTCACCGAGCAACTCAAGCAAATAGGCTTCAAACGACTCGTCCGCTCTGTCTATCTCATCGATTAGCAATACGCAGGGCTCGGTGGATGTAATCGCCTGCATCAGCGGACGCTGCAACAGAAAATCCTCGCTAAACAAGTCATGGCGAAGACCTGCCTGCCCCACACCCTCAGCCTCACGCAAGCGAATCTCCAGCAACTGCCGGCTGTAGTTCCACTCGTAAACAGACTGATTTAAATCCAGACTTTCATGGCACTGCAAACGAAACAAAGTACGCCCTAGTGCCTTGGCGCTGGCCTGAGCAATCGCGGTTTTACCGACACCAGCCTCGCCTTCGAGCAAAATGGGTCTATCAATGGTCAGTCCCATCCACACGATCTCGGCTAAGCTGTCATCGGCAAGGTAACCAGCCGCTGCTAGCCCGGTGGAAATTTCCTTAACGTCCATGCAAGATCACCGGGAAGCGCCTACACAGATTTGCCGAACAATCGGGTGAAAAAGCCTTTGATCAACATCCAAGCGATAGCCAAGCCATTGAGTTCAGTCTGCATCTTTGGCGCTTCTGGGGCTTGTGCATGAAGCGTCTCCCCTTCAGGCGAATTCGAGTCATGCGCACTTGAAACCTCTGTGGCTGGTGCAAGGGCCGCCTGAGCAGCCTGAGCCTTGAGCGCGAAGTTGTCGGCAAATTGCTTCAGGATCATGTCAGATACGGATGTCATCATGCGCCCGCCAAACTGTGCAAATTTGCCGTTAACGATCACATCTGCCTTACCCAATAGCATGACATTGCTGTCATCTTGCACCTGCAATGAGGCAGTCAGCTCCATGGATGCGGAAGACCCGCCCTTGTCCGCACCCTTGCCCAGCAGACGAATCTGGCGTGCGCCCTCATCGACACCAAGCACCTCGATATCACCGGCAAAGGCCGCTGTCGCAGGTCCAACTTTGACCTTGACCGTGCCTTTGTAGTGCGTGTCGTCGATTTGCTCGGTGATGGCCGCGCCAGGCATACAAGTAGCCAGCTCTTGTATGTTCGACAAAATCTGCCAGCAAGCTTGCTCGCCGGCAGAGATCGGATACTGCTTGTCAATCGTGACTTCCATTCAGATTCCCTGTTGATAAGTTCAGTTCTGGTTCAAGCCGTGACGCTTGAGCTCTTTCCAGACCCGAAATGCCGTGTGTGGCATATCGATGTGAGTCACACCCACATGTGAAAATGCATCCACGATCGCTGCCGTAAAGGTTGGAATGCTGCCCACGTGAGGTGACTCTGCAACGCCTTTGGCACCAATCGGGTGATGCGGAGAAGGCGTAACGGTGTAATCAGTTTCCCAATGTGGCGTCTCAACAGCCGTGGGCAGGAAATAATCCATCAATGAATTGCCCTGAATGTTGCCCTGAGCATCGAACGACAACAACTGACCCATCGCCACGGCAAACCCCTCAGTCAAGCCACCGTGAATCTGGCCTTCGATGATCATTGGGTTAATGCGCGTGCCGCAATCATCGAGTGCATAAAAGCGACGCACCTTGGTTTCACCCGTGGCGCGATCAATATCGACCACGCACAAATAGATTCCAAATGGGTAGGTAAAGTTCGGTGGGTCATAGTAATGAACCGCCTCAAGACCTGGCTCCAAGCCCTCTGGCGGCTTGTTGTATGCCGCCCAAGAAATGTCCTTCATGGTCTTGAACTTGTCGTCATTACCACGAACCTTGAAACGATCAACCTCCCACTCAAGATCCTCTTCGCTGACCTCGAGCAACGAGGCAGCGATCTTCTTAGCTTTCGCGTGTATCTTACGCGCGGCCATGGCGATGGCGGCGCCAGCCACCGGCGTCGAGCGTGAGCCATAAGTGCCCAAACCGTAGGGTGCTGTGCTGGTGTCGCCTTCTTCGACCTGAATCACTTCCGAAGGGATACCCAATTCCGTCGCGATAATCTGAGCGTAGGTGGTTTGGTGGCCCTGACCTTGGGAAATCGTACCCATCCGAGCAATCGCGCTGCCGGTCGGATCCACACGAATTTCGCATGAGTCAAACATGCCAATACCCAAAATGTCACAAATTTTGCTCGGGCCCGCACCAACGATCTCGGTAAAGGTCACCAAGCCAATCCCCATCAACGTTGGGCTGTTGGGGTCAGCACGCTTGGCGGCTTGCTCAGCTCGTAGCCCTTTGTAGTCCACGGCCTCAAGGACTTTGTTCAAGGCGTTGTGGTAATCACCGGAATCGTACTCAAAGCCAAATGCCGACGTGTACGGAAACTGTTCCTTACGGATGAAGTTCTTCTCGCGAATTTCGGCTTTATCCATGTTGAGCTTTTGCGCCAACACATCAACCATGCGCTCGATCAGATACACAGCTTCGGTCACCCGGAACGAGCAGCGATAAGCCACACCACCGGGCGCTTTATTGGTGTAAACACCTTTTACCGAGCAATGCGCCGCTGGGATGTCATACGACCCTGAACATATGTGGAACAGACCAGCCGGAAACTTGCTTGGGTCAGCACATGCATCAAACGCACCGTGATCAGCGACCACTTCAACGCGCAAACCCTGGATCTTCCCATCAGCAGTCGCTGCAAGCTCACCCGTCATGTGATAGTCACGCGCAAATGCCGTTGATGACAAGTTTTCGATCCGATCTTCAATCCATTTCACAGGGCGACCCAAGACGATGGACGCCACGATGGCACAAACGTAACCTGGATAAATGCCGACCTTGTTGCCAAAACCACCACCGATATCCGGTGAAATGATGCGGACCTTGGACTCAGGAATGCCTGAAAGCATCGACACAACCGTGCGCACCACGTGCGGTGCCTGGCTCGTAATGTAGGTCGTCAAGTCACCACGGATTGGATCAAAGGAGGCGACGCAACCGCAGGTCTCGAGTGGGCAAGGATGCACGCGCGGATACAGCATTTCCTGCTCAACGCGCACCTCAGCGTTGGCAAAAGCATCGTCGGTGGCTTGTTTGTCTCCAGCGGTCCAGGTGAAAATCTCGTTGGGGTGATTACGGGCACCATGCGCACCTTCGGTTTTGCCGACCAAATCTTCCCGCAGCACCGGTGCACCTGGCTTAAGCGCCTCAAACGGGTCAATCACCACGTCAAGCTCTTCGTATTCCACAAAGACAGCTTCTTTGCCATCAGCAGCCGCGTAGCGGTTCTCGGCAATCACAACCGCGACCTCTTGCATTTGAAAGTGCACTTTTTCATCAGCCAGAACCGCCGCTACATCGCCGGCCAGCGTTGGCATCCAATGCAGCTTTAGCGGCTTAAGGTCTTCAGCGGTTAGAACAGCAATCACACCGGGAATTTTCAGAGCTTCCTCCTTGTGGATCGCCTTGATGCGTGCATGGGCCAGAGGAGAACGTACAATGTCCATGAACACCATATTCGGCATCTTGATGTCATCAACGTAGTTACCCTTGCCTTGTATAAAGCGTGCGTCTTCCTTGCGCAGGCGTGAGTCACCCATGCCCATCAGCGCCGCTTCGCGATCCTTTAAAGGTGCATTCATTGTCTCGTCTCCTAATTCAGCATCTATTGAGCAAGTTCAGGCAACAGCCGTTTCTTGTAGTTTCTTGGCCGCGTACTGAACGGCTTTGACGATGTTTTGATACCCCGTGCATCGGCACAAATTGCCCGAGATGCCAGCGCGAATCTCTTCTTCCGTCGGGTTTGGGTTTTCTTGCAGCAGTCGATAACTGCGAACCAACATGCCAGGGGTGCAAAAGCCGCACTGCAAACCGTGCTCTTTGTAGAAACCCTCTTGAATCGCATGCAACACGCCGTCTTTGGCAAGCCCTTCTACAGTCAGAATATCGCTGCCTTCGCACTGAACCGTCAGATGGGTACAGGACTTAACCGACTTGCCATCAATATCAACCGTACATGCGCCGCAGTGACTGGTTTCACACCCAATGTGGGCGCCAGTCAGGTTCATCTGTTCACGCAAAAAATGGATCAACAAAGTGCGGGGCTCAACCGCTTCTTCAACCTTACGCCCGTTGATCGTCATGCCCACTATTTTCTTGCTCATGGTGTTCTCCACTCGAATCGTTGTATATCGCCTTAACTGATCTGGCTAGCCGCATCGAGCAAAGCTCGCTTGGTCATTTCACCGGCCATGGCGGTCTTGTACTCGGCGTCGCCGCGCAAATCCTCAGCAGGGTTGCAAATGGCAGTGACAGCTTCGACAACTTTGGCTAGAACTTCAGGTGACAAGGCGTTGCCCATCAGCACTTGCTCAGCCTCGGTGGCGCGCAATGCGGTATCCGCCACGTTAGTCAGCCCGATGCGCACCATCGAAACCTTGCCTGCGTTCATTTGCAGCACGACAGCCGCCGCCGCCGTGGCCCAATCACCAGTCTTGCGCTTGAGCTTGATGTAGGAAGTACCCGTGTTGCTCGCCAAAGGCTCGAACTGTATTTCCGTCAGAATCTCGTTTTCCGCCATGTCAGTCATGTACGTGCCGTGGAAAAAATCCACAGCCTTGACGGACCGCGAGCCGTCTGGACCAGTCAAAACAAACGTCGCGTCCATGGCTTTCATGATCGCGGGATGGTCATTGGCTGGATCACCGTGGGCGATATCGCCACCGATCGTGCCACGATTGCGCACCTGAGGATCGGCAATCAGCTTGACGGCCTTGGGCAACAAAGACGCCTTTTGCTTCAAGAGCTCGGAACCCAAAACGTCGTTCTCAACCGTCATGGCTCCGATCTTGATCACGCCGCCCTCTTCGCGTATGCCACGCAACTGTTCGATCTTGTTCAAATCGATTAGGTGAGCAGGCTCGGCAAACCGCATTTTCATCATGGGCAGCAAGCTGTGACCGCCGGCTAGTAACTTGGCTTCGTCGCCAAACTGATTCAATAAAGCAATCGCATCGTTCAAGGTAGTCGGTGCGTGATACTCAAACTCTGGCGGGATCATCCGTGCCTCCTGGTTATCAGATCATTTTGTTGCGAATGATTTAGTTTTTTTCTATCGTGAACCAATCAGTCAAAAAATAACCGATTAGTTGCGTCATATCAATTTTTTTTATTATTATGGGTTTGTATGTGGATCATGCTATCGAAAAAAACCACAGAAGTCAGCAGTTACTAGGGATAACGATTACACAAGACTTACAAGCCTTGCTACTTAAGCATCGAGCCTTTATTGTTTGACTTGAAGCGCCTTTAATTTTTGGGCTCACTAGGATCGTTGCCACAATAGAAATTACTAATCGATGGGTTTAGCAACACCTGACCTAACCAAAGCAGTGAATTTAGGAGACGCGGTTGCAATATTCGTTTTTTGATCGGCACACGAACATCATCGTTAGCGCAACGTTGGTCGGGTTGGTGGCGCTGACCATGTCGTATGTCAACCTTGGCCCGTCTAGCGACTGGTGGTCAATCTCATCTCTGTCAATTATTGGCGTGGGTGGTGGTTGTTACACCTTGTCTCGTTTGCGGCCTCAACGCTTTGGGTTCTCTCCGCCACACGTGATGTTGAGCCTGGGCTTTGGTGGCATGCTGATCGGGTTATTTTTTGATTTTCAGCGAACCCCTGTCGCCATCATTGCGTCCATTTGCTCAAGCAGTCAGTCACTATCAATTTGGGAATCGCTAAGGCTACATGTTGAACTGATGCCATACATGCACATTGGGATGTTAATCGGTGGGCTTGCCGCGATTCCGAGCCTGCGGCTCTTGCGCCCTGAATGCCGAAAGCTTTGCTCCATGCTCGCTCAAAACCTGCTTTGCTCTGGCTGGATGTTTCTTGGCATGACTGCAGGCGCCGTCTTGTTCGTACAGGTTATTCAACAAAGCAATAACGGCAACTTGAATTTAAGCGCCATGTTGTCTGGCATGTTCGCCGGGATGGTGTGGGGCATGGTCTTAAGCGTATTCCTGTATCGCAGCTACTTCGCTTGGCGAGACCGCAAGCAAAAAAAACACGCCAACGACGACACTCGCTCCGAGAGGTAGTTAAGCGATTTAGGGTAGCGCAAGCATCGGCGCATCCAGATGCCCGGTCTTGACGTAGATGAGTGCACCTTCATCGCTGGTATAGGGGGTGTGCATGCTGTAGCGAGGGCTGCGCAACCAACTGCTGGCAGGATACGCGCCATTCTCGTCGTGAAACACGCCCTGCAGTACGTAGATCTCCTCGCCACCCGGGTGAACATGGCGATTAAATTGCGTACCCGGCGCCCAGCGCACCAACGCTGTATTGACACCATCGGCTTGATGCAAGGGCATGACCGACAAACCCGGCACTAGACCCTGATACCACGGTGCAGTTTTCGTGTCGATTCGGAGGACTTGGTCATCGCCAAGTGTGAACTGCCAGAGCTTCACGAACAAGGTACAACCGAGCTCAGAACTTGGCTGATGGCTGGTTCCTGGCGGATTTCGTAGATAGGTGCCGGCCGGATATGTCCCGTGCTCATCCTCAAACACACCATCCAGAACGAGAATCTCCTCGCCACCGCCGTGGGTGTGAGGTGCAAATTGGGATTGGGGTGCATACCTGACAATCGAGGTCGCACGGGCCACCTCACCACCAAAGCGATCAAGCATTTTTCGTTGCACCCCAACTATGGGCGAGGCCACCCAGTCCATCTGATTGGTATCCAAGGTCACGCGTGTCGTGAAATCGCTATTTATCTGCATTTGGATGATTATCTGAGTGCCAGTGTTACTGACGGCAAAATACTTGATGGCAGTGTAGATTGACTGCTCATGGCAGCGGCATTTGACCCAACCGCCAGTGTGCGTACTCAAGCTATCGTACTACTGACACCAGCACAACCATTTCAGGGCAAACGTCGTCATCAGGGTGTATCGATGTAACATCTGAAGAAATCGAATTAACTTAACCCATCAGCCGATTGAACACCGTGAACCAACCAAGACACCAACTTACCATGACGGTGCTCATGACACCCGACACTGCCAATTTTGCCGGCAATGTTCATGGTGGCACCATCCTAAAACTGCTCGATGAGGTAGCTTATGCCTGTGCCAGCCGATATGCCGGCCGTTACGTGGTAACGCTGAACGTAGAAAACGTGACTTTCCGCGAACCGATCTATGTCGGTGAGCTCGTCACATTTCTCTCCAGCATCAACCTCACGGGTCGTACTTCGATGGAGGTTGGCATTAAGGTCATCGCCGAGAACATCCGCACTCAAGCAACCCGTCATGTCAACAGCTGTTTCTTTACGATGGTTGCCGTCGGTGACGATCGGAAACCAGTGGCCGTGAACGAGTTTGTGCCCAGCACACCAGAAGAAATACACCGACACAAAATGGCACTCGAACGTCGGGCGCAAAGAGTGGCTGCGCTAGGCTAATAGATACTTATCTGTCAACCACCTGCTGGCTGGTTACAC
>CAZLFB010000081.1:0-28475 GCA_964558695.1 uncultured Orrella sp.
AACTAGCCTTTGAGCGACTCGTGCAAGCTTTGCAGTGAATACACCTGCAAACCTTTGCCGTGACGCAAATAGTGCATGCCTTGCACCGCCGCCCACGCCCCTGCAATCGTGGTGTAGTAGGTCACGCGATTGGCCAAAGCCTGGGTGCGAATCGCACGTGAGTCGGCAATTGCATTGCGGCGCTCTTCAACCGTGTTGATCACAAGCCCCACCTCGCCGTCATTTTTTAGCAGGTCGACGACGTGCGGACGGCCCTCGGCTACCTTATTGACAGCGACGACCTCGATGCCCGCCTCTTTGATCAACGCCGCTGTGCCACGCGTGGCCACGATGCTGAAGCCAAGATCAGACAGCATGCGCGCGATCTCAACGGCACGCGGCTTGTCTTGTTGCTTGACGCTAATGAAGACTCGGCCTGACTCAGGCAACTTAACGCTTGCCGCCATTTGCGACTTCACAAACGCCTCAGCAAAGCTCTCGCCCACGCCCATCACTTCGCCAGTCGACTTCATTTCCGGGCCAAGAATCGTGTCAACGCCCGGGAACTTCACGAATGGGAACACGGCTTCCTTGACGCAGAAGTACTTTGGAATCACCTCGCCAGCGAGACCTTGGTCATCAAACGAGCGACCAGCCATGGCACGCGCGGCAATCTTGGCCAATTGCAAACCCGTGGCTTTGGATACGAACGGCACCGTGCGCGAAGCACGCGGATTGACTTCCAAGACGTACACATCACCGCCTTGGACCGCAAACTGAACGTTCATGAGCCCATTGACGTTCAGAGCACGCGCCATGGCCGCTGTTTGGCGCTTGATCTCCTCGATCGTCTCGCTTGGCAGTGAGTATGGTGGCAAACAACAAGCCGAATCACCCGAGTGAACGCCAGCCTGCTCGATGTGCTCCATCACCCCGCCGATAAAGACGCGGTGACCATCGCACAGGCAATCCACATCCACTTCGATTGCATCATTTAAGAATCGGTCAAGCAACACAGGCGAGTCATTACTGACCTTGACAGCCTCGCGCATGTAACGCTCAAGATCAGTTTGCTCGTGGACAATTTCCATAGCACGACCACCGAGCACGTAGCTCGGACGCACCACCAAGGGATAGCCAATTTCTTGGGCGTGCGCAAGCGCTTCATCTTGCGTTCTGGCGGTTCGGTTGGCCGGTTGCCGCAAACCAAGCTTTTGTAAAAGCTTCTGGAATCGCTCACGGTCTTCCGCCATGTCGATCGAGTCAGGGCTCGTGCCGATAATTGGCACGCCATTTGCCTCAAGCGCACGGGCCAGTTTCAGTGGGGTTTGCCCACCGTATTGGACAATCATGCCCACTGGATTTTCTTTATGGACAATCTCCAACACGTCTTCAAGCGTCAATGGCTCGAAGTACAAACGATCCGACGTGTCATAGTCAGTCGAGACTGTCTCAGGGTTGCAATTGACCATGATGGTCTCAAACCCGTCTTCACGCAATGCCAAGGCCGCATGAACGCAGCAGTAGTCAAACTCAATCCCCTGACCAATCCGGTTTGGACCGCCACCGAGCACCATGATCTTGCGTTTGTCAGTGGGCTGGGCCTCACATTCCTCTTCATACGTCGAGTACATGTAAGCCGTGTTGGTTGCAAATTCAGCCGCGCAAGTGTCCACGCGCTTGTAGACCGGGCGCACGCCATGGTGATGACGCAGCTTGCGTACCTCAGCTTCCGTGGTGTCTAGCAAAAACGCAAGCCGGCGATCCGAGAAGCCACGGCGCTTTAGTTGCCAGAGTGTGTCACGGTCTAGATCGGATAGCGTGCGCTGCTCTAAGGCGAGTTCGATATCGACAATCTCTTGAATCTGGGCAAGAAACCAAGGATCTATCTTGGTGATCTGATGCACTTCATCAAGCGTGAATCCCTGAGCAAACGCATCACCCACGTACCAAATACGCTCGGGGCCTGGCTCGCCCAACTCGACCTGTATGGTCTCCCGGTCGGTGGTCATCTGGTTCAATCCGTCGACACCGATTTCTAGGCCACGCATGGCTTTTTGCAGGGACTCCTGGAACGTACGACCCATGGCCATCACTTCACCGACCGACTTCATTTGGGTGGTCAAGCGGGCATCGGCTTGGGGGAACTTCTCAAAGGCAAAACGTGGAATTTTAGTAACCACGTAATCGATCGTTGGCTCAAACGAAGCCGGTGTGGCACCGCCTGTGATCTCATTGCTGAGCTCATCGAGCGTATAGCCCACGGCCAAACGCGCCGCCACCTTGGCAATCGGAAATCCCGTGGCCTTGGAAGCGAGCGCCGAGGATCGCGAGACACGCGGATTCATTTCGATGACGATCAAGCGTCCATTATCTGGGTTCACCGCAAACTGCACGTTTGAGCCGCCGGTGTCTACGCCGATTTCACGCAAGACAGCGATCGACGCGTCACGCATGATCTGGTATTCCTTGTCCGTCAGCGTCTGCGCAGGCGCAACCGTGATGGAGTCACCCGTGTGAACACCCATGGGGTCAAGGTTTTCGATTGAGCACACAATAATGCAGTTATCTGCACGATCGCGCACAACCTCCATCTCGTATTCTTTCCATCCGAGCAGCGACTCTTCAATCAGCAACTCCTTGGTGGGCGACGCCTCGAGGCCACGCCGGCAAATGGTTTCAAACTCTTCGGCGTTGTACGCAATGCCACCACCTGAACCACCGAGCGTAAAGCTCGGACGGATCACCATCGGAAAGCCAATTGAGCCGGTTTCCTCTGCAATGCGACGCTGCACCGCCAACGCCTCTTCCATGCTGTGGGCCACGCCTGACTTGGCGGACTCCAGACCGATGGCCGACATGGCGTTCTTGAATTTCTGACGATCTTCGGCTTTTTCGATTGCATGCGCGTTGGCACCAATCATCTCCAAGCCGTACCTTTCCAACACCCCGTGGCGCTCGAGATCAAGCGCACAGTTCAAGGCGGTCTGTCCACCCATCGTGGGCAGCAAGGCATCGGGCCTTTCGCGCTCGATGATTTTTTCCACAGCCTGCCAGGTGATAGGCTCAATATAGGTCACGTCCGCCGTTTCAGGATCGGTCATGATGGTCGCGGGGTTGCTGTTGACCAAAATGGTTCGATATCCCTCTGCTTTCAAGGCTTTACACGCCTGGGCACCGGAATAATCAAACTCGCAGGCCTGGCCAATGATGATGGGGCCAGCGCCAATGATCAGAATGCTTTTTATGTCAGTACGTTTGGGCATGAGCTACTCAGTGCGTCGCATTGGCCATCAGGCCCATGAATTTGTCAAACAACACAACAATGTCGTGTGGGCCGGGGCTTGCCTCAGGATGCCCCTGGAAACAAAACGCCGGACGATCAGTCAGTTCAAAGCCTTGCAAAGTGCCGTCAAACAGCGACACGTGGGTCACGCGCGCATGCGCTGGCAAAGTTTCGGCATCAACGGCAAAGCCGTGATTTTGAGCCGTGATGAAAACACGACCCGTATCAAGATCCTGCACTGGGTGATTGGAGCCGTGATGACCGGTCTTCATTTTGACCGTAGAGGCACCCACCGCCAAACCCATGATTTGGTGACCCAGGCAAATACCAAACAGAGGGATTTTGCGATCCAAGAATACTTTGGCTGCCTCGATGGCGTAGTCACAAGGATCAGGGTCACCTGGGCCATTGGACAAAAAGACGCCATCAGGCTTTAACGCCAGCACTTGGTCTGCCGTTGTCTGTGCTGGTACGACCGTCACTTTGCAGCCACGCTCAACCATCAGACGCAAGATGTTGTGCTTAACGCCGAAGTCGTACGCCACCACATGCGGGCCAGCACCAGTGCCCTGGCTAAAGCCTTGGCCAAGCTGCCAAACCGAAGCATTCCAGTCATGCGTTTTATCAACGGACACTGTTTTCGCTAAATCCTGACCTGCCATGCCAGGGAAAGCCTTGGCAAGGGCCACTGCCTGTGCAACATCATCGCCAACGAGCAAGCACGCGCCTTGCGCGCCTTTATCACGCAAAATACGGGTGAGCTTGCGCGTGTCGATGCCCGCAATCCCAACCACCCCTTGCGCTTTGAGGTATTCTGGCAATGACTGCTGGGAGCGGAAGTTCGACACCCTCAGAGAGAGGTCGCGAATCACGAGCCCAGCGGCATGAACCTTGGTCGACTCGGCATCTTCATGGGTAATACCAGTGTTGCCGATGTGCGGATAGGTCAGCGTCACCATCTGGCCACTGTAACTTGGGTCAGTGAGGATTTCCTGGTAGCCCGTCATCGCCGTGTTAAAGACGATTTCTGCGACCATGTGACCGTCAGAACCGATGGACTGACCGTGAAATACGGTTCCGTCTGCCAAGGCTAGAATTGCAGGGGGGAGCCGATGGCGATCGTCTCGGCGATCATCTCGGTAGTCCCCGGGAAAAAGAGATGGCAGCACGCTAAACCCCGGATTCAAAATCAACATTCAAACCTTGTAAGTATAACCTATGCCTACTTTGCTCGAAGCCTTGCGACAATCCACCACCGTGGTGGCTGATACCGGTGACTTTGAGGGGATGAAACGCTTTGCCCCGACAGACGCCACCACCAACCCGTCCCTGATTCTAAAGGCGGTTCAACTGCCTGCCTACCAGGCTTTGCTCGATGACTGCATCACCAAAACCCAAGCCATGCCCATTGACGCGGTGGTCGACCACTTGCTGGTGGCATTTGGCACCGAAATCCTTAAAATCGTGCCCGGCCGAGTATCGACAGAAGTTGATGCCAGACTGTCGTTTGACACACAAGCCACGATTGAACGCGCCCGTCGCATCATTGGGCTGTATGCTGCCGCCGGCATTGACAAGTCACGCGTGCTCATCAAGATCGCCTCAACCTGGGAAGGCATTGAAGCTGCCCGCGTGCTGCAGCAAGAGGGCATTGCCTGCAATCTAACCCTGCTCTTTAGCCTGGTTCAGGCCGTGGCCTGCGCCAATGCGCGCGCGCAACTGATTTCACCGTTTGTCGGGCGCATCTATGACTGGCACAAGCAGCAAGCGGGCGCCAACTGGGATGAGGCGGCCAACGCTGGCGCCCACGACCCCGGTGTGCAATCCGTATCACGCATCTACGCCTACTTCAAAACCCATGGCATCGCCACCGAAATCATGGGCGCAAGCTTCAGAAACACCGGCCAAATCCTTGCGCTCGCCGGCTGCGACCTGCTCACCATCAGTCCGGAATTGCTGGCCGAACTCTCGGCCGCCGAGGGTGAGCTTTGCGCGCGCCTGACGCCCGAGTTTGCCCAAGCCAACGCGCTGCCAGCGATGAGGCTCGATGAACCCACTTTCCGGTTTCTGCTCAATGAAGACGCCATGGCCAGCGACAAGCTCGCCCAAGGGATCCGGGCCTTTGTGGCAGACGCCAGAAAACTCGATGAGCTGCTTGTGGCGCACATCAAGCGATAGATGAGCAAACCATGGCCAACACTGGCGTGACCCAACAAGCCCCTCGCCTGACGCTAAGCGGGCCAGTGGCCACAATTGAGTTCTCACGCCCGGAGATGGCCAATCGATTAAGCCCCGGCGATCTCGATGCCATCAACACACACATCGCTGCCGTCAACGAGCAGACGGACATTCTGGTGCTGCAAATCGCCGCCCAAGGGAAGTACTTCTGCTCGGGCTACGACATCACCTCGCTTGGACGCGCGGATGCGCCGAGTTCGCTCTACTTTGGCCAGACCGTTGACCGTCTTGAGCAGGCACGCCCGATCACCATCGCCAAGATCCAAGGCGGGGTGTATGGTGGTGGCACCGACTTGGCGCTCGCGTGCGACTTTCGGATCGGTAGCCAAGAGACCAACATGTTCATGCCAGCCACCCGCTTAGGTCTGCACTTTTACCCCGGTGGGCTCAGGCGCTACATCACCCGACTGGGTCTGAATCAAGCCAAGCGATTGTTTCTCACTGCAGAAAAAATTGATGCTTCTGAAATGCTACGCATCGGATTTCTGACCGATTTGGTTTCAGCCAGCGAGCTCGATGCCAAAACCAATGCGCTGATCGAGACACTCACCCAAATGGCCCCGATCCCCTTGCTAGGCGTGAAGCAGCATCTGAATCAAATCGCCCATGGTCAGTACGATGAAAAAGCCATCGACGCGCTAGTGCGCCTGTCTGAGCAATCCCAAGACCTGCGTGAAGGTGCGCTCGCCTTCAAAGAAAAGCGCACCCCAAGATTCAACGGACAGTGACCAATCAAAGCGCACAGAGATCAACTCAGGAGACACCAGTACATGAACACCATCGCATTCATTGGCTTGGGCAACATGGGCGGGCCCATGGCGCAAAACCTCCTCAGAAGCGGGCTCAATCTACGGGTGTTCGACATCAATGAATCGTTGATGACACCATTTGCAGCGCTGGGCGCCGTTGTCTGCGAGAGCGCCGCTCAGGCCTGCGAGGGTGCGCAGGTGGTCATCAGCATGCTGCCAGCCAGTCACCATGTTGCCTCACTGTACTTGGGCGCAGATGGCTTGCTTGTCAAGCTCTCACCCGATACGCTGGTGATTGATTGCAGCACCATTTCACCTGAAACATCCCGGCAAGTTGCGCAAGCCGCCAGTCATTTGAACATCGAGGCCATCGATGCCCCCGTCTCCGGTGGCACCAACGGCGCCGTGGCCGGCACATTGACGTTCATCGTGGGTGGCAAACCCGATGCGGTGCAACGTGCCCGCGCGTTATTCGACATCATGGGTAGCAACGTGTTTCATGCAGGCGATGCTGGCGCTGGACAGGTAGCAAAGATCGCCAACAACATGGTCCTGGGGGTTCAAATGATTGCCACGGCTGAGGCATTGAATCTGGGCGTGGCCAACGGACTGGATCCCAAAGTGCTATCTGAGATCATGGCGCGCAGCTCTGGCCGAAACTGGGCGCTTGAGGTCTACAACCCTTGGCCTGGCGTCATGGACAACGTACCAGCAGCACGCGAGTATGCCGGCGGCTTTGGGGTTGATTTAATGCTCAAAGACTTGGGCTTGGCGTCGGATGCCGCCAAACAAAGCGAATCACCAACGCGGCTAGGCGAACTGGCTCGTGACCTCTATGCGCAGCACAGCGAGGATGGGTTTGGGAAACTGGATTTCTCCAGCATCTTGAAGCTTGTGCAAAAGCGCGCGGGCTGATCCCGGCAGACCAGGTTGGGCGTTATTGCCGGGCGTTATTGCCGGGCATCATTGCCAGGCATCATTGCTAAGCGGGCTTGCGCTCCATCAGCGCCCAAGCCACGGTGCCGGCATCAACGTACTCGATCTCACTGCCTGCTGGCACACCACGCGCGATTCGCGTGACCGTTAAACCCTTGGCACGCAGCACTTCAGACAGATAATGCGCCGTGGTATCACCCTCGGCAGTGAAATTGGTGGCCAGAATGACCTCTCGCACCAAGCCATTATTCGCCCGCTCGAGCAAACGAGCCAGCTGAATTTCATTGGCACCCATTCCCTCAAGCGGCGCAATGCGACCCATCAAAACGTAGTACAAGCCCTGGTAATTGTGCGTTGACTCGATGATGTTTTGATCGGCGGCGGTTTCAACCACGCACAATAGACTGGGGTCGCGGTGCGGGCTTGCACAAGTCGGACAGACTGTCTCTTGCGCAAACCCATTACAGCGTTCGCAATGCTGCAAATTGCTCAATGCCTGCTCAAGCGCCGTGGCCAGGCTGCGCGCAGCCGCCGGATCGTGCTGAAGCAAGTGATAAGCCATGCGTCGAGCGGTCCTGACGCCAACGCCTGGCAGCGCGCGCAAGGCATCGACAAGCGCCACCAGCGCCTGGGGCTCAGGCAAGTGCGGGTGCATGCTTAGAAAGGCAACTTCATGCCCGGGGGCAATGGCATTCCTGCGGTGACCGATGACATCCGTTCCTGGGCCGTGGCTTCGGCCTTGCGCAAGGCATCGTTAAAAGCCGCGGCGACCAGATCTTCCAGCATGTCTTTGTCTTCACCCAGCAAGCTTGGATCAATCTCGACACGCTTGACGTCATGGCGGCAGGACATCGTGACCTTTACCAAGTTACCCCCGGCGGCACCCTCTACCATGATATCGGCCAGCGCGTCCTGCGCCTTCTTTAGATTCTCTTGCATTTGCTGAGCCTGACGCATCAAGCCAGCCATTTGTCCTTTCATCATTTCAATTATCCTTTAACAACAACGAATCAAACCTTAACTTGAAACGGCTTATTTCTGCACGACTGGCACTGTGGGCACCACTGGCTTTTTCGCCAGTTCTACTGCTCGCACCGACCCAGGCACCACGTGAGCGCCAAACCCGTCGATGAGCTCATTAACGAACGGGTCTTGATGCACGATCTGTTCTGCTTCACGTTGGCGCTCACGGGCTTGGGCATCGGCAATCGATTGCGCCGTCGCCCCCTCTTCCAACTGAGCAACCGTCACTGTAAGCTGAATTGACCGCCCAAGCTGCTGCGACAGCACCTCAATCAAGCGTTTGACGTGCCCACCTTGACTTAAGGCCTGCGTCGGCACATGCAGCGACAGCGAATCGCCAGCGGCCGCCACGCAGGCTGACTGGGTGGCAAGTTGCTGGGCCATACCGGTGATTGGCAAGTTTGCCGCAAACTGTGGCCAGCTTCTCATGAAGGCCTCATCCAGCATAGGTGGCGGGACCACATCATCGGCGCCCTGGCTATGCGGTCGATCATCCATGTCTTCGATGAGGTGCTCATGTGCCAAGCTATCCTCAAACGCATCAGACAACTGATGTGGCACATCATGCGCTAGATCAGCCAAAGACGCAGCGCGCGACATGGGCTGTGCAACGGGCTCAATCGCTAGAGTTTTTTTTTCAGCCGAAGGGGTAGCTGTAACGGTTTGGGGCTGCGCATGGTCAACAAATGACAGCATCTTTAAGCACACCATGACAAAGCCAGCATATTCGTCTGGCGCAAGCGTCATTTCCTGGCGGCCGTGCACCGCAACCGTATAGAAAAGCTGCAATAGGTCTGGTGCGATTGCCTGTGCCAGCGCCCGCTGCTCAGCATCCAGGGCCTCAGCGCTCTCTGTATCACCCGGCACACGCTGCTCAATGGCCAATTGCGATAACAGCACCGCAAAATCTGCCAAGGCAGCACGAAACGAAATACCTCGACTCGCCAGTGCATCAGCCACCGCCAGCACACCCGGCGCATCGGCTCGCATCAGCGCACCCAACAGTTGGGTCAAGTGCGTCTGATCGACGCTGCCCAGCATGGTGCGCACGGCATCGACGCTCAAATTGGCGCTGCTATAGGCAATGGCTTGATCGGTTAAAGACAACGCATCGCGCATGGAGCCTGAAGCGGCCTTGCCAATGAGCCTGAGCGCGGCGGGCTCAAACGGTATACCTTCTTCATTGAGCACCTTGTTCAAGTACTCAGCCACGGCCTCAGGCGGCATTTGCTTCAAGTTGAACTGCAAGCAACGCGACAGCACGGTAGGCGGAATTTTTTGTGGGTCGGTGGTGGCCAGAATGAACTTCACATGCGGAGGCGGCTCTTCAAGCGTCTTAAGCATGGCATTAAAGGCATGCCCAGACAGCATATGAACTTCGTCAATCATGTAGACCTTAAAACGGCCCACTGACGGCGCGTACACCGCTTGTTCCAGCAGCTGTGTCATTTCCTCAACGCCACGGTTAGAGGCGGCATCAAGCTCAACATAATCAACAAACCGACCGCTATCGATCTCGGTACAGGCACGGCACTGACCACACGGCTTGGCCGTGATGCCTGTCTCGCAGTTCAAGGATTTGGCCAGGATGCGAGACAGCGTGGTTTTGCCGACCCCACGGGTGCCCGTGAAAAGCCAAGCGTGGTGCAGTCGACCCGTTGACAAGGCGTGCGTCAGCGCCCGGACCACGTGATCCTGTCCGACCAGACTCTCAAAATCGCGTGGCCGCCACTTGCGGGCCAAAACCAAGTAACTCATTGCGTCCGATTATGCACCCAAGCGAGCATCGTGGTGTGAAGCGCATTCAAACTTCGAATACTAAGAGGCGAGCCTTACTCCGGCACTGACCCGGCACGGCTATGGCTGCTTCGTTCCCGACCTGACCAGGTTGACCGCTGGTTCATGCGAAGGGGCCCGCCCATGTGCATTCTAGCAGGCTAAGCGGCTCGTGCTCTTTAGCTCAATTCAAGCCAGATGTCATCGAACGGAAAATAAAGCACTGAGCGCGCTTCTCGACCGTCAAGCAACTGTAATTGCTCACGGTAACGCCGCATCTGAACAGCGTAGCGCTGAGTCATGCGCGAGGCAAAGGCTTGCTTGTCTTCACCCACGCCCGGGCGCGAGGTTTTGTAATCAACCACCAACCAACCGTCTGGCAGATCAATGGCCAAGTCCATGATCGAGACAGTTTGCCGGGCATCGATCAATGCCCACTCTACTTGGCGCAACGGCTGACTCAAAAGCCATTGCCCGCGCTCACTGGCCAGCATGGATTCTAAAGCAGCCCGCACTTGTTCAGCTGCCTCACCACGAAGGGCAGCGGGCAAGCCAAGCGCCCTGAGTTGTCGCTCAATCACAGGCTTGGTGGGCACTGTCAGCGCGTGAACCGAGCCCGAGTACTGCGCAAATCTCGCTAACCAGGCGTGAATCAGAATACCGCTGATGCGCTCGGATGACTCAGCCACAGGCCAGGCAAATCGATCTGTCCTGCCGGCATTGACCGGTGCGTGTGACCCGAGGGCAGCGTCTGGGCTGATCGGCTCACGACGGCGAACCAAAGGCGCAGCACGCCACCAGGGCGCTGATTGCTCGAAACCGGGCGTAACCGCCTGATCCTGGGGAGCAGGTAACGCTGGGCGATAGGGCCAGAGCCTGGCCAACAAGCTATTTTTAGGGGGTTGCGCCCAATCGCCTGTTGTTTCATCGACTTGACACGCCGCAACCAAATGCAATGACTCACGCGCGCGGGTGGCCGCCACATACAGCAGCCGATCAACCTCAAAGCGTTGGCGCATGCCTTCGCGCTGAGCCAAGTACTTTGACAGAACATCTTGCTCGTCGTCGATCCGTGCCTTGGCAGGTCCAAACAGCACGCGGTCATTGTGCTGCTCGATACGCACCAAAGGCGTGGCGTCAGGCTTTGCCTTGCGCTCCAGTCCAAGTAGCACCACCACTTCAAACTCCAGGCCTTTGGCCTTGTGCATGGTCATGACTTCGATGGCGCGACCAGCGACTTGCGGTTGGGCGTACAGCTTAGCCAGCTGACGCTCCAGTTCGTCAAGATCGACGTCACTGAAATCTGAGATACGCTGAACCAGGCTTAAAAACGACTGCGCATCGAGCAAGTCTGAGGCAACACTGACCAATCGATCACCCTCAAGTGCGCGCCAAGTAGACTCTATACGAGCAACCAAGGGCTTGGCGCCATGATCCCCTAAAGCCGCCAACAGAACGCTAGCCACCCCAGTTAAACGCAACCACTGGTCAGGCACAATGCCTTCGGGCATCGATGACCTGGTAAGGCACTGCGCGAGCACATCGCACACGGCCTGCTCAGAATCACCAAACAGTTGCTTCATGGTACCCAGCGTCAGTCCACACCACGGTGAGCGCAAAACCGACAGCCAGGCGGCGCGATCACCTCGATGAACCAGCGCCCGAGTTAGCTGCAACAGATCAACCACAACAGGCCTAGACTGCAGGCTATCGAGCTCAATGGCTCGGCAAGGCAATCCCGCTTTGGCCAGCGCACGCGTGACCTGACCCAAATGCGGCCGTGAGCGCACCAAAATAGCCATGGGCTTATCTGAATCAGTGTGACGCTGCCAAGCATCACGGGCAACATCCACCACGCGCGCCCAAGAGGCCTCGTCATCGAGCTCGACATGCCAGTGAACTGCCGGCTCCTCAGAGGCCTCGTGCCAGGGGTGCGCCGGCTCGTACCGGATTGCACCAAATTCAGCGTGGTTGGCTGGTGGAAACAACGGTCCAAACGTCTGGTTGACCCAATTGACCACGCCCGCCTGTGATCTGAAGTTAGCGCTCAGTGTTAACGGCTCTAGGTGCAGGTCTCCCACACCCTGCTGCTGCACCTGTAAAAACAGGCTGACTTCGGCCTTGCGAAACCGATAAATCGACTGCATGGGGTCGCCCACCAGAAACAGCGTACGCCCATCATCTGGCTGCCAGCCGGCGGTCAAACGTGTCAACAAAGTCAACTGAGTCAGGCTGGTGTCCTGAAACTCATCGACCAGCAAATGAGCAATGCGATTATCCAGTTTGAGCAACAAGTCACTGGGGTCATCGGCCTGGCCCAACGCTTGTACAGCGCGCTGTGCCACTTCGATGAAATCCACTTCACCACGTTCAGCAAATACCAGCAACAAGTTGGCTGCCGCCAACCGCAAACTCGCAATCTGCGCAGACAAAATCTCGCGCTGCTGATCGGTCAGTTGCGCATCGGGCATCCCAGTGACTGCTTGCAAGTTCGCCACCCAAGCAGCCGACTCAGCGCCAAGCGCCATGGATTCGAGCCAAGCAGTCAAAGCGATCTTTTGTGCGGATCCGGGCGGGCAACCTGAGTTCTTGTTCAGCGCCTTTCGCAATTCACCCTTGCCGGTCAATAGCAAGGCTTGTAACGCACGCCAGCGCGGCAACTCATCGGGATCAGGCTGCAAGTCGCCAGCCTGCCAATCGAGCAATGCCACGACCGGATGATCACGCTGTCCATCGTCAAGCAATGCGTGCGCCGCCAAGCGTGCTGGCTCTGCCAATGCATGTTGCCAGCCAACTGGCATCGAGCCAGCCAGACAAGCCAGCTCATCGGCGATGGTTTGCTCTAAAAAAAATTGTATGGAGTCGCCATCTTCTCCATGCACCAGCAACGGCAACCAATGATCGCGCTTGCCCAGCATATCGGTGATGGCCTGCACCACGTCAGCGACATTAAGGTCCAGGTGCTTTAGCAGTAACTGAACACACTCATGCTCACGGGCAGCCTCTACCGTTCGACGCGCAGCCTCCATGTAAAGCGCTGGTGCGTCTTGCACGATACGCGGCATGCCACCCAAGCCAGTCAGCCAAGGCATGGCCCTCACCAAGGATGCACAAAACGAATCAATCGTCTGAATGCGCAAGCGTGCTGGGTGCTGCAACAACCCCCAACCTCTCTGGCCATCACGGGCAAGCGCTGCACACGCCAATTCCCAGCCATGGCGCTCATGCGCCTGTTCGGGCGGCTCAGCCGAGGTAGCGCGCTGCAGCTTTTCCATCACGCGCGCATGCATTTCAGCAGCCGCCTTGCGGGTAAAGGTCATGGCCACGATTTGCTCTGGCTCATCGACCAAGGCGAGCAACGCCAAAATACGGTCGGTTAACAGAGACGTTTTGCCCGAGCCAGCGGGTGCCTGAACAATGAAGGAGCGTGCTGGGTCAATGGCCGCTTGCCGCGCGCCGATGTCTGGGGGCTCGCGCTTACTCATCATCGAGCTGCGCATGCACGCGCAGTAAAGGTTGAATGGTGCAATACTTCAAATCATCACGATGCCAGAACCGGTTCTCATGCTCGCCTGCCGCAAATTGGGCGGCTAGCGCGCGCACTCGCACCTCCCAGCGCTTTAGCTGCTCATTCCAATCAAGATCGGCCCACTGCTGCTCGGCCAACGCCTGAACCCCCGCGATCCCAATCTCCTCGGCAGCCAAACCCTTAACCTTGACGCCGGCAGCGTGCAGCCAAATCCAGGCAAGCGCATCCACATTGCGCCCCTCGTCAGACAAAACGCTGGCATAGACCAGCAACTGGGCATGGCGCAGGGCCATCGACTGCCAATCTCTGGCTGGCTCTGGCAACTTTGAACCACTCTTGTAATCGAACACCACACGCTGACCGCTGGCGAGCTCATCGATCCGATCGATGGTCAAACGCAACGACAAAGCGCCTTCGATGAATTGATGCTCGCCTTCACGCTCCACCACCTTAAACGGCTCACGTTGCGACTCAAACACAAGCCACGCACTGATCACATCAAAGCCACGCTGCTCTTCGAGTTCCCGCAATGCCTGCGGCCACTGTCCGAGCTTGTCTGCTGCCACGCGCCCAATGAGATCGCGCAGCTCGCCTGGCCAATCGGGCTTGGCAATGTTCTTGAGCATATGGGCTTGATCACCCCACTGTTGCCAAAGCAACTGCAAGACCCGATGCAAGAAATTCCCGCGGTCAAAGGTTGCCGGCCACTGCGCGTGAGCTGGCAATCCTCGCGCAGAGAGCCTGTGCTGGAAAAATGCCCACATCGGATTGGCTGCCTGGGTTTGCAGCACGGTCACACCCCCTCGAATCGTCTCATCCGGTGTGACAGCAATGTCTGGCTCATCAAGCCAGGTTTGTGTTGCAACAAGCGTAGGTACCGTCAGCTCACCGGAGTCCGTCGGCAGCTCGGCCAGAGGCAAATGAGCTAAAAACGGCGATGGCCGATTCGGCTGCTCGCCATCGCGTTCAGCCCAGGAGAACACAACCTCGTCGCCCGCGCGTCGCAAAGCCTGCATCAGCTCAGCTGCCCATTCATATTCACGCTGCGCGGTTGACCGAGGCGCACCCGCTTGGGTCAGCGCCTGAATGGGGATTAAGGGGTTGGGACTCACAACTGCCGGCAAAACGTCATCGGTCACGCCCATAATCCAAACACCGTCCCATCGTCCGCCCTCGGCTTCGAGTAAGCCCAGCACATCCAAGCGAGCATTGGGATCTCGCTGCGGTTGAAACAACGTCTGCCTGGCCAAGCGTGACAGCATTTGCCAAGCTTTCACTGCCTCTTGCGGCTCCATACAATCATCGAGCACTGCCAAGGCAGACATCAGCTGGTCAATGGCAGCCACGGTCTGATACTGCACCGAACTCTGGGTGCCTTCGCCGGGAAACTCTAGCGCGGCCAGCACGGCTCTAAATCCATTGGCCCACTGAAACCAACTGAGCCGTTTACCTGCCAAGGTCTGCCACAGGGCGCAAGCATGTTGCCAAGCATCAAAGAGCTTTGGCATCGTGCGGATCTCGTCTTGCCAGTCAGCATGGGTCACGACCAGCCGCTGTTGGTGGCGCCAACGTGCATCCAGCATGGCGCGCGCGCCTGCTTCAGACTCGCTACCGGCGCAGCCACCGGCCAATAGGGCCTGGCCTGCGAGCGCAGGCTCGACTCGACCATGCTGACAAAACTCAACCAATAAACGCAACCAATTGAGCATGGCACGCGCTTGGGGCCATTGAGCCAGCGAAGGTGCCACAGCCACGTTATAGGCAAATCCATCCAGCTCACGTTCAAGCAATCGACGCGCCTCGGTGGCCTCATTTTGCAGGGTTGGTACCACAATCGCAAACCGGCCGCGAGGCTGTGCAAGCAAATGGCGGCGTGCCCAAGCCACTGCAGCAGACCACTGCTGCTCGGGTGTCGCCAGCGACACTTTACTCACCATCTGCCCAGTCTGGGCCTCTAACAAATTCAGTTGGCTGATGCGCACGCCGCCAGCGACCATGGCATCGAGTACCAATCGCATTGAAACCGACACGTCGGTGAAACCCATCAGCACCACGTGCTTGGGTAGTGCGAGCGCACCGGCGCGAATCCAAGACACCACATGCCCCGGCACACGGGGCAGATCAATGGCATTGAGCTTTGTTAAGCGCGACTCATAGGCCTTGCGCCAACTCAAAAAGCGGTTGTAGTCGGGTGTGCGCCAAGCGGGCGATACATCCATCTGCCAATTCAGCAATAGTGCGTCAGCGTCAGCGGCAATGGCCGCGACCTGATCCATGTCGATCAGGCTGCGCTCGGCCTCAAACTGAGCAATCGCCTCTGCCCAGACTAGGCGCGTTGTCTGCGAATCAAGGACTTGTGAGAACCCACTTTCATCACCGGCATATAGACGCTCAATCACTTGATTGGTTAGCCAGGATGTCCATGGCTCAATCTTCAAGAGTTCAGCAGCCCCTTCCTGAACCGTCTCTGCGAGCTTGCCAGTCAGCGTTCTTGCCAAACGATTGTTGACCGTCAGCACCAGGGTTTGCTTGGGCGACAGCGCAGTGAGTTCGGCCAGCGTGACAACCGGAAACGGGAGCTCACGCATCGATCAGAATCCGCACATGGCGGCGATCGTTTCCCAGTTAATGCGCAAACCGGGCATGAAGTACCCCGCAAAACCCAGCGCCAACAAAAAAGTGAGCGCAGCCCATAAGGCAATGCGCCAACGCAAGCTCAGCTTGGGCATGGCAGCGCAATCTGTCGACGATGGTGTCATGTTGACTCTCCCTTCGGCCTTGGCTACGCGGGCTGTGCCATCGGCGCGGCCAGCGGCTTTTCTCGTATCGGCAGGCATAAGGCTGCCGCAATCAACGACAAAGCGATACCGATCCACCAAACTATATCGTAACTGCCCGTGGCTGCCTGGACTTTACCGCCTAGCCATACGCCCACAAAACTGCCCACCTGATGTCCTAAAAACACAATACCAGACAGGGTCGCCGCGTAGCGCAAGCCATAGATTTGAGCGATCAAGCCTTGCGTTAACGGCACCGTGCCCAGCCAAAACAATCCCATCCAGGCGGCAAACACATAGACCACCATGGGGGAAATCGGCATGATCATGAGCCAAAGCATGCCAAACGTTCTCAGCGCATAGACCGCACCGAGCAGATTTTTTTTACTGTAGGTTCCACCGAGGCGGCCTGCCCAATACGAGCCGAACACATTGAATAAGCCAATGAGCGCAATCGCGATGGCGCCAGTACTTGCACTTAAGCCCTCATCGATCACGAACGCTGGCAGGTGCAATGTGATGAATGCCGTGTGAAAACCACAGACAAAGTAGCTCCAAAACAGAAAATGAAAGCTCGGGTGTGTCAGTGCCTGATGAATGGCTTGCCGCAGGGATAACTGAATGCCACTGCCATCTGGTTTCCCACGCAAATACCAGGCCAGTGGAATGACCGCAGCCAAGAAAAACGACAGCACCCAATAAGCGCCGGTCCAGTCCAGCGTGTCGATCAGCACCTGCCCGGTTGGCACAACCAGAAACTGGCCCAGTGATCCGCCTGCACTGACAATACCCATTGCCGTCGAGCGATAGCTGACTGGCACCGTGCGAGCAATCACCGGCAAAATCACCGCAAACGTGGTGCCTGCCTGACCCAGGCCCACTAGGACACCCGCGGTCAGATAGAGCTCAAGTTCGGTTGACGCTAACCGGGTTCCAATCAAACCCAAGGCATATAACAACGCAGCCAGTGCCACCGTGCGACCTGAACCAAAACGGTCAGCCATCATGCCAGCGGCAATCGCCCCCAATCCCCAGGTGATGTTCTGAAACGCAAACGCCATCGAGAACACATCACGAGCCCAGCCATGGTGTAGACCCATGGGCTGCATGAAGAGTCCAAAGGTGGCTCGCGTACCCATCGCAAGCAGCACAAACAACGTACCGATCAAAATGGGACGGTAGCTAAAAGAAGTCTGGGTGGTTGCGGTTGACATGAAGGCGCTTGGGTGCTGGAACACTAACGGCTAAGGGCTTGCGAGCGAATCGCTCAGGAATGTTAAGGATGAATTGTAGTGGGTGGCGAGGCGCTTGCAATAACAAGTATCGCTTTAAGCGTTTGACCTCAGGTCATGCCTGTCGGGATCGTTGACTCAAATACCCCGCCAAATCACGCGAGCTTGACACCGCTCGTGGCGCCGCCGGCACGAATCGAACGTGCGACTCTCTTCTTAGGAGGAAGATACTCTATCCACTGAGTTACGGCGGCAAGCTTTGAAGTTTAGCAAGTTCTCATGGCATGTCATGACATCTCATGGCATCTCATGGCATCTCACAGCAGCTCATGGCAGCTTTGTTTGGCTTGTTGCTTTGCTTAGCTAACCCCGCGGATGATGCTGCGCATGCAGACGCTTTAATCGCTCTCGCGCCACATGGGTATATATCTGGGTGGTCGAGATATCAGCGTGACCCAGCAAGAGTTGCACCACACGCAAGTCCGCGCCGTGGTTTAACAAATGCGTGGCAAACGCGTGTCGCAACACGTGTGGCGACATCGGTGCCGTTACCCCAGCTTTAATGGCGTATTTCTTGATCAACAACCAAAACGACTGCCTGGTCATGGGTGCAGCTCTAGCCGTCACAAACAGCGCCGCACTGGTGCGATTGCGCAACAATGCGGGCCTGGACTCTTTCAGATAGCGGTCAACCCAGTGCGCAGCCTCCGCCCCAAGCGGCACGAGCCGGTCCTTGCCACCCTTGCCCTGCACGACACGGATAACACCGTCGGACAAACTAAGGTCCAGTACGCCCAAGCCAACCAGTTCAGATACGCGCAGGCCTGTGGCGTACAGCACCTCCAACATGGCCCGATCACGCAAGCCGAGCTCCCGATTGTCCGGTGCCTGTAATAGAGACTCAACCTGCTCCTCACTGATGGTTTTAGGTAAGCGAGTGGGTTGTTTGGCCGCCAACACCTGCAAACAGGGGTCAACCTGAATACGACCACCGCGTCGAGCCCAGCGGTAATAACGCCGCAACGTGGCCAGGCGCCGGTTCGCCGTGCTGGCTTTGGTGTACTGATGCTCGTGGGCCTGCCAGGCCAGCACATCGGGGCTCTGGGCTTGATCAAGTGTCTTGCCAGTGGCCGCAAGCCATTGCTCAAAAGCGTACAAATCGCGCCGATAAGCAGCCAGCGTATTAGCCGCCAAGCCGTCTTCCAGCCACAGCGCATCAATAAACGCACTGATGGCAACTGACTCCTGAGGCCGCGCAATGGTGTTCATAAGCTCAATTATGTCTCGAATGCACGCCATGAACGCGCAAATGAGGTCGCAATTGATACACAATACCGATGTTGCAACATTTTTCAGTAACCGATTTTTTAAATGTCCACTGCCTGGCTGGTATTGCCTGACTTCTTGCTGATCCTGCTGGGTTGGGTTTTGCATCACCGGTTTGGCTTTAACCGCGAGTTCTTCACCGGCTTGGAAAAGCTGGTTTATTACGTACTGTTTCCGACGCTGTTGTTCCAATCGGTTCTTAAAACGCCCTTATCGGCGCAAACGACCGGCGACCTGTTGCTGGTCGCTTTCATCTTGGTCGTGGTTGGTTTTGTGCTGGTTCGAATTGGCGCACGACTGCTAAAGACGCCTGCCATGGCACTGGCCTCAGCCACACAATGCGGTTTTCGCTTTAACACCTACCTGGGCTTGGCCCTAGCACCGAGTCTGGGCGGCGCGAGCGGACAGACCGTCATGGCACTTGTGGTGGGCTTAACGGTTCCGATGGCCAACATCGCGGCCGTCTACCCGTTGGCTCGGCACCAGGGTGGCAATGTATTTGGCGCCTTGATGCGCAACCCATTGCTCATTTCCACTTTACTGGGCTTGGCTGCCAATCTGGCAGGCTTTAAATTGCCGCTCTCGCTAGACATCATGGCAGACCGCTTAGGGCTGGCCGCCGTGGCTCTGGGCATCTTGTGCATTGGGCCGAGCCTGAACTGGCAAGGCAGCCAAGGACAGGCGCGATTTGTGGCGTGGGTCGTTGCGACCAAGATCCTGGTGTTGCCGGTTACTGCCTGGCTCTGCGCACGCTGGCTTGGCCTAGATGACATCACGACTGCCATGCTCGTGCTGTTTGGCTCATTGCCCTGCGCCTCGGCGGCTTACGTACTGGCAGTGCGCATGGGTGGCGATGGCCGCCTGGTTAGCCTAATTATTTCGGTCAGCACCCTGGCAACTGCCATCACCATTCCGCTCTGGATGAGTCTGCTAACCTGATGACTCGCTTATATTTTTTGCGAGTGTTGCGCAATGTCCACAGCTGAATTGACCCTGGAACTGCCCGATGAGCAAGCCACCGACGCCCTCGGCGCTCGCTTGGGACAAGTCATTCTTGAAACCGCAA
Source organism: uncultured Orrella sp. (assembly GCA_964558695.1). Lineage (GTDB taxonomy): Bacteria > Pseudomonadota > Gammaproteobacteria > Burkholderiales > Burkholderiaceae_B > Algicoccus. Next base: position 19,918 of record CAZLFB010000081.1, read on the forward strand.
AGTCTTTTGAAATCAATGGTTTAAATAACGAAGCGGGGTTCAGCGTTTACCTGCAAGGAGACCTTGGCGCTGGCAAAACCGCCTTGACTCGAGCCCTGCTCCGGGCGGCTGGGGTCACCGGACGAATCAAAAGTCCAAGCTACGCTTTACTTGAGTCTTACAAAGTTTCGAGCTTATACTTTTATCATATTGATTTTTATAGATTTAATGATTCAAGTGAATGGCAGGATGCGGGCTTTAGAGATTTATTCCGCCCGGGCACTTTGGTTTTAATTGAATGGCCAGAGAAGGCCGATGGTCAATTGCCTGTACCTGACCTGCTAATTCATCTGTCTTATTCAGGCGATGGTCGCACTGCTCGAATCAAAGCTGAAACAAAGCGAGGTGCAGCATGGTTGACAACTTTAAGCAAACGGTAATGCCCGATGGGCAACGCAAACCCATTAGCCGCAGACAACTGCTCGCCACCGCAGGTGCATTGATTTGCCTGCCCGTCATTCCTCGGTTAGCCATGGCGTCCACCGTTCTGGCCGTTCGTACGTGGCCGGCAGTAGACTACACCCGGGTAACGCTTGAACTCGGGAGCGAGCTGAAAGCCGAACACTTCACACTCGAGAACCCACACCGTATGGTGGTGGATATCGATGGCCTGCGCATGAGCGATGCTCTGCAAAAGCTCGTTGCCAACGTCAAGCCTGACGATCCGTACATCCAAAGTCTGCGGGTGGGTCAGAACAAACCAAACGTCGTGCGCATCGTCATCGACTTAAAACAGGCAATCGCGCCACAGGTGTTCACGTTAAAGCCGATTGGCGACTATCAATACCGCCTTGTGCTCGATTTGTACCCACTGGTGGCCCAGGATCCTCTAATTGCGTTGCTCAAGCAGCAGCCTGCATTAAGCGGCGATGATCCTTTGGCTCGCGTTCTAGAGGAAATCGGTCAAGGTAATCCGGCTGGTGCACCCAGCCCAGTGGTACCACCGTCCATTGCCGCACCCGCGCAGCCCAAACCACAGACCCCAGCGATTGCGCAGAGACAGCACCGCCAACGCACGCTGACCATCGCGATCGACGCTGGTCATGGTGGCGAAGATCCTGGCGCGGTTGGCAAAGGCGGCACCTATGAGAAAAATGTGGTGTTGGCCATCGCCAAGCGCCTGAAAGCCAAGATCGATGCCACGCCTGGCATGCGCGGCTATCTGACGCGTGATGGAGACTACTTCGTTCCGCTGCGCGTGCGCGTAGAAAAAGCCAGACGCGTGAAGGCCGACCTATTCGTGTCAATTCACGCGGATGCATTTGTTCGCCCAACGGCGGGCGGCAGCTCTGTTTACGTCTTGTCCGAGCGCGGCGCCTCTAGCACCTCAGCGAGCTGGCTTGCAAAAAAAGAGAATGCTGCTGATCTGATTGGCGGAGTGAACCTTGGCTCCCAAGACCAGAAAGTTGCCAAACTGTTGCTTGACCTTTCAACGACGGCCCAGATCAAGGACTCCAAGCAAGTCGCACGCTCAATGCTAGGCGAACTACGCGATGTTTATCGTCTGCACAAACCACAAGTTGAACAGGCAGGTTTTGCTGTACTCAGGGCGCCAGATATCCCCTCCGTTTTGGTCGAAACCGCATTTATTAGTAACCCCAAGGAAGAAAAGTTGTTGCGCAACGCGCAGTATCAAGAAAAGTTTGCCACCGCACTGCATCGCGGTGTGATCCAGTTCTTCCGCAGCAACCCGCATTTGGCCGAAGTCGGCTAGCGGCTAGCTAGCTGCAGCCGAGCATCTACCAGCCGAGCATCTACAATAGGCCTCTGAATCTTAGAGTCCTATTGTTATGTCTGCCACCCCTCGCTCGATCGCTGCCCTGCCGGATCGTCTGATCAGCCAGATCGCTGCTGGCGAGGTGATTGAGCGACCAGCCTCGGTCCTGAAGGAAATCGTCGAGAACGCCGTCGACGCCTACGCTGATGTCATCGAGGTTCGGCTTGAGGCCGGCGGCATTCGACGCATTGCCGTAAACGATAACGGCCACGGCATTGACGCCAATGAACTACCACTGGCACTCAGACGTCACGCCACCAGCAAAATCCGGACCTTGCAAGACCTCGAGTCGGTCGCCTCCATGGGATTTCGGGGTGAAGCCCTGGCATCGATCGCATCGGTGGCACGCCTAACACTCGTTTCTCGCACCGCCACGGCTGAGCATGCTTGGCAAATCGAGGGTCACGACGCAAACGTGCAACCAGCTGCAGGTGGCCAGGGCACGACCGTGGACGTACGCGGTCTGTTTGACGATGTTCCGGCACGACGTAAGTTCCTGAAAGCCGAAGCGACCGAGTTTGGCCACTGCATGGACGTCATGACGCGGATTGCACTGGCGCATCCAGAGGTGGCGTTTCGAGTCTTTCACAATGACAAGGCCGTGCGCCAATGGCCAATCGCTTCACTGGCCAAACGGGTATTGGATGTACTGGGCAATGAGTTTTCTGATTCGGCCGTCCCCGTTGACGCCACCGGTGGCCCAGCTCAAATCCGTGGATTTGTCAGCCGACCCACCGCCGCGCGCGCACGTGCGGACCGGCAGTTTCTGTTCGTCAATGGCAGACATGTGCGGGATCGCACCGTTTCACATGCGATCAAAGCAGCCTATGCGGATGTGCTGCATGGCGATCGTCAGGCAGCCTATGTTCTCTTTATTGACATTGATCCGCAGTCAGTCGATGTGAATGTGCATCCGGCCAAGCATGAGGTCCGATTTCGTGACAGTGGTGCCATTCACCGTCTGGTGCAACAAGTCATCACAGACGCCTTAGCAAAAAATGCCCATGCAACGCCAAACACTGCTGCACTTGGCAGCACCACGAGCACACCAATCGGACCGGCAAGCAGTGCTGCAAGCCATGCCGCAAGCCATGACAATTGGCGGTCGCCCTCTACATCGTCACGCCCAGCATGGCAGTCACGATTGTCACTGAACGAGCCTCGAGCCGGTAGCCTGCCCGCCAGCAACCCGGCCTGGGGTGCCGGATGGCAGGCGGCACACACACCGATGGCGCAAACAGCCTTAACGCCTGTTCCAAACCCAGCCATGGATCCCAGCGACTTGGCACCAGATCCTGTCTGGCCCTTAGGTCGTGCATTGGCTCAAGTCCATGGCATCTACATTCTGTCTCAGACACAAGACGGCCTGATTCTGGTTGACATGCATGCTGCCCATGAGCGCGTGGTCTATGAGCAGTTAAAGACCGCCCTGGACGCCCACAGCATTGCAACGCAAGGACTGCTGGTGCCACTGGTCATACCGGCCACCGAGACCGAGGTGGCACTGGCGCAAGAGCACGAGCAAGCGTTGGCGGACATGGGGTTTGAGATCCATGCTGGCGGGCCGCAATCACTTGTCATACGTCAGGTCCCAGCGTTGCTTGCCCGTGGCGACATCGAATCACTCACCCGAGGTATTTTGCGCGACATTGAAACGGTGGGCGTCAGCGCCCTTCTCACTGAGCAACGCAATCAGTTGCTTGCAACCATGGCCTGCCACGGTGCCGTGCGCGCCAACCGCCAATTGACCATTGCCGAGATGAATGCATTGCTGCGGCAAATGGAACAGACAGAGCGTGCTGATCAGTGCAACCATGGGCGTCCAACCTGGGTCGCATGGCGTCTGGCAGACTTGGATCGACTGTTTCTGCGCGGCCAATGAGTCAGGCCGATCCACCGCTCATTTGCCTGGCTGGAGCAACGGCATCCGGTAAAAGCGCCATCAGCCAGATGCTCGCTCGTCACCTGCCCATCGAAATCATCAATGTCGATTCAGCCACGATTTATCGAGGCATGGACATTGGCACAGCCAAGCCATCGGGTGCCGAACGCCAGGCGGTGCCGCACCACTTGCTGGATATCCTGGATCCAAGCCAGGCCTATGGCGCTGCCCAGTTTCGTGAAGATGCGCTCAATTGTGCGACCGAAATACGTGCGCGCGGCAAACTACCCTTGCTGGTGGGCGGCACCATGCTGTACTTCAAGGTGTTACGAGACGGCATTGACGATTTACCCAGTGCCGACCCGCAAATACGCGCTGACATCAACATCGAAGCCAACCTGATGGGCTGGCCAGCACTGCATGCTGAACTGGCCAAAGTCGACCCAGTGACTGCCCAGCGACTGGCCCCAAACGACAGTCAGCGAATTGGACGCGCACTTGAAATCTATCGTGTCAGTGGCAATACCATGTCTAGCCTGATTGGCCAAAAAGCGCTCAATCCTGTGCCCACAGTATTGATCAGCTTAGAGCCAGACGATCGCCAAACCTTGCATGCACGAATTCAAGCCAGATTTGATCAGATGCTAGCCGAAGGGCTGGTTGAGGAAGTCAGGCAATTGCATGGCCGCAGCGATCTGAGTCCACTGCTGCCATCCATGCGATGCGTGGGCTACCGACAGATCTGGGACTATCTCGATGGCAAATGCGGTTTGGCGCAAGCACGTGAGCAGGGCATTGCCGCCACCCGGCAGCTGGCAAAACGTCAACTGACGTGGCTGCGCAGCATGCCTGACCGCCTGGTGGTGAATTGCCTGGCCACCGACGCGGATCAGCAGGTGCTAGCCCACATCAAACATCAGTTGTCAGACGCTGGTCAGACACTGATTAGCCACTGACTAACCCACCACCGTCTGACTGGCATTGACATCACATCCCTGGATTTGGCCCAGGGTGTACACCGTTTCACCTTCGTGCGTGAGCATGCTGGCAATCGCACTGGCCTGGTCGGCTGCCACGACCAACACCATGCCGATGCCGCAATTAAACACACGGTACATTTCCTGAGGCTCAATGTCGCCCTCGTGCTTAAGCCACTCAAACAACGGCGGCAGGCGCCAGGTACTGGGATCGATTTGCGCTTGCAAGCCAGGCTGCAAAATCCGAGGCACATTGTCCAGCAGGCCACCACCCGTGATGTGAGCTAGCCCCTTGATTGAGCCGCCAAACTTAGCCAAAGCCGCCAGCACAGGCTTGACATAAATGCGGGTCGGCGCCATCACCACATCACCCAAAGGACTCCCTTCAAATACCTGGTCTGGGCGGGCGTTGGTGCGAGCCAGCACCTTGCGCAAAAGCGAATAGCCATTCGAGTGTGCCCCGCTTGAGGCTAAACCGAGCACAACGTCACCCGCCGCAATGGTTTTACCGTCGATGATGGCTGACTTTTCGACCGCGCCAACTGCAAAGCCAGCCAAGTCATATTCACCATCGGGGTACATGCCAGGCATCTCTGCGGTTTCTCCGCCAATCAGGGCACAACCCGCCTGCTCGCAGCCCTGGGCAATGCCTCCCACGACACTGGCTGCCACATCCACCGAGAGCTTGCCGCAGGCGAAATAATCCAGAAAAAATAAGGGTTCAGCACCTTGCACCAGAATGTCATTCACACTCATGGCCACCAAGTCCACCCCCACCGTGTCGTGCCGCTGCCACTCAAATGCCAGTCGCAACTTTGTACCCACGCCATCCGTGCCTGACACCAGTACGGGTTCGCGGTAGCGCTTGGGCACTTCAAACAAGGCACCAAATCCACCAATACCGGCCATCACGCCCTCGCGCATGGTTCTAGCTGCCAGCGGCTTGATGCGATCAACCAGGGCTTCGCCAGCATCAATATCAACGCCAGCATCGCGATAAGTCAGAGGGGTCTTGTTTGCGTGTGTCATAAGTGCCCAAAAAGTGTCTAAGCGTTTAGTCGTAAAAATCGTGCAGTCATGCGTTTGCGACGCAATATGTGACAATGATGAAGTTACGACTCCATAAACCGCTATTCTACGACTTGAGCGCATGGCGCAGCAGCTGATTTTAGATATCCTGCCCTCGGCCGAGCCCACATTTGAGAACTTGGTGCCCGGCGCAAATGCCGCAGCCATTGCCGCCGCGCAAAGCCTTGCGCCCGGAAATGCGCTCTACATCTGGGGCTCAGACGGCAGCGGACGCAGTCACTTACTCAAAGCCTGCACAAGCCATCACCGGGGCGTTTATGTCCGTGGGCCGAGCGACACGGGAACGACCCTATCGGGCCTGCTCCAAGCCCAATGCCTGCCGGCCTGTGTGGCCATCGATGACGTTCACAAGCTCGATGAGCCATCGCTGCATGCCCTGTTTGGCTTGTACAATCGGTGGCGCGAGCTTGCGACAGACAAAGAAGGTTTTAGTTTAATCGTGGCGGGTGACCGGGCGCCACTGCAAATGACTTGCCGTGAAGATGTGCGCACCCGGCTGGGCTGGGGTGCGGTTTATCGACTTGAGCCGTTATCTGACGATGACAAGTTTGCAGCCTTATCGGTTTATGCCCAGCAAAGAGGCATGCCCCTGTCTGAGGATGTGCTTGGTTGGCTGCTGACGCACGGTTCGCGCGACATCCGAGCCTTGTTTGCCGTGCTTGATGCACTGGATCGGTATGCCTTGGCTAACCATCGGGCACTGACCTTGCCCTTGTTAAAAACCATGATGGCTCAACCGCCATCGCTGACACAATGAAACCGAAACGCTTGGCGCTATTCGATTTAGATCACACCCTACTGCCGCTAGACAGCGATTACCAATGGGCGGACTTTCTGGCGCGCACTGGGCGTGCAGGCGACCCTGATGTCGCCAGAGCTCGCAATGAAGACCTGATGCATCGTTACAACCAGGGTGAGCTCACGGCCGAGGAAGCGGCCGAGTTCATGCTCGGCTTACTGGCCGCGCACGACCCGCACGATCTGGCCCACTGGCATGAACAATTCATGCGAGATGTCATTCGACCCAACATGCGGCCTGAGGCGCTTGATCTGGTACGTGAGCACTTGGGTTCGGGCGATCTATGCGCCGTTGTGACTGCCACCAACAGTTTCGTGACCACACCGATTGCACGGGCATTTGGTATACCCCACCTGATCGCCACTGACCCGCAGTACATCAGCGGACGCTACACGGGCAAGATCCTTGGCACGCCGAGCTTTAAAGAAGGCAAGGTGGTTCGAGTCAACGACTGGCTTGGCAGCATGGGCTTGACGCTTGATGCGTTTGAACAGAGCCATTTCTACAGTGACTCGATTAACGATTTGCCTTTGCTTGAAGCCGTTACCCATCCGGTGGTGACCAACCCAAGCCCCTCATTGCATGACGTTGCACGTGATCGCCAGTGGCCTGTGCTTCACCTATTCGAACAAAACCTGGATCAAAAGTCCTGATGATCACACAACGAATCAAAGGCTTGGTCAAGCGCTTGGTCGGTGGCGAGACGACGACGCCCAAACGCATCGGCCGCTCAGACCATCAGATCGACCGGCAGCACGTTTCCAGAAACGCCATCAAGGTTTGCGAAGTCCTGCAACAGCATGGCTACCAAGCCTACATTGTCGGTGGCGCCGTGCGTGACCTGATCATTGGCTTAGAGCCCAAGGACTTTGATGTCGCCACCAACGCCACACCCGAACAAATCCAGCCGTTGTTTCGACGTGCGCGCATTATTGGTCGTCGTTTCAGGCTGGTGCACGTGGTGTTTGGCCGCGAAATCATCGAGACATCAACGTTTCGTGCACCCTCCAGCGGTGAGCAACTCACTGACGATCATGGCCGCATCTTGCGTGACAATGTGTTTGGCACGCACGAGCAAGACGCCGAGCGCCGCGACTTTACGATCAATGCGCTCTACTACGACCCAGTCACTGAAGAAGTCATTGACTTGCATCGCGGCGTGCAGGACTTAAAGCGCCGGGTTGTGCGCATGATCGGCGAGCCGGCTATCCGCTATCGCGAAGACCCGGTACGCATGTTGAGAGCGGTGCGATTTGCGGTCAAGCTCAAAGGCAAAATCGATGCTGACACTGAAGCGCCCATTGCCAAGCACGCTGACTTGATCAACAACGTCCCCGCCGCTAGGCTATTTGATGAAATCTTAAAGCTTCTGACCTGTGGCGACGCGATGCTGTGCGTCAAACAACTACAGGCTCACGGCTTGCACGGTGGTCTTCTACCGCTACTGGACATCATTTTGCAAGACCCTGAAGGTTATGCGTTCATTGAGCTTGCGCTTGAGCGCACCGATGCGCGAATCCGAAGCGGCAAAACCGTTAGCCCAAGCTTTTTGTTTGCTGCACTGCTGTGGCCCCAAGTCCGACTGCACTGGCAACGATTGCATGGTGCAGGCGAACATGTCGCCTCGGCTCTGATTGCAGCTGCTGACCAAGTGCTAAACGCGCAGACCGAATCGCTGGCCATCAATCGACGTTATGCCTCAGACATGCGCGAAATCTGGTTCATGCAACCGAGGTTTGATCGTCGCGTGCCACGCTCGATTCACCGCATGTTTGAGCAGCCGAGGTTTCGGGCAGCCGTTGAATTCTTGCAGCTGCGCGCCGCCTGTGCCGAGTTCGACAGCGTGGTTGCTCAGTGGTGGATGGATCTGGCTGATGCTTCCGAGAGCGCGCGCGCGCTGATGCTGCAAGAGCTTGCAGTCGAGCCCAAAGGAACCTCAGACAAAGGGCGGCGGCGTAGACGGCGCAAACCCACGAATCGCAGCTCTGATGCTGC
>CAZLFB010000082.1:0-47909 GCA_964558695.1 uncultured Orrella sp.
AGGCGCCGATGCTTGCGAACGTGTGGGTGATGGCTTGGTAGCCGCACACATCATTGCCCGCGTACACAACGAGGTGGAGGGCATACTGCCATCCGCACCAGACAGCCATGCAGGTGGTCTGGATGGCGAGATCACGATGGTAGGAAGCTGAAACCCATTTGCCTATTTCGATTGATCAAGTGATGAATGCAAATCCCCGCACCCTCGGATGGTTGAACCGGGCGCTTAATCATGAGTTAAGTGCCGTACAGCAATATCAAGCACAAAGTGCACTAGCACGGCTTTGGGGTGAAACTGCATTGTCTGACAAACTTCATTCAGTGGTCATCGAGCAATTGCGGCACGCACAGCTACTTATGGAGTATTTGATCGTACTCGGCGTTGCCCCTAATGCTGGCAGTTTGTTGCCGGCAAGACTGGGTAGGACGGTGGGACAGCTTTTGCTGGCTGACCAACAGTTGGAGATCGATGCCGTTCGGCTCTACCAAGAGGCCTTGATGCACGCCAACCGGGTTCGTGATCGTGATTTTTCAGACTTAATTCAGTCGATACTGACCGATGAAAAAGCGCACCTCATGACCCTACGCCAAATGATTGAGGAGCGTTACAACCATGGCTGACAACGTAGCCAAATGGCAAACTAGTGGTGATGTTAAGACCTTGTTTCGGCGCTTCGCTTTTGAGCGATATGCGCAGACACGTAATTTTGTAGAGGCTTTATCTGCATTGGTTCAAGCCGATGGCGTGCATCCGCAGAGCATCAACTTCGGCACAACTTATGTCAACATAACCTTGGATCCTACGGACGCTGGCCTAGAGAACCGAGCATTGGCTGATCGCATTGACGCTCTCTATCAACGTTTTGAGCATATCTGATGACCACGCTTGTCACAGCCGTTATTAACCAAAAAGGTGGCGCTGGAAAAACGACGCTAGCGATGAATCTCGCGGCAGGTTTTGTTCGACGTGGGAGCACAGTCTTAATAGATTTAGATCCGCAAGCCTCGGCTGTTCAATGGGCTAGCCAAGGCCATCTGCCGTTTCCAGTACAGGTCAAGCAGATCCAGGGCAAATGGAATGTATCAGACTTGCGTCACAGCTTTCGCGGGTATTCGCACGTTGTGCTCGATTGCCCGCCCTCTCTTGAGAGCGAGGCTTCATTGCAAGCCCTGCGTGCTTGCGATCTGGCACTGGTCCCCATTTTGCCCTCTCCAGTGGATTTGTGGGCGAGCTTACGACTGCCTCAGGAAATCGAAGAGGCGCGTCGGCTGCACCCAAAACTAAAAGCCTTTCTTGTGCTCAACCAAGTTGAGCCAAACAGTGCATTTTCTGCCGCCATGGGTGACGCATTAGCCGAGTTTGGACTGCCAGTGCTTAAGTCATGCGTGCGCCGACGTGCCGCATTTCGTAGCGCTGCGCTCGATGGCTTGTCGGTTTATCAGATGGGTCGCCGCGGTGCACCCGCCGCGGCAGATATTGAAGCCATCTTAAAAGAGGTTCTTACACAATGACTATTTTAAAGAACAAGCTATCGGCTAGTGTTCGCCAAGCTAAAGCCACGGCTCAGACTACACCCCGGGCCGCTCAACATGCCGATCGGGCCTTGCCAGATGCTTTTGCGGCCAAGAATCAAAAACTTAGGTCCTCGCCAAAACAGGCTGTGTCAACTGCCGTTAAGCCTCAATTGGAATCCGACGGTTTTGGATTTCCCAGCCGTATTTGGCCTGATTAAATGAATGCGAGGGGACTCATATGTCCAATGATTTCGAAACCAGAACCTATATGCCTCGACAGGGTGCCGCTACCCGTGGGACCCAGCAAGTTGGGCAAACGCAGGTGCGTAATGCATCTGCCGCCACAGCAAATGCCTCGGAGACACTCGGCGCACACCGCATCGCTGTAGAGCCCTATTACAGACCCGTAGCCGATGAGGTTGATTTGTATGAGGCAGCCTATTCTGTGCGGATGCCCATGATGCTTAAAGGACCAACGGGCTGCGGCAAGACACGTTTTGTTGAGTTCATGGCGTGGAAATTGAATAAGCCATTGATCACTGTGGCTTGCAACGAAGATATGACAGCCTCTGACTTGGTGGGTCGTTTTTTGCTCGATGCGAATGGCACACGCTGGCAGGATGGTCCACTGGCAATAGCCGCTCGCCATGGTGCTATTTGCTACTTGGATGAGGTGGTTGAAGCTCGGCAGGACACCACCGTTGTCATTCATCCCTTGACCGATGCACGACGTGTCCTGCCATTGGAGAAGAAGGGTGAGCTTTTGCAGGCTCATCCAGACTTTCAAATCGTCATTTCGTATAACCCAGGTTATCAGTCTTTGATGAAAGACTTAAAGCAATCTACCAAACAACGGTTTGGTGCACTTGATTTCAGCTACCCCGAGCACGAGGTAGAGGCCGAAATAGTGGCCCATGAATCAGGTGTTGATACAGACGTAGCCAAAAAGCTGGTTCATATCGGTGAGCACGCGCGTAACCTGAAAGGACATGGCTTGGATGAGGGCATTTCCACACGCATGTTGATCTACGCCGGTTCTCTCATTGCAAAAGGTGTGCCAGCTTTAGCTGCATGCCGGGTGGCGCTGGTGCGACCCATCACAGATGATCCTGATATGCGCGACGCTCTAGACTCCGCTGTCACCACGTACTTCTAATGTGTACTACCTGACTGACTACTACCAACAAACATGGCTATAAAGCTTGAGGACTATCCTGAGATTCTGGAAGGTCTATCCAGAAAGGAACTCGATGCGCTACAAACCTATTGGGCGGAAGCAGCCAGGGTATTCTCTTCTCGCGGCTTGGACAACTACTTGAAAGCCATATTGGCTTTACACCATTTGGGCAGGGGTGAGGAGCTAGTATTAAGTTTCGTCGGGTCTATGCCAGAGGTGGCGCGTGCCATTGGTGAAGATGTGCTACCAGACATTGTCAACTTTTTGCTTGGCATGGCCTCAAAAACCTCAGGAGCGGTTCTGTCACTGATGATGGGGACAGCACCTGTAGCGGCAAACCGGTTAGGTGATGAGGCGCTGTTTCGCAATTACCTCAATGTGTTGACCATCGTCTTGGTTCAAGCACCGCGAGGCTTGCGCCCCATGCTTGAGAACCTAGAACAATTGTTGGGCCAACTCACATTAGGGGGCCTGCGCCGGTGGGTGATGTGGGGTGCACAAGCCTACAAGTCTGATTTTGATGGGCAAGTCAACTATTTTTCTTTGAAGAGTGGCGACTCCCAATCGGTGTTGCAGCAAGAGCGCAAGGGTACTTTGTTTATCGATATTCAGCGTCGATTAAACATCTACCTTCGTGCGATGTGGGGACGCGATTTCTTTCTTCGCCCCACGGCTGGTGATTATGAGAGTCGCGATGGCTTGAAGCCTTTCATTGAGAATTTCTGTATTCATATCCCCGATGCTTACGACGATTTTCAATGCCCAACCAATCAAAAACCGACCTGCACCAAGCTGGGTGGTTTAGATGTCTATCGCGCTGCGGTCAATCACTGCGCAGCGCACCTGGTCTTCACACGCCACCCCCTGTCACCAGAAGGACTAAGTGCGGCACAAAAAGCGATCATCGAGGTATTTGAAGACGCACGGGTCGAGGCGCTTGCCTGTCAACAATTTCCCAATATGCGGGACGTTTGGTCGCAGTTTCATGAAGCCTCATATGCGCCCGAACCTCAAACAGTGGGTGATTTGCTAAACGATCTGGCCAAAGCCTTGCTGGATGGATCTGCAGCCGATGCTCATTCTTGGGTGCAGGCAGGGGTTGCCCTGTTTCAAGCGGAGGTGGACCTCAGCAGCAACGAGGTCAGTCAGCGATTAGGGCTGGCATTGGCGCAACAACTGGATTTGCTGAAATTGCCTGAGTACAACCCAAGAATAGATCGTCTACATGCGGTCTACCGTGACGACAATCGAACGATTTGGGCCTCAGAGGCCTACAACGAGGCGGCAGCTCTGTTGGCAACTTGGGCTCCCAAGCAGGTACGCAAGAACGTCAGTGTTATGGAAATGGTGAACGAGGTGAACAACGAATACGCGGGGGATGATGCTCAAGAGATTTGGGTACTTCCTACCGAGTTCTATCTCGATCAAGAAGGGGTCTCGATCAACTCACTGGAGGGCCGCCCCCCTTTGGCAGATCCAGTTCAATACCACGAATGGGATTATCAAATCCAGCTAGATCGACCGCGTTGGGTGACAGTGCTTGAGCGTCAGCCACCCTTGGGAGACATGGAACTCATCGAGCAAATTGAAAATGACCACAAACCGGTCATGTCGCGCTTAAAGTTTCTGATTGGATCGATGATCCCGCAAGGGATGCAACGCATTCGCCGGGTTGAAGACGGTGATGAGCTAGATATCAATTCAGCCATACGTGCCCTCATCGATATACGCATGGGTCAGCAGCCGGATAGCCGCATCATGATGCGGTACAAACGAAGCGAACGCGATTTGGCAGTGATGGTTTTGTTGGATATGTCAGAGTCAACCAATGACAAAGTTCGCGGCCAGGAGTACAGCATCATGGATTTGTCACGTGCAGCGACGGTCTTGCTAGCCAATGCGCTCGACCGAATTGGTGACCCTTTCGCAGTACATGGTTTTTGTTCTGATGGACGGCATGACATCCATTACCACCGCATCAAGGACTTCGATGAGCCCTTTGGTGACCTGACGAAGGCGAAGCTAGCCGGTCTAAAAGGCTCTTATTCCACCCGCATGGGTGCCGCCTTGCGCCACGCAGGCGCTCAGTTAAAGCTGCAAGCCAAACGCAAAAAAGTTCTGTTTATCATCACAGATGGTGAGCCTGCTGACAACGATGTCCGAGACCCACAGTACTTGCGCTACGACACCAAGCGTGCGGTTGAGGAATTGTCGCGTGACGGTATCACAGTGTATGCCTTGAGCTTAGACCCTCAGGCTGACCAGTACGTGCAGCGGATTTTTGGCATCAAAAATTTCACTGTCATCGATCATGTAGAGCGTTTGCCTGAAAAGCTGCCCATGCTCTACATGGGCCTAACAAGGTAAAAGCGCCATGAATATCAGCCTACGCGCCTTTGCGTTCATTGACTCTTTGCAGCCCCAGCTTGCATCATACTTGGCGACCTCATCCCAAGGGTTTTTACCTATCCCGGGAGACGCTTGTTTGTGGGTAGAGGTGGCGCCTGGCATGGCAGTTCACCAGCTGTCAGATATGGCGTTAAAGCGGACGAATGTGCGGATGGGTGAGCAAGTTGTCGAGCGCTCGTTTGGCTCTATGGAGATCCATTACCGCAACCAAAGCGAGGTCGAGGAGGCTGGCCGCATTATGCTGACGCAACTGGGCTCGCAGGTGTCTGATCGGATGGCATGCCGCGTGGCTTGGAGCGAAGTGATCTGCGCCATCACCCCAGACCACGCCACTCTGATCAACCGTCAGTTACGAAAAGGCTCAATGCTACTACCCGGGAAAAGCATGTTCATTTTGGAGACCGAGCCGGCAGGCTATGTCGTTTATGTCGCCAATGAGGCAGAAAAGGCGGCGAACGTGACCCTGATAGATCTCAAAGCTTTTGGTAGCTTTGGGCGCTTGACGATGATGGGTACCGAGGCCGAAGTTCTGGCCGCGGCCCAGGCTGCCCATCGGGTGATTGCGCAACTGAACCTGCAAGCACGACATGAACCACCAACCCCGTAACGGTTGACCCAAACTGAACAGCTGGAGACCCTAACCGTGAACACGAATGTCTTTTTAACCTTACTCGATCCGGTGGTGTTGTTCTTCGTGTTGGGCCTAACCGCTGCTTTTGTGCGCTCAAACTTAGAGATGCCTGCGCAGATCTCAAAGTTCATTTCACTGTATCTGTTGATGGCCATTGGTATCAAAGGTGGTGTAGCGTTGAGTGTGAGCGGCATTCAGCCACAAATTTTGATGGGCTTGGGTATTGCTTTGCTCATGGCATTTTTAGTACCTGCCTACACCTATCCTATCTTGCGACTCAGAACTGATGGATATAACGCAGCCGCTGTCGCCGCTACGTATGGTTCCGTAAGTGCGGTGACGTTCATTGCAGCAGGCCAGTACCTGGACAACCAAGGTACACCGTATGGAGGTTACATGGCGGTGGCTTTAGTCGTCATGGAGGCCCCTGCTGTAATCATGGCGGTATCTTTGGCGGCCATCACGCGTGCAAAAGAAACCAAGATAAACAAACTCAGCCATGATCCCGATTCATCGACCAGCAAAACAGGTCACTTTTCGATCAAGGGCGTGTTACACGAATCTTTCACCGATGGCGCTATCGTTCTGCTGATGGGCAGTCTCTTGATTGGCTACATCGTTGGAACCGAAGGGTATGCCGTCATGAAGCCATTCACGGGTGATCTCTTCAAGGGTTTGTTGGCCTTTTTCTTATTGGAGATGGGTATGTTGGTTGGTCGACGTGTTCGAGAAATGCGTGGAATCGACCCCTTTTTCATAGCATTCGCTCTGATTATCCCCGTGCTCAATGCTTTGGTGACATTGGCCTTGGCCAGATTCTCGGGCCTGCCTGATGGAGATACCGTGATGCTGGCCGTGCTGGCAGCTAGCGCGTCTTATATTGTGGTGCCTGCGGTAGTGCGTGCGGCCATTCCTGAAGCCAATCCTGGAATCTACTTTACGATGGCACTGGCAATGACATTCCCGTTCAATGTGATTATCGGCATTCCACTTTACTTTCATTTTCTGTCTATCTTTTAAGGTGATGTGTATGCTGTGTTTTCATTCATTGATGTCACGGAGTCTCGGCCATGCGATCCCTTGAACCAAAAAAATTACTTACCCTGATCACTGCGCATGCATTTAAAGCGATAGTGATTGAACGGTTAAAGACCCGAGGGGTCGGGGGATATACCTTAGTAGATGCAACTGGCGTGGGCGCTTTTGGAGTTCAATCGGGTGCCCTTGACAGCGATTCGAACGTTCTTATCTATGTCATCTTATCTGAGTCACGTCTGAACACGCTACTTAAAGACTTTGACGATCTGATGAACCGATCTTATCGTGTCAAAGTTATTGTGACCGATGTCATGATTCTCCCCCGAAAACAGCCGGCAGCGGATAAGCAATAGGCCACATTAAAAGTCTTTAGACCTCAGTATGGACATCAACTCCACCACCAAAAGACTGCTTTTCAACACTGTTAGAGTTGACACGGTACTTGAAGACGGAAGCCAAGGTTCAGGAACAGCCTTTGTGGTGAGCCACGCCCATGCGCGAGGACACCACACCTTCATTGTGACCAACCGGCATTTGGTGGACGGTGTTCGTCAAGGCGGCTTAGTTTTCACCCAAAAGCGCAATGGGCGGCCCATGTTGGGGCAACGTTTTCAACTCAACATCGATGATTTTCCGCAAGCATGGTTTGGGCATCCGGATACAGCCGTGGACCTTGCAATTATTCCAATGCGGCCATTGGAGCAGGCGGCCAATGCCCAAGGGGTGGAGCTTTACTATCAGTCAATCGACACCCGTATGGTGCCTGACGATATGGCAATCAGATCACTTGATGCTCTGGAAGATGTGTTATTCGTGGGCTATCCAAGTGGCGTGTGGGATCAGGTCAACCTAATGCCCATACTGCGGCGTGGAACGACCGCAACCCCAATTGCCTTAAATTTTGAAGGGCGGTCTGAATTTTTGATTGATGCTGCTGTTTATCCTGGCTCCAGCGGTAGCCCGGTGTTTGTGTTTCTGCCGCAAGCATTGAGGCCTGAGCAAAATTTGACCAGGAAGTTTTTATTTGCAGGTGTCGTTGCCGCAGTATTTTTCCGAGAAGAAGCCAACCATCCAGTGGTCACGCCCGTACCGCCAAACGGCCAAGGCATGGTCATGGGTTCCGAGATGATTGACCTTGGCATCGTGATCAAGTCTCAAGCTGTGATCGACATGATTAACGCTTACCTAGGGAAATGGATAGAATGAGCGACCTATTCTGCTAGTACCGGTTATAAATGACGATATGCAACAAAAGATAATTTATAGCGGCTTCAACCAAGACACTCACGGCCTGACAATGCTAGGTCGAGTCGTGATGGATGCTTGGTTGTTTGATCTGATTCCTCGCAGTGAAGACTGCTCGGGTTGGGATCTTAATCGCATGCAGACCCTAATGGACAAAGTCACACAGTCCTGGGACGCTTACGGCTCCTTACCAAGCCGCTTACCACCCGATTTGCAGCAACGCCATGCCGAGTTATACGCATGGGCTACTGCTCGAGGACGGGAATTAGGTTGGAACCCTGAGCTAGACGAAGATGAGTAAATGGTCCTGTTTGTTTGACTCATTTGACGAAAGTCAGCGCAGTTCGACTTCGTTGTTTGAATAAGCCGCTGGCGCGATGTGAATATCTCCCAGATCAGTGTCGAGCACCTCGTTCCCGAAGGAGTGGCCCTCGGTGCTGCCACCCTAGTACATGGCGATGCCTTCGTTCACAGATGCATTCGTAACGAGCTCATTCAAATGGAAATGTGAGCGTGGCTGATGCAAAGCCCACTGAGATACAACCTAATCATCATCATTGACAATGTCTGGCGTGACCGCATCCACAGTATTGACTACGGTTTTAACGCTGTATACAAACGCTGAGCCGATTCCATCGGCCACGGCAATAGCGGTGCTGCAACCGGCTATCGGCAAAAGCATCGCCAGCAAGACTGAACATCGCGCAAGTGTTAGCTTACTCAAGGGACGCCCGGAAACACTTTACGAATCTGGTAAGGCTCAAAATATTCAGTGCCCTGTGAAATTAGCGAACATACCGCAGTGATGAGGACTTTTGATTCTAACGGTTACGCCTGCACTCTGCAGGGCAGATGTTATCGATGTGCGTCTTGCAACGGTACTGTGAGAATCAGTTGACTGCTTTGACACCGAAATGGCGAGCAGAGCAAACGAGCTAGCCGGAATCAAGCCGTTCGCACTACAAACCGTGCAGACTGTTTATCTCATCCTGAACCTGAACAATCACTGAGTCATACGCATAAGTATCGCTGAAGGCGTTGAAACGGCCCTTTCACTTGCAGCACATGAGTATCAGCCCGTATGGGCGGCTATAAGCGCAGGCAATATGGGTTTTCTACCAGTCCTTAGTGGAATTGATTGCTTAACCATCGCAGTCGATGCTGACGAAGCAGGCACCCAGCGACTGAAAGCCTATCCCGTCGATGGCATGAGGCAGGGATAAAGGTTAGTCACGTTCGTGTGGAGCATGGAGACCTCAACGATCATCTGGAGGTGTTGCATGGGTGAAGTTCGATTAAACGCTCAATATTTCGATTACGAGCCAAATAAATTTGCTGGCGATCCTGTCACTTCGGCAAGCGCCTTGCTTGACGACTTCATGGTTACAGACGAAATGGTGGCGGAGATGATGGACGCAGAAATTATTTGGAGTAACACGATTGTTCGTGGACACGTTCAAGTATGGGCGGCTCCTACAAATGGTGGCAAGACGATGCTTGCTATGTATGCAGCAAAAGAATTGGCTAATGCAGGTTTTAACGTGGCTTATTTCCAAGAGGACGCAAGGCGGTTCAGATATGAAGCAACTTGTCGATGCAGCAAAGTCCGGTGGTTAAAAGCTGCTGAATTCTACCCTTGGCGGAAAGTCTGTTGACGACATCATCAAGACCATTTGTGTCATTGGCAAATCACGGGAAGATCTTAGTAACAACATCTACATATTCGACACCCTAAAAAATTTTTGTGACTTAATGGGCAAGGGCGCAGCGAGAGAATTTTTCTCGTTAATGCGTAGTCTGTCAGCACTAGGTGGCGAAACAGCCAAACCGGCCAACAGACCCTCAAAATCTTCGACTTTGGGCACCGTGGCGCTTGAAACAAGCAACCCCAAACTGTTCATCTAAACAAAGGTTTGGGAAAAACGTTGGCAAAGCCCTCAGCTAAAGACCGCGTTGGCGTGTGTCAATCACTCAAACACGACCTACACCGTGTAATATCAAAGCGCAAGTTTCAAAAGCACCATGGCACCATTTAAGCCTTTGAGCGCCATTTTTAATTTCGAGAGGTGGTTTTGTGCCATCAACGACTCTGGACATAAACATGCCTAAGGCGCGCTTAATCCCTAAATCAGTTTATCGATTCATAGCCCTTACCGGTAACGCCATTACAGCGTTTGGTTGCATTGGTTTAATCCTTGGCGTGTTGGGCGTTTTTGACATGGAAATCTTTTCTTTTGGTTTGTCCTCAGGAATACGCATCATTGGCTCAGTGGCCATCGCAGGTTGTTTGTTGAGTGCGATCGGCTATGGTTTTTATGATTACGTTAACGACTAAATAATCGCAGGAGGTATAAATGTTCAAGCGTTCTGACTTTTTCATCATCATTGCAGTGATGTTGTCCTTCATCGTCTCAGCCTACCTTTGGTTTGTTGTTAAAGATCAAGAGCAGGCCATCTTCACGGCCATTTGGATTCCATCGATCTTCACCTTTGGCATCTACTTTAAGTTGTGTGCCTTGATGGGGCAACGACAATGAGCCCAGAACATTTGCTTTATCCGGCCATTTTCATTTTTTCAATGATGGTGATCGGTTTGGTCTTCACCGTAATTGAATTTACCAAGTTGGGTGTGAAGAGCGATATCAAACAGGCCGACGCTCAAAGTAAGCGTGACGCCCGTGCGCGTTCAGATGAGAGCACTGCGAAAGACGAGCAGCCTGCCAGACAAGATTCAAACGAAAGCGACAGCCCACCATGAGAAAAAAAGGATTCGTTTTTACTAGTCTAGCCAGTCTATCTAACCATTGACTGCTGCTCAGGGACGGAAAGCAGAAAAAAACAGTTACGTCTTTTGTCATCAACCAAAATCTTTCGATTGGCGTCAGAGATCCGTATGCCCGCATTCAATGGGGAAATTGCAGGACAGTCTCTTTAATGAAGTACGTTCCGTACTAAACCAAATCGTGCAACTGGCCTGAATAACTTGTTATTGCAAAAGCCATCACACAGAGGTCTGCGCGAAGGCCTCATTCGAAAGGTATCTTGCAGGCTAGATTTGTCAATTTATACAAAAACTAGCGAAGTGATGACAAAACGATAAGTTTGTTAATTTCTATCAATTTCTGATGTTCGGTCAGATAAGCCGATAATTTTAAGAAGCGCTAGCGTCTCAGACCCGGCGTGCAAGCACCACGGCGGCAGCCGAACCAGCACCAACGCCAGCGCACCACAAGCGCAGCAAAACAGGCAATGGCTTCGGACCGGCTAGCGCATGCGCTTCATCTCGATGATGACACTCGTCGGCTTGACACTTTTGAATAACGTACAGCAACCCTGGCGGCGCACCAAACTGCTCAATGTGACCGACTTGCTGCTGATAGTGATGATCGACAAAAGTCTCGACTGCGGCGATCGTGGCGTAGACTGCCCGCCCCCCAAAAAGCGCTGGAATGGCACCGGTTAACCAACCCGCCAAGCGCCAAGGCCCAAGCAAACGGCTGCGCTTGTCTGCCGGCAACCATTGCTCAATAAGTTCTAGGTGTTCGGCTTCGGTTTTGCCGTGCTCTTGTGCAAACCGGACCAATTCGGGCTTGTTACGCCATTTCGAAACCGCCACGATTCCCTCATAAATGCTGATAGCCCCAGTTTCGCCAGCATGGTCCGAACGAAGCTCACGCAGTAAATGCTTTGAAAGCGCCATGTTTGCCAGCGCATCAGGTGTGGCTAAATGGTCCAAGGTCAAATCCTTTTCTGCTTGATTCAAGGCAGAACCCATCAATGATCTCACGCTTGGTCGGGCGATATGCGATTACTCATATGGCTGTCAGGGCTTGAGCCAAGCCCATGTGTCGGCCGTTAACTTGGCGCGTCGATGATTGTCTCGAGCCAACTCTAACCAATCCATTTCAATGACCGTGCCGGTCACCACTGCAAAGTGGGTTTCATCACTCAAAATGGCCGTTGTCGCCCGATCTGCATCCAACAATGCGCCCGGCGCTTGTGCGCCCATATAATCCCGCGCAGCCCGTGACTGTTTGACGGGCTGCCAAAGCTTTTGGACTTCTGGGCCGTTACTCGCAACCGATGCCATCACCGTGACGCGAAGCTGCCAATGCAAGCGCTCACTCCAAAACACAAACTGTGCTCGTGGCTGATGCACCAAATCGGCCACTTTTCCACTGCGATAATCGGTATAAATCTCCAAAACACCCGCCACAGCGTCCACTCGGCGCAAAACCACCGTTCGTGCATTCACAGAACCATCGGCAGTAGCGGTCGCAAGCACCGGGGTACGCCATGCATGGTGACGGTCTTGACTCGCTCGCCCAAGCTCTTTCCAGATCTGCTGACGAATTTCCTCAGGCGTTTCAAAGCAAGTTTTCATGAGAAAGGCTAAACAGGAGAGTGGCGACTGATAATCGCATCTTTAACCAAAATGTTTGGCAAAATAAATAAACAAGGAACAATGATCAAAACACAACAACCATTACTTGGATAACTGCCATGACGCGTCGCAATTCGCCAAGAGACATACAAGCCCTTGATGATCTGAACGCCTTGGATCGAATTGTCGTCGACAAGCGCAAACAACAACGGGCATCGGCTAAGAAAAACAGGCGCAACCGCCATTACGAAAAACAATTCATTCGTAACGCCCTGACCCAGCGCTTGGACTAGTCAAGACTCCCCACGCACGCACAAGACCCCAGCCAAACAGCTAGGGTCCTAGCCGCTTGCACGGCTAAGAATCAATTGTCAGGATACAGACTAACGCGCAATTGGGGCCGTCGAAGCTCTCTTGTCACTTGCTTGTGGTGAGTAAATACCGCGATTTAAGACACCCAATTGAAGTACTTTTTCTGCGCGTTCAGCATCGGTGAGTTCATAACATCTCGGGGCTCTATCGGGTTGGCGCAAGTGCTCTAACCCACTGTCAAAGAAGAAACCAAACATAATCATTTATCTTGGGTAAGACCGCACCGCAACGACCAATACCATTGCGAGATTCAACCAGTAGAAGATCAACTCAGGCTTCTATCCACCAAAGAACCTAATCTTCATACTACTTGTATCCATGTGACCTGTCGACGACTAACGTGTGACTATGGGGGGCTTTGAACAGACAGAGCATAGAAACTGCCCTAACCTGCAAAAATCACAGCATGTTGCTTCACTGATCGCCTGAGGACCGCTATCCGGCCGCAATCGCCGCAATCACCACAATCGCATGGGTTGCGATGATGAATCCGTTCTACTGTAGGGTGCCCCAATCCACGAGTCCCGGCCGCTGATGCAGTGTTCTGCTCAAAAGGCCTAGCGCCAAAAAACGCCCGCGCATGACGAAATGAATTAAAAGACCGACCGGAAGTCTGCTACACACATGTTCCCTCACCGGGCAACAGCAGCAGTGTGGCGACCTGTTTTTCGTACGCCCGTCAATAGCTCGAAGCTAGCCACTCAAAAATAAGTCCTCCGCGTTCGATCGCAGAGGACTTCATGCTTGTCCCGCCATCACCACTCGCAAAATTGATCTGAACCGATTAATCGTCGTTGATCCACCGATTTGGTGCTTCAACACATGATGAATGAAGGGGTATGAGCACCGAGATTAACGGCCATCTGCTGACGTTATCACGGGTCTACTATCACCTATTCGCACACATCTTATTGAAAGTTTCACTGCGTTTGACAAGTCACCAAACCATTAAAGATCGCGGGGTTATGGCGCGATTTTCATGGGTATACTTGAGTAGGGTCACTGACCAAATATACCAAATCCCAATGGATTGGAGCCCATCGCATTTGATGTCGATCCCCTCTTTGCGTAGCCAACCGCAAACCACGTTTGCTCACGGCCGTGACCGATTTGTGTTTAGCTTTGTTACGGATGCTGGCACTCGGATTGGTGTAACGAGCATTCTGTCAAGCAAATCAAACGCCACTCTCACGCCGCAGTCTTTATTCATAAAATACACCACAACTCGTTTGGCATTGCGTTGCTGTTTCGCGCCTGCGGTCGGGTTGCCTAAAGGAATGTCATGAAACAAATCACGCAACCGATCTTGCGCGATATCGTGCTCGTCGGTGGCGGTCACACCCATGTGCGTGTGCTTCGAAATTTTGCGATGAATCCCATGCCAGGCGTTCGCCTGACTGTGGTTTGCCGCGATACACACACGCCCTACTCCGGCATGTTGCCAGGCTATGTGGCGGGTCATTACACCTTCGATGAGGTGCACATTGATTTGCGCCGCTTGGCGGAGTTTGCTGGCGCGCGGTTTTTCAGGACCGAGGTGGTTGGCCTTGATCGCCAAGCCCGTCAGGTTCTCTGCATTGACCGCCCAGCGGTTCGTTTCGACCGACTCTCGATCAACATTGGTTCCACCCCCAAGCTCACCGACGCGGGAGTTCAGGGCACGCGTGCCGTTGCCGTCAAACCCATCCGCCAATTCAACGAACGTTGGTTAGCCCTACTGGCGCGGGTTCAGACGCGACCCGGACCAATGCACATTGCCTTAGTGGGCGGTGGCGCGGGCGGTGTCGAATTGCTGCTCGCCATGCAGCATCGCCTGCGCCAAGAATTAAGCACCCTTGGCCAAGACCCTGATGAACTGAAATTTAGTTTGTTCACCCGTGGTGCCAGCATCTTACCCACCCACAATCGCTCGGTACAACAACGCTTTACGCACACGCTTGAATCTCGTGGTGTGGCCTTGCATGTCAATGCCGCTGTTACGGCCGTAGACGATCAGGGCTTAACGACCATCGATGGCAAACACCATTTGGCCGAAGAAGTCATTTGGGTAACCCGCGCAGGCGGTGCGAGTTGGCTCAAAAACACGGGTCTGGCGCTTGATGCCGACGGATTTATTGAAGTCACTGACACATTGCAAACAGTCACCGATCCTGATGTTTTTGCAGCCGGTGACATTGCCACCATGATCAACCACCCCCGCGAAAAAGCGGGCGTTTTTGCCGTGCGTCAGGGCCCACCACTGGCTCGCAATCTGCGACTGTCGCTAGAGGACAAGCCACTGCGTGACTATCATCCGCAGCGTCGCTGGCTGGCGCTGATCAGTACTGGCGACAAATATGCCGTGGCTTCACGTGGTGTTTTTTCCGCGGCAGGCGCCTGGCTATGGCGCTGGAAAGATCACATTGATCGGCGCTTTATGGCCAAATTCAATGACTTACCCGAGATGCAAGACAAGGCCAGCACATTGCCGCGTTCAACCGTAGCGCTGGCTGGCGAAGAAGCGCAACAGGCTATTTCAGCCATCGCCATGCGCTGCGGCGGCTGCGGCGCAAAAGTCGGTGCCACAACACTTTCCCGTGCACTGGGTGCGCTTCGGCCAGTCGAGCGTGACGATGTGGTGATCGGCCTGCACGCCCCCGATGATGCTGCGGTCGTGCGCGTCCCTCCTGGCAAAGCCATGGTGCACTCCGTTGACTTCTTTCGCTCGTTCATTGATGACCCCTATATCTTCGGACAAATCGCCGCCAACCACGCGCTAGGCGATATCTTTGCCATGGGTGCCGAAGCACAATCAGCAACTGCCATCGCCACCGTCCCACAAGGCCTCGAATCCAAAGTCGAAGACACCCTGTTTCAGATGATGTCGGGCGCTTTAGAGACACTCAACGACGCCAACTGTGCATTGGTTGGGGGACACACCGGTGAGGGCCAAGAACTTGCGTTGGGCTTTGCCATCAAAGGCTTGATTGACGATCGGCCTGACCAAATCATGCGCAAAGGGGGCATGCGCCCAGGCGACGTCTTGATCCTGACAAAACCGATCGGCACGGGCACCTTGTTTGCCGCTCACACGCGGCTTCAAGCCAAAGGCCGTTGGATTGATGAGGCCTTGCAATCCATGCGCCACTCCAATCGTTTGGCGGCTGAGTGCCTGCGCCAGTTTGGGGCAACTGCATGTACCGACCTGACCGGTTTTGGGTTGCTGGGGCATTTGGTCGAAATGACACGACCCTCTGAAGTAGACGCCACCATTTATTTATCAGCGTTACCGGTCTTAGACGGTGCAGAAGAAACCGTGGCGGCTGGCATCTTGAGTTCTTTACAACCCGCCAACGTGCGTTTGCGACGGGCGATTCGCCATCCTGAAGCGACGGTCAAACATCCCCGCTACCCCTTGATATTTGACCCACAAACCGCAGGTGGCTTATTAGCCAGCGTACCTGCCGACAAAGCCGATGCTTGTGTTCGCAAACTTATCACACTCGGCTACCCGAGCACGTGCATCATTGGCGCCATCCACCCTCAAGGCGATGACCTTGAACCGATTATGCTCAAAGGTTAAGTCCTTGGATCACCGCCAACAAAGCCGCTTGCTCAGCCTCTGGTGTATGGCGCTGTCCCAGCGCCTGACACCTTTCGGTCAGCGCGGCCCGAAACACCCCGTCAGACTCAAACCGCGCCATCAACAGCGCCAAGGCAGCCGAATCACCGGCGGGGAAAAGGCCGGGATAGTCTTGACCGAGCAACCCCGTATTACCCGCAATATCGCTGGCAATGACCGGCAAGCCCGCCACGCAAGCTTCAGAGACCACGTTAGCCCCACCTTCCATCACAGAGGTGATCACCATGGCGTGACTTCGCGCGTACAAACGACGAATCGCCATTTGTGTGACCTCACCCAACCAGTTGTAGCGCGTGTTGACTTGCATCTGAGCTTGCGCAGCAAGGGCCCAGTCAGCGGTGTGGGCACGCCCCGCTTGAACGATCCTGATGCGCGACGCTGCCGGCAACAAACGCGATGCCTCGGCAGCCCGCAAACTGTCTTTTTCATCACGCAAATGACCCACCACACACATCGTGACCGCTCGCGACGAAGGCCTGGGATAACTTTTTGGCAACGGCAGTGCCGATTGATGAACAGTGTGCAAAATAGTGTGGTAAGCCGCGGGAATGTCATGGGCAACATGATCATGCAACCCGATCAACGCGCTGGCATGGTTCAAGCTCGCACGCGTAACCTCAGGGTGGCTGTGCTGAAAACGATAAATATCGGTGCCCGTGAGCACCACAATCAAGGCTCGATCAGGGAAGCGCTGCGCAAATGCAGCGATACTGCTCGCACTGCGCCAAGCGTGCAAGGCAATCAACACATCATACGGTCGATCGTCAGCGCCCCATTGTTCAAGCACATCGACCTGATGCCCGGCCCCACGCAAGAGCCGCGCCCAACGCGCAGCGGTGGCGCGGTTACCCGCGAGCGAGCGCGGGGGTGCAGGTGTCAACAGTGCGATTCTCATTGCCAATTACCGTGTGGAAGACTGCCATGATTAAGACACCACCGACGCATTCACTCACCTCCGAAAGACTGATTGCGATGCTCGACGATGCCCGTCAGCGCACCCTTGAACTGACCCAAGATTTACCGGTTGAACGCCATCTAGGGCCAAAGCTTAGCATCGTCAATCCACCCCAATGGGAAATTGGCCATGTGGGCTTTTTTTATGATCACTTTGTTCTGCGTCAGTTGCATGGCTTTCCAGATTATCAAATCCCCAACGCAAAAGCACGCTACGACTCCATGGGGGTCGCGCACGACGAGCGTTGGGTTCTTGGCTTGCCGAGCATGGCAGACACCCTTGCCTATATGAGCACTATTCGCGACACCATGGTGAACCAACTGACTGAAGGCTTAACCGATTCGGCCACCAGTTACGTCTGGCAACTGGCAATTTTTCATGAAGACATGCATGGCGAGGCCTTTGCTTACACCCGCCAAACCTTGGCCGATCCAAAACCCGTGATTGCCCCACCAGCCAGTGGTTTGGCCCCGTTAGCCGAAGGCGGTCTTGAGGGCGAGGTGTTTATTCCAGGTGGCGTGCACACCTTGGGGTCTGATGAGACCGTTGGGTTTCGATTCGACAACGAAAAACCGACCGACACCCAAGCCTTCGCACCATTCACCATTGATATCGCCCCGGTTACCAATGCCGCATTTGCGCGCTTTGTCGAAGCCGGTGGTTATGAAAACCCCGCCTATTGGTCTCCTGCAGGCTGGGCCTGGCGCCAAGCACAGGCGCTTATTGCACCGGCCTACTGGCGCCAAGCTGAAGCTGCTTGGCAAGTCCGTCTCTTTGACCGCTGGCAAGCCTTGCCCCCTCATGCGCCAGTCAGTCACGTTAACTGGCATGAAGCCAATGCGTATTGCCAATGGGCAGGTCGTCGCTTACCGACTGAACTCGAATGGGAGGTGGCCGCCAGCCGGCAAGCCGTGGGGCAGACACTTAGCCCGCACAAAACGCTTTACCCATGGGGCAATCAACCCCAAGGTGCATGGCTTGCCAACACTGATGGTTACCGGGTGGGCTGTGTCGATGTGGCCGCATACCCCGCTGGTGACAGCGCCCTGGGTTGCCGCCAAATGCTGGGCAATGTTTGGCAATGGACCTCCAGCCTATTCAAACCCTACCCAGGATTTAGTGCTGATCTCTATGCCGAGTACTCCGAACCTTGGTTTGCCGACGGGCGTATGGTGCTTCGCGGTGGCTCTTGGGCCACGCGCAGTCGTTATTTAAACAACAACACCCGTAATTTTTTCACACCTGAGCGTAATGACATTATCGCTGGGTTTCGCACCTGTGCGCTTTAATGATCTAACCACACGCAAACTCAAGGAAACCCCGTGAAAGCTCTTTTATGTGCATTCGCAGTCAATCTTTTTTTATTATTGCCAGTCAGTGCGCAAGTGCTGGTCTTTACCGCCATCCCGGATGAGGACGAAAGCAAGCTTCAAGAGCGCTTTGGGCCCATGGGCGACTACCTTTCAAAAGCGCTTAATGTCGAGGTTCGTTACGTGCCCGTGAAGTCCTACGCCGCCGCGGTCAGCGCGTTCCGTAATGATCAGGTACAACTCGCTTGGTTTGGTGCCTTGTCTGGCGTTCAGGCACGCGCCACGGTGCCAAACTCACAAGCATTGGCCCAAGGCACTGAAGATCAAGCGTTTTGGACTTACTTGATTGCCCACAAAAGCGCGGGCCTAGAAGCCGGTGGTGTCATTGATGAGCGCATGCGCGGCATGACGTTTACTTTCGGCTCAAAAAGCTCAACCTCGGGCCGGCTGATTCCCGAGTTTTACCTGACTGAGCGGTTTGGTGCGTCACCAGAAAAAGTGTTTGAACGGGTCGGTTATAGCGGCAATCACAACCGGACACTGCGTTTGGTTGAAAGTGGCAGCTATGCCGTGGGTGCCATCAACTACGCCGTTTGGGATCGCGAACTGGCTGCTGGTAACATCAACACCGATGATGTCAAAGTCATCTGGAAGACACCCGCCTACCCGAACTATCAGTGGAGCATTCGCGGCGATGTCGATGCACGCTTTGGGCCGGGATTCACAGAAAAAGTCAAAGCCGCGCTGTTGGCGATGGATGATGCAGAACTGCTAGAAAGCTTTGCCCGCAGTGCTTTCATCCCCGCACAGAACTCAGACTACGAACCCATCAAGCGAACCGCTCAAGAGGTGGGTTTAATCGATTGATGAGCGCCCTTACTCTGGATCGAGCCTTCGCTGATTACGGCGGCACCACTGTCTTAGGGCCCATTAGTTTGCTCATCAAACCTGGTGAGCACGTGGCGCTGGTGGGCCGCAGCGGTGCGGGCAAGTCAACCCTATTGTCGCTGCTCCATGATCGCCGTCGCCGCGACGTCGCCCTCATCCCACAAAACTTAGGTCTGGTTGATACGCTCAGCGTTTTTCATAACGTTTACATGGGGCAACTGCCCAGGCACTCGGGGGCCTACAACTTGATCAACCTGATCCGGCCATTTCGCCGACAGGTTTTGGCGGTGACGGCCGTGCTCGAACAGCTTGATATGGCCTCATCCCTTTGGACACGCGCTGGCGAACTCTCAGGCGGCCAGCGCCAGCGCGTGGCGGTTGCCCGATCGCTCTTTCAAGGTGGCGATGTGCTGCTGGCTGATGAACCGGTGTCTGCGCTCGATGGACCACGCTCTGAAGCGGTCATGCAGGCGCTTACCTCGCAGTACACCACCACCATCATTGCCATGCATGACCTCGATTTGGCCCGTCGTTATGCCAGTCGACTGATTGGCATTCAAAACGGCATCATTGCCTTGGATTCGCCGACAGAATCGGTCAGTAGCAGCGCCCTCGATGCGCTCTACTGACACAGAACCCGCCCGCTGGAGCGCGCTGTCAGCACCATTGGTGCGCTTCAGTTTATGGTTGTTTGGGATTGCGCTGATTTGTGTTTGGTTGGCTGATCTTCAAATCCGATCCATCTACCCTTGGGCTGAATTGGGCCGGCTTGGCCGTGGTTTGATCCAGCCCGACTTTGCCACGTTTGATACCGCCATTGTTGCCCTGCTGCGTACGGTTGCCTTTGCTTTTACCGGCGTGGGTGTGGCCGCCATTTTGGGCATGGGCTTGGCCTTTGTTTTTCATTACCGCATTGTGCGCACGGTTTGCGCCTTTGTTCGCGCCATCCATGAGCTTTTTTGGGCACTGATTTTTTTACAGTTTTTTGGTCTTCATCCACTCACTGGCATGCTGGCCATCGCACTGCCCTATGCCGCGACATTCGCCCGGGTCTATAGCGAAACCTTGGAAGAAGGCGACCAACGTGCCGTACAGGCTCTACCCGCTGGCAGCGGCATCCTTTCAACGTTTTGGTATGCCCGAGTGCCCGATCTTTGGGCGCACTTGGTGAGCTACACCAGTTACCGGTTTGAGTGCGGCATGCGCTCAAGTGCTGTGCTTGGTTTTGTGGGTATGCCAACGCTTGGGTTTTACTTAGAAAGTGCCTATGGTGAGGGCCAATACGGCGAAGTCGGCATGCTGTTGATTATGTTTTTGGTGACAATTGCCAGCATCAGGCTTTGGGTGCGCCCAAAACTGGTTATCCCCTACCTGCTGGTCGCACCTTTTTTTCTGGGCACCGGTTTGCCGATCATCTGGGGCAATGCCACACGCTTTATCACCGAAGACATTATCCCCGCGCCGATACGTAACGGCGAAGGACTGGCTGGCTTGGGCCCCTGGCTAGGCGATCTGCTTTGGTACCAAGCGTTACCAGGTATCGGCACCACGCTTGTGCTGACACAAATCGCCCTGGTGGGCACCGGCATCATTGCTTTATTGAGTTTCCCATTGATTTCGAGGCTCTTTGTCAGCCGCAGTGGCCAAGTGGCCGGGCATGGCCTGTTGGTGATTGGCCGCTCAATCCCGGAATACTTGCTGGCTTACGTCCTGCTACAGCTCTGGGGCCCGTCCATGCTGCCAGCTGTGGTGGCTTTGGCGATACACAACGGCGCCATCATTGGCCACTTGATCGGCCGTCAAAGCAACACCCTCATGCTCAGACCCGACGCGGTCAGCGGCTTTGATCGCTACACCCACGAGGTGTTACCCCGACTTTATCGGTCATTTCTTGCCTTCTTGCTCTACCGCTGGGAAATCATCATGCGTGACACCGCGATTCTTGGGATTTTGGGTATCACCACGCTTGGATTCTATGTCGACAGTGCCATACAAGAGCTGCGTTATGATCGAGCCATGTTGCTGATATTGATCACCGCGCTGCTGAATATTGGCGTCGACTCGCTCGCACGCACCATTCGCCGGCACCTGCAGTTACGCACAACGCCAACAGCACAAACACCGCCACAACCTTAAGGTCCATTTGTCATGTCCACAACCAACCCCGAAGCCAAAAATGCCGCAGACCTACAACAGGCACTGCTTGAGGCACTGATCCGACCTGATCACCGCATTTCACCGGTCTGGTTTTATGACCAACGCGGCTCAGCCCTGTTTGAGGACATCACACAGTTGCCCAGCTACTACCCCACCCGAACGGAAATCGGCATTCTTGATGACAACCTAGACACCATTGCCAAAGCCATCGGCAGTGACCGTTTGGTGGTCGAACTCGGTAGTGGGTCAAGCCGTAAGACCGTGCCTTTACTCAAGTTCCTTAATCATCCGGCGGGCTATGTACCCGTCGATATCTCGGCAGACTACCTGCGTGAAGCCGCTGCTGACCTATCCAAACAACTGCCGGGTTTGCCTGTCATACCGCTCGTTGCCGATTTCACAACGCCGTTTTCATTGCCGTCTGCGCTACCTGCTCACAACAGCCGCTTGGGATTTTTCCCGGGCTCAACCTTTGGTAACCTCACCGCAGCAGAGGCGCAAACCTTGTTAAAGCACTGCCATACCATTCTGGGCGATGACGCTGCATTTTTGATTGGCGTTGACTTAGACAAATCACCCGAGGTGCTGATTTCGGCCTACGACGACCCCGAGGGTGTCACCGCTGAATTTAATCGCAACCTACTTCATCGCATCAATCGCGAACTAGGCCTTGAAATCGATGTGCAAGCCTTCGCTCATGAAGCACGCTATTTAATCGACCCCGCCCGAATCGAAATGCACTTGGTCGCCACCACCGATCAGACGATCAACCTTGCCGGCCAAACCCACACACTGGCTGCGGGCGAGAGTTTTCACACCGAGACCTCACAGAAATACACCATCGAAGGCTTTGCACAACTCGCCCAACAAGCCGGCTGGCAACTGACCCAACACTGGTGCGATACCCAAAACCGCTTCGCTGTCCTACTTTTGAAAGCAGCCACAAACAAATAGGACAAACGAAACACCAAAAAACACCAGATACGACAAGCCGCCGGCTCACTGTTAATGACAAAACCCGCCCGATCCCGCATCAAAGCCTGCGGACACTGCAAAGTGGACAGTCCGACCTTAGACCGATGGTCCCATCAAAACCGATGTTGGCTCAGCCGACCAATCCAACCCAACAAGAGTCGATCGAGGGTCTCGCTCGCAACCAATCCAACCCGCTGTTGAAATGTTTTCGTTTGCAAATATTGCAAATGGTAGAGGTCTGCGTCTTTAACGCGCGACGCCAGGTACTCATCACTGGTTTTGATTTCATCAACCAGACGGTTATCCAGGGCATTAACACCGAGCCAAACTTCACCCGTGGCGACCGCGTTGATGTCTAAAGACGGACGGTACCTTGAGACGAAATTCTTGAAGAGCTCGTGCGTGACCTCTAGATCTTGCTGAAATTTTTCGCGACCCTTTTCGGTATTTTTACCGAATACCGTGAGCGTGCGTTTATGTTCACCCGCCGTCAGCACCTCAAAGTCTATGTCGTACTTATTTAGCAAGCGGTGCAGATTTGGCAGCTGTGCCACCACACCGATAGACCCTAGGACAGCAAAAGGCGAGCTAATTATTTTGTTACCAATGCACGCCATCATGTAACCTCCGCTTGCCGCAATCTTGTCGATACAAACCGTCAGTGGGATGCCCGCCTGGCGTATACGCACCAACTGGGACGCTGCCAGCCCATAACTGCTCACCAGGCCACCACCACTCTGAAGCCTTAACAACACCTCGTCGTCCTTTGTGGCCACATTCAATAACGCCGTGATTTCATTGCGCAAGCTGTCTGTGGCTGATGCCCTGATGTCACCGTCAAAATCCAACACAAATACGCGTGGCCGATTCGTGCCGCTCTGCTCCTGAATCTTGAGGGTCTTGGCCCGGTCTTTGAACAATTTTTTGATTTGTTTTTTACCCAATACAGCCTGTTCTAAGCGTTGCTGAAGCACCAAGAAGAAATCATTGAGTTTTTTCACCCGAAGTTGACCTGAGGATTGTCGTCCCCTTCTGCGCACTGTCGATACAAATGCAATTACCACCATCACGGCAATGACAACGGTGGCTACTCTTGCAAGAAAGCCAAGATAACTAAAAATGATCTCCATGCTGACGTCCTTTGGAAACAAATACAGTGGTTAAGCGTGCACCATCCAACGCTTCTTGGCACATATTAGACGCGTAGAAACCATCAAACTGAATCCTCACACGCACCCGTAAAGGGTCAAACGAGCGGCGTGTCTGTCGAGCTGCTTTGCACAGCACTTCAACCGTCTTCTGATGACCCTGCCGATCACGACAGCGATTGATCTATTTCCCAGGCTGTGCGGTAGGCGCCAGTTTGCGTAACGTGAGCCAAGAGTCGGATAAAAAATCCGTTGCACGCCAGCTCGCCGTGAATACTGCTGCGCGTCAGAGAAATTCTCAAGGAGCGTCTACCGAAGATTGTCAATAGTGGATAAGGGATATCAGGGTGTCGAAATCCCCAACACCAAAATCCCTCGATCGGAGCAGAAGCGCGGCATCACCAAGACGCTAGGAAGATGACCAAACGCCTTTCATCTATCGAAACCATCATCGGACACATGAAGACCGATGGTCGATTGAAGCGCAATCCCCTTAAACGACACCCGAGTGTTGCCCTTCATGCAGTACTATTCGGCACAGACCATAACATCCACCTGCTACTGAAGAAGCTAGCGCTTCTTGTTACCCAAATTTGGCCGTTCGTACTCGCATGGCCACACACTACATAGGCTAGCGTGATTTTCCTACCAAAAATTCTTTTTCAAAAATTCTTTTTTTTAGTATAGTTTTTTGGGAAATTGTGAAATAGTAGCAGATAGCGAGCACTGGTGTGACGACTAAGACAGACGAGTGCAAATTTTATAGTTTGAACATCAAACCAAAAAATCTAAGATATTCTCGCCCACACTTTACGCAAACAAAACGACGACTACCCCCAATCATTATTTTTTGCAAAGGGGTGCGGGGTACACGAGTGAGGGGCACGTGGCAAAGTTTGCAACGCATAGTAGTTACCAAATTTGTAATCACTAATCTATATTTAGTGAGCAAACTTTAACACAGCTACATCACATAAAACTACTAGCGACTGATAAACCGCAAAAATTGAGCACTAGATTAGTAAGCAAATGGATTCAGTGCTTTGCTACGATGAATTTGTGTTTTGTAGCACGGTTTGGGGTGGGTATTGCTGCACTACAAATTGAACCACAGCACACCAGGATAGGCGATGTAATTTATTGATTTTATTAGATTTTTTTGGTGGACGGCACAAGGTTCGAACTTGTGACCCCTGCCATGTGAAGGCAGCCCC
Organism: uncultured Orrella sp.; assembly: GCA_964558695.1. Classification (GTDB taxonomy): domain Bacteria; phylum Pseudomonadota; class Gammaproteobacteria; order Burkholderiales; family Burkholderiaceae_B; genus Algicoccus. The sequence continues at coordinate 25,040 of CAZLFB010000082.1, forward strand.
CTGTCTTCAATGTGCTGTCGTTACTCGACACCGAGTTCACTATGCGGTGAACTTGTCCCAAAGGGCTCGCTTGCACCACCCTGGAAGGGTGTCCACCTTTGCTTCCAAAACTGCCCCATCAGTGACTGACGCCACCCAGACAGCAGACTCACCTGAATTGTCAAAAATAAATGCTCGATTCGTGCAAGCAACAGCCCCATACAATAAATCAAGTGACCGATCATATCGAGAAAAAATCTTGTCTTCTGGCACATCATGCCCACCTGCCACAACTCGATGCTTGACGCGGGCGATGTTAACCGTAGGATCCTCGGTTGCCACGTAGTACAGATACGTGCGGTACCCGAGGCGTTGGGCGCTACACATCAAGTCGACCTTATCAGGCGACGACATCACGGTCTCGAAAGTAAATGACTCACCGCGGCCGAGCAATTGACGCCGAATAAGATCAGACAGTACGGATGCAAAGTAAGAATTAACTTCTAAATGATCGAAGTGAATACAACCAGCAGCGACCGTCATGACCTTCGCTTTCTGAGTTAGTCCTTGTGCGCGCAACAGACCCGATGAGCACAGAAAGCTAGAGAGCTGTTCCTGAGAAATATCGACATTGAAATCGGAAAGACGCAAACAACCTTGGATTCGAATCGAGCGCTCGATATCATCAGCGTTGATGTAAACGCCAAACCAATCTTTTGAAAGCAAGCCCTTCAGGGTACTTTTTCCAGAACCATTCGGCCCCGCAAATACACGCATACGCGGAATAGACTTCAACGTGCTACCCCCGGCCGATACCGCTTGGTACCTGGAACGACGCGCATCGGTGGTTCTATTTCTTTCAACACGCGAGTTGACCCATCAGCATATAGCTCGATCACTTTGCCGCTGACTACCTTGACCACTTTGCCACTTGTCGTCAACGCCTGCGCTTCGGCTAGCTTAAACGCAGCCGCAGCCAATTCCGGAATCATGGCCTCGAGATACAGCATTTCTTCTTCGGAGAGTTCGCGCTTTGGTTCAGTCACGGTCTAGATCCTATGCAAATAAATCTATCGCTGACGACGCAATGGTTTGGTGGGCGGTACAAGGTTCGAACTTGTGACCCCTGCCGTGTGAAGGCAGTGCTCTACCACTGAGCTAACCGCCCCGATGTGTCAATTTGACCATCAGGTGCTGCGTGAATAACGCAGACGGTAGAATTATACACAGGCAATGGCCATCGTTCGATGACCTGCGTGGATGGGCGCCGATAACGTTTCAGGCCAGTTTCAGTCTGAGTTTCATCCCACCAAGCTTCGCCACAACGTCATATCACCGCTGGCCTTGTCGAGCACCTGCAGATATTGCTCGTGAGCTTTAAGCTCTTGCTCGGACACCTCAATAAGCGGCAAGTCATAGAACTTGCGTTTGTCCGGGGCAAGATCGCGGCTAGGGTGCACATCATCTTCGATGGCCAGGCTGTCCTGGCCACGCGTCATGGCTAACCAAACCTCGGCCAACAGACGAGAGTCTAATAGTGCACCGTGCAAAGTACGATGCGCATTACTGATGCCATAGCGTTCGCACAATGCGTCCAATGAATTGCGCTTGCCCGGGTACAGCGATTTGGCATGCGCCAATGAATCAGTCACGGGCCCGGTGTACTCGGTTAGCGCATCGTGGCCGAGCTTCTTAAGCTCAGCGTTTAGGAATTTCAAGTCAAACGGCGCGTTGTGAATAATGAGTTCGGCATCTCTGACGAAGGCCAAGAGATCGTCGACCACATCCTTAAATCGCGGCTTGTCCTGCAAAAACTCCATGCTCAGTCCATGCACTTCAAGCGCACCCGCGTCACTGTCACGATCGGGGTTTAAGTACGAATGAAAGTCACGGCCCGTGATGCCACGATTCACGACTTCAACCGCACCAATCTCGATGATGCGATGTCCATCCTCCGGATCTAGACCCGTGGTTTCAGTATCAAGAATGACCCAACGCATCGTGTTGGCCGTGCTCCGTGTCTGAGGATTTAGAAGACTGCTTCGGTTCGTCGGCCTCAATTGCGCCACGAACCTTTTTGGTTGCAATCAGAGTATACGCAACCGGCACCACATAGAGCGTCAGCAGCGTCCCGAGCATCAACCCTCCAACCAGCACCCAGCCAATTTGCTCGCGCGATTCAGCGCCCGCACCCGATGCGAACGTAAGCGGCACCGCCCCAAGCACCATGGCACCTGTCGTCATCAAAATCGGGCGCAACCGCAAAACACTGGCCTCGGTGACAGCCTCAATCATGTGCTTTCCCTGCTCGCGTAGCTGAGTGGCAAACTCCACAATCAAAATCCCGTGTTTGGTAATCAAGCCTACCAACGTCACCAAGCCGATCTGGCTATAAATCGACAAAGTACCCCCGGTGAAATACAGCGCCCCAAGTGCCCCTGTCATGGCCAAAGGCACGCTCAGCATGATGATCAAGGGGTTGCGCCAGCTCTCAAACTGCGCAGCCAGTACCAGATAGATAAAGATCAATGCCATGCCAAATACCGCGTAGATACCCGCTGAAGACTCGCGATACTCGCGCGACTGGCCATCGACATCTAGCTGCACCGTGGGCGGAAAGGTTTTTTCTGCGACGTCAAACATGTGATCAAGCACTTCACCAAGCGTATAGCCCGGCATGACGTTGCCGGTGACCTTGACCGCCCGTAAACGATTAAAGTGGTTCAGCGACTGGGGTGCTACCGACTCAGCCACCGTGGCGACGTTGGCCAACTGCACCATGCTGCCATCTCGGGCCCTGACATAGATGCCTGAAATATCTGACGGATCACTGCGCTCACTCGGACGCACCTGAACCACCACTTCGTACTGCTCGCCGTCTTGCTCAAACCGGGTCACCTGACGCCCGCCCAGCATGGTCTCCAGTGTTCTGCCAACGCCCGCCACATCAATGCCCAAGTCAGCCAACTTGTCCCGATCGACTTCAACGCGCAACTCTGGCGTATTCATGCGCAGATCCATGTCCATGTTGCCAATGCCGGGATAGGACCTGAGTTTATCCATGTAGTCATTGACCATGTCGTAGAGCTCGGCATAGGGCGCCTGACTCATGACCACAAACTCGACCGGACGTGAGCTCGCCCGCAAGCCAAACGATGGCGGGTTGGTTGGAAATGCCCGCACGCCAGGCAGTGCCATGAACTGCGGAAACAATGAACGCGTGATGTCTTGCTGCTTGCGCTCGCGCTCATCCCAAGGCTTCAACCGCAAAATCGCAAAACCATCGGCCACGGTCGGGAAACCCACAATCACCTGACCGGCTGCCGCTTCCGGAATATTCTTGTAAATTTCTTCCACCTTGATCGCGCTTTGCATGGTGTAGCCCAAGGTCGCGCCCTCTGGTCCTGAGATCACGCCGAAGATGACACCACGATCTTCAACGGGGGCCAGTTCGCTCTTGAGGTTCGTGAAAAAAAACATACTACTGCTAGCCACTGCCAAACCAATGAGCAGAACCAACAATCGGTTGTTCAAAGCAACGGCCAGCGAGCGACGATAGCCGTTGGTCAATGCATTGAGCCAGCCTTCAATCAGGTTGTAGAGTGCGCCGTGCTTTTTGTCATGCTTGAGCATGCGCGAACACATCATGGGGGTGAGCGTCAGCGCCACAAAACCAGACACCAACACCGCACCGGCCAGTGTTAGGGCAAACTCAATGAACAGCCGTCCGGTTCTACCCGTGGAAAACGCCAAGGGCGCATAGACCGTCACCAAAGTCAGTGTCATGGCAATTACCGGAAAGGCGATTTCCCGGGTACCTTTGAATGCTGCTTGAACCGGGCTCATGCCTTTTTCAATGTAGCGATAGACGTTCTCTAGCACCACAATGGCATCGTCAACCACCAAGCCAATGGCCAGCACCATGGCCAGCAAGGTGAGCGTGTTAATTGAAAACCCGAACAAATACATCAGCGCAAAAGCACCAATCAGCGACACCGGAATAGTCACGATCGGGATCAGACTGGCTCTGATGCTTCTCAGAAAAAAGAAAATCACCAGAATCACCAGAATCACGGCTTCGGCAATAGTTTTATAGACCGACTCAATGGACTTCTCAATAAACACCGAAGTGTCGTAAGACATGATCAGTTCCATGCCGGCTGGCAAGGTTTTATTGATTTTTTCTACTTCGGCGCGCACCGCCGCAGACAATTCCAGCGGGTTGGCGGTCGATTGCTTGACCACCCCAATGTTCAAAGACTCCACCCCGTTGTATCGCGCGGATCGACGCTCGCTCAGCGGGGCGATCTTAACTTGCGCGACTTCCCGTAAACGCACCGGGTAACCTTGCACATTGGCCACCACAATGTCACGGAACTGCTCCTCGGTGTTCAAGTCAGTCGATGACACCACCGAGAACTCGCGCGCGTCAGACTCGATGCGCCCGGCTGGAATCTTGACGTTCTGTGACCGAAGGGCGTTTTCAATATCCTGGATGGTCAGCTTGTATGCAGCGAGTTGGTTACGATCGACTTCGATACGCATGGCCGGCTCACGCGCACCATAAATCGTGACTTCGGCGGCCCCCGGTAGCACTGACAAGCGAGAGGTCACATAGCGTTCTAGATAATCGGTTGCGGCCATCGGTGACATGTCACCGGCTTTGACTGCCATGTAAATCACAGGCCGTGAATCAGCCTCTACTTTCGCGACCACGGGTTCATCGACCTCGTCCGGCAGCGCCCGGCGCGCGCGCGAGACTTTATCGCGCACCTCAGCTGCCGCGGCATCCGGGTCACGGCTTAAGTCAAACGTCACGTTGATGTTGCTGCGCTCGGCTCGGCTCGATGAGGTCATCAAGCGCACACCCTCAATACCAGATATCTGATCCTCTAGCGGCTTGGTCACCCGCGACTCAATGACCTCGGCTGAGGCACCTTGGTAGGTCGTGCTCACTGACACCACTGGCTCATCGATATTGGGATACTCCCGCACGGTTAAACGGGTGTACGACACCAAGCCAATGGCGACCACCACGAGCGACAGCACGGTCGCAAACACCGGTCGCTTGATACAGGTGTCAGACAGAATCATGATGGATTGACTCGCAACGAACGGGCGCTCTCTTTGGCGCGCGCAGCAATGTCTGACGCGCCCACGGCTTGACCCATCGGCGTCACGGCTACACCTGGCCGCATGCGCTGCAAGCCAGTTACAACCACTTGGTCACCTGGCTCCAGCCCCTGAAGCACTTCGACCAAGCCGCCTCGGCGCTCACCAATCTGGATTGCCAAGCGCTCGGCCTGCCCCTCCTTGACGCGATAGACATATTGCAGCTGCCCAGAGGGCGACAAGGACGCCTCCGGCACCACCACGGCCAATGACTCATCGGTGATCAGCTGCACCCGGGCAAACATCCCTGGACTGAGCAAGCCCTCGGTGTTGTCAACCTTTGCGCGCACCAAGATGGAACGCCCGCCCTCTTCAATCAATGGGCTAATGGCATACACCTGTCCGGTAAAAAGTTGGCCAGATCGCGCATCGACCTGCAGCTCCAGCGTTTGCCCCACTTCAATACTTGAAATAAACCGTTCCGGCAGCCGGAAATCGGCTTTGAGCGTGGCGACTGCCTCGAGCGGCGCAATCGCCTGACCCGGCGTGACATACTCACCGATCGACACACTGCGAAGGCCAATCACGCCGTCAAATGGCGCCACGATACTGGTCTTATCAAGCTTGGCCTGGGCAAGCTTGATCGCGGCTTGCTGCAACTTCAATTGGTTCTGTGCATCTTCGCGCGCTTCCTTGCTGACAAAGCCCGCCGTTTGCAAACGGTTAGAACGGTCATAGCGGGACTGGGCCAAGGCCAAATTAGCCTCTACTTGAGCCAGCTCAGCTTGTGGCACATCGTCATCCAGCTTTACCAGCAACTGACCTTTGGTAACGGGTTGACCTTCCTGAAAGTTGATTTGCGCGACCCGACCCGCCACTTCGGCGCTAATCACGGTCGACTCATCCGACCGCAGGGTGCCAATCGCGCTCAATCCTCTGGGGAAACTGACTGACTCCACAACCGCAAGCTCCACGGGTACACCCCGCGGCGCACCCCCGCCCGGCACTCCACCCGAAGCTCTACCAGGCGCACCGCCCCCCGGTGCCCCACCGCCTGGCTTGCCCGCTGCCGCTGGCGCTTGACCTGCAGACTGGGTCGAGCCAGACATAAATTGGGGTGCGTACCAACCAACGCCGGCGCCTACGCCAAGCAACACTAGGGAAAGCAAAACTCGGGAAGATTTATTCATGGGCAACGCCAGATAACTGTCCACTGCCGCCATACCGACTGGCACACGGCTACACGCAACTATGTTTTATAGCACCGCGCAATCACTGAGCGGTTGATTTAATGACAGCTAATACACCTTCGTTGGCGAGCTCATCCGCGCGCTCATTGCCCGGATCTCCGTCATGACCCCGAACCCAACGCCAGTCAATCTGATGTCGCTGCGCCGCTTCATCGAGGCGCTGCCACAAATCAACGTTCTTAACCGGCTGCTTGGCCGCGGTGCGCCAGCCCCGGGCTTTCCAGCCCGGCAACCACTCAGTAATGCCCTTTTGCACGTACTGCGAGTCAGTATGCAAGATGACATAACAGGACCTGCTCAAGGCGTTTAGAGCCTCGATCACGGCCGTCAGTTCCATGCGATTGTTCGTGGTGTCAGGCTCACCACCGAAAAGCGTTTTCTGATGGTGGTCACGCCTGAGCAACGCTCCCCAGCCGCCAACCCCAGGATTGCCTTTGCAGGCACCATCAGTCCAAATCTCTACATCAGGGCGCTTCTGATTCGTCATGCCCTAGCCCCGCGTGGCCACGCCGGCGGTCGCCCGGGCGCTGCGGCGCTGGGATTTTCGTTTCCAGACCGGGGTAATCAACCGTGTGCCCGCGACCCGCTTGACCGCCGACACCACGTAAGTTGCCCCAAATATCGGCCACCAGCGGTCACCGGCCGGATCCATGAAGTCAAATCGGTCCAGCCACTCCTGACTTCGGCAAGGTGGTGCATAACAGCCGAAATAGCCGCGATCAATCTCAAATGACAATAGCTTTAACCAGTCTTTCAGGCGATTCGGTGACAGCTCACCTTCATCACCGGCCGGAAACCATGGCCGTAGCCAGGGCAGGCGAGCCCGCAAACCCCACAAGCTCCAGGGATTAAAGCCCGCGATCACCAGGCGCCCTTCTGGCATTAATACCCGGTGCGCTTCACGCAACACCATGTGTTGGTCTTGTGCTGTCTCCAAGGTGTGTGGCAAAACCAAGAGATCGATGCTGTCGGAGTCAAACGGCATCTCCTCGGGGCTACACACCAGGCTCGCCTGCCAGCCCACGCGCTGGGCATCGGTCAATTTACGCGGGCCAGCATAAGCCTTAAACGGCATGCGGTTAGCTGCCAGAAAATTAAAATCCGCCAAACCGTACTGAATCGCCCTGTAACCGAACACATCAACCAGCAAATCATCAATGCGCTGCTGTTCCCAGCGATGCGCGTATCGACCCACTGGGCTGTCAAACCAGCGTTGCAGTTCTACAATGGGCGTTTGAGCATTGATCGACATGGATGTCCTAAAAGATGACCAAGACTTTAACTGAGGCTTCAAATTTACGCATTCGTCCGATACGGGCCTTCTCAGACAACTATATCTGGCTCATCGACGATGGCCAGCACGCGGTGGTGGTTGATCCAGGCGATGCCATGCCGGTGTTCGATGCACTCGAGTCTGAAGACTTGTTGTTAACTGCCATTCTACTCACCCACCACCATCAGGATCATGTCGGGGGGGTCATGGATTTGCTCAAGGACTATCAAGCCACGGTCTACGGGCCTGCCATGGAGAATCTGCCCCATTGTGACGTAGCGTTATCAGAAGGCGAGACCGTCTTGATCAACGCACCTGCACTGCTGCTGAACGTGCTCGATGTGCCGGGCCACACCGCAGGCCATATTGCCTACACCGGCGAAGTCGCAGGCGAGTCCGTGCTGTTCTGTGGCGACACGCTATTTGTTGGGGGATGTGGTCGCCTGTTTGAGGGAACGCCAGCACAAATGCTACAGTCGCTACAGAAATTTGCCTGCTTGCCCGATGCCACCCGGGTGTATTGTGCCCATGAGTACACCCTGTCCAACCTGCGTTGGGCCCGAACCGTTGAGCCTGAGAATGCCCAACTGATCGAGTTTCAGGCAAAGTGCAGCCAGGCGCGGGACATGGATAAGCCAACCGTGCCTTCGTCGATCGCAACTGAAAAGGCTTGTAATCCTTTCATGCGCGCGAACCAGGCGCAGGTGGCACAAGCGGCAAGCCAATGGTCAGGCCAATCGCTTGCAACGACAGTTGATGTATTCGCTGCACTCAGGACCTGGAAAAACAACTTCAAATAGTTTCATGACATTTGCTTAATAACGTCTGCTTAATAACCTTCGCTTAATGACATTTTTACGATACTTATTGGTTCTGTTTTTACTGGTGCTAGCGGGCTGCGCTAACCTGCATGAACAAGAGCCAGGCGCCGAAGTCACCACTCGCACTGTCGACCTGACTCGCCCGCCGATCGATGTCTGGGAACGCATCCGCCGTGGCTTTGCTATTCCGAACCTGAACACCGAACTGTCGGAACAGTGGACGCAGTACTATGCCAAACACCCACAGTCGATTCAGCGCATGGCTGATCGCTCCGGGCGTTATATGTATTACATCGTCGATGAAATCAATCGGCGCGGCCTGCCCACCGAAGTGGCACTTATTCCCTTCGTAGAAAGCGCCTACAACCCCACCGCCTATTCACATGCCAAGGCATCCGGGCTTTGGCAGTTCATTCCAAGTACCGGCACAGCCTTTAAGCTCGAGCAAACCTGGTGGCGCGACCAACGGCGTGACCCCATCGCCTCGACCAACGCGGCGCTGGACTACATGGAATACCTATATGAATACCAGGGGGACTGGTATCTCGCCTTTGCATCGTACAACTGGGGCGAAGGATCCGTGCGCCGGGCGCTGGCTAAAAATGAAAAAGCGGGCAAGCCGCTCGACTACCGGCATTTGAAGATGCCCAAGGAAACCGAGAACTACGTCCCCAAGCTTCAAGCCATCAAGAACATCATTGCTGATCCTGAACGCTACGGCGTTATTCTGCCAATCATCGACAATGAGCCATACTTTGTGACTGTCAAGAAAGACCGCGATATTGACATCACGGTCGCGGCTCAGTTGGCCGAGATGCCCGTGGAGGAATTCTCGGCGCTCAACCCTGCCTTTAACCAGGGTGTGATCATGGCGAACCTCAAGCCGGAGATCATCCTGCCACGCGAGAAGCTCCCGATCTACTTAGCGAATCTGGCCACCTACGAAGGTGACCTCACGAGCTGGAAGAAATATCCCGCTCAGCGTGGTGAAAAAATACAAGACATCGCCAAAACTTTTAATGTGTCGGCCGAGGCGCTCAGGCGCGCTAACGACCTTGCACGCAGCACCCAGACACTGTCTGCCGACACCGTCCTGATTATTCCGGGGCCCACTGCCAACGTGAGCGTGGCCACCGCCGAAGTGGTCAAGCGGGGATCGACCAAGACGTATCGGGTTCGAAGTGGTGACACGCTGTCTGGCATCGCCCGCAAGCATGGCACCCGTGTCAGCGTATTACGAGAGCTAAATGGCCTGAAAGGGTCTAAACTTCGAGTCGGACAACGTTTAAAGGTGCCCGGCTAAGCGGGCACCGGATTTCATACTCAATTAGAACGACATAGGAACGACAATGGGCTTTCTGGCTGGCAAACGAATTCTGATCACCGGCGTGATTTCCGACCGATCCATCGCCTACGGCATTGCCAAATGCTGTCATGAGCAAGGTGCTGAACTGGCGTTTACTTACGTTGGCGATCGATTCAAGGATCGAGTCACTGGATTTGCCAAAGATTTTGGGAGTTCGATCGTGCTGCCCTGTGATGTGGCCGAGGACAACCAAATCGAAGCCGTGTTCGCCGACCTGAAATCCGAGTGGGACGGCTTGGACAGCATCGTGCACTCGATCGGGTTTGCACCACGCGAGGCCATCGCTGGCGAATTCCTTGATGGCCTGTCGCGCGAGGCGTTTCGCATTGCCCACGACATCTCTTCCTATAGTTTTCCGGCACTGGTCAAGGCCGGCCTGCCAATGCTGCAAGGCCGTGAAGCATCCGTGCTGACGCTGACTTACCTGGGTGCCGAACGGGCTGTGCCGCACTACAACACCATGGGTCTGGCAAAAGCATCGCTTGAGGCGAGCGTGCGTTACCTCGCGAGCAACCTCGGGGCCATGGGCATTCGCGCCAACGGTATCTCGGCTGGCCCAATCAAGACGCTGGCTGCAAGCGGCATCAAGGATTTCAATGAAATCCTGCGTTACGTCGAGAACAACGCCCCACTGCGTCGCAACGTCACCATTGAGCAAGTTGGCAACGCGGCCGCTTTCTTACTGTCAGATTTAGCCTCAGGCATTACTGGAGAAATCCTGCACGTGGACTCGGGGTTCTCAACCGTGGTACCCGCTTACGGTTGAACAGCCTTTAATTGACGCCTAGCGCTGCCCTGATCTGGGCAGCGTCTATATCTTGGACGCGCACTCGCTTGTCTCGACTGGCTTGTCCAGCAACGAGCGTAACCTGCCCCTTCTTCACACCGAGCTGCTCGGCAATCCAAGACAACAGTGCTTCATTGGCCTTGCCATCGACGGGTGGCGCTTGCACGGCAATCTTCAGTTGATCACCCAAGGGCGCGACCACACTGCTGCGCTTGGCGCCTGGCTGGATGCGGCCCAGGAAATTGACGCAGCCGGCCAGTTGCTGACGCCCGCGTTTGTGGATGCCCACTTTCATATGGATTCCGCTTTGCGGTGTGGACAGCCGCGCGTGAACGACAGCGGCACTTTGCTCCAAGGTATTGCGCTCTGGGGAGAACTCAAACCGACCTTGGCCCAAGATGCCATCGTCGAGACGGCTACCCGGTATTGCCAGTGGGCGGTGGCCAATGGATTGCTCGCTATTCGGAGCCATGTTGATGTGAGCGACCCGCGCTTGCTCGCCGTCCAAGCCTTGCTGCAGGTCAAGGAATCCGTCAAACCATACCTTGATCTGCAACTCGTGGCCTTCCCGCAAGACGGGGTACTGCGCCGTCCCGGTGCGCTCGATAACTTAAAACGAGCCCTAGACATGGGCGTGGATGTTGTGGGCGGCATACCGCATTTTGAGCGCACGATGAGCGACGGCACCCAAAGCATTCGTCTGCTGTGCGAGCTTGCCGCTGAGCGTGGCCTCTTGGTTGACATGCATTGCGACGAAAGCGATGACCCGCTGTCGCGCCACGTTGAGACCTTGGCCGCTGAGACCCAACGGTTGGGACTCAACGGTCGAGTCACGGGCTCACACTTAACCTCCATGCACAGCATGGACAACTATTACGTCAGCAAACTGATCCCGCTCATGGCCGAAGCTGACTTGCGTGTGATTGCCAACCCCTTAATCAACATCACCTTGCAAGGTCGGCACGACACGTACCCCAAACGTCGGGGCATGACCCGGGTGCCTGAACTGATGAAGGCCGGTTTAACCGTGGCGTTTGGCCAGGATTGCGTGATGGATCCCTGGTACAGCCTGGGCTCTGGTGACATGCTGGAAGTTGCCCACATGGGTCTGCACGTGGCGCAGATGACCAGCCGAGATGGCATGCGGCGATGTTTTGAGGCGGTGACCACCAACGCTGCCCGCATTCTTGATCTCAAGGAATATGGCCTGGCGCCTGGTTGCCACGCTGACTTGGTGTTGCTGCAGGCCAGTGATGCCATTGAAGCAATTCGGTTGCGTGCCACACGCCTGACTGTCATTCGTCGCGGCAAGGTGGTGGCGCAAACCCCAGCGCGCGAGGCATCCGTGAGTTGGGGTTCAGACCAGTTAGGAGTTAACTGGCGCCTCTGACGCAAACTTGGCCGTGGCGCTCTGCACTGAGGTGACATAGCCGCCCTCGCCCAAGAGCGCCAATGTGCCGTGCGTTGAGAGCTTGCGATACACCAGCGCATTCGCACCGGCCAAGGTCACCGCGATGCCACGGTTCTTTAAATTGGAAATCACATCTTCCAGCGCCTGTATGGCCGTGGCATCGATAAACGGCGTTTCACTTAAGTCGATAATCCAGCGTGTCACTGAATCAGGCACTGAGCGCGCGGCCAACTCAATCGGGCCCACCGCTCCAAAAAACAAAGGTCCCACTGCCTTGGACAGACGATAATTGTTGTGATCTTCGATTTGCTGGATCTTGACGGTCTGCGTCATGCGTCGCAAAAAATGCAGGACGGCCAACACCACGCCCACGTTGACGGCCACCACCAGATCGGCAAACACCGTCAGAAAAAAAGTCACCAATAAAATCACACGATCGGCCGCCGGTGCACGCTTGAGCATGGCCAACATTCGATGGGGCTCACTCATGTTCCAAGCCACCACAAACAAGATCGCCGACAGACTGGCCAGCGGGATGTTGACCGCCTGTGGCGCCAAGACCAGCAACACACCGACCAACGTGAATGCGTGCACGACGCCGGCCAAGGGACTCGTTGCCCCATTGCGGATGTTGGTGGCGGTGCGCGCGATGGCGCCCGTGGCGGCAAACCCCCCAAAAAATGGTGCAATGATGTTGGCCAACCCCTGCCCCACGAGCTCCTGATTCGATCCATGCCGAGTACCCGCCATGCGATCGGCCACCACGGCCGAAAGCAAGGACTCAATGGCGCCCAGCATGGCAATGGTCATCGCCGGTCCAATGAGCAACAGCATCTTGCCAAACGATAAGTCAGGCACATGGAACTCAGGCAAGCCCGTTGGAATGCCACCGAATGCCGAGCCGATGGTCGCCACGCCTTGGAACTGAAAAATGCTTTGAATTAAGGTGGCCGCCACCAACACAATCAAGGGGCCGGGGATGCGGCGCAGACGCTTGATGCGCGGGTTAATCAGCAAGATGGCCAAGCTCAAGAGGCCAATCGTGAGTGTTGCCCAACTCAAGTTCGGCACCGATTGCACCACAGCCCACAGCTTCTCGTGGAACTGCCCCAAGAGCTGTCGTTCCACCCCCAAAAAATCGGCCCATTGGCCGGTGAAGATAATCACGCCAATGCCAGCGGTAAATCCAATGATGACGGGCGCCGGGATGAACTGCACCACACCACCGAGACGAAACAGACCCATGAGCAACAACAAAATGCCCGCCATCAGTGTGGCCACCTGCAAGCCATCAATACCGTAAGTTGCCGTGATGCCCGCCAAAATCGCGATGAATGCCCCGGTGGGTCCGGCGATCTGCAACCGGCTGCCGCCAAACAGACTCACCATGATGCCTGCCACAATGGCGGTGTAGATGCCTTGCTCGGGTCGCGCGCCTGAGGCAATGGCAAACGCCATCGATAGCGGCAAAGCCACCACGCCAACCACCAGACCAGCGATGATGTTGTTGGCCCAATGGGCGGGCTTTAACAATCCAGCACGGCTAGCCTCAAGCAAAGCGATCAAAACGCGTCTCCTTGCGCCCTCTCATTCATAGGGGCGCTCGATGCCATAATGATGTCACTAATAAATAATCACAACAATGGTCTAAAGACGAATATCGAATCGCCATAGGCCGCAGCAGGAGCAAAACCCATGAAAAAAGACATCATCGCGCTCTCAGCGATTGAGTTAAGACGCCATATCGGTCAAAAGAGCCTGTCACCGGTTGAAGTGCTAGAGGCCTTCATCACCCAGATGCAGACCGTGAACCCTGGGGTCAATGCGCTGTGCGCCACGGATTTTGAGCGGGCGCGCTTAGCAGCCAAACAGGCCGAAGCATCGGTCATGAAAGGCGAACCCCTAGGCCCGTTGCATGGCTTGCCCGTTGGCATCAAGGATTTAACGGAAACAGCCGGGATTTTGACGACCTTTGGCAACACTGGGTTTCGCGGCCATGTGCCCCAAGAAGACAATTCGCTGGTGACAAGGCTTAAAGCAGCTGGCGCCATCATCACCGCAAAAACTAACACGCCTGACATGGGCGCGGGCGCCAACACCCGCAACCTCATTTGGGGTGCAACTGGCAACCCATTCAATACCCACCTGAACGCAGGTGGCTCTTCTGGTGGTTCAGCGGCGGCCTTGGCCACCGACATGCTGCCACTGTGCACGGGCTCTGATGTCGGCGGCTCACTACGCATCCCGGCGGCCTACTGCGGGGTGGCCGGCATTCGTCCATCGCCTGGCATGATTTCTCAAAGCGGTCGCAAACTCGGTTGGTCAGTGCTCAACGTGGTGGGCCCCATGGCACGCAACATCCAGGACATGGCTCTGATGTTTGGCGTTTGCTTGGGCAACGAGCCCATGGATCCATTGGCGTTTCCCAATAGCCCCAAAGTGATCTGGCCTCAGCCTCACATCGACTTAAGTGAGCTTCGGGTCGGGTACACGGCCGATTTTGGGTGTTGTGCGGTAGACCCCATGATCCGGCGCGTGTTTGAGAATCGGGTCAAGGCCATTGCCAAACACGTTCACGTGTGCGAACGCGTCAAACTCGACTTGGGCGATCCACACCGAGCGTTTGATGTCATGCGCGCCGAAGGCTTCATCGCCCAAATGGGCGAGCAGTATGCCAAAGACCCGAATGCGCTGAGCCCGAACGTGCGCGCCAACATGGACATCGCCCAGCAAATGACCTTGGCGGACCGTGCCTGGGCTCACCTCGAACAAACTCGAATCATGCAAGCATTTGCACTGGCCATGCAGCAATACGATGTGATTCTGTCGCCCGTCACGCCAGTCAGCCCCTTTCCTTGGCAGACGCTTTACGCCGATACGGTCGATGGGCAAACGATGCGCAACTACTACGAGTGGTTGTCACTGACTTACGTGGTCACCATGAGCACCCACCCAGCGCTGTCGCTGCCAACGGGGCTCGATGAAGCTGGTATGCCGTTTGGCTTGCAGGTCATTGGCTCGCTTTATCAGGACGGCAGACTGTTGGCCATTGGGAGCGCAATGGAGTCGGCGCTGGCAAATGACGCGGTGCGCTCGCGCCCCAAGCCAGACACCAGCAAACTGCATACGGACACGGCTGATTTGAAATCGATCGTCACACACCCGCCGGTTTTGTAAGATGGGTTAGAGTCAGGCACAGGCTGCCGTGTTGCTGCTTGAACCATTCAACGTGGTTCAAGCAGAATTCAAACTGAATTCAAGCTTCTAGGGGCTAGTAATAGTTGTACGGGGGATCAAAGCCATCCGGGGTGTACTGGGGCGAGGGGTTGTTGCCACAGCCTGCAACAAGCACTGCCATGGTAAGCGTCAACAGCACATTGCCAATCCATTTAAAAAATCTCAACTTCTTTCTCCACTCAGGCGCGGCTGCGCTTAAAAGCCTCACAGGGGTCTGGGCGCGGGTGTGCGGGCACCACACGAACCTGGTCGTACCAAGTGGCGCTCACACCATCCGGTTCCACATAGCCGAAGACCTGAACGCGCGACTGTAACTCACTGGGCAACCAGACATATACACCGAGATCTTTGCGCACATGACCGTTGCCAGCGATCAGCACCGCGCCTTGCGGTGCATACTCAGCCAACAACTTGGCAAACATCACGTCACGTGCTGCTTGCGCGTTCACCATCGGATCGATCATCTCTTCCGGTAAGGCATTACAGTGACCTTCACGAATGGCGATACGCTGACCCTTGAGCCAATCCGCTGGCAACGGCTGATCCAGCCCATAGGCCTTGATCGTGTTGGCATCAAACACCGAGTCAAAGCCTTCTTTCATTACTTGACCAAGCTCTTGCCGAGACAAATTCACCGCCACCAAGGGCAAGCGATAGGCAAGCGCCAACTGGATCACTGGCTTATACAAATCCCACTGCCAGCCTTTGCCGCCTGCCGCGTCGATGACGCACTGTGCCTCTTTGCAGGTTTGCCAGGCTCGGGTGAGTTCAGCCTGACGCGCGACATCAAACTGCTCCATCAAAATGGCTGGTCGCCAGTCCGCGGTCACTTTGGCTTGTAAATCACGCAGGCGATACGCATGGCCATCGGGATTGTCATGGACTTCACCCATCAGCCAGATGGGTGCTGTGGTTGGTGCTGTAGCCGCACCCGCTGCAACGCCTTGCCCATGCGACACGCCAATCGTGGCTATCCACATAGCCGAAACCAAAAGCCAAGCCAGCACCGGAGATCTCCAGACTGTATTGCTAAATTTATGGCCAAACCTGGCTGAATATCTCAACATGACATCACCACTCGCATCACCACTGACATCTACATTCGTTGCGTGATTGGCCAAACCATGGCCCTATGCTCTATGCCCTATGGTGCCTAAGTTAAACACCACTTCAATTTAGCAGACTTCAAGCAATCGGCTTTGGATCACACTTTTGGCGGCAATGCCTTTAAGGCGGCCTCGATCGCACCCGAACCAATCGGCACATTCAGTGCGCGCAAGGTACCCTCCACGGCACTTAAGCAGCCAAGCAGCATGGGGGCACTCAGATCACCCAGGTGACCGATGCGAAACACCCGCCCAAAAAATGGCCCCAAGCCACCAGCGAGCGACACATTAAATTGCTCGCGCGCGACTTGGCGGATCATATCGGGGTGCACCCCATCGACTTCAATGCTCGTCACCGACACGGACCGCGCCGCGGGCGTCTGGCATACAAACCGCATGTGCCCGCCTTCAGCCCAGACTTGCACTGCCGCATGCACGGCATCAGCAAATTGCCGGTGCCTGGCAATTACGTTGCCTAACCCCTCACGGTGCAATAAGCCAATGGCTGCGTTTAAGCCCTGCAAAAAGTTCTGTGGTGGCGTCCCACAAAACTTGCGGTAAGAGAGCGCCCCGCGACGGCGCCCCCAATCCCAATAAAAGCGATAGGCAGGGTTAGCTTGGGCCACCGCAATGGCGCGCTCGTTTGCCGCACAAAACGCCATGCCAGGCGGACACATCAATCCCTTTTGTGAGGCACCGAGGGTCACATCCACGCCCCAGGCATCCATTTCATAGGGAGCAGCGGCCAGCGAAGCCACCACATCGACCACCAACAGTGCTGGGTGGCCGGTGCGATTCATGGCCTGGCGAATCGCAGGCACGTCGCTCGTGATGCTCGAGGCTGTATCGGTTTGCACCACATAGACGGCGACAATCTCTTGCGCAAGATCGGCATTCAGTAAGCTCTCAATATCGGCGGCATCAATTGGATAGCCTTCGCGGTAGGGCGTGCGCACCACGTCGACGCCCATCGCCTCGGTCATGAGCGCCCAGGAGTCCGAGAAGTGCCCTGTGCTTGCCACCAGCACCTTTTGTCCGGGGGATGCCAGATTGACGGTGACCGCTTCCCAAACGCCGTGGCCGTTGGCGGCATACATGAACACCTCGGCTTGCTTGGTGTTCATGATGGAGCGCAAGCCCTGCTCACAATCGGCAATCAACGGATCGAGGCGCTCGTCAGCCATATCCATGGGTTGCTCGCTCATGGCATCCATCACCGCCTTGGGCACATGGGTAGGACCCGGGGAATGCAAAAACCGCAGACCGGGGAAATAAGAAGCTGGCTGACTCATGATGGGTGTTTCGGGAGTGTCAATCGCGCTATCTTACTGTTAAAGACTGCAAAACTTTGCCAGGCGTTGATCGGCAGTTGGTATGCAAGCCATGGGTTGACCGCGTGAACATGAGGCCAAAGCTTTGAGCGATTAACCACACAAATTGATTAGCTGCGTCGACCGCGCCCCACCAGCGCATTGGCGGCAACTGCCAGTCCAATGAGCAGTAGCAGCCCTAGGCCCCAGATCACCCAGACCAGTGGCGCTAACCATGCCATCAAAGTACCAACCAGCGGTGCGAAACCAGACAGCTCGGCCAGTGAAGTCTGAACCGTCTGTAGCAAGGTAGCCCAGACTGACGGCGCAAGTAACGGGCTCAGCCACATCGGTATAACAATATTGCCAGTGGCGGCCTCAAGCATGGCTGAGGAGCCTGCTGACAGGTTAAGCACGGACCATTCAATGGCCTGAGCCAACACGACCGCAGAGCCTGTCCACAAGATGGCAAGCAGGAAAAATATACCCCAGACGATAAGCCTCACGATGTCACCCCAAAAGAATTGACTCAATGTGACTCGAGTGTCATCACGACGACGACAACTTCAGTCCGACAATACCGATGAAGATCAGCAGCAGGCTCAATAACCTCATCGCGTTCGATGGTTCCTGAAATAGCACAATACCCATGACTGCTGTACCAACAGCACCGATACCCACCCAGACAGCATAAGCCGTACCGACTGGCAGTGACTTCATCGCAAACCCCAGCAAAACCACACTCAGAACCATGGCAAGCAAGGTCCACACGGACGGCCATAGCCTGGTAAACCCAGCCGTGTACTTCAGACCGATGGCCCAACCAACTTCCATGAGCCCAGCGACAAACAGAATGAACCAATTCATTACTTACTCCGGTGCGATCTAAGTCAATTAGAGTGAATTGCCAGTGTCCTGAAGCACACAAGCCTTGGACCACTGCGCCAACCATTGGTTTCGACCAAAATCGCTTGGGTCTCGTTGTGACACAGCATGGTGAAACCTTGCAATGTCAATATCTGACGTTACACTCCGAATCGAGCTGTTATCCCAACTGCGTTCAATTACTGGGGAACACGGTTACCCCTTTTTTTTGGTGTTTTGATGAATCGCGCCCGTGATACCCGTAAGACCAATGCTGCGAGTACGGAACACGCCGAATTCGTTATTTTAGGTGGTGGACTTGCAGGCGCGACGGCCGCCCGCTCCTTGCGCGAACAAGGCGCCGCGGGTCGAATCGTCGTCGTTTGCGAAGAGCACATCGCGCCCTATCATCGCCCCCCCTTGTCAAAACCCCCCGCCGGTCATGATCACGCATTCACACCGCAATTTGTTCTGTCCAAAGAGCGACTCAAATTGCTACGCCTTGAGCTCATCTTGGGTCAAAAAGCAACCAATGTCGACACCAAGCACAAGCGGGTAACACTGAGTACAGGCCGCACACTGGCATACGATAAACTGCTGATTGCCACGGGGACCTGGCCCACGCCTATAGACATACCAGGACAGGATCTTCCAGGGGTTTTCTACCTCAGAACCTTTGACGATGCGACAGCGATTCGAGAGGCTGCCAAGCGCGCCAAACAATGTGTGGTCGTTGGCGGCAGCTTCCAGGGCATCGAACTGGTTGCCATGCTCCATGGCCTTGGGCTTAGCGTCACCGTCATCGAATCCAAGCAATTGCTTTACAAACTCTACTCACCGAAGGTTTCCAATTACTTTGAGACGGTTCTGAGCCAGCAAGATGTTCGATGCATCGTGCCTGAGCAGCCAGCCAGTATCCGCACAAAAGGACAAGGTTTATCCGTCCAAACGAAAGGTGGACTTGATCTGGATTGTGAACTCGTCGTGATTGCTGCCGGTGTCACACCCCGTATCGATTTCCTGCAATCGAGCAGCATCGTCTGTGATGATGGTGTGCGAGTCAACGAGTATCTGCAAACCAGCGATCCTGATGTGTATGCAGCCGGTGATGTCGCCAATCTATTCCATCCACTGTACGGTCAACAGTTGCGCATCGAGCAGTGGGACAATGCCGTCAAACAGGGTCGGTTAGCTGCCAGAAACATGCTCGGGCGGCATGAGCCTTACACCAGAATCAGTTACTTCTTTTGCCATGTGTTTGATCAAAGCATCACCTTGGTGGGGATCCCAAGCCCCATGGATGAGCAAATTGACAGAGGTGAGCTGCGACCCAACTCATTTGAAACCCTATATCTGCAGGACGACGTACCGACGGCATTTCTAGCGCTCGGTCACGCTTCGGCCAATACCCGGGCCGCTGATGGACTGATTCGCAGTCGCACGAACCTAAGAGCATTCAGGCCGCAACTGCCCGATATTGACTTTTCTTTGTCAGAGGTGCCAGGTCAAGTGCTGTATGTCCTGCAAGGCGGCGGTGCTTATGGCGCATTCGAGTGTGGCGCCATTCGCGCGCTACAAAACCATGACATTCGACCAAACGTGGTCGCGGGCGTCTCAATCGGCGCATTCAATGGCGCGATTATCGCTGGCAACCCGGATAACCCCGCTCAAGCGCTCGAGCATTTCTGGCGTGAGCTCTCGACTCACTCGGTTAATTTGCCCGATGAGGCCGCACGCCGCACCCTTGCCAGCCAACAAGCCTACTGGTTTGGAGTGCCAGGATTTTTCTCGCCGCGCTGGCTCAATCCTTGGAACGCGTTCACTGAACCGTTGAGCCAATGGCAAAGCCTCTACGACTTCTCACCGGCACGCGACTTGCTGCAGAAATACGTGGACTTTGGAAGCCTCAAATCCAGTCCGATTCGATTGCTGGTCACGGCTGTCGATGTGCAGACTGCCGAGATCGTTCTATTCGACAGTTATCTCGATGACTTCACCGTCGACCACATCCTGGCCAGCGGTAGTTTGCCACCTGCCTTTTCCTGGACCACCATCAACGGGCGTCACTACTGGGACGCTGGCATAGTCAGTAACTCACCGCTCGAACCAGCGCTTGCCCGAATCGGCACCACCGGTAAACAGGTCTATTTGATTGACTTGTTTACGGGACAGCGAGACGAGTTGCCGCAGTCCTTGGGCGACGTCTTGAACCGCCGCGAGGAGATCATCTTCTCGCAGAGAATCGATGAGGACTACACATTAAAAACCCGGCTTGCGGACTATCACCAGCTAGTCAAACAGATCATGGCGCAACTGCCTGAAACCGCCGCACAACAGGTGCAGCAAGAGCCTCTTTATCTGCAATTGATGGGGCAGTCGGCGCAAACCACGGTGACCCAAATCGTGCGTCAGCGACGCGGTGCACACAGCGCATCCAAGGCTCACGATTTTTCAGCGTCCACTATACGGAGCCTGATTGATGCCGGTTATGCGACTGCCGTAGAAGTGTTGGCCTCGCGTGACAAGACCGATGGCACGCACTAGGCCAGTTTTAAGACATCATCGGCTGAATCATCCTCGGCGTATGATCTGCAAGTTAGTGTTCTAGGCCAAACGGGTGGGCGCAGGATGATCAGCTTTAACCAAGGCATTGAGTTAATACGAAACCAAGCCAAACTTGTTATGCCGGTGCGCATCAAAACCGAAGACTCGCTTGCCATGGTTTGCGCGCAACCCGTTCTGGCTCAAAGAAACTTGCCTGCTTTCAATAGCGCCGCGATGGACGGGTTTGCCGTGTGCGCCAATCAAACGCTGCTTGCCACACCCGATAGCCCACTGAATCTGCCAGTCAGTCACCGCATCGACGCGGGCGCACTGACCACGGAGCGCGAGTTTGGGCCCAGCGTGGAAATCACCACCGGCGCGGTTGTACCTGATGCATTTGACGCGGTCATTGCCTACGAGCAGGTTCACCACATCGAGCGTGTGGCTGGCCTGAGTCAATCCAGCCCATCCATCAAATCCATCGAGTTACGCAGTGCCGCCTACCCGCATCAGAACATTCGCCTGCAGGGTGAGGACCTTAAGCTTGGCAGCGTGCTACTAGAACCAGGCACCCGGATCCATGCTGGTCACATGGCCGCCATGGCCGCCAGTGGCGTGAGCGAACTCTATGTCCGTCCAATGCCTGCCGTCGATATTTTTTCCACGGGTGCTGAGGTCAAAACGCTTGGCACAAAAGATGCGGCCCTTCATTGCGGTGAAATCTACGATTCCAACACGCCGTACTTACTCACTGAAATGAAAGCCGCTGGAATCAAAGCACGACATGCTGCAAGCGTGGGTGATGATCCTGACGCATTCGCCGAACGAATCAAGCAGCCATCTGAGGCAACCATTCTCATCAGTACAGGTGGCGTCTCTCAAGGCCCGCGCGATTTTATCGCCGAGGCCCTAACCAAGCTCGGCGCTCGAATTCTGTTTCATGGCGTTGCCATCAAACCAGGCAAACCGGTGCTGTTTGCCGTTCTACCTGACGGGCGTTACTTCTTTGGTCTGCCTGGCAACCCAATTGCCACTGCAATGGGGTTGCGGTTTTTTGTCATGCCACTCATCCGCCAGATGCTGGGTATGGCGGCCGAGATACCGACCAAGGCACTGATCACCGAGCCTTACCTAAAGAAAGGCACTGGGGCTCACTTGCTCAAAGCCCGCCGGTTTGTCGATACGCAAGGCATCTTGCGCACGACATTATTGAATGATCAGAGTGCCTTCAGTGTGTCCTCCCTCATGACCATGACGGGCTGGGTCATGGTGCCAGACACAATTAACGCCTTACCGACTAACGCGGCCGTGGATTACTTTGGCATGGAACTCATGTGTCGAGATACTTAAACGAAGAGCCACTGAACGAAGAGCCACTGAACGAAGAGCAACTCAGAGACAGTCCAGGCTAATGATTCAGCCAAATGACCCAAGCATCCTGGCGACCAGGCCGACGCCGAACCAGCCAATCGGCATTGTGTTAGCCGGTGGCCAGTCTTCGCGCATGGGCCAGGACAAAGCGTTGCTGACGTTTCGTGGTAAGACATTGCTATCCATTGCCGAGCAGACACTGATGGAAGCGGGCTGTGGCCGTGTGCTCATGAGTGGCGCGCCGCGCCCTGGCTGGCATGGGCAACACATCCCGGATTTGTTTGCGCATCTAGGCCCAGTGGGTGGCATGGTGTCTTGCATTGAGGCATTGGCTCAAGAGCAAAGTACAGAACAAAACACCGAGCACCACCTACACCCTCTGCTCGTCTTTGTGGCGGTCGATACACCCCTGCTCCTAGCCCAAACCCTCTCACCACTA